>NZ_PEFL01000002.1:0-600000 GCF_002754475.1 Comamonas sp. 26
ATAGGGACCAAACTGTCTCACGACGTTTTAAACCCAGCTCACGTACCTCTTTAAATGGCGAACAGCCATACCCTTGGGACCGACTACAGCCCCAGGATGAGATGAGCCGACATCGAGGTGCCAAACACCGCCGTCGATATGAACTCTTGGGCGGTATCAGCCTGTTATCCCCAGAGTACCTTTTATCCGTTGAGCGATGGCCCTTCCATACAGAACCACCGGATCACTATGTCCTGCTTTCGCATCTGCTCGACTTGTCAGTCTCGCAGTTAAGCACGCTTATGCCATTGCACTATCGTCACGATGTCCGACCGTAACTAGCGTACCTTCGAACTCCTCCGTTACGCTTTGGGAGGAGACCGCCCCAGTCAAACTGCCTACCATGCACTGTCCCCGATCCAGATAATGGACCAAGGTTAGAACCTCAAACGCACCAGGGTGGTATTTCAACGTTGGCTCCATGTGATCTAGCGACCACACTTCAAAGCCTCCCACCTATCCTACACAGATCCGTTCAAAGTCCAATACAAAGCTACAGTAAAGGTTCATGGGGTCTTTCCGTCTTTCCGCGGGGAGATTGCATCATCACAAACATTTCAACTTCGCTGAGTCTCAGGAGGAGACAGTGTGGCCATCGTTACGCCATTCGTGCAGGTCGGAACTTACCCGACAAGGAATTTCGCTACCTTAGGACCGTTATAGTTACGGCCGCCGTTTACTGGGACTTCAATCAAGAGCTTGCACCCCATCATTTAATCTTCCAGCACCGGGCAGGCGTCACACCCTATACGTCCACTTTCGTGTTTGCAGAGTGCTGTGTTTTTATTAAACAGTCGCAGCCACCAATTTTTTGCAACCCCTTTTAGCTCCGTTTGTTCAACTTCACTGACTTGGGGTACACCTTCTCCCGAAGTTACGGTGTTAATTTGCCGAGTTCCTTCTCCTGAGTTCTCTCAAGCGCCTTAGAATACTCATCTCGCGCACCAGTGTCGGTTTGCGGTACGGTCGTCAATAGCTGAAGCTTAGTGGCTTTTCCTGGAAGCAGGGTATCACTCACTTCGTCTGCAAGCAGACTCGTTATCACCCCTCATCTTAGCCCGGCGGATTTGCCTACCAGGCATGACTACAGGCTTGAACCAACATATCCAACAGTTGGCTGAGCTAACCTTCTCCGTCCCCACATCGCACTATTGATCGGTACAGGAATATTGACCTGTTTCCCATCAGCTACGCATCTCTGCCTCGCCTTAGGGGCCGACTCACCCTACGCCGATGAACGTTGCGTAGGAAACCTTGCGCTTACGGCGAGGGGGCTTTTCACCCCCTTTAACGCTACTCATGTCAGCATTCGCACTTCTGATACCTCCAGCATCCGTCTCCAGACACCTTCACAGGCTTACAGAACGCTCTCCTACCACGTGCCATAAATGACACATCCGCAGCTTCGGTAACTGGCTTAGCCCCGTTACATCTTCCGCGCAGGACGACTCGATCAGTGAGCTATTACGCTTTCTTTAAATGATGGCTGCTTCTAAGCCAACATCCTGACTGTTTTAGCCTTCCCACTTCGTTTCCCACTTAGCCAATTTTAGGGACCTTAGCTGGCGGTCTGGGTTGTTTCCCTCTTGAGTCCGGACGTTAGCACCCGGTGCTCTGTCTCCCAAGCTGTACTCGTCGGTATTCGGAGTTTGCATAGGTTTGGTAAGTCGCCATGACCCCCTAGCCTAAACAGTGCTCTACCCCCGACGGTAATACTTGAGGCACTACCTAAATAGTTTTCGGAGAGAACCAGCTATTTCCAAGTTTGTTTAGCCTTTCACCCCTATCCACAGCTCATCCCCTAATTTTGCAACATTAGTGGGTTCGGACCTCCAGTACCTGTTACGGCACCTTCATCCTGGCCATGGATAGATCACTTGGTTTCGGGTCTACACCCAGCGACTGATCGCCCTATTCGGACTCGATTTCTCTGCGCCTCCCCTATTCGGTTAAGCTTGCCACTGAATGTAAGTCGCTGACCCATTATACAAAAGGTACGCCGTCACCCCTTACGAGGCTCCGACTTTTTGTAAGCATACGGTTTCAGGATCTATTTCACTCCCCTCCCGGGGTTCTTTTCGCCTTTCCCTCACGGTACTGGTTCACTATCGGTCGATGATGAGTATTTAGCCTTAGAGGATGGTCCCCCTATATTCAGACAGGGTTTCTCGTGCCCCGCCCTACTTGTCTGCAGCCTAGTACCACCGATCGGTTTTCACATACGGGACTATCACCCACTATGGTTGGCCTTTCCATGCCATTTTGTTAACCGGTCGACTATCACTGCAAGGCTCTTCCGAATTCGCTCGCCACTACTATCGGAATCTCGGTTGATGTCTTTTCCTCTGGGTACTTAGATGTTTCAGTTCTCCAGGTTCGCTTCGCATGACTATGTATTCATCATGCGATACCTCTTGCGAGGTGGGTTCCCCCATTCAGAAATCTCCGGATCAAAGCTTATTTGCCAGCTCCCCGAAGCTTATCGCAGGCTATCACGTCTTTCGTCGCCTATCATCGCCAAGGCATCCACCATATGCTCTTAGTCACTTGACCCTATAACTTTGACGTCTCTTGCGAAACACAAAGCTCTAGATTTCAAAGACTGGTGAGGTCTTGCACCTCACGCGTTATGCCGTAATGTGAATATCTTTGGCTGTATCTTTCGATACAGCTTAGAGAATATTCGTCATTACTAAATATCTTTGCTTTCGCAAAATATTTGTTTTGACGCAATCAAAAAGTTGCTGATGGCACGGTGCACAAACCTTGGTTTGCGCTTTCCACCAGCAACGCTGATTTCGACTCTATGAATTTTTAAAGAACAGCCTATTGATCAAAGATCAATATAAAAGCAGTCTGCTTCAGACTGCTTTTATATTGAATTTCTGTTTTCTTGCTTCTCAACCTCATGCCTTGCAACATCTGCTGAGCCAACGATTATAGCACCTTCAGGCGCTATCATTTTTAAACTTGGTGGAGGATGACGGGATCGAACCGACGACCCCCTGCTTGCAAAGCAGGTGCTCTCCCAGCTGAGCTAATCCCCCAGGATCCTCTTGCACTGGCATTGGAATCTTGGTGGGTCTAGTTGGGCTCGAACCAACGACCCCTGCGTTATCAACACAGTGCTCTAACCAGCTGAGCTACAGACCCATTCCTCAACACAACAAGCAAGTTTCCTTGCCTATCAAGCTTTGGCTTGTTCCAACAACCGATAAGTGTGGACGTTCAATTTAAAGCAGCATTTTTCCAGAAAGGAGGTGATCCAGCCGCACCTTCCGATACGGCTACCTTGTTACGACTTCACCCCAGTCACGAACCCCGCCGTGGTAAGCGCCCTCCTTGCGGTTAGGCTACCTACTTCTGGCGAGACCCGCTCCCATGGTGTGACGGGCGGTGTGTACAAGACCCGGGAACGTATTCACCGTGACATTCTGATCCACGATTACTAGCGATTCCGACTTCACGCAGTCGAGTTGCAGACTGCGATCCGGACTACGACTGGCTTTATGGGATTAGCTCCCCCTCGCGGGTTGGCAACCCTTTGTACCAGCCATTGTATGACGTGTGTAGCCCCACCTATAAGGGCCATGAGGACTTGACGTCATCCCCACCTTCCTCCGGTTTGTCACCGGCAGTCCCATTAGAGTGCTCAACTGAATGTAGCAACTAATGGCAAGGGTTGCGCTCGTTGCGGGACTTAACCCAACATCTCACGACACGAGCTGACGACAGCCATGCAGCACCTGTGTTACGGTTCTCTTTCGAGCACGAAACCATCTCTGGTAACTTCCGTACATGTCAAAGGTGGGTAAGGTTTTTCGCGTTGCATCGAATTAAACCACATCATCCACCGCTTGTGCGGGTCCCCGTCAATTCCTTTGAGTTTCAACCTTGCGGCCGTACTCCCCAGGCGGTCAACTTCACGCGTTAGCTTCGTTACTGAGTCAGTTAAGACCCAACAACCAGTTGACATCGTTTAGGGCGTGGACTACCAGGGTATCTAATCCTGTTTGCTCCCCACGCTTTCGTGCATGAGCGTCAGTACAGGTCCAGGGGATTGCCTTCGCCATCGGTGTTCCTCCGCATATCTACGCATTTCACTGCTACACGCGGAATTCCATCCCCCTCTACCGTACTCTAGCCATGCAGTCACAAAGGCCGTTCCCAGGTTGAGCCCGGGGATTTCACCTCTGTCTTACATAACCGCCTGCGCACGCTTTACGCCCAGTAATTCCGATTAACGCTTGCACCCTACGTATTACCGCGGCTGCTGGCACGTAGTTAGCCGGTGCTTATTCTTACGGTACCGTCATGACTCCGGGATATTAGCCCAGAGCTTTTCGTTCCGTACAAAAGCAGTTTACAACCCGAGGGCCTTCATCCTGCACGCGGCATTGCTGGATCAGGCTTTCGCCCATTGTCCAAAATTCCCCACTGCTGCCTCCCGTAGGAGTCTGGACCGTGTCTCAGTTCCAGTGTGGCTGGTCGTCCTCTCAGACCAGCTACAGATCGTTGGCTTGGTGAGCCTTTACCCCACCAACTACCTAATCTGCCATCAGCCGCTCTAGTAGCACAAGGTCTTGCGATCCCCTGCTTTCATCCGTAGATCTCATGCGGTATTAGCTACTCTTTCGAGTAGTTATCCCCCACTACTAGGCACGTTCCGATGTATTACTCACCCGTTCGCCACTCGTCAGCATCCGAAGACCTGTTACCGTTCGACTTGCATGTGTAAAGCATGCCGCCAGCGTTCAATCTGAGCCAGGATCAAACTCTATAGTTCGATCTTGAATTTAAAGTCTTTCGACTGCTCACTCACTTGACGGAATCAAGAAGAATAAATTCTTCAATAATTACTGTTTTTGTGAGCGCTTGATACTCCGAAGAGTTTTGTTCCGAAGAACTGGCTGCTTGCCATCAAACGCCCACGCTTATCGGCTGTATTTTTTTAAGGAACCGAGAACTCAAAACCGGCAGAACCACTTTTGAATTTCGTTGCTTGCTGTGATCAGCGAAGCCTTAGATTTTAGCACTGTTTTCAGCAATCAAATCAAAGATTTTTGAAACTTTTTGTTAGCACCCGAAGGATCCTAACAAAAAGAAAAAGCCTTTCGGCTTTTTCTTTGATTTGGCGGAAACGGAGGGATTCGAACCCTCGATGAGGCTCTACACCCCATACTCCCTTAGCAGGGGAGCACCTTCGGCCACTCGGTCACGTTTCCAGTATGTCGCTATTGTAAGCAGCTTTTTAAAGCGTTTTTGGAAAGTTGCGAAAATTATTCGCTTTTATCCAAACCAAAGGCTGTGTGCAGGGAGCGCACGGCCAGTTCCAGGTACTTCTCGTCGATCACGACCGAGGTCTTGATTTCGGAAGTAGAGATCATCTGAATGTTCACACCTTCCTTGCTCAGAGTACGGAACATCGTGGAAGCAACACCCACGTGGCTGCGCATGCCGATACCGACGATGCTGACCTTGGCGATGTTGGGATTACCCACCACTTCGGAGGCACCCAGCGAAGGAGCGACGGTTTCGCTCAGCAGTTCTAGTGCACGCTGGTAGTCGCCTTGGCTGACGGTGAAGCTGAAGTCAGTCTTGCCATCCTTGGAGATGTTCTGAATGATCACATCGACTTCAATGTTGGCATCAGCCACAGGACCCAGGATGCCAGCAGCGATGCCGGGGGTGTCGGGCACGCCCAGCACAGAGATCTTGGCTTCACCGCGGTTAAACGCGATGCCGGATACGACAGCCTTTTCCATTTTCTCGTCTTCCTCAAAAGTAATCAGGGTGCCGGACTTGGCTTCTTCTTCCAGATCGATATCCCAGGGGGTGAAGCTGGAAAGCACGCGCATAGGCACTTTGTACTTACCAGCAAACTCCACCGAGCGGATCTGCAGCACCTTGGAGCCCAGGCTTGCCATTTCCAGCATTTCCTCAAAGCTCACGGTACCCAGGCGCTTGGCCGCAGACACCACACGGGGGTCGGTGGTGTAGACACCATCCACATCGGTGTAGATCAGCACTTCGGCTGCCTTCAGCGCCGCAGCCACAGCCACAGCCGATGTATCAGAGCCGCCGCGTCCCAGTGTCGTGATGTTACCTTCGGGGTCAATACCCTGAAAGCCCGTCACGATCACGACTCGACCTGCATCCAGATCAGCGCGCACACGCTTGTCATCAATGGATTCAATGCGAGCCTTGGTGAAGCTGCTATCCGTGCGCACAGGCACTTGCCAGCCAGCGTAGCTGACGGACTCGACGCCTTCGCCCTGCAGAGCAATTGCCAGCAGCGCCGACGATGCCTGCTCGCCGGTGGAGGCCAGCATATCGAGCTCACGGTAGTACGAATTCTTAGCGTGACTGGGAGCCAGTTCGCTGGCCAGACCCAGCAAGCGATTGGTTTCGCCACTCATGGCGCTGGGCACAACCACCATCTGGTGGCCTGCCCGAGCCCACTTGGCCACGCGCTTGGCGACATTACGGATGCGCTCTGTCGAGCCCATCGAGGTGCCGCCGTATTTATGAACGATCAGTGCCATTGGATACTAAAGGGTGACGAAACAGCTGCCACGGCGCAGGTCACAAAGGTTTTGGCGCGCCGGCGGTTTTCGTGCAAGTAGAAAGACCAAAACCTAGGAATTGTACCAATCGAGAGTTAGCCCCCGGCGCTCGACAAAACCGCGTCCCACCTTGATATGGATGCGGTGCCCTCGCGTAGTACAAACACTGATCTGTTGCATGAGCTGTGAAAGCTGGGCTGCCGTAGGCGTTGTGCCATAAATAGAGCGCAGCCAGAAGCGCAGCACATTGCCCAGCCGCACCGTAGTTAAAGTCTGCAATGCCTTGATATGCGGCGGGGTGCCCACTATCTGCAAATCAACCGCTGCCTGCTCATCCAGCAATTCAGACGCCTGCGCACAATGGGCGCTACTGCGGGCAAAGGTGCTGCGAAATTGTGGAAAGACTTGCTCCAGCACCGGCAGCAACTGCGCCCGTATGCGATTGCGCGTGTAAGCCTGATCAGTATTAGTGGGATCCTCCACCCAGCTCACACCCCGCAGACGCAGCCAGTCTCTTAGCACCTGCCCGGGCACAGCCAGCAAAGGGCGAAACCATTCAAGCTGCGCCCGTTGCCAATGCGAAGGCATAGCCGCCAAACCAGCCACCCCGGCACCGCGTGACAGCGCCAGCAACAAAGTCTCGACCTGATCATCCGCATGCTGCGCCAAAGCCAGAGAGCGCACAGGCTCCAGCGCCACGGCATCGGCACTTGACCAGTCTTGCTCCGCAGCACCAATCAAGGCTTCGTACCGGCCTTGGCGAGCCGCATCTTCCGGGCTTTGACCTTGGGCATTTCGCGCATCAATAGCGCAGACTTTGAGCGCAATGCCGTGCCGCGCACACAGTTGCTCACAGTGCTTCTGAAAATCATCTGCCGCCGCCTGCAAGCCGTGATGGACGTGAATCGCCCTCACCTGCCCCGGCCAGCGCGCATGGCAGGCCAGAAGCAAAGCGCACGAATCTGCTCCACCACTGAAAGCCACCGCCAGCGGCAAAGGTGGATTAAAAGCGGCCACGGCAGCATCTACCAACGCAGCCGAGGCATTCAGCAAGTCAGCATCGGACTTGGTTTGCATTGCAAATAGACTCCAGATTCATACTTCAATCGCAGCTAGCGCTTTCTGTATAAGGGCTAGAGGCTTATTTCACTCAAAACCCTGCTTAGCCAGCCGCAAAAACAAATGGCTCCCGAAGGAGCCATTGTGCGCAAGCGCCAGCCAAGCAGATGCTTTAGCGCTAGCTTAGCTGTTGTCCGCCTTGGTATCAGAGAACTTGCCGTAGCTCTGAATACGCTCGTAGCGGCGATCTTGCAGCTCCTTGGGCTTCAGATCCGACAGCTGACGCAGAGCATCGCCCAGCGCACGCTTGAGGAAAGCGCCCATTTGCTTGGTATCGCGGTGAGCGCCACCGACGGGTTCGTTGACGATCTTGTCAACCAGACCCAGCGCTTTCAGGCGATGGGCGGTGATGCCCATGGCGTCTGCCGCTTCTTGGGCCTTTTCACCCGTTTTCCACAGAATGGAAGCACAGCCTTCGGGACTGATCACAGAGTACACGGAGTACTGCAGCATCAGCACCTGATCAGCCACGGCAATAGCCAGTGCACCGCCCGAGCCACCTTCACCAATGATGGTGGTGATGATGGGGGTTTGCAGCTGAGCCATCTCATAGATGTTGCGGCCAATGGCTTCGGACTGACCACGCTCTTCAGCGTCGATACCAGGGAAGGCACCGGGCGTATCCACAAAAGTGAACACGGGCAGCTTGAACTTCTCTGCCGTCTTCATCAGGCGCAGAGACTTGCGATAGCCCTCAGGGCGCGTCATGCCAAAGTTGCGCAGAGTGCGCTCTTTGGTATCACGGCCTTTTTGATGACCAATCACCATGCAGGGCTGGCCGTTGAAACGGGCCAGACCACCGATGATGGACTGATCGTCCGCAAAATGGCGATCACCGTGCATTTCGACAAAGTCAGTAAAGCACTCACGCACATAGTCAAGCGTGTAGGGACGCTCGGTATGACGGGCAATCTTGGTGATCTGCCAAGGGGTCAGATCACTGTAGATATCCTTAGTCAGCTGCAGGCTTTTTTTGCTGAGCTGATCAATCTCTTCCGAGATATCGACTGCGCTTTCAGTCTGCACATAACGCAGTTCTTCGATTTTGGATTCGAGTTCTGCAATGGGCTGCTCAAAATCCAGAAAGTTCTTTTTCGCCAACGTATTTCTCCTTGTGCCAGCCTGTTGCAACTCTTGCAATCGGCCAGTGGTAGATGTCATCAAGCCACAGGCTGCGCTTCGAGCGAGCGCCAAATATACCAAGTTGCAACCGTACACCACGGCTTCCAAGCCTCGGCGACCTCACGGGCGTCACTGCGACTGACAGGATCACCCGAAAAATAATTAAGTGAGATGCCCTGAATCAATCCGGCATCATCCAGCGCCAGCACATTGGGCCGCGCCAGGTAGTAAATCAGAAAATTCTCAGCCGTCCAGCGACTGAGACCGCGAATAGACATGAGCTCGGCAATGATTTCGTCATCACCCATCTCAGGCCACTCATCCATGCGCAGGCGGTTTTCCGTGAAGTGCAGCGCCAGATCGACCAGATAGTCCACCTTGCGTGCCGACAAGCCAGCCCCGCGCATATCGTCCACCTTGAGCTTGAGCACCTGCTCAGGCTGCATCTCAATGAGCAGCTTGGCAAACTTGTTCCACAGCGTCTTGGCAGATTTGGCAGAAATCTGCTGACCCACGATGGAGCGAGCCAGCGTGGCAAAAGCCTGATCTTGACCCTGCCCTTGCCCAAATCCCGAACCACTAGGCAGCAGCGCCTGGCTGCTGAGCTGCGGAATCAGGCGCTTGAGCACGCGATCACGGCGCATGAGCTGGCGGCAGGCGTCTTCCCAGTAGGCAGGCACACCTTCAGGCAAAGCCAGATTGATCTTAGGCGCAGGCGCTTTGGGACTGGGTGCAGCCTTGGGATATGCTTCCGTTTTGCTAGCTGACACCGCAGTCTCAGCAAGCGATGCAGCCCCAGCAGAGCCTAAAGGAGCCACAGGCAGCGGCGCTGCCGGACCCATGGGCACAGGCAGATCAGCCACCAGAGGCAGCTGCTCAAAATCCATGGTGTCCAGATGCTTGACCGCACTCATGCACGGCCTTTCGCACTGCGCACAGTGTTATTGAAAATTTGCATGAAGCCTTAACCCTTAGCCGCAGCTTCCCAGGTCGTACCAGCGGCAGAGTCCTTAAGGACAATGCCCTGCCCCAGCAGTTCCTTGCGGATGCGATCGGCCTCGGCCCAGTTCTTGTCAGCCTTGGCGGCAGCACGGGCGGCAATCTGCGCCTCAATGGCAGCAGCATCCACGCCTTCAGCGCCAGCCTGCAAAAACTTCTGAGGCTCGCCCTGCAGCAGACCCAGGCTTGCACCCAGCGCCTTGAGCAAGCCAGCCACTTCAGGCGACTTGTTGCGGTTGACTTCAGCAGCCAGCTCAAACAGCACGGCCACCGCCTCGGGCGTACCAAAGTCCTCATCCATCGCAGCCTTGAAGCGGGCGGCGTAAGGATTACTCCAGTCCACCTGCACGGCAGCGGCGGCTACCAAGTCCAGAGCAGTATAGAGGCGCTTGAGAGCCACACGCGCATCATCAAGGTGCACGTTGGAGTAGTTCAGCGGGCTGCGGTAATGGCTGCGCACGACGAAGAAACGAATGGTTTCAGCGTCGTACTCTTTGAGCACATCACGGATCGTGAAGAAGTTACCCAGCGACTTGGACATCTTTTCGTTGTCCACGTTGATGAAGCCGTTGTGCATCCATGTCTGGGCAAACGGCTTGCCGGTAGCGCCTTCGCTCTGGGCAATTTCGTTTTCGTGATGGGGGAACTGCAGGTCAGCACCGCCGCCATGAATGTCAAAGCTCTCGCCCAGCAACTCGCAGCCCATGGCCGAGCACTCAATGTGCCAGCCGGGGCGACCTTCACCAAATTGGCTTTGCCATTTCACATCCGCAGGCTCATCGGCCTTGGCGGATTTCCACAGCACAAAGTCCAGCGGATCATGCTTGCCGTCAGCCACTGCCACGCGCTCACCCGCGTTCAATTCGTCCAGCGACTTGCCAGACAACTTGCCGTAGCCGGGGAACTTGCGCACGGCGTAGTTCACATCACCATTACCCGCCTGATAGGCCAGACCCTTGGTCTGCAGAGTGCCAATCATGCTCAGCATCTGCGGCACGTATTCGGTGGCGCGTGGCTCCAGCGTGGGGCGTTCAATGCCCAGCGCATCGGCATCCTGATGCAGCGCGTCGATCATGCGATCGGTCAGGCTGCGGATGGTTTCGCCGTTTTCCACCGCGCGCTTGATGATCTTGTCATCAATATCGGTGATGTTGCGCACATAGGTCACTTGGTAGCCGGTGGCACGTAGCCAGCGCTGCACCACGTCAAATGCCACCATGGAGCGCGCATGGCCCAGGTGGCAGAGGTCGTACACCGTCATGCCGCAGACGTACATGCGCACATGGCCCGGCTCGATCGGCGAAAACGATTCCAATGCACGCGACAGCGTGTTGTAGATACGCAAACTCATGAATCTTGAATTAGGGAGAGAGGGTGGCGATCAGCGGACCGGCATGCTGCTTTGCATCAACCGTGCCTGCCATACCCTGAGACTGAAAAATGCGCACTAGCATCCAGACACATCCCTGCCTGGTCAGACGCCTAAGCGCTGCGCACCCCTCAGCTACAATTCCCGTCAGTATAAGCTCCCGCCGCAGGGCAGTTCTTGCGGCGCACTGAAAGCACCTACATGCCTGTACGCAACTTGTTAAGTACCGCAGCGCGTATGGCCGTTGTGGCCGTCATGCTCACCGCCGGCAGCGCCTACGCCGATGATTATTCGGATGTTGCCCAGTTGCTCAAGAGCGGCAAGACGCAACAGGCGCTGCAAAAAGCCGACACCTATCTAGCCAAGAATGCGCGTGACCCGCAGATGCGTTTTTTGCGCGGCATTGCGCTGACCAATGATGGCAAGACCGAAGACGCCATCACCGCCTTCCGACTACTCACCGAGGACTACCCAGAACTGCCCGAGCCCTATAACAATTTGGCCGTGATCTATGCACGCCAGGGGGATCTGGATCGCGCCCGTTCCGCCCTTGAGGCCGCTGTGCGCAACAACCCAAATTACGCCGTGGCACATGAGAATCTGGGCGACATCTACGCCCGTCTCGCCTACCAGTCCTATGCGCAGTCTCTGGCCAAGGGCGGCCGCCCTGCAGCCTTGAACCCCAAGCTCAAGCAGCTCAAGGATATGTTGCAGCCTGCGGCGTCTGTCGCTGCACCAGCAGCTGGACCTGCAGCAGCCCAGCCCACGCAGCCGGCTCAACGCTAAACCGGGTCTTCATCAGCTCCCTCAAAAAGCGACCCGCCTCTTGTGAAGTGGGTCTGCGCCCTCAGCTCCCATACAGCCTGAACTCAGAGACCGCGACACAGCGGCTTGAGGCCAAGGCGTACTCACATCAGGAATATGACATGCTGAATTTTCGTCGAAAAAGCCTTAAAGCCCTTGCCTCTATTGCGCTGACAGCTACTGTTTTTGCAGCTCCCAGCTTCGCGCAAGCCCAGTCCAAGGTGCAGATTAAGACCAGCATGGGCGACATTGTGGTGGAACTGAACGATGCCAAAGCACCCAAGAGCGCGGCCAACTTTCTGCAATATGTGCGCGACAAGCACTACGACGGCACGGTGTTTCACCGCGTGATTGATGGCTTCATGATTCAGGGCGGCGGCATGGACGCCAACCTGAGCGAAAAGCCCACCCGCGCCCCGATTCCACTGGAAGCCAGCAATGGCCTGAAAAACGACCGCGGCACCATCGCCATGGCGCGCACCGGCAACCCCAATTCAGCTACCTCCCAGTTCTTCATCAACCTGGTGAATAACGACATGCTCAACGCACCAAAGCCTGACGGCCACGGCTACACCGTGTTCGGTAAGGTCACCAAGGGCATGGAGGTAGTGGACAAAATCCGTGCCGTGGCTACGGGCAACCGCGGCATGCACCAGAATGTGCCCGTGACGGCGGTGACAATCCTTTCGGCCACCGAAATCAAATAAGCCTGCAAGGGCTGCGCTGCATTCAGGTGCCAGCGCCAGCCTCTCCCTCTCAATCCTCAAGAAAGACAGACATGAGCAATCCTCAAGTTGAACTGCACATCACCATCAACGTGGCTGAAACCGCTACTCAAGGCGTGATCACCCTGGAACTGGACGCTGTGAACGCTCCCAAGTCCACCGAGAACTTCCTGGGTTACGTGAACAAGGGCTTCTACGACGGCACCGTGTTCCACCGCGTGATCAAGAACTTCATGATCCAAGGCGGCGGTTTCACTGCTGACATGAAGCAAAAGGACAGCGACGCTCCTATCGAGAACGAAGCCAAGAACGGCCTGAAGAACGACAAGTACACCATCGCCATGGCTCGCACCAGCGACCCACACAGCGCCACTGCTCAGTTCTTCATCAACACCGTGGACAACGCTTTCCTGAACCACACCGCCCCCAACGGCCAAGGCTGGGGCTACGCTGTGTTCGGCAAGGTGGTCAAGGGTGAAGAAGTGGTTGAAGCCATCAAGAAGGTTCGCACTTCGCGCAAGGGCTTCCACGACGACGTGCCTTTTGACGCCGTGGTGATCGACAAGGCTGTGGCGATCTAATCGCTCCCCCTGAGGCGCTACCGCGCCTTCCCCCTCTCTCGCTACGCGGGAGGGGGACGACGGCCTCGCTGCGGGGCGGCCCTTGCTTGCCGTCTCTCGCACGAGGCCGTTATTGTTTTCAGGCTGCGTACCATCCTCTCATGACTGACTCTTCAGATCCCCGCACGACTGCACCTCAGATGGCGCAACTGCAAGGCGCGCCCGAGTGGCGAGCTATCGACTTCATTTCCGATCTGCACCTACAGCCTTCCGAGCCGCAGACCGTGCAGGCCTGGCGCGACTATCTGGCGCACAGCTCGGCAGATGCCATCTTCATGCTGGGCGACCTGTTTGAAGTCTGGGTGGGCGACGATGCATTGGATGAGCCCGGTAGCTTTGAAGCCGAATGCGCGGAACTGCTGCGCGAGGCAGCGCAAAAACGCCCCTTATTCTTCTTGGTGGGCAACCGCGACTTTCTGGCGGGTGAAGAATTTATCAAGCGCAGTGGCATGACGGGCTTGACCGAGCCTACGGTGCTGCACTGGGCTGGCCCCAGCATCTTGCTCAGCCATGGCGATGCGCTGTGTCTGGATGATGTGGAGTACCAGCAGTTTCGCGCCGTATCGCGCAGGCCAGCCTGGCAGCAGCAGTTGCTGGCCCAGCCGCTGGCCGTGCGCCGTTCCATTGGCAAATCGGCCCGTACAGAGAGCGAGCAGCGCAAACAAAGCGGCGCACCTTATGCCGATGCCGACGCGCAAATGGTCGCCACCTGGATGCAGGCTGCGCAAGCGCCTTGGCTGATTCACGGTCACACCCATCAGCCCGCAGACCATGCACTAGGGCAAGATCAATGGCGAATTGTGCTGAGCGACTGGCACATTGATGCAACGCAGCATCGCGCCGAGGTACTGCGTGTAACGCCTGAAGGCTGGCAACGTATACCACCCGAGCTGGCTTGAATCGCTACTTTTATCGCTACTTTTTTGAGAGCTTGCAGCGCTTGATATTCATAGAGTTCAGGAATAAAAAGATTGAAACTCTACAAATAAAAGGCGTAAGCAGCTATCAAATTTAAAAAGCTTCTCTGAGTAAAAAAAGCCCAATGAAGAGCCCGATGCATTGCGCACCGGGCTTTTTTCTGGCGTGTGTGGCTTAAATCGAGATCGCCGAAGCCGAACCCACCTGCTTGCGCAACTCAAACTTCTGAATCTTGCCGGTGCTGGTCTTGGGCAGCTCACCAAACACCACGGCACGCGGCACCTTGTAGCCGGCCAGATGCTTTTTGCAGTGGGCAACAATATCTTCTGCCGTGGTTTCAGCGCCCGCCTTCAGCTCCACAAAGGCGCAAGGCGTCTCACCCCATTTCGGGTCTGGCTTAGCCACCACGGCAGCGGCCAGCACGGCGGGGTGACGGTACAGCACGTCTTCCACCTCAATCGACGAAATGTTCTCGCCACCCGAGATGATGATGTCCTTGCTACGGTCCTTAATCTGTATATAGCCATCAGGGTGCTGCACAGCCAAGTCGCCGCTATGGAACCAGCCGCCCCGGAAGGCTTCAGCCGTGGCCTGCGGGTTCTTCAAGTAACCCTTCATGGCGATATTGCCCTGGAACATGATCTCGCCCATGGTCTGGCCGTCATGCGGCACAGGCTGCATCGTTTCGGGGTCCAGCACGGCGGCAGAGCGCTGCAGGTGGTAACGCACGCCCTGGCGCGAGTTGAGGCGGGCGCGCTCGCCAATGTCCAGCACGTTCCAGCTCTCATGCTTGGCGCAGACGGTTGCAGGGCCATAGGTTTCGGTCAAGCCATAAACATGGGTGATATCAAAACCCATGGCCTCCATCCCCTCAATCATAGAGGCCGGTGGCGCAGCGCCCGCCACCATGGCCTTGATGCCCGCGGGCACGCCTTCTTTCATGGCAGCTGGCGCGTTGACCAGCAGGCCATGAACAATGGGTGCGCCGCAGTAATGGGTCACGCCATGGTTGCGAATGGCATCAAACACCGCCTGCGGTTCAACCCGGCGCAAGCAGACATTCACCGCCGCGCGTGCCGCCACCGTCCACGGAAAGCACCAGCCATTGCAGTGAAACATGGGCAGCGTCCATAAATAGACGGCGTGCTTGGGCATATCCCACTCCAGCACATTGCTGATGGCATTGTTGTGCGCGCCGCGATGGTGGTAGACCACACCCTTGGGGTTGCCAGTAGTGCCGCTGGTGTAGTTCAACGCAATCGCATCCCACTCATCGCCGGGCATCTGCCAGTCAAAACCGGCATCGCCCTGGGCCACAAAACTTTCGTAATCGATGCTGCCCACTTGCTCTGCCGCATCGCCATACATAGCGTCGTCAACCTGAATTACATAAAGAGGCTCCGCACTCTTGCGCAGCTTCAGCGCCTTGGCAATCAGCCCGGTGAATTCAGGGTCAACAACCAACACCTTGGCTTCCCCGTGGTCAAGCATGAAGGCCAGCGTCTCGGCATCCAGCCGGGTGTTGAGCGTATTGAGCACGGCGCCAGACATGGGCACGCCAAAGTGGGCCTCCACCATCGGCGGAGTGTTGGGCAGCATGACGGCCACGGTGTCGTTCTTGCCTATGCCTATTTTTTGCAGACTGCTGGCCAGCTGCCTGCAGCGCGCATAGGTCTGGCCCCAGTTCTGGCGCAAATCACCATGAACAATGGCAAGGCGCTCGGGGTAGACCTCGGCCGTTCGAGCGATAAAGCTCAAAGGCGTCTGCGCGGCATAGTTAGCGCTTGTGGGGGCGAGGTTCAGGTCGTAATGACTGGTGATATGGCTTGTCATGTTTTTGTCTCCTGAGCGTTTTGTACCCCAGCTAGCTCTGCACCCAGCTTACAACCCAGCGCGGCACTGGCCTGTTTTGAGCCGTAGCCAGCAGACCCGGACGCAAAATCTGCCAAGGCAGCCCCACCGTCGGCACAAAAAATCCTCAGAATTATCAAAGGTTATTAATTCAGACAGAAGTTTCAACATCTTCTGAAATTCAATAAACACCTTAAAAATCAATGCACTAAAAATTTAATCAGCGATGCATTGCTGCCTGATTTTTTGACTCTCAGCATCAGTCATCTATAAGACATCATTTATCTGACCCATCAAGCGCAAAGGCTTCAAATCGCTTTTAGAATTCGCGCATGTTTTGAGATGATGGCTGCCAGCACTGGCAGGCAAGACCGGAATTCCTTCCCCGCATGGAACCCGTTCTGGAGACTCAAAGCTGTGAGGCGGAGGAGACATTTAGAGGAGCGCCCGGCAATGACCGGGCATCTGGAGACCTGAGCCTGCACCTGTTGGTGCAGGCTTTTTTTTGCCCGCTCATCGCATGCTCTGCATTCCTCTTTCGCTCTCGGCGATTGCCGAAAAGGCAGAATACGGGGGTGTCCATTCCCCAATCATTTATTCAAGAGTTGCTCTCCCGCGTCGACGTGGTCGATATCGTGGGCCGCTATGTGCAACTCAAAAAGGGCGGCGCCAATTTCATGGGCCTATGCCCGTTCCATGGAGAGAAGTCGCCCTCGTTCACCGTCAGCCCCAGCAAACAGTTTTTTCACTGCTTTGGCTGCGGCAAGAACGGCAACGCCATAGGCTTCCTGATGGAACATGCCGGCATGGGCTTTGTGGAAGCCGTGCAGGAGCTTGCCAACCAGTGCGGCCTGCAAGTGCCGCAAGACGACATCAGCCCCGCCGAGCGCCAGCGCCAAGCCCAGCAAAAGCAAAAGGCCGAGAGCCTGAGCGACCTGCTGGAAAAAGCGGGCGAGTCGTATTGCAAGCATCTCAGGGGCACGCCCAAGGCGATTGAGTATTTAAAGAAGCGCGGCGTGTCGGGTGAGGTCTCCAAACGCTTTGGTCTGGGCTACGCGCCAGCAGGCTGGCATGGGCTGGCCAGCGTTTTCCCCGAATATGACAGCCCGCAGCTTGAAGAAGCAGGTCTGGTCATCGTTAGCGAGGAAGACAACCGCCGCTATGACCGTTTTCGCGACCGGCTCATGTTCCCCATTCGCAATGTCAAAGGCGAATGCATAGGCTTTGGCGGGCGTGTGTTTGGCGACGAAAAGCCCAAATACCTGAACTCCCCCGAAACACCGATCTTCCACAAAGGCCGCGAGCTGTATGGTCTGTTCGAAGCCCGCACCGCCCTACGCGACATGGGCTACGCCCTGGTCACCGAAGGCTATATGGACGTGGTGGCCCTGGCACAGCTGGGCTTTGCCAACGCCGTGGCCACGCTGGGCACCGCCTGCACGCCCGAGCATCTGCAAAAGCTGTTTCGGTTTACCGAGGCAGTGGTCTTCAGCTTCGACGGCGATGGTGCCGGCCGTCGCGCCGCCCGCAAGGCGCTGGATGCCGCCCTGCCGCTGGCCACAGACACACGCTCCATCAAATTTTTGTTCTTGCCGTCCGAGCATGACCCGGACACCTTTATTCGCGAGTTCGGCACCGATGCGTTTGCCCGCTATGTGGGGGATGCGACACCGCTAAGCCGCTTCCTTATTGAAGCTGCCAGTGAAGGCTGTGATCTCGGCCAGACCGAAGGCCGCGCACGTATGGCCAGCAACGCCAGACCGCTGTGGTCGCTGCTACCCGATGGCGCGCTCAAGCGTCAGCTGCTGTCTGAAATTGCAGCGCTGGCACAGCTGAATTCACAAGACCTCACCGACATCTGGGCCCAAGAAACGGCGCGTACCGCCCCTATTGCCCGCCGTGCGCCTGCCGCCCACCCGCATCAACAAGCCCCAGAATGGGATGCCCCGCCCAGCAACTGGGACAACGCCCCTGACTGGGCCGAGCCCAGCGCACCCGCTCAACACGCGTATCAGCAGCAAAGCAGCGGCGGCAACTGGGCTGGCCGTAAGGAGTTTGGCCGCCCACGCAAGCCCTGGGGCAAAAAAGGCGAGGACTGGAACCCGCCACAACTGGGGCCGCGCCCCACACCCGTCAGCCGTGAAGATCAGGCTGCGCGCCTGCTGATGTGCCATATGGAGTTCATGGAAGAAATGACCCATGAGGACTTCGATGCGCTGGCTCGCTGCAATGAAAGCCACGCTCAGCTATTTCGCTGGCTGGAGGCGCAGTTCACCGAATCCGGCCCACGCTCCTGGGCCTTGCTGCGCGAGCAATTGCAAGGCGCTGCGTGCGAGCCGCTGGCCAGCAAATTAATGAACGGTGCACATGCCCAGCCCGAAGGCGAAGTCGATGAATTGCGCAAGGAGTTGCGCGGCACTTTGAACCTGATTTTGGTAGATCACCTCAAGCGCGAAGAAGGCAAAGCTCTCAAAGAGATAGCTACTGACCCAACCGCAGCAAGGCGATATATCGAATTTCAGGAGCGCCGAAAAAAATTATCTGTAATTATTAGCACTACCTCTTGACATCTGATTAAAAGGTATAATCTAAATATCTATCGGCAAGAGCGACAGCAACACCTCCGACCCGGGCTCCGTGAAGAAATCACGAGATTGCAGCAACTGCATGGCCCAATATTCGCAAGGATTGCATACCAAATGATCGCCCCAACATCTTGCCCGGGAGTCTTCGGCTTCCAGCGGATTGGTTAAACCAGTTCGTGCGCCAGCATGTGTGGCGCTTGTTTGCAAATTTCGTTTTCCTTTGTGTGTTTGTGTGTGTTCGTACCCGAGAGGTGTTCATGCCCGTTTCAAAGTCCGAGAAGTCCAAGCAGGCCCCAGCAGCTTCCGCGAAGCCCAAGACCTCTAAAACTTCTGCTTCCACAGCAGTGCCCATCAAGGCCAGCGCCAGCAAGCCTGCAGTGAAGAAGAGTGCCGCAGCTGCGGCCGATGCAAAGAAAGACACCACCGTGGTTACCAAGTCACAAGCCGAACTCAAAGCCATGGCCGATGCGCTGCTGGCACAGGCAACTCCCAAGCGCGGCCGCAAGAAGGCCGAAGATGACGACACCGCTGCCGCCCCGGCCGCAGCCAAGAAGACTGTCGCCAAAAAAGCGCCTGCAGCCAAGAAGACTGCAGCTGTCAAGGCTCCTGCCGCCAGCGCTGACGCTGACAAAGCCCCTGCCAAGCGCGGCCGCAAGCCCAAGGCCAAGGAAGCCGACGAAGGCATGGATGATGCAGACCTGTCGGATATCGACAGCGACCTGGAAGGTGAAGTCGAAGAGGAAGTGGCAACCGGTGCCGCCGCCGCTCCTGCCGAAAAGGTCAAGCCTCTGCGCATGAAGATCAGCAAGGCGAAGGAACGCGCCTTGATGAAGGAATTCGGTCTGGACGAAACCGTTCTGACTGAAGACGAATTGAACACCCGCCGTCAGCGTCTGAAGATGCTGATCAAGCTGGGCAAGACCCGCGGCTACCTGACTCACGCTGAAATCAACGACCACTTGCCCGACAAGCTGGTCGATGCCGAAACGCTGGAAGTCGTGGTCTCCATGTTGAACGACATGGGTGTGGCGGTGTACGAGCAGACGCCCGACGCCGAAACCCTGCTGCTGAACAACACTGGGCAGTCCGCCGCTACTGAAGAAGAAGCCGAAGAAGCTGCCGAAGCCGCGCTCTCCACCGTGGACTCGGAATTCGGCCGCACAACCGACCCTGTTCGCATGTACATGCGTGAAATGGGTACGGTTGAGCTGCTGACGCGTGAAGGCGAAATTGAAATTGCCAAGCGCATTGAAGGCGGCCTGATGGACATGATGGAAGCCATCTCGGCTTCCCCTGCCACCATCGCCGAGATCCTCAACATGTCTGAGGAAATTCGCGAAGGCAAGGTTGTCATCACCACCGTGGTGGACGGCTTCGTCAACGCGAACGAAAACGATGACTACGTGGCCGAAGAAGACTTCGACGAATACGACGAAGAGGACGACGACGACGGCAAGGGCGGCTCCAAGGCCCTGACCAAGAAGCTCGAAGAGTTGAAAAACGAAGCGCTGACCCGCTTTGACAACATGCGCGAGCAGTTCGACAAGATGCACAAGGTGTATGACAAGGAAGGCTACGGCACTGAGGCATACATGAAGGTGCAGAAGGCCATCACCGAACAGCTGATGACCATCCGCTTCACGGCCAAGACCATTGAGAAGCTGTGCGATCTGGTGCGCGCTCAGGTAGATGACGTGCGCAAGAAGGAACGCGAGCTGCGCAAGATCATCGTGGACAAGTGCGGCATGTCGCAGGAACAGTTCATCAAGGACTTCCCGCCCAACCTGCTGAACAAGGAATGGGTTATCAAGCAAGTCGCCGCAGGCAAGCCCTACAGCGCCGTGCTGGAACGCAATATTCCGCCCGTGCAAGAGCTGCAGCAGAACCTGATCGACTTGCAAGCCCGCGTGGTCGTGCCTCTGGATGAGCTGAAAAGCATCAACAAGCGCATGAACAATGGCGAGCGTGCCAGCCGTTTCGCTAAAAAGGAAATGATCGAGGCCAACTTGCGTCTCGTGATCTCCATCGCCAAGAAGTACACCAACCGTGGTCTGCAGTTCCTGGACTTGATTCAGGAAGGCAACATCGGCCTGATGAAGGCCGTGGACAAGTTTGAATACCGCCGCGGCTACAAGTTCTCGACCTATGCCACCTGGTGGATTCGTCAGGCTATCACGCGCTCCATCGCTGATCAGGCCCGCACGATCCGTATCCCCGTGCACATGATCGAAACCATCAACAAGATGAACCGCATCTCGCGCCAGCACTTGCAAGAGTTTGGTTTCGAGCCCGATGCGTCCATCCTGGCAGCCAAGATGGAAATTCCTGAGGACAAGATCCGCAAGATCATGAAGATCGCCAAGGAGCCGATTTCGATGGAAACCCCCATTGGCGACGACGACGATTCTCACCTGGGCGACTTCATCGAAGACGGCAACAACACAGCGCCTATCGACGCTGCGATGCAAGCCGGCCTGCGCGACGTGGTCAAGGACATCCTGGATGGCCTGACACCCCGCGAAGCCAAGGTGCTGCGCATGCGCTTCGGTATTGAAATGTCCACCGACCACACGCTGGAAGAAGTGGGCAAGCAGTTTGACGTGACACGTGAGCGTATCCGTCAGATCGAAGCCAAAGCGTTGCGCAAGTTGAAGCACCCTTCGCGCTCCGATAAGCTGCGCAGCTTCATCGACTCGCTGTAAAGTCTGTGCATGGAACCGGCCTGCTGGTTCCTCACTGCTCAAAGCCCCGACCTGCCCTAGGTCGGGGCTTTTTCATTTGCGCTCAGGTCAGCAAGTCTTTGCTTGCGCGCAAAGCCCATGGACAAGCCAAAAATAACGGAGATACAACATGGCCAACACCACTTCAACCGCGCTCAGCAAAGCCACCAGCCACAGCATCACTCGCCGTGAATGGTTGCACTACAGCTCAGCATTGCTCGCCGGTACCGCTTTTGCCGCGCCTTTGTCGCAAGCCAGTCAGGCTCAGCGACTGGGCACCGAGCTGCGCATCGTCATTCCCGCCAATCCCGGCGGCGGCTGGGACCAGACCGGCCGTGCACTGGGCGCGGCGCTGACCAGCAGCGGTATGGTGGACAGGGTTGTCTATGAAAACATTGGCGGCAAGGGAGGCACCATAGGCCTTTCCGACTACACCAAGCGCTACGGCAGCGACCCCAACAGCCTGTTGATTGGCGGCATGGTCATGGTGGGCGCACTGGCGCTAAACAAGGCATCGGCCGAGTTGAATCAGGTCCAGACTCTGGCACGCATGACCAGCGACTATCTGGTAGTGGCCGTGCCCGCCGATTCGCCCATCCGCAGCCCCAAGGATCTGGCCAAGGCCATGCGTGAAAACCTGCCCGCAGTGATGATTGCAGGAGGCTCCGCCGGTGGTGTGGACCATATGTATGCCGGCATGCTGGCCCGGGTCTCCAAAGCCAACGCCGAGCAGCTGCAGTACAAGCCCTTCGCTGGCGGCAACGATGTGCTGCAGTCTCTGCTGCAAAAACAGGTGCAAGTAGGGATTTCGGGCTATAGCGAACTGCGCGAGGCACTGCAAAGCGGCAAGCTGCGCGCGCTGGGTGTCTCTTCGCGCCGCGCCATGTTCGGCATTCCTTCCATGCGCGATCAAGGCATGGATGCTGAGATGTCCAACTGGCGCACCGTGATGACAGGCAAGAATGTGGTACCAGAGCGTGCCAAGCAAATGCTGGCTGCTATCGAATTTGCGAGCAACCATGACAGCTGGAAGCAGAGTCTGGCCAGCAACAACTGGAACGCCTCATGGATGACCGGCAAGGCCCTGCACGACTTCATGGAGATCGAGACCTCCACTGCGCAGCTGATGACCTACCTGCTCAAGCTCAAGAGCTAAGCCCCCGCTATGCTTGAGCGTATGAACTCTTCTGAAAACCCTCGCTCTAGCCCCCTGTCCGTCGCCGTCATGGGCGCGGGCTCGGTGGGTTGCTACTTTGGCGCCCTGCTGGCGCGCGCAGGCCACTCCGTCACGCTGATTGGCCGTGCATCCCATATGCAGGCCATTAACGAGCACGGCCTGAGGCTGCAGACCGCCACGGAAGACATTCATGTGCCTTTGGCCACCAGCACATCGGCCGATGCCGTCTCAGAGGCTGATGTGGTGTTGTTCTGCGTCAAATCCACCGACACAGAAGCCGCAGCCGCGCAGATCAAACCCCACCTTGCCCGCCACACCCAGGTACTGAGCCTGCAAAACGGCGTGGACAACGACCAGCGCCTGCGCCAGGTGCTGGGCAACCAGCCCGTGGCCGCTGCCGTGGTCTATGTGGCAACCGCCATGGCCGGGCTGGGCCATGTGCGCCACTTCGGCAGAGGCGAACTGGTGATTGCGCCCTGCCCGCAAGGCGATGCCATTGCGCAGCAGTTCAGCGCCGCGCACATCCCCACCCAGGTTTCGGGCAGCGTGCTGGCTGCGCTGTGGCAAAAGCTCATCATCAACTGCGTGTACAACGCACTGTCCGCCCTCACCCAGCAGCCCTATGGCTGGCTGGTGGCGCAGGATGGCGTGCCTGCCGTCATGCAAGACATTGCCAGCGAATGCAAGGCCGTGGCTTTGGCAGATGGTGTACAGCTGTCGGCCGACATCGACGAGGCAGTCGCCGCGATTGCACGCACCATGCCGCAACAGCTGTCTTCCACCGCGCAAGATCTGGCACGCGCCAAGCCCACGGAGATCGACCATCTCAACGGCTATGTGGTGCGACGCGGGCAGGCGCTGGGCATTGCCACACCAGCCAATCGTCTGCTGCAAGTGCTGGTGCAGCTCAAGCAAACAGCTGCAAAAACCGAACAACTATGATTTCCATAGCTGCCAGCGCTTATCAATAAAGGGCTTGAGTGCATTTATGGATCCACGAATCAATAAGCCAGCGCTAACACAGCCTGCAAACCATGCCATATCTGCCTGAAGCCTGCCCCCGCTCTCCTTGTATTGCTATAAACCCTGAAGCAACAGGATTTAGGCTCTTGATTCGTGGCTGGCCTGCAACACTTGCGGCTAGTTTGTGACGTTATCGCCTCAAGGCGTTGCAGTTGCAGATTTGAAGCTACTAAACTTGTAGCAAAATAAATTAACCGCTATAGTCTTTAAGACTTGGCACTGTACGCACCAAGTGCGCCCAGCTCGACAACATCATTGCGCAAGGAGAAGCGTCCATGAGCTCCAAAGAAAACGCCGCCATCAACCAGCTGTTCGAGAAGCTCGAATGCCGCTATGCGCTGCGCGTGCTGTGGGCTCTGCGGGATGGACATCCCCAGACCTTCCGTCTGCTGCAAGACAGCGTCGGCGGCATCACCCCGAACACCCTGAACACCCGTATCAAGGAATTGCGAGAGTGCGGCCTGCTGGAGCACGGCAGCGACGGCTACACAGTGACCCTGACCGGTCAGGACCTGCTCAAGCGCCTGTCTGATGTGCAGGCCTTTGCCAACCGCTGGGTTGCAGCACGCGCCAAGAAGTAAAATTTGCCGCTAATGCGGCCGGGAGCAGGCTATTGCGGCCTGCTCTCATATCATTCGAGGGCCCCAAGCATGCTTGGCTGGCCCTTTTTCAATCGCCTTTTTCTGATTTGCGCTGAAAGGAAATCCATCATGGCTTTCAACACTACCGCCTCTGGCCTGCAATACGAAGACACCGTGGTCGGCGAAGGCGCCGAAGCCACCAGCGGCGCTGACGTCAAAGTGCATTACACAGGCTGGTTGTACCAAGACGGCGTACAAGGCGCCAAGTTTGATTCCAGCAAAGACCGCCGCGAGCCTTTTGAATTCACACTGGACGATGGCATGGTCATCCGCGGCTGGGACGAAGGCGTACAGGGCATGAAGGTGGGCGGCAAGCGCACCTTGATCATTCCTGCAGCGCTTGGCTATGGTGCCCAAGGCGCAGGCGGCGCGATTCCTCCTAACGCCACGCTGATGTTTGACGTGGAACTGCTGGGCAGCAAGGCTGCGCCCGTGCTGCAAATCGAAGACACCGTCGTGGGCGACGGCGCTGAAGCCACACGCGGTGCACGCGTGACCGTGCACTACACCGGCTGGTTGTACAAAGACGGCGTGCAAGGCGCCAAGTTTGATTCCAGCAAAGACCGCAATGACCCCTTCCAGTTCCAATTGGGTGCGGGCATGGTCATAAAGGGATGGGACCAGGGCGTGCAAGGCATGAAGGTGGGCGGTCAGCGCACCTTGATCATTCCTGCAGAGCTGGGCTACGGCGCTCGCGGGGCAGGCGGCGTGATTCCTCCCAACGCGACTCTGAAGTTTGATGTGGAACTGCTGGCTGTCTAAGCTACAGACTCTGCAATGACAAAAGCGGCTTTCGAGCCGCTTTTTCTTTAGGTAAATGCGGGATGCTTATTCCGCCTCGGCCCCAAACAAAGCCCTGTGCAGCGGCCCATAAGCCTTGTCGCCAGCCGCTTCGCGGATACGTGGGGCCAGCTCCACCAGTTGCTCATAGCCCATGGCCGCTTCCACCGCCAGATTGAGCCTGAAGCCCTTGAGCCCCAGCCCTCCGGTAATAGACACCGCCATGGGATAAGCCTGCTGATAACGTCGCATGGTGCTGCCCGGCTCTACCTTGGCAGGCGCCAGAGACGGCAGCACAGCCTTAGCTGGCTGCGCTTCAACAGCCACAGTCGCTTCACCCGCCAGGGCTGGAGCCTCCCGCCTGGCAAGCCAGCCTTTGGTGACCAAGGCCAGAATATCGTCCTTGCTCACACCCGTGGCTGCCGTGGCGGTCAGCACCTGCGCCAGACTGCGACTGCCATCAAACAACAAAAAGGCCGAACGCAGCCGCTGGCTCAAATCAACGTGGCGCTCCTTGAAGGCCTGCTGCCCTTCGGGTGTTTTGACTAAGTACATCAGCCTTGCCTCTCCTTTACTTTTGTTCTTGAAAACAGGGTTCTTGGAAAAGCAGAGTGGCAGCTATGACAAAGGCTGCAAAGCGGGTTTACCTGCAAACTCAGGCCGGATGGATGAGCTGAAATTTCATCTAAAAACAGCCTCCAGATCAATACATACAATTGCAAGCAGCTATCAAATTAAGTATTAAAGCTGGCTTTAGAACGGCGCAGCTCCCACCAGCTGACCAGGAATGTCGTGGCAAAGCCCGCAGGCACACCAAACACACCTGCTGATATGGGCTGAATGCCCCACCACAACCCCTCAACACGCAAAGCTGCTGGCAATACGCCTTGCAGGCCTTGTACATGGGTGAGCATGTAATACACGGTAACGGCCAGTCCCAGCAGCATGCCGGCCACCGCCCCGCGCCTGGTGGTGCCGCGCCAGAAGATGCCCATCACCATGGCAGGCACAAAGGCCGATGCAGCAAGCGAGAACGAGGCCGAGACCATGGGCAAAATGTCTGATGAGCGCCGCGCCGCCACAAAGGCTGCAGACAGCGCCACCAGCATCAGTGCAAATTTGGACAAAATCACGCGCTGCTCAGGCGAGATACGGCGTTTGCGAGCCGTATCCACACGCTGGCGCTCCTGAAAATACAGATCCCGCACCAGCGCGTTGCTGATGGTCAGCAGCAAACCATCCGCCGTGGATAGCGCTGCCGCAAGCCCGCCAGCCGCCACCAGGCCCGAGACCACATAGGGCATGCCACCCAGCTCGGGCGTGACCAGCATGATGAGGTCGGCCCCCATGCGAATCTCACCAAACTGCAAAATGCCATCGCCATTGATGTCTTCGACCGCTAACAGCGATCCATCGACCCGGGACCACTGGGCAATCCAGTTGGGCAAGGCATCAAAGTGCGTACCGACCAGGTTGTTCATCACCTCGTACTTGACCAGCACCGCCAGCGCAGGCGCGCACAGATACAGCAGGCCGATAAAGAACAGCGTCCACGCCACCGAGCTGCGCGCTGCCGACACCGTAGGCACCGTGTAATAGCGGGTGAGCAGATGCGGCAAGCCAGCCGTGCCTACCATCAGGCAGAACATCAGCGCCAGAAAGTTACGGCGACTGTGTTCATAGGTCTGCTGCTCCTCAGACGTGCCATGCGGGTCGCCCGCAAAAGGCTGGCTTTGCAGCGGCATGCCGCCCAGCGGCTTGGCCCTCTCATAGGCTTCGCGCAACTCACGCATCCAGCGCTCACGCGCGGCTGCTTCATCCTTGGGCATAGCAGCCAGTTCACGGCTGGCGGCCATGATGGCACCGATATTGCCGCTGCTGGTACGCAGCTCGCGGATATGCTCGCTCAGCGCCTGGCGCTCTGCCGTCAGCACATTGGGCACATCGCGCAGCTTGGCCTGCAGCACCTGAGCGCGGGTGCGATAGGCCTCCAGTACAGACTGCTCGGCCTCGGACGCCAGCAGTTGCTGCTCCAGCTGTGCAATTTTGCCCAGTTGCTGGGTATAGGCTGCTGGAGCCAAAGGGTTGCCCAATTGCTTATAAGCCAGCCATGACACCGGCAGCATGAATGCCAGCAAGATCACCACGTATTGCGCCACCTGCGTCCAGGTAATGGCGCGCATACCTCCCAAGAACGAGCACAGCAATACACCGCCCAGCCCCAGCATGATGCCGATCTCGAACTGCACGCCCGTCAGCCGTGCCGCAATCAGGCCCACACCGTAGATTTGCGCCACCACATAGGTAAACGAGCAGGTAATGGCCGCCAGCGCGGCAATGATGCGCGGCCAGCGCCCGCCAAACCGGGCCTGAAAAAAGTCAGGCACGGTGTAGAGATTCATGGCCCGCAGATAGGGAGCAATCAGCATGCCGACGAGGCAGAAGCCCCCAGTCCAGCCCAGCACATAGGCTAGGCCGCCCGGCTGGGTGCCCGCCCCCGAAAAACCTTGCAGATACAGCGCGCCAGAGAGGCTGATGAACGATGCAGCGCTCATCCAGTCCGCAGCCGCTGCCATGCCGTTGTAAAAAGCCGGTATACGCCGCCCGGCGACGAAATACTCTTCGGCATCACTGGTGCGTGTGTAGACACCGATGCCCGCATACACCATCACAGTGCAAAACAGAAAAATGGGCCCGATCCAGTGGCGCGACAGGCCGCGCCCTTCGGCCCAGAGCATGGTCAGCACAAAGCCTGCCACACCCAGCACATAGAGGAAAAGAATGCGATGCAGCCGCCAGTGATAGGCGCTGCTCGGTGCGGGCCGCTCAGGCATGAAAATCAGTAGCGGAGGATGTTGCGTCGTGCTCTGAAGCCTCTTTGCGGGCCTCGTCACGCGCTTGCTGGCGCTCAAAATAATCCATGGCCACACAATAGACCACGATGATGAGCAGGAACATCAGGACCGCCCCTTGGGCCGCCATCCAGTAAGCCGCAGACCAGCCCGGCATCAGCGCCTGCAGATCACGTGCGAAATAGCTGGTGCCAAATGAAAAAACCACCCAGACGGTCAGCAGCAAGGCCTTGAGTCTCAGGTGGTGTGTGTCGTGCAAGTCCGGCGGAAAAGTGACTTCTACCGGATTGCCCAATGCATCGAAAGCGTCGAATGCCCGCAAAGAGGCATCCGACACGGCATCGTCATGCGAAGGCGCGTGGTGCGTCTGCATGGCGATGCTGGGGCTTATTGAGCCAGACGCTGCCAAGTGGCAACAACGCTGTCGGGGTTCAGCGAGATCGACTTGATACCCTTTTCTGCCAACCACAGGGCGAAGTCAGGGTGATCCGAAGGGCCCTGACCGCAGATGCCCACGTACTTATCTTGCTTCAGGCAGGCGGTAATCGCCAGCTCCAGCATCTTCTTGACTGCAGGGTCGCGTTCGTCAAAGTCAGCAGCCAGCAGTTCCAGACCGGAGTCACGGTCCAAACCCAGGGTCAGCTGTGTCAGATCGTTGGAGCCGATGGAGAAGCCGTCGAAGTACTCGAGGAACTCGTCCGCCAGAATGGCGTTCGAAGGCACTTCGCACATCATGATGAACTTCAGGCCGTTCTCGCCGCGCTTCAGGCCATTTTCAGCCAGCAGCTCAGTCACGCGCTTGGCCTGACCCAGCGTACGCACGAAGGGGATCATGATCTGCACATTCGTCAGGCCCATGTCTTCACGCACGCGGTGCAGAGCTTCGCATTCCATCTTGAACGCTTCGCCGAATTCCTTGGAAATGTAGCGGGCTGCGCCACGGAAGCCCAACATGGGGTTCTCTTCCTCGGGTTCGTAGCGGCTGCCACCGATCAGCTTGCGGTACTCGTTGGACTTGAAGTCCGACATGCGCACGATGACGGGCTTGGGCCAGAATGCAGCGGCAATGGTAGCCACACCTTCAGCAACCTTGTCCACGTAGAAAGCGCGGGGCGATGCATGGCCACGGGCCACGGACTCCACGGCCTTCTTCAGGTCGGCATCCACAGCAGGGTAGTCCAGGATGGCCTTGGGGTGCACGCCGATGTTGTTGTTGATGATGAACTCAACACGGGCCAGACCCACGCCTTCATTGGGCAACTGAGCAAAGTCAAAAGCCAGCTGGGGGTTGCCCACATTCATCATGATCTTGGTCTTGATGGCAGGCATTTCACCGCGCTTGACCTCGGTCACTTCGGTATCCAGCACGCCGTCATAGATCTTGCCGGTGTCGCCTTCGGAGCAGGACACGGTCACCAGAGTGCCAGCCTTGAGCAGGTCGGTGGCGTTGCCGCAACCCACCACGGCGGGGATACCCAGTTCACGCGCAATGATGGCAGCGTGGCAGGTACGGCCTCCGCGGTTGGTGACGATGGCCGAAGCCTTCTTCATGACGGGTTCCCAGTTGGGGTCGGTCATGTCGGTCACCAGTACATCGCCAGCTTGCACTTGATCCATCTGCGAGATGTCGGACACCAGACGCACAGGGCCGGTACCAATCTTCTGACCAATGGCACGGCCTTCGGCCAGCACGGTGCCTGTGCTCTTGAGCTTGTAGCGCAGCTCGGCTTGGCCCTTGGACTGGCTCTTCACGGTTTCAGGGCGTGCCTGAAGGATGTAGAGCTGACCATCGGTGCCGTCCTTGCCCCACTCGATGTCCATGGGACGACCGTAGTGTTCTTCGATCACCAGAGCGTAGCGCGCCAGCTGTTCGACATCAGCGTCGGTCAGCGAATAGCGGTTGCGCAGTTCGTGGGCCACATCGGTAGTCTTGACCAGCTTGCCGTCAGCAGCCTTCTCTTCAGCCGAAGAAAAGACCATCTGGATCAGCTTGGAGCCCAGATTACGGCGAATCAAAGCCTTGTTGCCAGCCTTGAGCATGGGCTTGTGCACGTAGAACTCGTCAGGGTTCACAGCGCCCTGCACCACGGTTTCACCCAGGCCATAGCTGGAAGTGATGAACACCACATCTTCAAAGCCAGACTCGGTGTCGATGGTGAACATCACGCCGGCAGCACCCAGATCGGAACGCACCATGCGCTGCACGCCAGCGGACAAGGCCACCACATCGTGCTCAAAGCCCTTGTGCACGCGGTAAGAGATAGCGCGGTCGTTGTATAGCGACGCGAACACTTCCTTCATCTTGTGCAGCACGTCTTCGATGCCCACCACGTTCAGGAAGGTTTCTTGCTGACCTGCGAACGATGCATCGGGCAAGTCTTCTGCTGTGGCGGAAGAGCGCACGGCGAACGAAGCGGCAGGGTTGCCCGCTTGCAGCGTGATGAAGTCAGCGCGGATGGCGGCTTCCAGATCGGCAGGGAAAGGCTGGCTTTCCACCATGGCGCGGATTTCAGCGCCCACAGCGGCCAGAGCGCGGACATCGTCCACATCCAGCGCAGCCAGCTTGGCGGAAATCTTGCCGGCCAGACCTTCAAAGGCCAGGAATTCGCGGAAGGCATGAGCCGTCGTCGCAAAGCCGGTAGGAACGCGCACGCCCTGGGGCAGTTGCGAGATCATTTCGCCCAGCGAGGCGTTTTTGCCGCCGACCGACTCAACGTCGGTCATTCTCAGTTTTTCAAACGGAACGACTAATGCGGTCGCTTCGAACAGTTGAGACATGGGAAAACTCCAAAGGTAAAAAACCGGCACGCTTGCGAGGCCTGGGCTGAATGGCCAGGCGACGCGAACCCACGCTGCATCAAGGCAGTGCTTTGCTGTTCTGGATGTTGACCGTCAACGAGCATGGGTGGAATTTGGGAATAATGGGCGCAATTGTAGGCCTAGCCATGACATCTCGCGTGGCACAAACCTGTTTCTCCGCTCAGGGAATGGCATTGCCAGCCCCGTCCCCACCTAATCACTGCGCGCACCATGCATACCCATACGATTTTTGTCATTTCTGACGGCACAGGCATCACGGCTGAAACCTTTGGCACAGCCATCATGGCCCAGTTCGACAGCAAGCCGCGTCTGATTCGCATCCCTTTTGTGGACTCGATGGACAAGATTCATCAGGCCGTTCGCCAGATCAATCATGTGGCGGATGTGGAAAACAAGAAGCCCATCATCTTCACCACGCTGGTCAATCAGGAGATGCTGGAATTTCTGGAAGCCAACAGCAAGGGCAAGCTGTTTGACATGTTCGGCACCTTTGTGCGCCCACTGGAGGTGGAGCTGGGCCAGAAATCGCTGCACCGCGTGGGCCGCTTTGCCGATATCAGCGAGAGCAAAGAATATCTGGAGCGCATGGAGGCCATCAATTACACACTGGCCCATGACGACGGCCAGACCCATACCGACCTGACCGGTGCAGACGTGATTCTGGTGGGCGTGAGCCGCTCAGGCAAGACGCCAACCAGCCTGTACCTGGCCATGCAGTTTGGCCTGAAGGTAGCTAACTACCCGCTGATCCCCGAAGACTTTGAACGCAAGCAGCTGCCGCCCGCGCTGGAGCCCTTCCGCAAAAAACTGTTTGGCCTGACGATTCAGCCCGAGCGCCTGTCCAGCATCCGCAACGAGCGCCGTCCTGACTCCAAGTACGCCAGCCTGCAGAACTGCCGCTATGAAGTGGCCGAGGCCGAATCCATGATGCGCCGCAGTGGCATCGAGTGGCTCTCCAGCACCACCAAGTCGATTGAAGAAATCGCTACGACCATCCTGCAGGAAGTGCTGCCTCAACATCTGGGGCATTGAAACCTTGATGTAGAGCGCAGTGCTCAGTCGCTCTCAGTCGCTTCGGTCCGGCACGGGCCAGCGCAGCTTCGCCTGAGCGGGCAACTGTTCCAGCAGATAGTCCACCAGGGCGCGCACCTTGGCCGGCACATATTGCCGGTCTCTGAAACAGGCAAAAAAGTCCAGCGGCGCATGCTCGAACTGCAGTTGCCCCTTGCGCGCTGGCTTCAAGTCCAGCGGCTGCAGCCGGCCCTGGCGCACCAACTCATGCACGATGAAGCTGCCAGCCCAGACAATGCCACCGCCAGCGGCCGCAAATTCCACCAGGGCATTGATGTCGTTGCCAATCACCGCAATGCGCTGCGGAGGATCGCTGCGCAGACCGTCACGCATAAAAGGCCAGCGCATCAGCCGGCCATCGCGCTCGCGCCGGTAGAGCAGACAGGCATGCTCGAGCAGCTCTTGCGCCGTCTGCGGGCTGCCATGCTGCTGCAGATACTGGGGTGAGGCGCACAGAATGCGCGGCACCGAAGCCAGCAACCGCACTGACATGCCGGGCTCCAGCACATCGCGGTAGCACAGGCTGATATCTACATCCTCCTTGAGCACGTCCACATAGCGGTCGGCAATCAACAGCTCGATCTCCAGCTGCGGGTGGCGAGCGGTAAAAGCCGGCAGCAGCGGTGCCAGCACATGGCGACCAAAAGCCGACATGCAGGCAATGCGCAGCCGGCCTTGCAGCTGACCGTGCAGAAGCGACAGGTCGGACTGGGCTTTTTCCAGCGCCTCAAGCACCGGGGCCACGCTTGCCAGATAGCGCTCACCGGCTTCGGTCAGCGCCATGGACCTGGTGGTTCGCGTGATCAGCCGCGTGCCCAGATCACGCTCCAGTCGCGCAATATTCTGGCTGGCGGCGGCCGGCGAAATGCCCAGCTGGCGCGCGGCCGAAGCGATGGAGCCGCCCTCCAGCGCTTTGACAAAGGTTTCTATGGCTCGCAGATTCGGCATATGCACCAATGTATCGCCAAAGTATTCTGAAGTTTGAATTACGAGTGCAGCAAGCTGGCACCCTCTACCGCCATTCAGGGGGCGGGCTTAGAGTCCGGGTACTTTGAAAACATAGACGCCCGGCAGTCGGCCCTTGCGCCGTCTTCTCCTGCAGTGATGCATGCGGGCGCAAAAACATTGCTATTACCAACACCATGAGCTCTTCCCTCTCCAAGCCCGCGGGCCCTAAGCTGCACAAGCGCTACACCCCTTATGTCTTCGCCTTCTACATGGCGGGCATCATGGCTTTTCTGATGTCCTGCACCATCGTGGCGGCCAACAGCGGTCTGGGCAGCGGCTTTCTGCAGCGCGTGCTCAGCGCCTATGCCCTGGCCATGCCCGTGGCATTTTGCTGTGTGGTGCTGGTACGGCCCTTGGTGCTAAGGCTGGTAGCGCTCACCGTGCACAGTCATTGAGGGACTAAAGAATCGCTATCGAATCTGAAGTGGCCTGCGCATGGCCAACCCCAGATTTCGATGAATTACCTTATGAAGCTCAGGCAGCCATTGCGCTACCCGCTACAAAAAGATATTGCAGCGCGCCGTCGCTGCTGCGCACCGGGTCGCATTGCATGTCCCACACGCGCTGAATCAGCTCAGGCTGCAGCACCTCTTGCGTTGCTCCCCAGCTCACGCCAGCAGCTCCGCCCAGCACTAGCACATCGTCGGCATAGCGCAGGGCCAGGTTCAAGTCGTGCAAGACCGCTACTACGCCCACACCGCGCTGGCTCGCCCAGTCGCGCAGCAGGCGCATGGCGTGGTGCTGGTGGGCTAGGTCAAGCGCAGCCGTGGGTTCATCCAGCAGTAGCCAGCGGGCAGCGCCATCGGCAGGTGCCTGCCAGATTTGCGCCAGTGCCCTTGCCAGATGGGCGCGGGCACGCTCGCCGCCAGACAATGTATTGATGCTGCGCTGGGCCAGATGGTCAACACCCGTTAGTACCATGGCCTCGGCCGGAATTTGTGCTTCTTCAGCACCGGGCTGGTTGCGGTGCGGGTAGCGCCCCAGCTCCACCACTTCCTGCGCCGTAAAGTCAAACGCCACGCTGCAATCCTGAGGCATGACGGAGCGGCGACGGGCCAGCCTCTCAACCGGGTGGCTCGACAGCTCCACCCCATCCAGCAGCACCTGCCCGGCCTGCGGAGCGCGCTCGCCCACCAGCATGGACATCAGCGTGGATTTGCCCGCACCATTGGGGCCGAGGATGGCGGTAAAGCGCCCGGCCTGAATCTGCACATCGACCGTGGCCAGACGCGGACCTTTGGCCACGCCTACGCCCAGATTGCGGCATTCGATCTGTGAACCCATCTGTGACGCGGCACTCATACCTTGCTCCTGAACTGGCGCAGCATGGCCAGAAATAGCGGCACGCCAATAAAGGCTGTCAGCACGCCCAGCGGCAGCTCCGCCGGTTTGACGATGGTGCGCGCCACGGCGTCGGCGCTGACCACTAGCGCCGCCCCCAGCAGGGCCGAGCCCGGCAGCACCACCCGGTGATCTGGCCCGGCAATCAGCCGCACCCAGTGCGGCGCGACGAGGCCGATAAAGCCGATGATGCCGGTGGTCGCCGTCACCGCGCCCACGGCCAGCGCCGCCACCAGCACGGTGCGGCGTTTGGTTTTTTCAACCGCCACGCCCAGCAGATTGGCCTGAGCCTCACCCAGCGCAATCGCATTCAAAGGCCTTGCCAACGCCAGCGCGGCCAGCGTGTTTAAAGCGACAGCAGACCCCACCAGACCCACCGCACTCCAGCGCGATGCGCCCAGGCTGCCCAGCAACCACATCTGCAGGTTGCGCAGCTGTTCGTCGGTCGAGATAAAGCTCAAAAAGCCCAGACCGGCACCGGCCAGCGCATTAATCGCAATGCCAGCCAGCAGCATCAGGCCGATGCGGGTGGTGCCCTGAACCTGGCCCAGCACATAGACCACGGCCGTGACGGCCAAACCGCCGCCAAACGCCATGACCACCAGTGCCCAGCTGCCCAGATGGCGCGGCAGCCACGGCAGGTACATGCCGCCCAGAACAATGGTGATGCCCGCCGCCAGCGCAGCGCCGCTGCTCACACCAATCAGGCCGGGGTCTGCCAGTGGGTTGCGAAACAGGCCCTGCATCAGTGCACCGGCCAGCCCCAGACCTGCGCCAGCAGCCACGCCCATCAGCAGGCGTGGCAGTCGAATATTGAGAAAGACCAGATGCTCTGGCCCCTGCTGCACCGCACCGCCCAGCAGGCCGCGCAGACCATCCCAGACAATGCCCGGCAACTGCGCGGGCGCAATCGCATAGGCACCGCTGGCTGCCCCCCAGACCATGGCCAGCAGCACCAGCACCGCGCCCAGCAGCAGCGCGGCGCTGCGGCTGAGCCGCCCGGCTGGCGTGCGCCAGCGCGATGCAGCCATGGGCGCGCGAAGCACCGGAGTGACCGGCTTACCCGATTTGGCGAGCACGGCACTCATCTCACGCCACCCACTGCAGACTGCGCATATGCAGCGCCTGCACCGCCGTAGGCAGGCGCGGGCCAAAGCCCAGCAGGTGGCTGGCCTCCAGCGTTACCAGCGCTTTCTTGGCAAAAGCCGGGGTCAGGGCCAGCTCGGGCCGCTTCCAGAAGGCCTGCTCACCACCCAGCGCTTCAATGCCCTGGGTGGTGTTGATGATGACTTCTGGTGCGGCGCTGGCCATGGCCTCTGCCGTCAGCGGCTTGTAGCCATCAAACTGGTCGATGGCGTTGACACAGCCTGCGTACTGAATCAGCGCATTGGCCGCCGTGCCCCGCCCTGCCACCTGCGGGCTGCCGCTGTGCGCCAGCACAAACAGCACGCGCGGCTTGCGCTGGGCCTTGGCGACCTGGGCCTGCACCGAGCTCCACTGCGTATCGAGCTGGGCCAGCAGCTTTTCGGCATCGGCAACACGGCCTGTTTCACGGCCCACGACCTTGACCTTTTCCTGCACCTCAGCCCAGTTGTGCTCAGCCTTGACCAGAGCCACACGCACACCGGCCTGTCGAATCTGATCGAGCACCACGGGCGGCCCGGCATCGCTGGTGCCAACCACCGCATCGGGCTTGAGCGACAGCAGGCCTTCGGCCGAGAGCTGGCGCACATAACCGACCTTGGTCGTTTTCTGCGCAGCTTCAGGGAACAGGCTGGTGGTGTCCGTACCCACCAGCAGGCTCTGCGCGTTCAGCAGATAGACCACTTCGGTCAACGCGCCGCTGAGCGAGACCAGGCGGCGTGCGGGAGCAGCCACCTGCGCAGAATTTTGTGCAAATGCGGGCATGGCTGAAGCCATTGCCGCACCGCCCAGCCACTGCAGACTGACGCGCCGTGACAGCAATATGTCGCTCATGCAGCCTCCGCCACCGCCGCATGGCGCTGCAGGCCAGCCACCAGATCACGCCAGCTTTGCAGCTCGGGCTGGCCGGGCTTGCGCTCGCCAAAGAACATGGCCATGTTGTTGCCTTCGGCATCAAAGACTTCCACCGATGTCACCACGCCATCGCTGGTGGGCTTTTGCACCACCCACACATTGGCAATCATGTCGGTGCGCAGGTGCAAGTTGAAGCCCTTGTCCAGCACATTGATCCAGCGCACGCCATCCTTGCCATCCATGGGCTGAATATTGCTGACCGGGCCGGTGTGAATCTGAATGCAGCCGCTGCTGCCCACAAACACCATGATGGAAACACCATCCACCGCGGCATTGCCCAGCAGCTGGGTGACGGCATAGGCGCTCAAACGCTCGCAATACTGAGGCACCAGACGGAAGGCCTGCTGGCGCTCAACGCCAAACTTGCGCAGCATCTCAAAGAATTCGTGCGTGTCCTTCAGCGCGGTCCATGCCTGGGTCAGCCCTGGCACGTCAATCTCGGCATCGGCCTTGACGGCGGGCTTGGCTGCGGGTTCACGGAATACATAGCCAGCGGATGGCTCGGCAAAACGCTCCACCAGCGCATTCCATGCGGCCATATCGGTCGCTTCACGCGCAAACACCTTGTGCACGGCGCGCCCCGCTGCGTCATAGAACTGCAGGCTGTGCATCGCCGGGCGATTGCCATTGGCCGCCGCTTCCGTCACTGCAAAACCGGCATGCCAGTGCATAAAGAACAGGCGCAGATCAATCTCGCGGCTCAGCGCCAGACCGACGGGACCTTGGGCCGATACGTTCTGGTAGATGCCGTCTTTTTCATGCACGGTAGATTCGTTGCGCGTCAGCGCCATCACCGTGCCGCAGGCCTCAAGGCCTTTGAGAATGTCCAGCCACTCAGCGCGCAGCGGCACGGCTTTCAAGCTGCGCTCATGCTCGCCGCCGTGGGCGGCAATTACCGCACCTTCGCTCAGTTGCAGCGCCTCGGCGGCGTCTTTGGCACGCAGACCCTGCTGGCGCTTCTGCGCAAATTCTTCGCGAATCTGTACCGCTGTCATGGTGTTCATTTCGGGGGATGTGATGGCGTTCATTGCAGGGTCTCCGGGCTGTGGTGCCAGTGCGTTTGTGGTTGGTTAAATTCGTCGTCGAAACTGGGCTCAGCGGTTTGCTGATCCGGCTCGGGCTGGGCCAGCACCTGAGCCACCGTGGACCAGCGCTGCCCCAGCTTTTGCAGAAAATGGCGCATGTCGTCAGAGCGGGCGTGGCCATCCAGTCCATCGGCCATGCGCGCCAGCTGGTCCGACACACGCTGCGCCATGGGCGCGCGGTGCGCCGCACAGCAGCCTTGGCTAAAGCCGGTCATCAGCGCCAGCACGGTGGCCAGCTGGGCTTCGCCTTCGGTCAGCAGATATTCCTCATCGCGGCTGCCAGATTCACTCTGGGCATTCGCGGTGCTCTCATAAACAGACATGGCACACTCCTGCAGTTTTTGAGTCAAAAAAGCATCTAGCGCTTGCTAATCAAGCGCTATCAGCTATCAAATCAGAAGTCCTGAACCAGGGACACGCGCACATTGCGGCCCGGCTGGGTAAAGGCATCGGCAATTTGCGTGACATTGGTTAGGCTGCGCACATCGGCCCAACGCCATTGCTTTTTGTCGGTCAAGTTGTAAATGCCCACGTTCAGGCGTGTACCGGGGCGGATACGCCACTGCGCGCTCAGATCCAGCACCGTGGCGCTGGGGCTGAGCCAGGCGTTGGCCACCGAGACATCCTTGGCCTTTTTGCCCGCCCAGTGCGATGCGCTGAGCTGCACGCCCACGTTCGAGGTGTCATAGCGCACACCCAGCACCAGTTGCTGGGGCGAGATGGTGTCTACCCCTTTGCCGGTGTTTCTATCCTTGCCCTCGGTGTAGCCGTAGGCCGCATTGGTGCGCCAGTTGCCGCCGGCGAACTTGCCCCAGTCGTAATCGGCCTTGAGTTCAAAGCCGCTGATGCGCACCCGGTCCATATTCACAGACTGGAAGGTGGCGGGGTTGGCGCGGTTACCGTACTGGCCCGAGACCAGTACCTGGTCCTGGATGAAGTCCTTGTAATTGCCGGTAAAGGCCGCAGCATCCAGTCGCAACGCGTTCATGCGTGCGCGCAAGCCCAGCTCGAAGGTATTGCTCTTTTCGGGCTTGAGGTTGGGGTTGGGAATGCTGCGATAAGACGCCAGCGGATTCTCAAAGAATGCGTTGACCTGACCCGCATTGGGCGCACGGAAGCCAGCGGCGTAATTGCCATAGACCGACCATGCGTCATTCATCTGGAACATGGCACCCAGCTTGGGCGAGACCGCCGAGTCAGAGTTGCTAACCACAGGGCTGGCAAAACCCTGCTGCTTGGGCTTGAGGCTGTAGTGCTCGGCACGCACGCCGGGCGTCAGGCTGAAAGCGCCATAGTGCAGCTCGGCCTGTGCAAACAGCGCCGATGAGGTTTCCGTGGTGTCAGGGAAGCGCTTGAGCGGGAAGCTCTCGCCCGCTGGCGGCGTAATGCCGTTTTGCTCATTGACCACCTTGCCACGTGTGTAATCCACGCCGTAGGTGAATTTGCCGCTGACGCCATTGCTCCAGCGCAATGTCTTGCCAGCCTGTGCATGCAGTTGCAGTGTGTCCTCGTCATAAGTCACATCGCGTTCGCGATACGGCAGGCCGATGCGAGTTTCGGTCACAAATTCGCGCGAATCTGCACGTTGATAGCTAGCCATCAGCTTGAGCTCATCGGCCAGTGCCGTATCCAGCTGCTGCCACTGACCTTGCCAAGTAGCGCGCCAGCGCTTCATGGTGGTCTCGGCCTGTGAATCGCTGACAGTGGCGCTGCGAGCACTCAGCAGGTCGTAGCTGGCGCGCTTGTCCACGTTCTCCAGCGTGAAGACATGCTTTTGCACGGCCGATGGCGTGTAGACCAGCTTGCCGAACAGCGAATGGCTCTTGTCTTTTTCAGGGTTGGGCGTGGTGCGATTGGCTCCCACCACATCGTTGGTGCCCATGTTTTCCAGAGCACTGGAGCGACCAATGCCGGCGGAGAGCAACCAGCTCCACTCGGGGTTGACGCGCCCGGCAATCGTCGCACCCACGCGCTTGCCGTTGTCCGCACCGTCATAGCTGATCGAAGCACGGCCCGCAATGGTTTTGCCGTCCTTGAGCAAATCATCGGGCTGCATGGTGATGAAATTGACCAGACCGCCCATGCCGTCCGAGCCATAGAGCGCGGGCACGGCACCGCGCAGAATTTCCACGCGCTGCACCAGGCCCAGATCCAAAGAGTCACGGCCAAAGGCATTGGCACTGAAGACATAGCTGCGCGGCAAACGCACACCATCGACCAGCATCAGTACGCGATTACCATCCAGCCCGCGAATATTGAAGCCGCTGTTCTGGTCACGCCCCGTGGGCGCTCCTGCCAGCGAAAAACGCGCTGGACTGCGCGGCACGTCCACATTGGGCAGCTTGGCGGCAAGCTCGCGGATATCTCCGATCTGCTCCTCTTCCATCTGCTTGGCGTCGATGACGTCGACGGTCATAGGCAGGCTGTCGGCATCCTGCTCGTCGCGCGAGGCACTGATGACCACATCGCGCAGCACGGGCGTGGAACGGTCGGCGCGTGCCGCTGCGACTTGAACCGTTTCAGAAGACTGCTGCTGAGCCTGAGCAGAAATGGCAGCGCATGCCAGAGCACAGGCCAGAACCAGGGGACGAATGTCGGAGCGCGGCGCCAACGCGGCGTGAGCGTGCGAAACAGTGGCGGAAGCCATACCAGAAACCCTCTTTATTCATTGAAATGGACAAGAGCTGGCTTCTGATAGGTGCACTGACCGCCACAGGTTGAAACGATTGAAGTTTTATGACCTGTAGCTGGCACTCATTTGCTGGCTGAACGGAATGCAGTATATGCGAATAATTCTCAATAGCAAAAATAAGCGTTACAAAAAGAGGAAAAACAGCTTGAACAAGCGCTTGTCATTCACTGACTCCAGGTTCATGATCCGCCCTGTTTTCACCGCTATTTCTTTACGACCATGAACCCTGACCGAAGTCACGGGTCCATCTCACCCCAGCGCTGAAGTCATGGCCGCAGGCCTTGCAGCAGAGTCCGGGAGAGAGGGGCCCATCCTCCACCCGGAGAGTCTGCTGCGCAACCAAGGCGCATGCCGCTCCCCGCCCGCCACTGCTGCGGCCATGCCTTGCGCATGGCTTCCGGGAGCCGCCCATGAAACACTTCTTCGCCCGGAAATTCCCTCACGGATTTCTGCTCATCCCTCGCAGCATGGCTGCTGCCCGCCGCCTGGGTCCAGGCCTGATTACCGGCGCTGCCGACGACGATCCAAGTGGCATTGCCACCTACTCGCAAGCTGGCGCTCAATGGCGCTTTGGTCTGGTGTGGATGCTGTTGCTGACCACGCCGCTGATGATTGGCATTCAGATGCTGTCTGCCCGCATCGGCTGGGCCACCGGCCGTGGGCTGGCTGCCAATATGGTGACGCTGTGTCCGCGCTGGCTCACGCGCAGCCTGATTGCGCTGCTGGTGGTTGCCAACACCATCAATATTGCGGCCGACATTGGCGCCATGGCCGAGGCCGCACGCCTGATCGTCGGGGGCTCGCCGGTGTTGTTCAGCCTGCTGTTTGGCGCAGTGTGCCTGCTGGCTCAGGTGTTTTTCTCGTACGAGCGCTCGGTGCGGCTTCTCAAATGGCTGACGCTGTCGCTGCTCGCCTATTTCGCCGTGGTGATGGTGGTGCATGTGCCGCTCAAGCAAATGACGATTGAGTCACTGCAGCCCTGGCACTTCATGCCAGCTCACGCTTCGCTGAGCGACTATGCCGCCATGATGGTGGCCGTGCTGGGCACCACCATCAGCCCCTATCTTTTCTTCTGGCAAGCCTCGCAGGAGGTGGAAGACCAGCGCCTGCGCCCCGACACCGCTGCGCTGCGCAAGTTCCCCACCTATGTGCAAGAGCATCTGGCCCGTATCCGGCTGGACACGACTGTGGGCATGCTGCTGTCCAACGGCGTGGCGCTGAGCATTGTGGTGGCCACCGCCGTCACGCTGAATCTGAATGGCATCACCGAAATTCAGACCTCCGCACAGGCTGCCGAGGCACTGCGCCCCGTCGCGGGCGACCTGGCTTTTACGGTGTTTGCGCTGGGCATCATCGGCACAGGGCTGCTGGCCGTACCAGTGCTGGCGGGCTCGGCCGCCTATGCGGTGAGCGAGGTTCTGGGCTGGAAGGCCAGTCTCTCGCACGGCTTTCATGAAGCACGCGGTTTTTACGGGCTGATCATTGCCGCCACAGGTCTTGGCACGGTTCTGGGCATGCTGGAGGTCGACCCCATCAAAGCGCTGGTCTGGAGCGCCGTGGTCAACGGCGTGATCTCGGTGCCCATCATGGCCGTGATGCTGTGGCTGGGCCAATCGCCACGCATCATGGGCGAGCTGACTATCTCGCTGCGCCACCGCCTGCTGGGCTGGGGCGCTACGCTGCTGATGGGCGTAGCCGTTGTGGTGATGCTGGTGACGCTGTAGAGCCTCTACCTGTCAGTGAATACAAAAAAGGACTGCAGATTTATTCCACAGTCCTTTTTTCATAGCTGCAAGCGCTTAATCCATAAGCGCTACAGCCATTTTTAGTTGCGAATCAGGTGATCAAAGGCCTACAGGGCTGCCATGGCAGCCGCGCCCGCCGCAATCACGATTTGCTTGCCTTAGCCGCGTGAACCAGCGCTGGCGCAACCGTATAACTCTCGGGGAACAGCTTTCTCAGCTCGTCGAGCTTCGGCAGATCGTTGATCGCGATATAGGGCTGATTCGGATGCAGTGTCAGATAGTCTTGGTGATAGTCCTCGGCGACGTAAAAAGGCTTGGACAGTTCAACCGTCGTGGCCAGCGGCTTGCCGTAGGTTTTGGTCTGGTTGAGTTGGGCGATGTAGTCCTTCGCGATGCGCGCCTGCTCGGCATTTTCCGCAAACACGGTCGAGCGGTATTGCGTGCCGGTATCGGGCCCCTGGCGGTTCAGCTCGGTCGGGTCGTGCGCCACCGAGAAATAGATTTGCAGCAACTTGCCGTAGCTGACTTGCTGAGGGTCGTAGGTGATACGCACCGCTTCGGCATGGCCAGTACGGCCCGTGCCTACATCCTCGTAGCGCGCCATCTTGGCAGCGCCTCCGGCATAGCCAGAAAGGGCATTGCTTACGCCCTTGACATGTTGGAACACGCCTTGGACGCCCCAGAAGCAGCCACCGGCGAAGACTGCACTTTCGGTCTTTGCTGTGGGTGCCGCAATCAGGTCGACCGTGGGAGACGGTACGCGGCGGGACGCTTCCGCGAAGCTGGGCACGGCATACCCAAGCAGCGCTGCAGCGGCCAAGCTGCCGGCGGTCAGTGCGAAGGACTTCATGAGATTTCTTCCAGTAGGTTTCAACGCCAGAGTCGAGGTGATGGGCTCAATCCGTCATTCACGTGACGGATCGAGCAAATCGAGCAGACCGAATTCAGTACTTGGACATCGAGTCCTTGGACATGTCGTCCTTGCCCATGCCATCCTTTTTCATCCCATCCTTGGACATTGAATCCTTCTTCATACCGTCCTTTTTCATGCTGTCTTTCTTCATGCTGTCCTTGCCCATGGAGTCTTTCTTCATGCCGTCCTTGGACATGGAGTCCTTCGCCATCGAATCCTTGGCCATGCTGTCCTTGGACATGTCATCGGCGGCAAAGGCCGAGGCGCCAGCGACGGCGAGACAAGTGGCAAGCAGGGTTGTGGTGAGCTTGTTCATTTGGATTCCTTCAGTTTGGGTGTCATCTTCAAAAGATGGGCTTACGTTCCAGAGAACTCGGCCTCGCGCTTTCTTCGGCAGTCGAGTGGTTGCAACAACCCCTCAGCTCCCTCCGAACCAGTTGTAGCCCTGGTCTTCCCAGTAGCCACCGGAATAGGTGTTGGTAACGAACATCGCCTGGATGTACTTGGGGTTCTTGTAGCCAAGCTTTGTAGGCATGCGCAGCTTCATCGGAAAGCCATATTTGGGCGGCAGCGGCTGCCCGTCATAGCTCAGAGTAAGCAACGTCTGCGGATGCAAGGCGGTAGGCATGTCGATACTGGTGTAGTAGTCGTCCACGCATTTGAAGCCCACGTATTTGGCGCTGGTGTCGGCTCCGATACGACGCAGAAAATCGGAAAAACGCACACCACCCCACCTGCCGATAGCGCTCCAGCCTTCCACGCAAATGTGGCGGGTAATCTGCTCCTCCTGCTGCATGGCACGCAGCTCGGCCAGGCTCCAGGCATGCTTGTCGGCGACCATGCCGGTCACTTCGAGTCGATAGCTGGCCTCGTCCACCTCGCGGATTTCGTCCTCACCGTAGTAGGCGTTGAAGGGAAAGGGCCGCGTGATCTCAGCTTCGGTATAGGTAGGAGCCAGCTGCGACGGACTAAAAATCAGGCCCTGTATCTTGTCGTTGAAGCGTGAAATTTTGCTGAGCGCGGCTTCGACATGTTTGTCATCGCTGATGCTGCAACCGGTCAGCAGCGACAGGCCGCCGAGCGTAAGCGTGCGTTGCAAAAAAATGCGGCGTGCGGGCTGATCGAGCTGCTTGGCAATCTGCGTGCGGGCTTCACCCAACACGGCGTCAGCGTCGATATCGAGCAAGGTGTGGGGCTTGAAGATTTTCATGATGTTTTGGGCACGCGGCCTCGGATCATCGTGAGCAAGGTGCGGGGCACCAGGGCCACCATCACCAGATGCACGACAAGAAATGCAACGATGGCTGCCATGGCGAAGAAGTGGATACGGCGCGCAAACTCGTAGCCCCCCAGCAATTCGCGCAGCACAGGGAATTGCACCGACTTCCACAGCACCAAGCCCGACAGAACGATCACGATCAGATCGAGCATCACGAACAGATAGGCCAGCTTTTGCACGTTGTTGTATTGACGCGGGTCGCCATGCGAAAGCTTGCCTTTAAGCGCCTCCAGCAAGTCGTGCAGCACGCCATGCGGCGTGAGGGGAAAGAACTTGCGGGCGAGCCGACCGCTGGCGATGTTGAGCGTCAAGTACAAAAGACCGTTGAATACCAGCAACCACATGGCCGCGAAATGCCACTGCAGCGCACCACCCAGCCAGCCACCGAGAGTGATGACGGCTGGTATGGAGAAGGGAAAAATCGGCGATGCGTCATAGATACGCCAGCCGCTCATCACCATGATCACCACGGCCAAGGCATTGAGCCAGTGCGTGATGCGCATCCACAGTGGATGAATGGGCCGAGCGGCCAGATCCACCGGGCCTGCCTGGACATTTTTTGGGGCGATGATGGTGCGGGTCATGGGGCACATTGTTGGACTGGCCCCATGGCGGATGTATCACGCAAAGTTCAATTAATTGTGATAACTAAAAAACGCCTATCGCGAGAGAATGGCTCTCTATGGACTCCCCTAAACGCGTACTGATCGTCGAAGACGACCTCCACATTGCGGAACTTTTGCGCATGCATCTTCGCGATGAAGGCTATGTCGTTGAGCATGCCGCTGACGGCGATACAGGCCTGCGCGAATTGGAGCGCAGTCACTGGGATGCACTGGTGCTTGACCTGATGTTGCCGGGCATCGACGGATTGGAAATATGCCGTCGAGCCCGTACCATGGCCAGGTACACCCCCATCATCATCATCAGCGCCCGCTCCAGCGAGGTACACCGCATCCTCGGCTTGGAACTCGGCGCAGACGACTACCTGGCCAAGCCTTTTTCGGTGCTGGAACTGGTCGCCCGCGTCAAGGCACTGCTGCGGCGCACCGATGCACTCGCTCGCAATGCCCGCATGGATTCGGGCAGTCTCTCGATTGGCGAGTTGGATATCGAGCCACTGGCGCGTGAAGTGCGCATCGATGGCAAGCTCATAGAACTCACTCCGCGCGAGTTTGACCTGCTGCACTTCTTTGCCCTCAGCCCCGGAAAAGTGTTCTCGCGGCTGGACCTGCTCAACCACGTCTGGGGCTATCACCACGATGGCTACGAGCACACCGTCAACACGCATATCAACCGGCTACGCATAAAAATCGAAATCGACCCCGCCCAGCCGCGCCGCATTCTCACGGTGTGGGGGCACGGCTACAAGCTGTCGACCTCTGCCAACGGGGAGACCGCATCATGATGACTTTGTCGAGGCGGCTGTCGGTCGTATTCGCGGTGTTGCTGCTGGTCTGCTGCGGTGCCTCGGTCTGGCTGCAGATTCGCGCCACCAGCAAGCACGAGCAAGAAGTCATTCAGCGTTTGTCGAGTGGCTTGGCGGCACACATTGCCGAGAACGCGGAGTTGATGAAGCCCGGCGGCCTGAACCAGGATGCGGTGAAAGATCTGTTTGACAAGCTCATGGCGGTCAACCCCAGCGCAGAACTCTATCTCTTGGGTCTGGACGGCCGCATCGAAGCACAGGCCGCACCGCAGGGTCACCTCAAGCGCGACAAGGTCAACTTAAAGCCTGTCCATGAATTACTCGCTGGCGGAGCCCTGCCCATTGTGGGCGACGACCCGCGCAGCCCTGATGCCTCCAAGGTGTTCAGCGTCGCCCCGCTGCGCGTGGCTGGGCACGATGCCGGCTATGTTTATGTCGTGCTGCAGGGTGAAGATCACGATGCCTTGGTCGCCAACACGGCAGCCGACAATGTGCTGCACACTACTCTGTGGTTGATGGGCGTGGTTGCGCTATTGGTCCTGCTCGCCGGCCTTGCCGCATTTCGCCTCATCACCCGCCCACTGCGCGAGCTGACCGAAGTGGTGCAGCGTTTCGATACCGAGGGCATAGCATCGCTGGAAAATGAGGCACCCAAGCTAGCACGCCTGTCACAAGGCAACGATGAAATTTCGCATTTAGGCCAGGCTTTCACGCAAATGGCCCACCGCATCGCCGAGCAATGGCGCGAGCTGACGCTGCAAGATCAGCAACGCCGCGAACTATTTGCCAATATTTCACACGACCTGCGCACGCCTCTTACATCACTGCATGGCTATCTGGAAACCTTGATGCTCAAGGCCGACTCGCTCGACGAGACGGATCGACGACGCTACCTGGAAATCGCTCTGGGCCAGAGCCGCAAGGTCGGACGTCTTGCGCAAGAAGTGTTCGAATTGGCACGACTCGAATACGGCGTGGTCAAGCCCGAGAAGGAAAGCTTTGCTCTGGCGGATCTTGTGCAAGACGTATTCCAGAAATTTGAACTGGCTGCCGAGGCACGTCATCAACGTCTCACGCCCGACATTGCACCGGGCCTGCCCGTGGTGTCAGCCGACCTGGGCATGATTGAGCGTGTTTTGACAAATTTGCTCGACAATGCCATCCGCCACACCCCAATGGGTGGGGAGATCGTAGTGCAGTTACGTGCTCACAATGCCGGCGTGTCAGTCCAGGTCAGCGATACGGGAGGTGGTATTCCGAGCGAGCTTCAGAAGTCGCTATTCATGCGACCAGTATTCATGAGTGGCTCGCGCACCGAAAGCTCCGGCAGCGGCGGGTTGGGCCTGGTGATCGTAAAACGCATACTGCAACTACACGGCAGCGACATTCAACTGGTGCCGCTCCCAGAGAAAGGAGCGGTATTCCGTTTTCAACTCAGCAGTATCGATCGCCTTTGAAAAGCTTGTGCCATAAACCTGCTGAAAATCTCACATCCCCTGAGTTGTACAAACGGGTACAGCATAAGAAATGCGCCAACGATATAGGTCGCCTAAATCAGATCCGATCTACGCCATGAGTGCCACGTGGTCTCGGGCAACAAAAACTGCCGTATTTCACCGTCCACATCATTTGACAGAGTCGAGCGTTGCACGAATTAAAGGGAGAGACTCGATAGTCGAGTCTCGCTCTGTATGCCTTGGAAAGAAACGAAGGCGATGGAAGAACTACCTGTATGCAGTTCATTCACATCGCCTTTATGGATCTCCTCTACGGAGATCGCAATCACGGTTTCAGACCCGGATTTAGTTTCGGATCAGGTGATCAAAAGCCGACAGTGCAGCCGTAGCACCCGCACCCGCCGCAATCACAATCTGCTTGTACGGCACCGTGGTGCAGTCACCGGCGGCGAACACGCCAGGCAGGTTGGTCTGGCCCTTGGCATCCACAATGATTTCGCCAAACTTGCTCAGCTCCACCGTGCCCTTGAGCCATTCGGTGTTGGGCACCAGACCGATCTGGACAAACACACCTTCCAGTTCGACATGGTGTTCCTCGCCGGTCACACGGTCCTTGTAGCGCAGGCCATTGACCTTGCCATTGGCACCGGTGATTTCGGTGGTCTGTGCATTGGTATGCACCGTCACATTGGGCAGGCTGTCCAACTTCTTGACCAGCACGGCATCGGCCTTGAGCTGCTCCGCAAACTCCACCACCGTGACATGGGCCACCAGACCCGCTAGGTCGATGGCTGCCTCGATACCCGAGTTGCCACCACCGATGACCGCGACGCGCTTGCCCTTGAACAGGGGACCGTCGCAATGCGGGCAGTAGGCCACGCCCTTGTTCTTGTACTCGGCTTCGCCGGGCACATTCACATTGCGCCAGCGGGCACCGGTCGACAAAATCACGGTCTTGGCTTTGAGCGCTCCACCATTGGCCAGTTGCACTTCAACCAGACCACCAGGCTGCGCAGCGGGAATCAGCTTCTCGGCGCGCTGCAGGTTCATGATGTCCACATCGTAAGCACGGGTGTGGGCTTCCAGTGCGGCAGCAAACTTAGGACCGTCGGTTTCCAGCACAGAGATGTAGTTCTCAATCGCCAGCGTGTCGTTGACCTGACCGCCAAAGCGCTCAGCAGCTACACCAGTGCGAATGCCTTTGCGAGCGGCGTACACAGCCGCCGCCGCACCTGCAGGGCCGCCACCGATCACCAGCACATCAAACGCATCCTTGGCCGACAGCTTGGCCGCTTCACGCGAGGCTGCGCCGGTATCGAGCTTGGCCACGATTTCTTCGATGGTCATACGGCCGGAGCCAAAGACGCTGCCATTCATGAACACCATGGGCACAGCCATGATTTCGCGGTCGTTCACTTCCTGCTGGAAAGCACCGCCTTCGATCACAGTCGTCTTGATCTTGGGGTTCAGGATGGCCATGAGCGACAGCGCCTGCACCACGTCCGGGCAGTTGTGGCAGGTCAGGCTCATGTAGGCGTCGAAGTTGTAATCGCCGTCCAGAGACTTGATCTGCTCGATCAGATCCTGCTCCACCTTGGGTGGATGACCGCCCGTCCACAGCAGAGCCAGCACCAGTGAGGTGAACTCGTGGCCCAGTGGCAGACCGGCAAAGCGCAGCTGGGTGTCAGTGCCCTTGCGCTGCAGCAGGAACGAGGGCTTGCGGGCGTCGTTGCCATCGGTGCGCAGCGTGATCTTGTCACTGCGCAGGGACTGGATGGTTTGCAGCAGATCGCGCATCTGGGCGCTGGTCTCGCTGTCATCCAGAGAAGCCACCAGCTCAAACGGCTGCTGCACACGTTCCAGGTAGGCGGCGAGTTGGGCTTTGAGTTGATTGTCAAGCATGGTGGATTCCTTTGAATTTTGAGTTGTTGATGCAGTGCAGCAAGGTGGTTTCTAGCCACTTGCCCGCCCATAAAAGCAAAAACTGGGCGAAAAAAAGCCGGACGAACGGACACCGGGTGCCTGAGCGTCGTCCGGCCTTCAGAGCGCCTGCGCGCTCAGCCGATAACAATCAGGCTTAGATCTTGCCGACCAGATCCAGCGAAGGAGTGATCGTGTTAGCGCCTTCCTTCCACTTGGCAGGGCACACTTGGCCGGGGTGAGCGGCAGTGAACTGAGCAGCCTTCAGCTTGCGCAGAGTTTCCGACACGTCACGAGCGATTTCGTTGGAGTGCACTTCCATGGTCTTGATCACGCCATCGGGGTTGATCACGAAAGTACCGCGCAGAGCCAGACCTTCTTCAGGGATGTGCACGCCGAAAGCGTTGGTCAGTTGGTGCGTAGGATCGCCAACCAGAGGGAACTTGGCCTTGCCCACAGCGTCGGAAGTTTCGTGCCACACCTTGTGCGAGAAGTGGGTGTCGGTTGTCACGATGTAGACCTCAGCGCCAGCCTTCTGGAACTCAGCGTAGTTGTCCGCTGCGTCTTCGATTTCGGTGGGGCAGTTGAAGGTAAAGGCTGCGGGCATGAAAATCAGAACCGACCACTTACCCTTCAGGCTCTCTTCGGTCACGGTGATGAATTCACCCTTGCCGTTGCGGTTCACATAAGCTTCGGTCTTGAACGGTTGGACTTGTGTATTGATCAGAGACATTTGATGTTTCCTTGTGGTTGGTGTTGATGACAGGATGAAGTTTAGAGAGACTCAATCAATTAATCTAATCGATTGATTTCATTGAATTGATTGAATAAAACTATCAAATACAACTCTCAGTCATTCTGGACTCAAGCCGCAGCGCTTTGCAGCTCAGTTTTCTATTGTGGGCCGGTTTCGCTCACTTCAAGCCAATAGTCCTTCAATCACGCTCATAGCTTTTGTTGTCATCACAGTGTCAGTCCCTGTGCAAGACCGCGAGCAGCCAGTCCGTAAACTAAACGAGAACGCGCATCAGATGCAGCCAATTCGCGAAAGCATGGGCTTTGTTTGATTTGCCTCACAAAGCATGGACAATCCAGATCGAACAACAACTGACCGAGAAGGAGTCCCCCATGAAAGGTGATGCACAAGTCATTTCCTGGCTGCAAGCTCAGCTCAAGAACGAACTGACCGCCATCAACCAGTACTTTTTGCACTACCGCATGTACAAGCACTGGGGCTTCGACAAGCTGGCCAAGAAGGAATATGAAGAATCCATCGGCGAGATGAAGCACGCCGACTGGCTGATGGACCGCATCTTCACGCTAGACGGCCTGCCTAATCTGCAGGATCTGGGCAAGCTGCAAATCGGTGAAGACGTGCCTGAAGCGCTGGCCTGCGACCTGCGTCTTGAGCAAGCAGCTCAGCAGACCATCAAGGATGGCATTGCACACTGCGAATCCGTGCGTGACTATGTCTCGCGCGATCTGCTACAAAAGATTCTGGACGACACCGAAGAGCACATCGACTTCCTCGAAACCCAGCTCGACCTGATCGACAAGGTCGGCACGCAGAACTATCTGCAGTCGCTGATGGGCGAGATCGAGTAAAGCTAGCGCATAGAGTGCAAAAAAACGGGCCTTGGCCCGTTTTTTATTTTTCAAAGCCCCGTCGGGAAGTGCACGCCCGCGCGTTGCGCCGCCTGCACGATATGCATGGCCATCGCCTGCTGGGCCAGCTCGGGGCGGCCCTGGGACAGGGCATCAATGATGGCCGCATGTTCCTCGCAAGTGGCGTGGCGCGCGCCGCGTCGGTAAAACGGCAGGCGCTGGCTTTCCTGCATGACTTCGCCGCTGCCGCGCAACACATCGGCGATGGCATGGTTGCCCGAAATAGTGGCGATCTGCAGGTGAAAGTCAAAGTCCAGCCTGCTAGCCTGCGCAAAATCCGCCAGCTCAATACTCTGCTGCATGGCCTGCAGGTTAGCCTTCATGGCCGAAACATCCTCGGGCTGTATCACCAGAGCGGCCAAACGGGATGCAAAGCCTTCCAGCGCATAACGCAGCTGGTAAACATCGTTGAGCGCATGAGAATCCGCAAAGCGCCAGACCGCGCCGGAAGGCTGAGCCTCCGGCGCTTCGGTCACATACATGCCCTTGCCTGGACGCGCCACCACCAAGCCCAGGCCTTGCAAGGTAGACAGTGCCTCGCGTAGCGAGGTCCGGCTGATCCCCAGCTGTTCCGATAAATCACGCTGCGAAGGCAGCAGCGAGCCCACCGGATAGACGCCATCGTCTATCCATTCCCGAATCACGCGGGCGGCGTGGCTGGCAACGGCAAGGCTTGTGGCGCTGGTGGATTCCATACAGTAGGGTCAGTCATCAAAAACAAAGGGGGTGCGCCCGATCTTAGCGACTGTCCCCTTGCATTTGCGCTATTCCCGCCCTCTTGCCTTATTTGTTGACCAGCTTGGCTGGTACGGTATAGGTCAGAAATGCCCCGAGCAGCAGCACACCAGCCAGCACGAACATGGCCGCATTGGTGCTTTGCGTTGCATCCTTGATCAGACCGATCATGTAAGGACTGATGAAACCCGCTAGGTTGGCAAAGGAGTTAATCAAAGCAATCCCGGCTGCCGCACCCGCGCTGGACAAAATGGCGGTGGGCAAGCTCCAGAACAAAGGTGAGGTTGCAAGGCTTCCTCCTGCGGCCAGCGCCAGTGCAGCCAGCGACAGATACACATTGCCGCTGAAGATGGCCGACAGCATCAGGCCCAGAGCGCCCACGCAAAATGGCACGATCAAATGCCAGCGGCGCTCACGCATGCGGTCCGAACTGCGGCTGACCAGATTCATGGACACCACGGCCACCGCAAAAGGAATTGCCGTGAGCAAGCCAATATGGAAAGCACCCTCCACCCCCGATTGACGAATCAGGCTGGGCAACCAGAAGGTCAGTCCATACTGGCCCATGACGGTGCAAAAGCAAATCATGGCCATCTTGATGATGCGCGGATCGGAAAACAGCGCACGCAGTGTCATGTGACTGTCGCTCTTGCTGGCATTCTCACGGGCAATATTGCGCTCCAGCAGGACTTTCTCGGCCTCTGTCAGCCAGCGGGCGCTGCGGATGTTGTTGTCCAGATACCAGAGCACGGAAATACCCAGGATCAAGGAAGGAATGGCCTCAAGCAAAAACAACCACTGCCAGCCATGCAGGCCGGATACGCCTTGCATCAGCTCCATGATGCCGCCAGACAAGGGGCCGCCAATGATGCCCGAGACCGGAATCGCGCACATGAACAGCGCCACCATGCGGGCGCGCCGGTACGAGGGGAACCAGTAGGTCATGTAAAGAATCATGCCGGGGTAAAAGCCCGCCTCAGCCGCACCCAGCAAAAAGCGCAGCACATAAAACTGGGTCGGTGTACTCACGAACATCATGGCCGCCGAGATCAGGCTCCACATGATCATGATGCGCGAGATGGTGGCCTTGGCACCTATGCGATGCATCAGCATATTGCTGGGCACTTCGAAGAAGAAATAGCCGATGAAGAACAGCCCCGCACCCAGGCCGTACATGGCCTCGCTGAACTGCAGATCGGCCAGCATGTTCAGCTTGGCAAAGCCCACATTCACGCGATCCAGATAGGCGGCCACATAGCAGGCCATGATGAAAGGCAGCAGGCGCCAGGCCACCTTGCGATAGACGGCGACCTCGGCAGGCGTTTCGCTGGCCAGTGCCGGGGCCGCGCCCGCGAGCTCGGCAGATGCAGGAAGAGATGACATCAGAGAGTCCTTGGTTGAGTGGTTTTAATCAACTGGTATTACCGGTCTTAAATTACGAAACGAACGGTACCCTCTGCCCAGTGATGTGCGCACTCGCATTTACCCCTATTAACGACATCTATTCTTTCTACCTTCTGCGTTTGACATTTTTTTGATTCACTTGCAAACTGGTATTACCAGTATGGAAACAAGAGGCAAAATTTCGTGAATCCCTCATTAGAGCTCCGTCCCGCCAGTCTTCGTCTAAGAATCCAGCCACTCACCGCCGAGGCCTTCGCCGAGTTCGGAGAGGTCATATCCAGCACGGGTCACACCCCGCTGTTGATCAACGACGGCATGACCGAACGCTTCCACGCCCTGGCCCGTGTGGACACCGGAGGCGACGAAGGTCATGCGCTGATCAATCTGTTTCACGCCTTGCCCTATGCGCTCCCCATGACGCTGTCGAGCATGGAACGCCATCCGCTTGGCAGCCAGGCCTTTATGCCGCTGGATGCACAGCCTTTTATCGTGGTAGTCGCCCCTGTCGGCGAGCGCGTGGAGCCTACCGCTTTGCGCGCCTTCATCACCGATGGCCGCCAGGGTGTGAACTATCGACGCGGCGTATGGCACCACTCGCTAATCGCCTTGCATGCACCCGCACGCTTCATGGTGGTTGACCGCGGAGGTGTGGGCGACAACTGTGATGTGATGCCTATAGGCGATGGAGCCGAGGTCACGCTAGAGATGGACGAAACCCAGACTTGAAACAAGTCGCTGATGCACACAACAAAGCCGCCCAAAGGCGGCTTTGTTGTCTACAGTTATCGCATTTATGCGCTTCAACTCGGCAACAAGAAGTCGCGACTGATGCCTGAGCCCAGATCATTAACCCGGTCCAGAAACTGCGTCAGATAGGCGTGCAGGCCAGTGGTCAGAATTTCGTCGATACGACCATATTGCAGATCTGCCAACAGACGACCAGCCTTGCGCTGGGTTTCCTGCGAGTGGTCGTTGCTGACGCGCTCAAGGTTCTTCACCACCTCATGCATGCTGGCCAGCAATGATCGCGGCATGTCGGCGCGCAGCATCAGCAGCTCGGCCACACGTTCGGGCGTAATCACATCGCGGTAGACCTTGCGGTAAACCTCGAAGGCCGAGACGCTGCGCAGCAAGGCGCTCCAGTGGTAGAAATCAAAATTCATCAGCGCACGGCCACGCGGCATGCCGTGGTAGTCGCGCTCGATAGAGTGGAACTTCACATCCAGCAGCCGCGCCGTGTTGTCGGCCCGTTCTACAAACGTGCCCAGCCGCACAAAGTGCAGGGCTTCATCCTTGAGCATGGTGCCAAGCGACACGCCGCGCCACAGGTGCGAGCGGTACTTGACCCACTCGAAAAACTGCGCAGGGTCCTTCTGCCAGGCATCTTGCGAGTAGTTGCGCTGCAGCGCCAGCCAGGTCTGGTTTTGCGTCTCCCACGACTCAGTCGTCAGCGCACCGCGCACGGCACGCGCGTTCTCTCTCGCTGCTTTCAGGCAGGCGAAGATGGAAGACGGATTGGCCTCATCCGTCACCATGAACTGCAGCACGGATTCACGATCCACCACCGGATACTGGGCCTTGAAAGCCGGTATCAATTCGCTGATGGACAACACGCTTTGCCAGCCGCGATGCGCATCATGAATGGCCTGCGGCAGCATGGCAGTTTCATAGGCCACGCTGAGCATGCGCGCGGTGTTCTCGGCCCGCTCGGTGTAGCGGGACATCCAGTACAAATGGTCTGCGGTACGTGACAGCATCAGCGACCTCCCTTTGGATCGTCTTGATTTTCCAGCACCCAGGTGTCTTTGGTTCCACCGCCTTGAGAGGAGTTCACCACCAGCGAGCCTTCCTTGAGCGCCACCCGCGTGAGGCCGCCCGCCACCATGTTGACCTCAGTGCCCGTCAGCACAAAAGGCCGCAGGTCGATATGGCGCGGTGCCATGCCTTTATTCACCATGGTCGGGCAGGTAGACAGGCTCAACGTGGGCTGAGCAATGTAGTTGCTGGGGTTGCCCACCAGCACGCGGCGGAAGGCTTCAATCTCGGCGGTTGTGGCCGTCGGGCCAATCAACATGCCGTAGCCGCCAGCGCCGTGCACCTCCTTGACCACCAGCTCATGCAGGTGGTCAAGCACGTACTTCAGATCTTCCTGCTTGCGGCACAGCCAGGTGGGCACGTTCTGCAGAATCGGCTCTTCCTTCAGATAAAAGCGAATCATCTCAGGCACATAGGGGTAGACCGATTTATCGTCGGCCAGCCCCGTGCCCACGGCGTTGCAGATATTGACGTTGCCCGCACGGTAAGCGCGCATCAGGCCCTTGCAGCCCAGCGTGGATGTGGGGCGGAAGACTTCGGGGTCCAGAAAATCATCATCCACACGACGGTAGATCACATCAACCCGCTGCAGGCCTTGCGTGGTGCGCATATAGACAATGTCTTTTTCCACCACCAAGTCTTGCCCCTCAACCAGCTCCACACCCATTTGCTGGGCCAGAAAAGCGTGTTCAAAGTAAGCGCTGTTGTGCATGCCGGGCGTCAGCACCACCACCGTGGGCTCCAAAGCGCCAGACGGCGCGCTGGCGCGCAAGGTGTCCAGCAGCATGTCGGGGTAATGGGCCACCGGTGCTACAGAATGCTTGCTGAACAGATCGGGGAACAGACGCATGGTCATGCGGCGGTTTTCCAGCATGTAAGAGACGCCTGAGGGCACACGCAGATTGTCTTCCAGCACGTAATAGACGCCGTTGCCGTCTGCATCAGGCGCACGCACGATGTCGATGCCAGCAATATTGGCGTAGACATCGTTGGGGACCTGAATGCCTTCCATCTCAGGCCGGTACTGGCTGTTGCCGCCCACCAGCTCATGCGGAATGAGGCCTGCCTTGACCATCTCTTGCCCGTGATAGGCATCGCGGATAAAGCAGTTCAGCGCCTTGACGCGCTGCGCCAGCCCCGCCTGCATGCTCTCCCACTCATGAGCGGGAATGATGCGGGGAATCAGGTCAAAGGGAATCAGGCGCTCCGTGCCTGCGCCGCTTTCGTCCTTGTCGCCATAGACCGCAAAGGTTATGCCCACGCGGCGGAACACGATTTCGGCCTCGGCACTGCGGGCGCGCAGATACTCCTGCGATTGCTTGCCCAGCCACTGCGCATAGTCCAGATAGTGGTCTCGCACGGCGCCACCTTCGGCGGGCGAGTTCAGATACATCTCATCGAATGTGCGCATTCTGTCCTCTCTATTTCTGGCACGGCTCACGCATGCGAGCCGCTTGTTTCAGTTTAGCCACCCTGCGCCCACCCAAAAACTGGCGAAGACCAGCAGATTCCGCATACCTGCATCCACCTACAGAGTGACATTGCAGCCATGCAAGCCTCATGCCAGTTTCAGCGCTGCCTCAAGGTGGCGGGTAATGCACATCCCAATAATGCGCCCGGACCTGCCGCTCGCATTGCAAATCAGCAGGACGATCAGACTGCCAAAGTGCGGCGCCGCAGCGGTCCTGCAACACCAGCTGGCTACCCGCTGTCTCGTAGCGCTCCACCACTGCCGCCACCGGGTGACCAAAGCGATTCAGATAGCCTGCCTGTACCACGCCCCAATGCGGGTGCAGTGCCTTGACCCACGCCTCGGTCGAGGAAGTCTTGCTGCCATGGTGCGGCACCAGCAGCCAGTCCACGGGGTCCATCACACGGGTCTGCAAAAGCAATTGCTCCTGCGCCGCCTCAATATCGCCAGCCAGCAAAGCCACACGGCCGCTGGCCGAGCGTATGCGCAGCACGCAGCTGCCAAAGTTGGGCTGAGGCTTACGCCCGTTCAACAATGCATCGCCTTCGGGCGGGTGCAGCACTTCAAACGTCACACCATCCCACTGCCAGTGCTGGCCTTGGGTGCAGCGCTGCACAGGGGCCAGGGCTGCCAGCAGCGGGTCGTTAATCACCGAGTCCGATCCCCAGATTTGCACCTGCGGCTGTGCGGCTTTAACAGCCAGTGCGCCGCCCGTGTGGTCGCTGTCGCGGTGGCTGAGCATCATCACGTCCAGGTGCATTCCCTGCGCAGCCAGTAAAGGAGCAATTACGCGCTCGCCTGCATCGCTTTGGCGGCTGTATTGCGGCCCGGCGTCATACAGAAGTCTATGCCTTGCCGTACTGACGATGACCGCATTGCCCTGCCCTATATCCACGGCCTGCAGCTCAAATTCACCCACATTCGGCCAAGCCTGTGGCCAGAGCAATGCAGGCAGTGCGAACAAGGTCGCCACCAGCCGAAGCCGCGCAGGCAAAGGCGCGATGAGCAACAAGCCCGCTGCAATCGCCAGCACACTGGCCCACCATGCCGGCTGGGGCAAGGCCCATACGGCCCAGGGCAGCTCGGCCAGCCATTGCAGTAAACGCATCAAAGGCAGCATGGCCAGCGCAGCGCCAGCCGCCGCCACAGGCACCAAAGCCGCCAGCAAAGCCAGCGGCGTGACCACCAGAGTCACCCATGGAATGGCAATCAGATTGGCCAGCAAGCCAACGATGGAGACCTGCCCGAACAGCAGCAACCCCAGCGGTGCCAGTGCCAGAGAGATCAGCCACTGCTCACGCCACAGGGCATAAAATTTTGAGAGAAATCGGCCTGTAGCGCTTTCACCATAAGCGCCAGCAGCTATTGAATTAGAAGCAAGCAGCACACCCACCGCCACAAAGCTCAGCCAAAATCCTGCTTGCCAAAGCGCCCACGGATCCAGCACCACCACGACGGCCAGCGCCAGCAGCCACACGCAGGGCCAAGGCCAGCGCGCACCCAGCATCTGCAGCAGCGCCACCACCGCCAGCATGCAGACCGTGCGCTGCGCGGGCAGCCCCCAGCCACTGAACAATGCATAGGCTGTCGCCAGCGCTACACCCGCCAGCAAAGCCACATGCGGAGCCGGAAAAATGCGGCAAGTCCATGCGCTGCAGCGCCACAAGCGCCCCACCACCAAGGCCGCCAGCCACGCAAACATGGTGATGTGCAGGCCCGAGATGCTCATCAAATGAGAGACCCCTGTCTGGCGGAACATCGCCCAGTCCTTGCGGTCAATCGCCTGCTGGTCGCCCACCGCCAGCGCCGCCGCCACGCCCAGAGCCGCTAGCTGGCGCTCTGGTGCTACACCCGAAAGCCATGTCTGCAAGCGCGGCGACTGGGCCTGAATACGATCGCGCAGCCACTGGCGACAGCGCTGCAGCGGGTATTGCCCTGTCACCGCCAGCAATTGCTGCTGCGCTTGCTCACGCACATAGCCTGTGGCCTGAACGCCCTGCTCCCACGCTTGCAGCTCATAGTCAAAACCATGGGGGTTGCGTGCTCCGTGCGGGCGTTTGATGCGAACCGTCAGCCGCCAGCGCTGGCCGGGGTTCAACGCTACGCCCTGCGCCCATGGGGGAATCAGGGGCTGGCTGCTGTCCAGCTCTTTTCCGTAAGGGCCATACCAGGCCAGCTCTATCAAAGGCGGCACACCGGGCGGAGCGGCATCCACGGCAAAACGCCAGCGCTGCCCGTTGCTAGTGGTTTGCAGCATGGATGCAATCGTGCCCTCCACCTGCAAATCAACCGCCTCCAGCGGCTTGGGCAAGGTCTGCGCCAGATAAGCATGGGCACGCCATCCTGTGACCCCGGCCACGCAGCAGGCTGCAGCCCACATCAGCAGCAACCAGCACAGCAGCGGCCTGCGCCGCAATGGCTTGGCCATCAACAATATCAGCAAGCCCAGCACCAGCAAGCCTTGATAGACCCACAAGCCCCACAGCTGCGCCTGCGTGACCTGCCACGCAGCACCCAGCACGCAGCCCCATAGCGGCGCAAGCCATGAAAGGCGCGAACGCTGAATGGGCGGTGGGGATTTTGGCTGCACCTTGCCATGCTAGGGGCGGCGCACACTTGCCAGAACTGCGGCAATCCCTGCCCTGTGTTCAGCATTAAAACCGGCTCAAACGCCCATCTGTATTGCGATAGCAGCTATCAATTCAAAAGATCGTCGGGGTGCAATCGCTGTGTCAAACTCATCAGTCTTTCATTCCCGCACTATTGCCTCACTTCTGGAGTCCGTCATGAGCATCAACGACACACTCAAAGCCCTGAACATCACCCTGCCCGAAGTGGCCATCCCCGCCGCCGCTTACCTGCCCTATATGAAGTCCGGCAATCTGGTCTTCCTCAGCGGTCATATCGCCAAGCAAAACGGTCAGCCCTGGGTAGGCAAGCTGGGCGAGAACATCACAACCGAAGAAGGCAAGCTGGCCGCCCGCGCCGTGGCTATCGATCTGCTGGGTACGCTGCAACACGCCTGCGATGGCGACCTGAGCCGCGTCAAGCGCATCGTCAAGGTCATGAGCCTGGTCAACTCCACCACCAGCTACACCGACCAGCATCTGGTCACCAATGGCTGCAGCGAGCTGCTGGCTCAAGTCTTTGGCGAAGCAGGCAAGCACGCCCGCAGCGCCTTCGGCGTGGCACAGATCCCCATGGGCTGCTGCGTTGAAATCGAATTGATCGCCGAACTCGCTGACTAAATAGTTCCCCCCACCGCCACTGCGCCTGACCTCTGACCTATATGACTACGCCCCCTCTGGTTCTGAGCATTCAATCCCACGTCGCCTACGGCCATGTGGGCAATGACGCGGCCATGCTGCCGCTGCAGCTGCTGGGCATAGAGCCCGTGGCCGTGCACACCGTGCAGTTCTCCAACCACACGGGTTATGGCGAATTCAAAGGTCAGGTCTTCACTCCCGCCCATGTGCAGGACGTGCTGGACGGTCTGCGCGCACGTGGCGTGCTGGAGCGCTGCACCGCCGTGCTTTCCGGCTATCTGGGCGATGCCGGTGTGGGCGAAGCGATTTTGGCCGCCGTGCAGGAAGTGCGGGCCTCGCAGCCCAAGGCCCATTACCTGTGCGACCCGGTCATGGGCGATGTGGGGCGCGGCGTCTTCGTGCGCCCCGGCATCCCCGAATTCTTGCGCAAGCGCGCGCTGTCGCAAGCCAGCGTCATCACACCCAATCATTACGAGTTTGAACTGCTCTGCGGCGGTCCTCTGACCACCGTGCAGGCTGCCACACAGGCTGCACGCAGCATGCTCAGGCAAATGCATGACAGCCAGTCCGCATTGATTGTCATCACCAGCCTGCGCACCGACGGCCTGCCCACCGATCAACTGGCCACACTCGCCGTGACCGCTGACAAGGCCTGGCTGGTGCAAACGCCCTATGTCGACCTGCACCCTCTGCCCAATGGCATGGGCGATGTGTTTGCCGCAGTGCTGCTGGGCCACCTGATTCAGGACAAGCCCATCCCCGACGCCGTCTCGCGCGCGGTCAGCAGCCTCTACGCCCTGGTCTCTCGCACCGAGGCGGGGCAACGGGATTTGCCTCTGGTCGCCTGTCGCGAGCAGATTACTAAGCCTGTGGAGATATTTGCTGCAGTGGCTGTGGCTGAGGCGTAAATTTAGGCAAGGTGAAAGACTGAGTTCGGCTGTCGACCTCAGCCCCTACCCAAACCCACCCCTAAAACAAAAAGCCGCACCAGTTAAATCTGATGCGGCTTTGGTTTTTGTACGCTTAACGCAGCTTATTCCACGCGCGTCACGCTCTGCGGCTTGAAGCCCAGGTCTGCTGCCTTGCCCTTGCGGCCACGGTTGCCACGGGCGTTATTGAGGCTGCGAATTTCCAGCGTCTCGGTACGCGCCTTGCCACCACGACCAATGCCATCCAGGCGAATGCTGCGCGTGTAGGCTGCAGCTCCGGCCAGGGTGTCCTTATCTTCCAGACTGATAAGCATGAGGCCGCGACCACCCTTTGGCATGGCTTTGATCTCGCCAATCTCGAACGTCAGAATGCGCCCGCCTACCGATGCGCAAATCACATGCGTGGCGGGGTTAAGCAGACCAGCGGCCTGCTCGCCACCTTCTTCATATTCAGCTCGTGCATTCATGGGCACGCCGTGCACGACGGATGGAGCGCACAAAGTCTCGCCTTCGCCCAGCGTGACAAAGGCCTTGCCCGCTTTCTGACGTGAGAGCATGTCGCCCACTGCAGCCATAAAGCCGTAAGCGCCCGAGCCCGACAGCAGCAGCTGCGTGCTTTCAGCACCCGCAAAGTAGTAGAGCAGCTGAGTGCCTGCTTCCAGCTCGATCAGCGTGGTGACAGGCTGACCATCACCGCGCCCGCCCGGCAGGGCCGACACCGGCACCGAGTACACACGGCCGTTGCTGCCAAAGGCCAGCAGTTGATCGACCGTGCGGCATTCAAATGTGCCGAGCAGGCTGTCGCCCGCTTTGAAGCTGAGAGTGGCGGCATCCACGCCGTGGCCTTGACGCGTGCGCACCCAGCCCTTGTCGGAAATGATGACCGTGGTGGGTTCATCCACCACCTTGACCTCGGCCACGACCTTCTTTTCCTCGTGAATCAGCGTTCGGCGTGCATCGCCAAAGGTTTTGGAATCGGTCTCGATTTCCTTGCAGATCAGGCGGCGCATGGTGGCTTCGCTGCCCAGGATATCATCCAGCTTGCCCTGCTCGGTGCGCAGCTCTTTGAGCTCTTGCTCGATCTTGATCGCCTCAAGGCGCGCCAATTGGCGCAGGCGAATTTCAAGAATGTCCTCGGCCTGACGATCGGAGAGTTTGAACTCTTCAATCAGCGCCTGCTTGGGCTCATCGCTGGCGCGAATGATGGCGATGACCTGATCAATATTGAGCAGAACGGCCTGACGGCCTTCCAGAATATGGATGCGGTCCAGTACCTTGGCCAGACGGTGCTGGCTGCGGCGCGTAACCGTCTGGAAGCGGAAGGCAATCCACTCCTCCAGCATCTGGCGCAGCGACTTCTGCACGGGGCGACCATCCAGACCAATGCTGGTCAGGTTGATGGAGCTCGATGATTCGAGGCTGGTGTGGGCCAGCAGCGCCGTAATCAGCTCGGATTGCGGAACCTTGCCGGTCTTGGGCTCGAACACGATGCGCACTGGCGCATCCTTGCTCGACTCGTCGCGCACACAGTCGAGCACGGCCAGCATGCTGGCCTTGAGCTGGGTCTGTTCCTGCGTCAGCGTCTTCTTGCCGGTCTTGACCTTGGGGTTGGTGATGTCCTCGATCTCTTCGAGCACCTTCTGGGTCGAAACGCCAGGGGGCAGCTCTGTCACCACCAGTTGCCACTGGCCGCGTGCCAGCTCTTCAATCTTCCAGCGCGCGCGCACCTTGAGGCTGCCGCGACCGGTGCGGTAGGCATCGGCAATATCGCTGCTGGAAGAAATGATCTGGCCACCGCCCGGATAGTCGGGGCCGGGAATCATCGCCAGCAACTCTTCTTCGCTGAGGTTGGGCTTTTTGATCAGGCTCACGCAGGCCGCAGCCACTTCCACCAAGTTGTGGCTGGGGATTTCAGTGGCCAAGCCCACGGCAATGCCGCTGGCGCCATTGAGCAGCGAAAACGGCAGGCGAGCTGGCAACTGCCTTGGCTCTTGCGTGCTGCCGTCATAGTTGGGCACAAAGTCCACCGTGCCCATGTCGATTTCGTCGAGCAGCAGGCTGGTAATTTTGGACAGTCGCGCTTCGGTGTAACGCATGGCGGCTGCGCCGTCACCGTCGCGGCTGCCGAAGTTGCCTTGGCCGTCGACCAGCGGGTAGCGCTGGTTGAAGTCCTGCGCCATGCGCACCAGTGCATCGTAGGCAGACTGGTCGCCGTGCGGATGAAAACGGCCCAGCACATCGCCCACCACGCGGGCGCTTTTGACGGGCTTGGCCGCCGTGTTGCCGTTGTTGCCGCTATAGCTCAGGCCCATGCGATCCATCGCATAGAGAATGCGGCGCTGCACGGGTTTCAGGCCGTCGCAGACATCGGGCAAGGCACGGCCTTTGACGACCGACAAAGCGTATTCAAGATAGGCGCGCTGTGCGTATTGACCCAGGTCCAGGACATCGCCAGCGGCTTGAAGAGACAAATCCGGTGTGGTTTGATCGCTCATGAATTCTCAGTAATTTTCCAAATATCGCCTGTGCGGCGAATCACGGTATGCGTACGTCCGGGGCTGAAACAGCCCCCGGCAAAGTCATGCGAATGCGCGAGCTGCCAGAGCCTGCCGATGCGGAGACTCCAGTGCGAGCAGTTGTCACAGGTGACGCTCGGCCGCTCAGCGGCTTGCCCGCCTGCAACTGCTCATAGATGCCCGTGACCGCCTTGACGTAATTCATCGTTTCTTTATAGGGCGGAATGGCCTTGCCAAACTTCTGCACCGCACCTTCACCTGCGTTATAGGCAGCCAGCACCAGATCGAGTCGTTCAGGGAACAACTTCATCAGGTAGCTAAGGTAGCGGGCGCCTGCGGGGATATTCACGGCAGGGTCGGCCAGCTGCTCCTGCATGCTGCGGCTTTTGCTGGCGGCCACGCCAAAGCGTTCGGCCGTGGCGGGCATCAACTGCATCAGGCCTACCGCCCCCTTGGGCGAGATGGCGCCGGGGTCAAAGCCAGACTCCACCGCAATCACGGCCTTCAGCAACTCATATTCCACGCCCGTTCTTTCTGCGGCTTTTTGCAGGTGCGGCCTGACGCTTTTGTAGCGCGGCGACACTTCAAAAAAGCTCTGCATACGGGTGCGGGCGGTCAGGCCCTGCGCAGCGGTATCGGGGCGCAGGCCAGGCTGAGTGCTGTCATAGCGCTCACCCTTGAAAAACAACTTGTAGCGTTCATCCAGCGCTTCGGCTGCAAAGTGGGTGATACCAAACTCATCCACATACGCCCACAGATCGGCATGCGCCGCCGGTGCAAACGCCAGCCAGCCAGCGCCAGCCAGTAACAACTGCGCACCGGCCAGACGAACACCAGTGCGCAAACGCACCAGCCTGCCGCTTTTCTGCGAAGGCTGTTGCTGAGTACAGAACAGGAAATTTGACATGACTTAATCCAGTGACCGCAGAAGACTGGGCGTGACGCCTGCCTTGCTCAGATGTCGATCTCCACGGCGTCGCCGTGCAGTTCCATCAACTCGCGGCGGGCGGCGGCTTCGCCCTTGCCCATGAGCTTGGTGACGACGGCTGCAGCCTCGGCAAAGTCCAGGTGCATGAACTGCACTGCGGGCATGCGGCGTGTGTCGGGATTGAGCGTGGTTTCCCACAGCTGCTCGGCATTCATCTCGCCCAGCCCCTTAAAGCGGCTGACCTGGCATTTCTCGCGGGGCACGCCATCTTTGGCGCACTTTTCGATAATAGCTTCCAGCTCGCCTGCATCCAGCGCATAGACCTTGATGGCGGGCTTTTTGCCACGCGCAGGCACATCCACACGGAACAGCGGAGGCAGGGCCACATGAATGTGACCGGCTTCGATGAGCTTGGGGAAATGTTTGAAGAACAGCGTGAGCAGCAGCACCTGAATATGAGAGCCGTCCACGTCCGCATCACTCAAGATGCAAATCTTGCCGTAGCGCAGGCCAGTCAGGTCGGGCTCGTCATTGGGGCCATGCGGGTCCACACCAATCGCCACCGAAATATCGTGAATTTCGTTATTGGCAAACAGGCGGTCGCGGTCCACTTCCCAGGTGTTGAGCACCTTGCCGCGCAGCGGCAGGATCGCCTGAGTTTCCTTGTCGCGCCCCATCTTGGCGCTGCCGCCAGCAGAGTCACCCTCGACCAGAAACACTTCGTTGACGCTGATGTCCTTGCTTTCGCAGTCGGTCAGCTTGCCGGGCAGCACAGCCACGCCGCTGCCTTTGCGCTTCTCAACCTTCTGGCCCGCTTTCTGGCGGGTCTGGGCGGCTTTAATGGCAATCTCGGCCAGCTTTTTGCCCCAGTCCACATGCTCGTTCAGCCAGAGCTCCAGCACCGGGCGCACAAAGCCCGAGACCAGACGCACGGCATCGCGCGAGTTCAGGCGCTCCTTGATCTGGCCCTGAAACTGCGGGTCCAGCACCTTGGTGTTGAGCACATAGCTGGCGCGGGCAAACACGTCGTCAGGCATGAGCTTGACACCCTTGGGCAGCAGCGAATGCATGTCGATAAAGGCTTTGACGGCCTGAAACAGACCATCGCGCAGGCCGCTGTCATGCGTGCCGCCAGCGGTGGTGGGGATCAGATTGACATAGCTTTCGCGCAGCGGCGAGCCGTCTTCGGTAAAGGCCACGCACCATGCGGCGCCTTCGCCTTCGGCAAAGCTGTCGTTGTTTTTGTCGGCAAAGCCCTCGCCCTCAAACAAGGGAATGACGGGCTCGCCATGCAGGCTTTGCGCCAGATAGTCACGCAGACCGCCCTTGAATTGCCAAGTTTGCGTATCGCGCGTCTTTTCATTGACCAGCGTAACGGCCACGCCGGGCATGAGCACGGCTTTGCTGCGCAGCAAATGCACCAGCTCACCCATGGGCAGGGCCGAAGATTCAAAGTATTTGGCATCAGGCCAGGCGCGCACGGTGGTGCCATGCTTGCGCTCGCCGGGCTGCAGATCACGAATCTGCAGCGGCTCGATCACATCACCAGCCGAAAACACCAGCGTGGCGACCTGACCATCGCGGTGCACCGCCACTTCAAGGCGGGTAGCCAGCGCATTGGTCACCGAGACGCCCACGCCGTGCAGGCCGCCGGAGAAGCTGTAAGCCCCGCCATTGCCCTTGTCGAACTTGCCACCTGCGTGCAGACGCGTGAAGACCAGCTCCACCACGGGTGCATTTTCTTCAGGGTGCATGCCAAAGGGAATGCCGCGACCGTCGTCTTCCACGCTGTATGAGCCGTCGGCGTGTATGGTGAACTTGATCTTTTTGCCGTAACCGGCAAGCGCCTCATCGGCCGCGTTATCGAGCACCTCCTGCAATACATGCAGGGGGTTGTCGGTACGCGTGTACATGCCGGGTCGCTGTTTAACAGGCTCCAGACCCTTGAGAACGCGGATCGAGCCTTCGGAATATTCGTTGGACGGTTTGACTGCCATGGGGGCGGATTGTAGTGGCCTCTCCAGATCAACGCTGGATAAATTCACAGTTGTTTACTCCCAATACTCTTGCACAAAGCCAGAACAACTGTCTTTGGCATGTGTTTTTGCTTGCAGAGAGAGCACTATAAACCTCATCAAAACAATAGCTTACAGCGCCTGTATTCAATGGATTCCAAAGCCATTCAATTCTGAAAGCTATGAATAACAAGCGCAAAGCGCTCACTTTTTAATCAACCCTAACGCTATCGGGCACTTCCCGCCACTTCTCAGAGCAGACATCCAAGCCCCCGCTCTCGCATTCCGGCAAGTGAGCCTGCCGCGCAGGCGACGGCCAGCGTACGCGCAAAAGCAGTTGTTTCGTTAAAGTCGAGTACTGACACGCTTTTCCGCACGCACGGTATGACAACAAAGACAACACAACCATCGCTGTCCATGGCGCAGATTCTTCTGTGCGGTGGTGCCATCGTCACCCTTTCCATGGGCATACGCCATGGCTTTGGCCTGTGGCTGCAACCCATCACGCAGGATATGGGCTGGACGCGCGAAAGCTTCTCGCTGGCCATTGCCGTGCAAAACCTGTCATGGGGCATTTTGGGTATTTTTGTCGGCATTCTGGCCGACCGCATCGGTGCCTTCAAGGTGCTGATTGGCGGCTCTATTCTGTATGCGCTGGGTCTGGTCGGCATGGCGCTGTCGCCCACCAGTACGATATTTTTGCTCACTGCCGGGGTACTGATCGGTGCGGCGCAGGCCGGCACCACCTATGCCGTTATCTACGGCGTGCTGGGGCGGCAGATTCCGGTTGCACAGCGCAGCTGGGCCATGGGCGTGACGGCGGCAGCGGGTTCGTTTGGTCAGTTTTTCATGGTGCCTGTGGAGGGCGGGCTGATTGCGCAGTTCGGCTGGTCTAACGCTTTGCTGGTCCTGGCGGTGTTCGCCCTGCTGATTGCCGGTCTGGCCTTTGGCCTGCGTGAGCCTGGCTTTAGCAGCGGCACGCCCATCAAGCGCGATCAGACCGTGGGGCAGGCGCTGAAAGAGGCTTGGTCTTACCCCAGCTTTTTGCTGCTGATGGCAGGCTACTTTGTCTGCGGCTTTCAGGTCATGTTCATTGGCGTGCACATGCCCAGCTACCTCAAGGACTTCGGCATGGCGCCGCATGTGGCCAGCTACTCTCTGGCGCTGGTGGGTCTGTTCAATATCTTTGGCACCTATCTGGCAGGCAACCTGGGCCAGAAGATGCCCAAGCGCTACCTGCTGTCGGGCATTTACAGCCTTCGCTCGGTGGCCACGGTCTGCTTTTTGCTGGCTCCGCTGTCGCCCTGGTCGGTCTACATTTTCTGCGCGGCCATGGGCTTTTTGTGGCTGTCTACCGTGCCTCTGACCAATGCCACCATCGCCCAGATTTTTGGCGTGCAGCACCTGTCAATGCTGGGCGGTTTTGTGTTCTTCAGCCATCAGATCGGCAGCTTTCTGGGCGTGTGGCTGGGCGGCTATCTGTATGACATCAACGGCAACTACGACATGGTCTGGTACATCTCGATTGGGCTGGGCATCTTTGCCGCCCTGGTCAACCTGCCGGTTCGCGAAAGTGCCATTGCGCGCCCCAGCACGGCCAATGCCGCCTGAAGCCATGCAGATCAACCTCTGGCAACGCATCCTCATCTGGGCCGCCATTCTGGCGGTTCTGCTGGCCGTGTTTGCCCTGTATCTGCAACCGCAATTCATGCTCACACTGGCTGACCAAGTCTGGGCCTGCTTCTGAGCTTTGGGTGCCACCCGGCCCCGCAGTCAGGCCGGGAGAGAGCATGCACCGTATTGTGATTACCGGCGCGTCTGACGGCATTGGTGCTGAGATCGCCCTCCAGCTTGCGCAAACCCATCAAAGCCAGCTGCAACTGACACTGGCCGCGCGCAATGCAGGCAATCTGCAAGCCGTGGCCCGCCAGTGCGAGGCGCATGGCGCGCAGGTGCTGGTGCAACCCACCGATGTCTCTGTCGAAGCCCAGTGCCGCACGCTGATTGCAGAAGCCGTGCGCCGCTTTGACGGCATCGATGTGTTGATCAATAACGCCGGCATCTCAGCCCATGCTTTGCTGGAAGATGTCAGCGCCCAAGACCTGAACTGGTACGAGCAGCTGATGCGCATCAACCTCTGGGGCAGTGTGTGGTGCACCCATGCGGCACTGCCGTATCTCAAGGCCAGCAAGGGGAGCGTCGTCGCCGTGTCATCGCTGGCCGGGCTGATCGGTGTACCGGGCCGCACGGCCTACAGCGCCAGCAAATTTGCCATGACCGGTTTTTTTGAAGCACTGCGCGCCGAACTCAAACCCGCAGGCGTGAGCGTCACCACGGCCTACCCCGGCGTGGTGGCCACGCAGATTCGCAACCGAGGCTACAACGCTAAGGGCGTGGCCGCAGGCGTCAGCGGCCTGAAGGAAGACAAAGCCATGTCGGTGCAAGAATGTGCGCGCCTCATCATCCACGGCATGAACCAGCGCCAGCGCGAGGTGGTGATGGACAAGGGCAAGCTAGGCCGCTTCCTCAAACTGATTGCGCCCGGCCTAGTTGAGAACATGGCGCTGGCCGCGCTCAAAGACGATGTGAAGCCGCATTGAACCCAACCTGGCGGATTGCATCAACAGCCCCTGTCAGCCCCTTGCCGCGCGGCGCTGCTATAGTTTTTGCAAGATGACTTGCACAACACCCGACGCGATGCCTGGTGCTCAGCCCAGCACAATGCCCCTGCCCTCAACAACCGCTGCCCACGGCGCGCAAGCGCCTTCCGCATGGATTACCCGCTTCGCCCATCTGTTACGCCCGCAAGGCACGGTGCTGGATCTAGCCTGCGGCATGGGTCGCCACACCCGCTATTTTTTTGAAGCAAATCATGCTCTAACCAGCGTAGATAAATCGCAAGAAGCTACGCAATCCATAGCAGACATCGCAGAAACCATCACCGCTGATATTGAAAACGGCCCCTGGCCGCTGGCGGACCGCAGTTTCGACGGCGTGGTCATCACCAACTACCTCTGGCGCCCACTTTGGCCGCAGATTCTGGCCAGCGTCAAACCTGGCGGCGTGCTGCTGTATGAAACCTTTGGTCAGGGCAATGAGGCCTACGGCAAGCCATCGCGCCCGGATTTTTTGCTGGTCTCCGGCGAGCTGCTGCAAGTCTGTGCTGGCTGGTCCATCGTCGCCTATGAGCATGGCGTGCTGTACCAGCCCGACCGTGTGGTGCAGCGCATTGCCGCCATCAAGCCTGCTGACTCTGCGGCAACCACGGCCTTCCCTCTGCAAAGCTGACCACCATGCGCTACTACGCGCGGCTGCTTGGCAGGGGCCGGACTTCAGCAGCTGGGTTTGGCCCGGTCAGTGTCATCTGCAAGTCCATGTCGGGGTCAGGTGAAACTCAATATCGACCGGATTTATGCAACAGCACCCTTAAAGCAATGCATCGCATTGGCTGACCTTAGTTCCCTGCTGGGAAACGCTCAGCCCAGTGGCGAGCCAAATCAATACGGCGGCACACCCACACGTTGTCGTGCTTCTGAATGTGATCGAGGAAGCGCTGCAGCGCTGTAATACGGCCGGGACGGCCAAGCAGGCGGCAGTGCATGCCGATGCTCATCATCTTGGGGGCGTTGTCGCCGTTGGCGCTGCCTTCGGCATACAGGACATCGAACGTGTCCTTCAGGTACTGGTAGAAAGGATCGGCATACGAGTAACCCTGGGGCAGGGCAAAGCGCATGTCGTTGCAGTCCAGCGTGTAAGGCACGATCAGCTGGTTACGGGTGCTGCCATCGGTCTTGGCAACCTTCATCCAGAAGGGCAGGTCTTCGCCGTAGTAGTCGCTGTCGTAAGTGAAGCGGCCAGTATCGGCCACCAGGCGGTGGCTGTTGGGGCTGTCACGGCCGGTGTACCAGCCCAGGCCGTGGTCGCCGTCATGGCCGTACAGCTCTTCAAAAATTTCCACGCATTGCTGCAGATGGGCGCGCTCGATCTCTTCGGGCACGTTCTGATAGTGAATCCACTTCAGACCATGGCAGGCCACTTCGTGACCCAGCTCGTCAAAGGCCTGAGCCAGCTCGCGGTGCTTTTGCAGGGCCGTGGCAACGCCGAACACGGTCAGGGGCAGGCCGCGCTTTTCAAATTCGCGCAGGATGCGCCACACGCCGACGCGTGAGCCGTATTCATAGATGCCGTCCATGCTCATGTGGCGGTCGGGGTAGCTGGCCGGATTGAACATCTCCGACAGGAACTGCTCGCTGCCGGGGTCGCCGTGCAGCACGTGGTTCTCACCGCCTTCTTCGTAGTTCAGAACGAACTGCACAGCCACGCGGGCTTTGCCGGGCCATTGCGGATGCGGCGTGTTGCGGCCATAACCAATCAGGTCGCGGGGGTAGGAGGCGGTGGAATCGTAAATCATAGGGATACAGATGAAAGTGCCATCGACAAATCGTTCGTTGGCAGATCGCGGTCAAAGGTCAGGCCTGCTTCCACGTGGTCCAGGTGCTGCTGCATCAACAGCACCGCATGTTCGGCATCGCCTGCCGCCAGAGCGGTGACGATGTCGGAGTGCTCTTCGTGCGAATGCTCGGCCGCCGATGCAGACTGGTACATCAGCGTAATCAAGGCGCAGCGTGAAATCAGCTCCCCCAGCAGTTGTGCCAGCACTTCGTTGCCCATCAGCTCGGCCATGCGCACGTGAAAGTCGCCCAGCAGCTCGGTGCGCTGGCCAACGTCTTCGGCATCCATGGCCTTTTTTTCGGCCGCAACATGCGCTTTGAGTTTCAACAGTCTGGAGAGGTCCTGCTGCGCGGCAAAATTGCGCACCATTTCAACTTCAAGCATGCGACGAACGGCAAAGACTTGGCGTGCCTCCTCCATCGAGGGTGTGGCCACAAAGGCGCCACGCGTGGGTTCTAGCTTGATCAGTCTGTTCTGTGACGCCTGAAACAAAGCTTGGCGAACCAGGGTGCGAGAAACGCCAAAGTGATTAGCCAGTTTCTGCTCCGACAGTTTGGTGCCAGGCATCAGTCGATGTTCAACAATTGCTTTGGTAAGGCTTTCGGCAATAAAGCAAGTGAGCGAAGTTTCCATTGCTTCATCATAAATCTTGAACTCAACGCTTGTATACAACATTAATTAAGGAAAAGTAGGTGTTCTCCCTTAAGAACTATTCGAAGTTCATTGAGGTAATTGTCAGAAGTAGATCGTTAGATAGCCCACTCAGCATAATTAACTTACTCTTCTCCTTCAGCTAGCGGCAACATGATGCCTGCCGCTCAATGTTTGTGAGGGTCTATCACTGACGTGGGCGAACTCCTCCACACCTAAGACCAACGACTTAGTCATAACACGGTCGCATAAAATCCATTGAATGAGTACTCCAGTTATCACCAAAACCAAGATCGCCGAGCGTCTCATAGAGTCGATCCTGACTGCCAAGCTTCGTCCGGGAGAGAAGCTTGGTGAACAGGACATTGCGGACTTATTTCAAGTTAGTCGAACCTTGGTCCGCGAGGCATTGATGCACTTGCAGACCCGCGGGTTTGTGGAGGTCCGTTCTCGGGTGGGCTGGTATGTTGCAGAGCCTTCGTTTGAGGAGGCTCAAGAAACCTATGCAGCGAGGCGTGTCGTTGAGCCGGGCATGCTACGTGACGCCGGCAAACCCTTGCAAACAACACTGAAGCGCCTACGCAAGCACATCGCTGAAGAGCGTAAAGCCATTACCAGTGGCGATGCAGAAGCTCGCAGTTGGCTGTTGGCTGACTTTCATATTTGCTTAGCAGAGTGTCTCGGCAATAGGTTTTTGACTTCTATGATGGTCGATCTCTCTGCGCGAACGACTCTGATTTCAGATCTATATCAATCGAAAACTGAGGCCAGGGTCTTCAACGACGATCACGCAGCCATTGTTGAGGCGCTGGCAGGTGGAGACAATTTGCGGGCCGAACAATTAATGATCGATCACATTGATGCATTGGCATCACGCCTTGATGAAAGTCTGATTGGCCGTCGCGGAGCACGCAATCGACTCCGCTCCATTTTGGCTCCTGAAGACTCGTCTTCAGATAGTTAGACATGTCAGTCCTCTGCGGACTTCAAACAGGTTTAACTGCCTGATGCCTTTGACCAAATCTTCCCCCATCATTTCGAAAACGACCAAGAAGTCCTTGCGAGCAGTTTGAGGCTACCGCCTTCAGCGTGGATGCAAGCCATTGAAGCGCTCGGGCGTCCAAGCCAGTGTTGTTACTGGCTTTAATCCCAAAGGCTTGGAACCCTGGGAGGCTTCATGCAGTGCGCAGGCTCCACCTCCACCGTTGAGGAACGTCAACATTAGCTTCATCGCGAAGCCATTGGTTTGGTATTACTGTTGCGCTTGCTACCTGTGCCGGTTACTACTGTGCAGTCCGTAAGCCGTAACCGGTAGCGTTTGCGGCTGATTCAACCGGTCGATGCAATGCAACGGCTGCACATCTCATCGCCAATACAGACCAAAGAAGATCAGCGCGCGCAATCCGCCATCTATGCAAGTTACGCGAGGCTCTTGCCTTCTTGAACCTGCCACGCCCTGATCTTTCAGCGGTTCCAGCCCTTCGTAAAAATCGCTGTCACGGTCTACCCTGAATCACACTTGATCTCAAGGAAGCAGAAGCGCCTGCGCTGATTGCTTATTGACGTACTGAAATTCCTGAGAAGGGCTCAGCTTGAATGTCAGCTTACGGCAGCCCAGCAGTGTCCGCGGTGCCGATTTCAGTACGCGACCTTGTTGGTCTCTATGGCCCAGCTGTGCACACCCCAACCCAGCTTTTGTAGCAGAGCTTGTGGGCATGTTCATAGATAGATATCTGCGCAAAACAGCCATGATCAAAGCGTAGGTTCCGACACTCACTCTGAGCGGAAATGCACGCCAGAGCTTGCTGTGCCTAGTTCTGGGCGTTTGTCACCTCATCTCAAGATTGCATCGAAACGACAACCCTGCTCAATCGAACAAGGGTTCTTACTAGCGTCTTGAGTTCATGCCTTGTATACATTGCATGCATGTCAGTGATGTGTTCAAAGCTTTGCTGATCGAGCTAGCTGGAGCAGATGCTCTTGAGGCGGATTAGATTCACTTCATAGGCATCACAGCGCTTCAGCGGCAAAACATGACTGCAGGCCTACAACGCCTGCAGCCGTTAACGATAAACATGACCTACTTAGCCGAAATGAGGCCATGGCAAAGGGGCTCCACGGTGCACCCTGATGGAAGGCGACATATGAATGACCTAGTACTGGACACGCATGGCGAGTCATTAGCTTCGGGTGCTAACGCTGCCAGCCCAAAGCGAGATAAAGGTTTGCCGACCGGGGTTTCTCCGGCGCTATACAACCACGATTTGGCCCCCATCTCAAAACAGGCACGCACTTGGGGGAGCTACAGCCTCTTTACTCTTTGGGCTAACGATGTGCACAGCCTTGGCAATTACGCCTTTGCCATTGGTCTTTTCACACTCGGACTCGGGGGTCACGAGATTCTGATAGCTCTAATGCTGGGTGCAGCATTTCTGTTCGTACTGCTGTCTCTCTCGGGCTTTATGGGCACCCGTACTGGGATACCTTTTCCTGTGATGAGTCGCATCAGCTTCGGTACTCGCGGTGCGCAAATTCCAGCATTGATCCGCGGTGGGGTCGCCATTGCCTGGTTTGGCATCCAGACCTACCTAGCATCAATGGTGCTGGATGTGATGCTGATCACGCTGTTTCCGGGCTTGGAGTCGCTAAGAGAACAAGTCTTACTAGGCTTGCCGGTGCTGGGCTGGATTAGCTTCTCTATTTTGTGGATTGTACAGGTGCTCATTGCCTGCTGGGGCATGGAGAGTATTCGAAAGTACGAGGCTTTTGCAGGACCTGTAATTCTGTTCACGCTGATTGCCCTGGCAGTATGGGTTTTTTACAGCGCCAAATGGACCTTGCATTGGTCCGCTCCATTTGCGAGCAGTGGCAGAGACAAGTGGCTGCAAATTCTGGGCGCAGCTTCATTATGGGTTGCGATCTACGGCACCTTTGTACTGAATTTCTGCGATTTCACACGCGCAGCGACCTCACGCAGCGCCGTCGTGAAAGGCAATTTCTGGGGTATCCCCATCAATATGCTGATCTTCGGTTTGATCGTGGTCATCTTGACAGGAGGCCAGCTTGCTATCGATGGCACTCTGATTAAAAGCCCGATAGACATCGTTCAGAACATCCCAAACAAGCCACTGCTGATTCTGGCCAGTCTTTCACTGCTGATCTTGACTATTGCCGTGAACCTGATGGCAAATTTCGTGGCTCCGGCTCTAGCGTTGGCAAACCTCATGCCCAGACATCTGAATTTCCGTCGGGCAGCACTTGTCAGTGCAGTGCTTGGTTTCGTGATCCTGCCCTGGAACCTCTACAACTCCCCGGTGGTCATCGTCTACTTCTTGGGAGGACTGGGTTCATTTCTGGGGCCACTTTTCGGCATCGTGATGGCCGACTATTGGCTAATCCGTAAACAACGTGTGAACGTGCCTGCGCTTTATACACACGACCCTGCTGGCCCCTATCACTACCGCAATGGCATCAACCCCAAGGCAATTCAGGCTCTGATTCCGTCCTCCCTGATCGCCTTGCTCTTTGCATTCCTGCCGACGCTGCAATCACTGTCCCAGTTCTCCTGGTTCATCGCTGCCGGGCTTGGTGCCCTGTTTTATTGGATGGTTGCACCTAAAGGCCTCACCTACGAAGACCGGGATGGCGAGGCTATATCCGTAGCTTCTGCCAAACACTGAAAAGAAAGCTAAAAATCATGCGCATTTTGATCGTGAACGTGAATACCACTGAGTCGATGACCCATGCCATTGGCATGCAAGCTCAGAAAGTGGCGGCGCCAGGTACCGAGATAGTCGCGTTGACCCCTCGTTTTGGGGCCGAATCCGTTGAAGGAAATTTTGAAAGCTATCTCGCCGCGGTCGGAGTTATGGATGCAGTGATGAGCTACGACCAACCCTTTGATGCAGTCATTCAAGCCGGCTACGGCGAACATGGGCGTGAGGGACTGCAAGAGTTACTGAACGTCCCCGTGGTGGACATCACCGAAGCGGCAGCGTCCGTGGCCATGTTCCTGGGTCACAAGTACTCAGTGGTCACGACGCTGGATCGCGCCGTGCCATTGATTGAGGATCGACTCAAGTTAGCGGGTCTGGACAAGCGCTGCGCATCAGTACGTGCCAGCGGAATGGCCGTACTAGAGTTAGAGACACAACCTGACCGCGCAGTTGAAGCGATTGTTCGCCAAGCAAGCCTTGCCGTCAGTGAAGACCACGCGGAAGTCATTTGCCTCGGTTGTGGAGGTATGGCCGAGCTGGATGCCAAGATCCGTAAGCTAACTGGCGTACCGGTGGTCGATGGGGTCGCAGCTGCCGTGACCATTGCCGAGTCACTGGTACGGCTTGGCCTGAGCACATCCAAAGTCCGAACCTATGCACCGCCCCGCAGCAAGCGCGTGACAGGCTTCCCATTCACTAGGGTCTGTTGAGATTTGATCCCCGGGCCCAGAACACCATCACCATTGCGCTGTGATGCGATACGTTTTGACAGATAAACAATGGACTCAGATGAGCCCATTGTTTATGCAAGGTTGGAGACAGAGGCCGAAGCTGCAGCAACAACCGCTGGTTCTTGGAAGCGGTGCTTTGGATCGTACGTACCGGTAGCCCTTGGCAAGACTTGCCCCTCTGTAAAGATATTGGCACTGACACACGCCCTTGGAAATTTGATTCGATTCGTTTTGCGACCAAGCCAACGGCACGACCTCCAAGGCGTGGTGCTACTGGGCAAAGATTGGCCTGCAGGTGTTGCTGGCAGACAAAGCGTTCGATGCAGACTGGCTCAAGCAACGCTTGCTGGCACAGAATTGCTAGGCTGTGGTTGTACAAAAGTCCAATTGGCGAGCCCATGGGCGATTGATACGGAGGTCTACAAGTGGCGGCACCTGATCGAGAATTTCTTTTGCAAGCGCGAGGAGTTCAAGCGCATTGCAATGTGGAGCGATAAGACAGGCAGCAGCTTCGCTGCTGTAATTAGGTTGGCGTCTGCTGTGATGACCTCACGCTAAATCTCAGATGACTCCCATGCTGATACGTCCAATGAGAGGTGACTCACAGACATTGCTGAGTTCCAGATTCCTGTTGCAGTGAGGACCTCCCACTAGCAATGGCAAGATGGCTCTCGAGGACCATGATGAAGGTTGGCTCGCTCGATGTCTCGCAAAGGGTCCTCGCCAGGCAATGCTGCATAAGAAGGCTTATTGGGGAAGCTGAAAATGAAGCAGCTCTATCTCAGCAACTGGCGATCAACAACGATTGAGCAGTTCATTGAAGCTATCGATACTCACATTCATTGATATAACGGAAAACATATCAAGGCATATCTGGTGCGTTTAAATCCTGTGGAATACCGGCAAAAATTTGGTCTAGCCGCATAAAGCCAGTCCAAGCTTTTATCCACCCCTTGATGTTTGCTGCATCTCGCATCAGCGCCAAGTTAAAAAAGTGAGCTGCTCGCGCTTATGGTGAAAAGGCCAGAGGCTGAAATAGTCATGTTTTCTATCAAAACTTCAGCCTTAGCTCAACTGCCGCAGTTACATCAACGCATGACGCAGACTACGCATGCAGCCCAAGATGCCTCGGTAAGCATGCATGCTGTCTAAAAAAGCAGCACTTCAAGCAACCAATATGACGCACGGTAATTCAATATTTCGTCACTTCGTCATTTATCAGCAACACTTTGACTAAAACAGAGTTTTGCTCGACACTGTTTACCGTAAACCACTGCAGGGACCCTGTCCCTGTTTGTAGAATTCATTTTTCCCGTTTCTGATTGCGGATATGACATCACCCTCCGTCGCCCTCACTGGCAGCATTGTTGCCCTCATTACGCCCATGCTCGAAGACGGTAGCGTCGACTACCCGTCGCTGCGCAAACTCATCGACTGGCATGTGGCCGAAGGCACCAGCTGCATCGGTGTGGTCGGCACGACTGGTGAGTCGCCCACCGTCAATGTTGAAGAGCACCGCGAAATCATTCGCGTCTCCGTCGAGCAAGCCGCAGGCCGCGTCTCCATCATGGCCGGCTGCGGTGCCAACAGCACACACGAAGCGATTGAGCTGGCCAAATACGCCAAATCGGTTGGCGCAGACAGCCAGCTGCAGGTGGTCCCCTACTACAACAAGCCCACACAGGAAGGCCAGTACCAGCACTTCAAGGCCATTGCCGAAGCCACTGGTGACCTGCCCGTGATCCTCTACAACGTGCCCGGCCGCTCGGTCGCAGACATGCAGCACGACACTGTGCTGCGTCTGGCTCAGGTCCCCGGCATCATCGGTATCAAGGAAGCCACTGGCAACATCGAGCGCGCTCAGTGGCTGATCCGTGATGTGCCCGCAGGCTTTGGCGTTTACTCCGGCGATGACCCCACAGCAGTGGCTCTGATGCTGTGCGGCGGTCACGGCAACATCAGCGTGACAGCCAACGTGGCTCCTCGCCTGATGAGCGAGCTGTGCAAGGCTGCCATGGCTGGCGATATCAAGCGCGCCATGGAAATCCAGTTCAAGCTGATGCCTCTGCACAAGAGCCTGTTTGTGGAAGCCAATCCCATTCCGGTGAAATGGGCAGCAGCCCGCATGGGTTTGTGCGCCCCCACCATGCGCCTGCCCATGACCCCTTTGAGTAAGGAATATGAAGCGCTTGTCGAGGGTGCTCTCAGTAAAGTTGGCATTCTCTGACTGAGTTGCGCTAAGCTAGCGGTTTTTCGCATTTAGCTTGAACCGCTACCCAAGGACAATCCGCGTGAAACAACAAACAGCACGTTTGGGCTTGCTCAGCATCGCACTGGGTCTTTCTGCCTGCTCGACCACGTTCCAAGAGACCAAGATTGACTACAAGAGCGCGGGCAAGAACCAAGCTCCTTCTCTTGAAGTCCCTCCTGATCTGACGCAGCTGTCGCAAGACTCGCGCTACAACGTCCCTGGTGGCGTTGTGTCCGCAGCTGCCATGCAGGCTAATGCCAAGGCTGCAAAGCCTGCCGATAACAGCACAGCAGCCAACAAGATTGGCGACGTCCGCATTGAGCGCGACGGCGCCGAGCACTGGCTGGTGGTGGACCGTGCTGCCGACAAGCTCTGGGAACCTACCCGTGACTTCTGGCTGGAAAACGGTTTCATCTACGCGATGGAAGATCGCCAGCTGGGCATTCTGGAAACAGACTGGGCCGAAAACCGCGCCAAGCTGCCGCAAGACATCATCCGCAAGAGCCTGGGCAAGGTGTTCGATTCGCTCTACTCCACCAGCGAGCGAGACAAGTTCCGCACCCGCCTGGAGCGTGAAGCCGATGGCAAGACCCGCATCTATGTCACACACCGTGGCATGCAAGAGGTCTACACCAGCGAGCGCAAGGACAACACCATCTGGCAGCCTCGCCCTCGCGATCCTGAGCTGGAAACAGAATTCCTGCGCCGCATCATGGTCAAGCTGGGCGTGAGCGAAGAACAGGCATCTGCTGTGGCCAAGGCTGACAAGTCTGCCGCCGTCGCTTCGAGCAACGCGCGCATGGACACCGTCAACGGCGTTCCTACCCTGCAGCTGGACGAAGGCTTCGAGCGCGCCTGGCGCCGCGTGGGCGTGGCGCTGGATCGCACCGGCTTCACCGTGGAAGACCGCGACCGCAGCCGCGGCATCTACTTTGTGCGTTATGTCGATCCAAACGCCAAGCCAGAAAGCAAGGGCTTCTTCAGCAAGATCTTCAGCCAAGGTAAGGAAGCTGCTGCCCCCGCCAAGTACCAGATTCAGGTCAAGGGGGAAGGCAACAAGTCTCAGGTCAGCGTTCTGAACGAACAAGGCCAGCCAGACAGCAGCGCTAACAGCCAGCGCATTGTGCGCATCATCACAGATGATCTGAAGTAAAGAGCGCTGCACACCATACAAAAGCCACCAGGCTCGGCTCTGGTGGCTTTTTTCATGTCCGAGCGAATCGAACTTCGGCTTGGGGGCTGCAAGGCTCATGACGCGCTTGCCCGTCAGAATCCGCCCAAGTGCAGGTGCAGACCTTGTATGTCGACAGGCATCCGCAGCTCGAAAATCGGCTGCGAAATTCAGACGTAAAAAAACCGCACTCAGGTGCGGTTTTTTCATGCTTGAGGCCTAGGCCTCAAGCTGGCTGATGCAGCGAATTACTTGGCAGCAGGAGCTTCAGCGGCGGGAGCAGCGTCAGCGGCTGGGGCAGCAGGAGCAGCGTCAGCGGCTGGGGCAGCAGGAGCGTCAGCGGCAGGAGCAGCAGCATCAGCGGCGGGAGCAGCAGGCACTTCAGCAGCAGGTGCAGGAGCAGCAGGAGCTTCCACAGCAGGAGCGGGAGCAGCAGGAGCTTCTTCCTTCTTACCGCAAGCAGCCAGAGCAGCAGCAGCAATCACAGTAGCCAGAATCAGAGAGTTCTTCATGACAGTTTCCTAGTTGGAGGTTCAGCAGACAGTATGCAGATTGCCATTACGGTCAGCTTTTTGCAGCTATTGATCGCTATGGCAGATCAGGTCAAACGATAAATTCGACTCAGCACGCATTATAGGTAGATTTGATCATTACTGACTAACACTGACAGCAACTAAACAAATCTGCACAAATCGGTGCGTTTCTTATTTACCGGGCAAGCCTTGGCTTGCCATGGAACACACTGTGATCCATAAATTCTTTCCTGTCAATTCCCTGACAAAGCTTTCATAAAGATTTACACAACCAGTACAAAGCCTCGTCAGATCAGCAGGAACCCATAGAGGGTATCCCCGTAACTTAGCACGGAGCCAGTTACAAGTCCACCCTCAAATCAATCGCCTGAGCGAACCCAGCCTGCATCAAACCACGATGACAGCAGCTCCAGCGCATCATCGCTGGCGCTTGCCAGGTCCTTGCGAGACAGCATCCGTGTGTCCGCCAACTTGCGCATCAGCGTGGCATCGCGGCCACCGGCCAGATAGCTTTCACCGTTGATGAAGATGTGCTTGGCGTCATACATCATGCGGGTGCGGCGATCGAGCACAACGCTTTCGAACATGCCGTTTTCATCGCCATGCTCGAACCAGACATTGGGCTTGGGGTCCGACAGGTACTCACCCAGAGCACGTTCCAGCGCCAGCGGCTCGGCCAGCGCTTTTTGCAGAGCTTCGCGGGCAAAGTCATACATGCCAGCCGGAATTTCAGCGGGGTTGCTGACCGCTTCCTGCTTGGGGTCACGGTAGATGACGGGGTTTTCTGGTTCATCAGGCTCGTCAGACATGCGCAGCAGAAGCTCGCGACCCATCTCGCCACGGTCAGGCGAACGGAAGCCGATGGAGTACGTCATGCACTCGCCTTCGGCCACGCCGTCATGCGCCCACTTGGGCGGCAGGTACAGCATGTCACCGGGCTCCAGCACAAACTCTTCTTCGGGCTCGAAGTTCGCAAGAATCTTCAAAGGCTTGTCTTCCTGCAGCGACAAATCTTTCTGGCGACCAATGCGCCAGCGACGCTTTCCATGGGCTTGCAGCAGGAACACGTCATAGCTGTCAAAGTGCGGACCCACGCCGCCCTTGTCCGTCGCAAAACTGATCATCAGATCATCCAGACGCGCTTCAGGCACAAAGCGGAACTGCTGCAGCAACTCATGCGCCTTGTCGTCATGCATGTCCACACCCTGCACCAGCACCGACCAGCCCGGCTTGGTGAGCGGGGGCAGGCTGCGGCGGGACAAGGGGCCGTGGCTCAGCTTCCAGTTGTCACCGTCAAGCTGCTGAATCAGGCGCGACTCCACACCTTCTTCACCGGCCATGGCCAGCAGGCGAGCACGCGGGATAGGTGCTTTAAAGCCGGGAATGGCTTGACGCACCAGCAAAGGCTTTTTATGCCAATGCTTGCGCATGAATTGGGAAGCGGTGAGCCCGCCGAGCAAGGCGAGTGGCGTGTTGATGTCCATGGAAATACGGTCCTGCTTTTCTAAGCGATAGCCTGCATTGTCCTATAGCCCCCAATAACGCCGGTCAGCGCAGATCAATGACCAAGCGATCGAGCGCAAGATCAAGCGCGCACTGGACCCGGATGGCATTCTGGTGCCGGGAAAAGAGGGATTGATATCTAACCTACTGCGGCACTTTTGTGCGTCCGCAGCTCTTTCTTTGATAGCTGCTCACGATTGATAGTTAAGCGCTACAGGCCTGTTTGGCATTTAGTTCAGCAGATGACTCGTCGCAAGTCCGGCCCTGAACTGCACCGGCGTCTGCCCCGTGTGCTGCTTGAACAAGCGGCTCAGATGCGCGCCGCTGGCAAAGCCGCAGGCCAGCGCCAGCTCGGTCAGCGTGCAGTGCTGGTTGGCCAGTTTGCGCACATCTTGCTGAAACAGCGCAATGCGCTGGGCCCAGACATACTGGTTGATGCTCAGCTCGTCATCGGCAAAGGCGTTATAGAGATGGCGCTTGCTGCAGTTGAGCGCAGCGGCCATGCCATCGGCAGACAAGCCCGGGTCACGCAGATGCTGGCGCACATAAGCCCTGATGCGGCTGTTGAGCAGCTCGCTGGCGCTCAACGTTGAGGCACGGCCACAAGCATCTAGAAGAGACAGCTGAATGAGCTGCACCAGCGAATCCGTCACATGCTGGGCCACGCCCTGCCCCATCACTCGATATTCGGCAAACATGCCACGCATCATGTCCAGCGCGATGCGCGAAACGCCTTCGGTGCCGCCCACATAGCTGCCCATCAGCGCATCCACGGCGCGGCCATGCTCGGCAAAGCGGCTTTTGGGCAGGGTGATGATCAGGTGCTCGCACCACTCGGGGTTGAGGACTTCGTATTCCTGCGTGCTGTCGTAGATCAGCCATTGGCCGCTGCGTGCATGGGCCTGGCGGCCTTTCTGGCAGACGCTGGCCGTGCCTTGCCAGGGGGCAACGATCTTGAGGAAGTCCGTGCTGTGACTGGCCATGCTGGCCGAGGTACGCCGTACACGGTGACGGCTGGCCTCTATCTTGGTCATGCCCACGGCGCCCAGCTCAAAGGTGTTCAGACGCGCCGAGAACTGCTGGTCGTCATAGACATCGCTTTCAAGCCCATACAGCGATGACATCCAGTGCTGCCATGCACCAATGGCCTGCTTGCCTTGCATCTCTGTCGTCTGATAAGCGGCGGTGGCTTGGGGCATGCGGGCTCCTCGGTCGTAAACAACATTCTCCCTGCACGTAACAGGATGCTTCATTATCCATAGCAGCCTGCACACCCTCTTTCTCGCGCCCAGCGTTGCACAGGGAAATTGGTGTTTACCCAGAGAGGCCTGCACGGCCAGACAAGACTTTGTGCACACCCAGACAAACCCCTGCTGCGCTGTTTTCCTACGATGGGTAAAAACCGGGTTCAGAGCATATTGCCGACCTGGGAACCGGAACCATCCACACAGGAGACAAGCATGAATCTCAGCAACAAGCGCTTTATTCTCAAGAGCCTGGTCGCCGCTACCGCGCTGGCCGGTCTGGGCGGCGCGGCTCTGGCGCAAGAGGCACCCAAGTCCATCCGCATCGGCTGGGCCATTGCCAAGACCGGCATCAACGCGGGTGGCACCTCCGTCACCACCGCGCCCAACTACAAGCTCTGGGTCAAGGAGATCAATGACGCAGGCGGCATCATGCTCAAAGCCTACAACAAGCGGGTGCCGGTTGAAGTCATTGAGTACGACGACCGCTCCAGCACTGAAGAAGCGGTGCGCGCCACTGAGCGCCTGATCACGCAGGACAAGGTGGACTTTGTGCTGCCACCGTGGAGCACAGGCTCCAACCTCGCCGTCGGCCCCACCTACGAAAAGCACAAGTACCCGCTGCTGGCAGCCACTGCGGTGACCGACAAGGCACCCGAGCTGGCCAAGCGCTGGAAGCACGCTTTCTTCTTCCTGGGCACTGGCGGCGAGTACGCCGAGGACCTGGTCGCCATGCTGGAAAAGGCCAAGAAGGAAGGCAAGATCAACAACAAGATCGCCATGATCAACATCGCCGACGGCTTTGGCGTGGAGCTGGCCAATGCCACGCGCAAGGCGGCCAAGCAGCATGGCTTTGAGCTGGTGTACGACAAGAGCTACCCCATAGGCACGCAGGACATGACGCCCGTCATTAATGAAGCCAAGGGCAAGGGTGCAGACACCTTCGTCGCCTACTCCTACCCGCCCGACACCATGCTCATCAATGAGCAAGCCAAGACACTGGGCCTGACACCCAAGGTGCTGTTTACCGGCGTGGGCACGCAGTTTCCCATGTTCAAGGGCAAGTTTGGCGCGGCGGCTGAAGGCGTGATGGCCCCCGGCGGCATCGACGCCAGCAACCCGCAGATGCAGGCCTATCTGAAGCGCTTCAAGGAAGTCACGGGCCAAGAGTCGGACCGCTTTGCCAGCCCCATCGTCTACACCTCGCTGCAGATGCTGCAGCAGTCGATTGAGCGCGTGGGCAAGATCGACCGCGCCGCCGTGACCCAGGAACTCAAGACCGGCAGCTTCGACACCGTGCTGGGCAACGTGAAGCTGGAAGGCCAGATGCTGACCAAGCTCTGGCATGTGGGCCAATGGCAGAACGGTGAGTTCAATGCGATTGCGCCGACTACACGGGCGGGGGTTAAACCTGCGGTAATCCCCCGCAGCTCCCCCTGAGGCGCTACGCGCCTTCCCCCTCTCTCGCTTCGCGGGAGGGGGACTACAGCCTCGCTGCGGGGCGGCCTTTGCTCGCTGTCCCGCTACTAAGCCATGCCTATTCAAACACTGCGCTCAGCTTTTAGAACTATCAAAACAAGAGCTGGCTGCGCATGTCTCGCTTTCACTTTGCATTGATTTCATAACAAGAACAATGAATCACGAGCGGTACACGCTATGAACTTTATAGACATTCTTCTTGCAGGTGCCATGCTCGGCGGCCTCTACGGCCTGGTGGCCATGGGGCTGACGCTGCAGTACGGCGTGGCGCGGATCATGAATCTCTCGTATGGAGAGTTTCTGATTGCGCCGGCCTTTCTGGCTTTTTTCGCGGTCACTGACTGGGGTGTTTCACCCCTGCTTGTGCTGGCACTCGTTGTGCCGCTGGGCTTTGCCGTGCAGTGGGTCATCTACCAACTGCTGCTGACCCCGCTGGTGCGCCGCGCCAAGGGTGGGCCTTCGCTGGAGGTGGATTCGATTCTGGCCACCTTTGGCATGCTGTTTGTTGCGCAAGGCATCATGCTGGTGATGTTTGGCGGCGATTATCACAGCTACACCTATCTGTCGGACACGGTTGAGATTCTGGGCAGCAAGGTCGCCGCCAACCGCCTGCTGGTGCTGGTCGTGGCACTGGTACTGGGCGGGGGTCTGTACCTGCTGCTGACGCGCACCCGCGCCGGAGCCGTGGTGCGGGCCGTGGCAGTGGCTCCGCAGTTTGCACATCTGGTCGGCATCAATGTGCGCAGTACCGCCGCACTGGCCTACGGGCTGGGCGGTGCACTGGTCGCCGTCTGCGGCGTGATGGTCAGCATGTTTTTACCCTTCTCGGCCAGCATGGGCACCATGTTTGCTATGAAGGCACTGATTGTCGTCATCATGGGTGGCGTGGGCAATCTCATGGGCTGTCTGGTCGCAGGCATGCTACTGGGCTTTGCCGAGACACTGGTGGCATCCTTCATCGACCCCGGCCTGACGCTGGCCGTGAACTACGCTGTTTTCTTGCTGGTGCTGCTGTTCAAGCCCACAGGCCTGTTCGGGAGGGCTGCACGATGAACCCGATCAACCGCAAAGAAATTCTGATCTGGGCCATCTGCGCCATCGCCACTGCCGGTCTGGCCCTGCTGCCGCGCTGGCTGACGGACGAGTACTACCTGTCCCTGCTCATCAGCATCCTCATGTACTGCGTGCTGGCCACGGCCTGGGCGCTGTTCTCTGGGCCAACGCGCTATATCTCGCTGGCCACCGTGGCGTTCTTCGGCCTTGGTGCCTATGTCACTGCCGTGTTCGGTGAGTCGCTGCCCTGGGCTGCCGTGCTGGCCATTGCCGCCGGCGTGGGCCTGGTCACCGCGCTGCTGGTGGGCCTGTCCACGTTGCGACTGTCGGGCGTGTACTTTGTGATCTTCAGCTTCGGCCTGGCCGAGCTGGTCAAGCAGCTGGTGACCTGGTGGGAGGTGAACATCACCAAAGACCTGGGCCGCTATGTGTTTGTAGAAATCACCCAGCTCGACATCTACTGGCAGTTGCTGACCCTGCTGGCCCTGGTGCTGGCGCTGCGTGCGCTCATCAACCGCTCGCGTCTGGGTCTGGCCCTGCGCGTGATTGGCGAGGATGAAACCGTGGCCACCCACGTAGGCATCAACACCACGCATGCCAAGGTGCTGCTGTTCACCGTCAGCGCCGTGTTCATCACCGTCACCGGTGCCATCATGGCCCCGCGCTGGACCTATATCGACCCCAGCATTGCCTTTGCGCCCGCCATCTCGTTCCAGACGCTGATCATGGCCTTGCTGGGCGGTGCCGGTGCGCTGTTCGGCCCGATTCTGGGTGCCGTGCCGCTGGTGCTGTTGTTTGAATATCTGGGCGCCAACTTCCCCAACCATTTCTCGATTTTGCTGGGTCTGGTGTTTATCGTGATCGTGTATTTCATCCCCCAAGGCCTGTCCGGCGTGCTGGCCAAGCTGTTTGAAAAAACCTCAGCCAGGAAGGTGGACAAGCCATGAAAACAGCCACCCTGCTTTCCGTGCGCTCGGCCACCAAGCGCTTTGGCGGACTGGTCGCCGTCAACGAACTGAGCTTTGACATTTACCCCGGTGAAGTCGTGGGCCTGCTTGGCCCCAACGGTTCGGGCAAGACCACGGCCATGAATCTGATCTCGGGCGCGCTGGCCGTCAACGGCGGCGAAATTTTGTTCCATGGTCAGCCCATTCACAGCCTCAAAAGCCACCAGATTGCGCGCCTGGGCATTGCACGCACTTTTCAGCTGGTCAAGGTGCTGGGATCCATGAGCTGCATGGACAACGTCATTGCCGGCATGGCCTTCAAGCCCCGGCCGCTGTTTGGCAAAGCCGCCACGCCGCGTGCACTAGCGCTGCTGGCGCAGGTCGGTCTAGCCGAATTTGCGAACATACCTGCAGGCGATCTCACCTACATCAACCAAAAACGGCTGGAGCTGGCCCGCGCCCTGGCGCTTGAGCCGCAAATTCTGCTGCTGGATGAATGGCTGTCAGGCCTAAACCCCACCGAGCTGCAGCAAGGCATTGCCTTGATTCAGCAGCTGCAGGCCACGGGGCTGACGATTCTCATGGTCGAGCATGTGATGGACGCCGTACACGCCCTGTGCAGCCGCTGCGTGGTGATGAATGCAGGCACAAAAATAGCCGACGGCCCCACGGCACAAGTACTGAAGGAACCCGAAGTCGTGCGCGCCTACCTGGGTGAAGATGTGGATGGTGGTGAAGAAGCAACTGCGGAGACCCACCATGCTTGATGTACGCAATATCTCGGTGAGCTACGGCAAGCACGAAGCCCTGCACCAGGTCAGCCTGAACGTGCAGCCCGGAGAGCTGGTCGTCATGCTGGGCGCCAACGGAGCGGGCAAGTCCAGTCTGCTCAAGGCGCTGGGCGGCATGGTCACGCCGCAGGCCGGTGCCAGTGCGCAACTAGCCGGCAAGGAACTGATGCTGTTGCCCGCACACGCTATCGTGCAGTCAGGCCTGGCGCTGGTCCCCGAAGGGCGCGGCGTGTTTGGTGATTTGAGCGTGAAAGAAAACCTGCAGCTGGGCGCGCAGCCACAGCGTGCTCGAGTCAATGAGGCCAAGAATCTGGAACAGGTCTTTGCCCTCTTTCCAAAGCTGCGCGACCGCCTGCCCCAAGCCGTGCGCACCATGAGCGGCGGTGAGCAGCAAATGGTGGCCGTGGGCCGCGCGCTGATGAGCCAGCCCGATATTTTGCTGCTGGATGAACCATCGCTAGGCCTGTCGCCATTGATGTGCAAGGAGCTGTTTGCGGCACTGGCCCACATCAAAACACTTGGCATGGGCGTGCTGCTGGTAGAGCAGAACGCCCGCCAGAGCCTGGCGATTGCCGATCGCGGTTATCTGCTGGAAACGGGGCGCATTGTGGGCGAAGGCTCAGCCACAGAACTTTCCAACAGCCCGGCGGTACGACGTGCCTACCTGGGCGGTGAACATTGAGCAATGACAAGGAGAAACTCTCATGATTGAACAAAAAATGCTGATTGGTGGCCAGGAATGCGCGGCCAGTAATGGCGCGACTTTCGAGCGCAAGAATCCTCTGGATGGCTCCGTGGCCACACGCGCCCCGGCTGCGACGACCGAGGATGCGATTCGCGCCTGTGATGCCGCTGCGGCGGCCTTCCCCGCCTGGTCGCAGCTAGGCCCCAATGCCCGCCGCGCCATGCTGATGAAGGCATCGCACGCGCTCGAAGCCAAAGGCGAGGCCATTGCAGCAGCCATGGCCGCCGAAACCGGAGCCTCGGGTATCTGGGCCGGCTTTAACGTGCATCTTGCCGCCAGCATGCTGCTGGAAGCCGCATCGCTGACCACGCAGATCAATGGCGAAATCATCCCCTCCGACGTGCCCGGCAGCGTGGCCATGGCCGTGCGCCAACCCGCCGGTGTGGTGCTGGGCATTGCGCCCTGGAACGCGCCGGTGATTCTGGCCGTGCGCAGCATCTCCACCGCTCTGGCCTGCGGCAATACCGTGATCCTCAAGGGTTCGGAACTCTGCCCTGCCACCCACGGCCTGATCATCGAAGCACTGCAGGACGCAGGTCTGCCCGCTGGCGTGGTGAACTTTGTGACAAATGCCCCCGACGACGCAGGTACCGTGGTTGAAGCCATCGTCGCCCACCCAGCCGTGCGCCGCATCAGCTTTACCGGCTCCACCAAGGTGGGTCGCATCATCGGCCAGACCTGTGCCAAGCACCTGAAACCGGCCCTGCTGGAGCTGGGCGGCAAAGCACCGTTTCTGGTGCTGGACGATGCCGATATCGATGCCGCAGTCAATGCTGCCACCTTTGGTGCCTTCGCCAACTCGGGCCAGATCTGCATGTCTACCGAGCGCTTTGTGGTGGACAGCAAAGTGGCCGAGGAGTTCATCGCCAAGTTTGCAGCCAAGGCCCAGAGCCTGCCGCTGGGCGACCCACGCAAAGGCCCGGTCGTGCTGGGCTCGGTGGTCGATCTGGCCACGGTGGAGCGCTGCAACGCCATGATTGACGACGCCTTGGCCAAGGGCGCGAAGATCGTCTGCGGCGGAAAGGCGGAGAACACGCTGATGCCGGCCACGCTGATTGATCATGTGACGCCCGCAATGCGCATCTTTCACGAAGAGACTTTTGGCCCCGTCAAAGCCATTGTTCGCGTCAACGGCGAAGAAGAAGCCATTGCCACGGCTAACGACAACGAATTCGGCCTGTCGTCCGCCGTCTTCACCCGGGACACCGCCCGAGGCTGGCGCGTGGCGGCACGCATCGAGGCCGGCATCTGCCACATCAACGGTCCCACCGTGCATGACGAGGCGCAGATGCCGTTTGGCGGCGTCAAGGCCTCGGGCTACGGCCACTTCGGCGGACGGCAAGGCATTGACGCCTTTACCGAAACCCGCTGGGTGACCATGCAGACGGCAGAGCGCCACTACCCGTTCTAAGCAGCTATTCAAGCAGCCATGAAAAAGCCGCCCGCGCATTGCTGCCGGGCGGCTTTCGTTTTTGATAGTAGCTAGAGCTTTATGAACAAGGGCTGGAGCTTAAAAACACTCAAAGTACTGAATCACGCAAAGTCGTCATCAAAGAAGCCACCGCCATCATCCCAGCTGCCGCTGGCTGCACTATCAATGCTGCCAAGGCCTGCGTCATCAGCCAGACTGGATGTACTGCCGCTGCCCTCGTTCAGGTTCTGCGTGCTGCTGTCTTGGGCCAGCGGTTTGCTTTCACTGCTGCCCAAGGGGTTGGCAGAGCTGGCGTGCTGGTTGCCCATCAGATTACCCAGCCCGTTGAACAAAAACATGCCGCCCGCCACACCGGCCGCTGCCGCTACGGCGCTGCCCAGAAAACTGCCACCTTGCGATGCTGCGGGCTGAGCAGCGCTGGGGGAACTGGATGCGGCGCTGGATGTGGCACCGCCTGAAAAGCGATCGCGCCAGCTGGATGCTGGCATGGCTGGCTGAAACTGGCTGGGGCTTTGATACGACGACTGCGCGCTAGCGGCATTCACAGAAGGCTCTGGCGCACGGCCAAAGTGCGTGCTCAGCCCGCCCGATAGAAAGCTGGAGCCAGCCTGATTCTGGTTTTGCTGGGCCTGCTGCACTTGCTGCTGCAGCTCGCTGATCTGCTTTTGCGCCTGCTGCAACGCCTGCTCCAGCATCAAGGTACGCTGGGCCAGCCAGTAAACGGCATCGGGCGCGGCGGTCAGGCCGCTGCGCAGTTCAGCATCGGCCTGCGGGTCTTTGGGCTGCCCCTGCGTCAGCGTCAGTCGCGCGCACAGGTCTTGCAGCAATTGTTGTTCTTGAGAGGTCATGATGCGGTCCTTTATGGAACCAAAGATAGGGCCAGTATGCAGGCCTGCAAGAGCGCCAATGTGAAGGCCGTGCAAGCGCTTTTTGCAAGGTGTAACAAAACGCCCCTGATGCAGTGACAAGCTACGCATGGGACAATGCCAGCCATTGCGCCACAGTCGTGGCTGCGTTTTATTTTTTGCTGCGGGACTGGCCTGCAGCTCACCCAACTGCATACACACCATGGAAGTTACCCAACAATGCGTGGTCGCTCTGACCTGGACACTGAAAGACACTCTGGGCGAAGAGCTGGACGTGCTGGACGAGCCGGTGGACTTTCTCGTCGGCGGTGATGATCTGCTCAAGCGCATCGAAGAAGCTCTGCAAGGCCATGTGGCTGGCGACAAGCTGGACCTGCACCTGGAGCCCGAAGAAGCGTTTGGCGACTATGACGAAACCCTGATCTTCCTGGAAAAGCGCGAGCTGTTCCCAGCCGAGATCGAAGAAGGCATGACCTTCGAGAGCAGCGCCATGCCCCAGGGCACCAACCCCGTGCTGCCAGGCCTGCTCTACACCGTCACAGAAATCTACCCCGAGCATGTGGTGCTGGACGGCAACCACCCGCTGGCCGGCATTGCGCTGCGCATTCATGTGCAGATCGAAGCCGTGCGCAATGCGACCGAAGAAGAAGTGGGCCGCGGCACTGCGGGGACAGGCTTTTTCCGCATCGAGCCTCAGGCTCCGGGCAATGACACACTGCACTGATCGCGGTGCTTGAAACAAAAAAAGGGACTCCAAGGAGTCCCTTTTTCATTGTCCCGATATTTACCGGCGAAAGATCTGGTTGCCTTCCACACGCACATAGTCACCAACGCTGAACTGTGGTGCGTACTGGTAGTCAACGGCGCGCATGCTGCCGTCTTGCAGCTGCACCGTCACGCGGTACACGTCACGCACACTGCCGCCGCCCACGCCGTTTTGCACGGCGTTGCCAGCCAGAGCGCCACCCACCACGCCGGCAATAGTGGCCAGTGTGCGGCCAGAGCCCTTGCCGACCTGATTACCCAGCACGCCACCGATCACGCCGCCAGCAATGGCACCACCGGCACCCACGCCGCTGCCGTCTTGCACGCGCACGGTTTCAATATTCATCACGCGGCCCTGCTGGGCGTATTGAGGCTGTTGCTGCTGCTGTGAATAGCAGTTGGGATTGTTGTAGTCGCAATTGTTCGCGGGATAGCCTTGCGCTGGCATGCTGCCCACAGGGTAGGTCTGCGTGGTGGCAGGAAAGCCCGAGCCAGAGTAGCCACCTTGCTGATAGCCGCCCTGTGCAGGGTAGCTATTTTGGTAGCTGCCTTGAGGATATGCAGCGCAGGCCGACAGAACTGCGGCAATTGCGCCAACCATGGCCACGCGGCCCCAGCGTTGAATGACTTGCATGGAAATCTCCTGACTGACGCATGCGCTGTGCATGGGTCGCAATATCTGTTGTGAGTACTGATGCAAACCCTGTTCGGTCTGCCCTTTAACTACAACGCACCGCGCTGCCTTTTGGACGACCAGATTCACATTTGCTCACAATAGACTGCGCCGTCGAAGGCAGCAGGCTGATTCTGAATTCATAGCATGCAGCGCCTGATCTGCTTCATTCTTGATACATAGCATGCAGCGCCTGGTCTGCTTCATTCTTGATAGATAGCTCTATCAATACGAGTCAGAGCAAGCGCAGCGTGCTACTAAAAATTCAGTATTTGGTGGGCATGTCGGCACACTGTCCTCCACCTCAGTCGCCAAAGCGCAGGCTTATTGCTTGCCTGTAGAGCCGTAACCGCCTTCGCCGCGCTCGCTGGCGTCGGCGAAGTCATCGACCAAATTGAACTGGGCTTGCACCACGGGCACGATCATCAGCTGAGCCAGGCGGTCCATGGGCTGCAGCGTGAAAGCGGTTTGCGAGCGGTTCCAGGCGCTGACCATGAGCTGGCCCTGGTAATCGGAGTCAATCAGGCCCACGAGGTTGCCCAGCACAATGCCGTGCTTATGACCCATGCCCGAGCGCGGCAGGATGAGAGCGGCGTAGTTGGGGTCTTTGAGGTGCATGGCCATGCCGGTGGGAATCAGCTGCCACTGGCCGGGCTCCAGCGTCACGGGCGCATCGATGCAAGCGCGCAGGTCCAGTCCGGCGCTGCCGGGCGTGGCGTAAGCGGGCATGTTTTCGCGCAGGCGCGCATCGAGAATCTTGACATCTACGTTCATAAAAACCTTGGCAAAAAGCCCGGGAACCGGGCCTTGCAGTGATCCAGAGCGCGGCGCTGCTGCGTCTGGTTATTGAATAAAAGACGCCATTGTCGCCCTTTTGCAGACGCAAAAAATGCGCAGCAGATTCGGCTTGCCTGCCTTATTGGCCCTACTTAGCCTTGAGGCGGTTGAGCACGCCGCCCACCAGGGTCATCAAGCCCATGATGGAGAGAATGGCGCCAAAGCCCGGCACAAACTGCGCAATGATGGTTCCGCCCACGATCATCGCCAGGGAGAAAGGCGAAATCCACGGCTTCTTCTGCGTCGCAGCCTGTGCCTTCTGGTTTTCAATGTCCCGCTCAAGCGCCTTGAAGCGCTGCTGGGCTTCTTCTTTGCTGACGCTCTTGCCCCCTCGCACCGGGTGGGCCGCAGCGGTGCGGCTGGCAACGGTCTTCTGAATGACAGGCTTGCGCTCCACCTGCTGCTCAGCCATGTCTCTGGCTTTTTGCAGGGTGTCGCGCAACTGGCTCATGGGTGAGCTGGCCTGCCCCCCGGGCGTAATCACAGCGGAATGCATCGCTCCAGCAATGCTGCGTTGGGTACGTCGGTACTCAGGACTGGCACGCAGCAACTGGTCCACATAGGCCACATAGTCGCCATTGCGCGGGCCTTCATAGCTGGAAGGGATCATGTTCAGGTTCCTAAGGCTCAGTGTTCGGTCAGGGCTGCCAAATTACGACTTCACAGCGGGCAGTCGCAGGGCAATTTCATCCACCAGCTGCCGCGCCAGAACGTCTTTGCTGGCGTGGGGCAGCTCTTTCGTGCCCTTATCATCAATCAGCAGCAGCGCATTGTCGTCCTTGCCAAAAGTGGCCGGCCCAATATTACCCACCAGCAGCGGCACGGCCTTGCGCAGGCGCTTGGCCGTGGCGTGCTTGAGCAGGTCATGGCTTTCCGCCGCAAAACCCACGCAGTACAGCTTGCCAGCCTTGGCCTGCGCAGACTGGGCGACGCCCGCCAGAATGTCGGGGTTTTCAACAAAGCTCATGGCTGGCACATCGCCAGAGCCGTCTTTCTTGATCTTTTGATCCGAAAATTCGGCTGGTCGCCAATCTGCAACAGCGGCAGTAGCTATGAAGATAGTGGCATTTCCCACCTGCGACTGTACGGCTTCTTGCATCTGGCGGGCCGATTGCACATTGATACGCATCACGCCACGCGGCGTGGGCAGGTGCACGGGGCCAGCCACCACAGTGACCTGCGCGCCCGCCTCCTGCGCGGCGCGGGCAATGGCAAACCCCATTTTTCCACTCGACAAATTGGTGATGCCGCGCACCGGGTCAATCGCCTCAAAGGTCGGGCCGGCGGTCACGAGCAGATGCTGACCTTCCAGGCGCTTGACCGTGAAGTGGGCGGCGAGCTCTTCCATGATTTCTTCGGGCTCCAGCATGCGGCCGTCACCCGTCTCACCGCAGGCCTGGCTGCCGTTGCCCACGCCCAGCACCTTGGCACCATCGGCTTGCACCTGCGCCAGATTGCGCTGGGTTGCGGGGTGGGCCCACATTTCGCGGTTCATGGCCGGGGCCAGCAGCAGAGGCACTTTATCCGTGGGGCGTGCCAGGCACATCAGGCTCAGCAGCTCATCGGCACGGCCTTGCACCAGGCGCGCAATGAAGTCTGCACTGCAAGGGGCGATGAGAATCGCATCGGCCTCTCGGCTCAGGTTGATGTGGGGCATATTGTTGGGCTCACGCACATCCCACTGAGAGGTGTAGACTGCGCGCCCAGAAAGCGCCTGCATGGTGACGGCTGTCATGAACTGCTCAGCCGCCTCCGTCATGACCACTTGGACCGTAGCGCCGGCCTGAACCAGCAAACGGCACAAAATGGCCGATTTGTAACAAGCTACGCCCCCGGAGAGACCCAGCACCAGATGTTTGCCTGCGAACACGTCATTCATGCTGCGCAATTTATCAGACCTGAGCCAGTTTTCTGCAACTCAAGCATCCCTGTACGCCACGCCGAAATTCGTGGCGAACCTATAATCCTGTTTTACCACCACCAATAAAAGACATGACCAAGTTCGTCTTCGTCACCGGCGGTGTGGTGTCTTCCCTCGGTAAGGGAATCGCCTCAGCCTCCCTTGCAGCGATCCTCGAATCGCGCGGTCTCAAAGTCACCCTCATCAAGCTCGACCCCTACATCAACGTGGACCCGGGCACGATGTCGCCCTTCCAGCACGGTGAAGTGTTCGTGACGGATGACGGAGCCGAGACCGATCTGGACTTGGGCCACTATGAGCGTTTCATCGAAACGCGCATGCGTCAGACCAACAATTTCACCACGGGCCGTATCTACCAGTCCGTGCTGGAAAAAGAACGCCGTGGTGACTATCTGGGCAAGACCGTACAGGTCATCCCCCATATCACCAACGAAATTCAGGAATACATCAAGCGCGGCGCCGGTCTGGGAACAGACCACGAAGTGGATGTTGCCATCTGCGAAGTCGGCGGCACCGTGGGCGACATCGAGTCCCTGCCCTTCTTGGAAGCTGCCCGTCAGCTGGCCCTGAAGCTCGGCCCCAACAATTCCGCTTTTGTGCACCTGACTTACCTGCCTTTCATCGAAACGGCCGGCGAACTCAAGACCAAGCCCACACAACACACCGTGCAGAAGCTGCGCGAAATCGGTATCCAGCCCGACGCTCTGCTGTGCCGCGCCAAGCACCAGGTGCCTGATGAAGAGAAGGAAAAGATTTCTCTCTTTACCAACGTTCCCGAGTGGGGTGTGATCTCCATGTGGGACGTGGACACCATCTACAAGGTGCCCCGCATGCTGCACGAGCAAGGTCTGGACGGCCTGATCTGCGACAAGCTGCGCCTGAACACGCCCCCTACCAACCTCAAGCGCTGGGATGATCTGGTCCACGAGACCGAGCACCCCCAAGGTGAAGTCAAGATCGCCATGGTGGGCAAGTACGTGGAGCTGTCCGACGCCTACAAGTCGGTCAACGAAGCACTCAAGCACGCGGGTCTGCGCAACCATGTACGCGTCAAGATCTCGCACGTGGATTCGGAAACCATTCACGACAGCGATGCAGCCAAGCTGCTCAAGGAATACGACGGCATTCTGGTGCCCGGCGGTTTCGGCTCTCGCGGTGTGGAAGGCAAGATCTCGACAGCCAAGTTCGCCCGCGAAAGCAAAGTGCCTTACCTGGGCATCTGCCTGGGCATGCAGGTTGCGACCATCGAGTACGCCCGCCATGTGGCTGGTCTTGAAGGCGCCAACTCCACCGAGTTCGACCCTGCAACGCCCAACCCCGTGATCGCGCTGATCACCGAGTGGAAAGATGCGGACGGCACGATCAAGACACGTGACGCCAACTCCGACCTCGGCGGTACCATGCGCCTGGGCGCACAGTCCTCCGACGTGCAACCCGGCACACTGGCCCACAGCATCTATGGCGATGTGGTGACCGAGCGTCACCGCCACCGCTACGAAGCCAACACCCAGTACCTGGACCAGCTGCGTGAAGCCGGTCTGGTGATCTCGGCGCTGACTCAGCGTGAGCAGCTGACCGAAATCGTGGAACTGCCTGCCAAGACTCACCCCTGGTACATCGGCGTGCAATTCCACCCCGAGTTCAAGTCCACTCCCTGGGCAGGCCACCCCCTGTTCAATGCCTTCATCAAGGCAGCGATGGACAACAAGGCTCGTTCGGGCAAAAAGGCCTGATTCCCGTCCACCGGAATCAATCCTGAAATAGGAGCTGCCAGCGCTTGAAAAATGAAGACTTCAGCATCAAATACTGCTGAAATCATTCAATTTATAGCACTAGCAGCTTCAGTTTGAAGCATGCAATGCGTGCACAAAGGAACCCACCATGAAACTCTGCGGCTTTGATATTGGCCTTGAAAAACGCTTCTTCCTGATCGCCGGCCCCTGTGTGGTCGAGTCCGAGCAGCTGCAGATGGACGTGGCTGGGCAACTTAAAGAAATCACCGCCTCTTTGGGCATCAACTTCATCTTCAAGAGCAGCTTTGACAAGGCCAACCGCTCCTCCGGCACCAGCTTCCGCGGCCCCGGCATGGAAAAGGGTCTGGAAATCATGGCCAAGGTGAAAAAAGAATTGAACGTGCCCATCCTCACCGATGTGCACACCGTCGAAGAAGTGCCTTATGTGGCGTCCATTGTGGACATGCTGCAGACCCCGGCCTTCCTGTGTCGCCAGACGGATTTCATCCGCGCCGTGGCCCAGTCCGGCAAACCCGTGAATATCAAAAAGGGCCAGTTCCTTGCACCGCATGACATGAAGAATGTCATCGACAAGGCCCGCGCTGCCGCCCTCGAAGTGGGTCTGCCTGCTGACAGCTTCACCGCCTGTGAACGCGGTGCCAGCTTTGGCTACAACAATCTGGTGAGCGATATGCGCTCGCTGGCCATCATGCGCGAGACCAACGCCCCCGTGGTATTTGACGCCACCCACAGCGTGCAGCTGCCCGGCGGCAACGGCACCAGCAGCGGCGGCATGCGCGAGATGGTGCCTGTTCTGTCCCGCGCCGCAGTGGCCGTGGGCGTGGCGGGTCTGTTCATGGAAACCCATCCTGATCCCAGCAACGCCCTCTCCGACGGCCCGAACGCCGTCCCCCTCAAGCACATGAAGGCCTTGCTGGAAACGCTGGTGGCTCTGGATGACATCACCAAGCGCAACGGTTTCCTCGAAAACCATTTCGAAGCCTGAGCATGAGAGCACTGCGCATCCCCCGCACGCATGCCGACCGCCGCAAACCGCGGCCAGGCGTCTAAGGCCATGATGCACCCCGGCATGACTGACACGATGAACCGTGGCGTCATGCCTTTTTTGTGCCCGAAGCCTGTAACCGCAATATTCAAAAAGAAGAAACTCGATTACAGCATCACGTCAAGGCTAAAGCGGCCTGTCAAATTTGTGCACAATAGCTGCCGCAGCCTCTTTCATACTGATCGCGTGCATGGCGCGCGCAGCAGGTGGAAAGCAAACGGCTTCACAAGTTTAATAGCAGCTTGCGCTTGATGCTCAAGCGCTTGGGCGTGATTTCATAACCGAAATCAGCCTGCACGTACCGATTTCAGAAACCCAAAGGAAATGCAATGAGTGCCATTGTTGACATCGTAGGCCGCGAAGTGCTGGATAGCCGCGGCAACCCCACCGTTGAATGCGACGTGCTGCTGGAATCCGGCGTGATGGGCCGTGCGGCTGTGCCTAGCGGCGCATCCACCGGCTCGCGCGAAGCGATTGAAATGCGTGACGGCGACAAGAGCCGTTACCTGGGCAAGGGCGTGTTGAAGGCTGTTGAGCACATCAACACCGAAATCTCCGAAGCCGTTCTGGGCCTGGATGCTTCCGAGCAAGCCTTCCTGGACAAGACCCTGATCGACTTGGACGGTACCGACAACAAGAGCCGCCTGGGCGCCAACGCCATGCTGGCCGTGTCCATGGCTGTGGCCCGCGCCGCTGCTGAAGAAGCTGGCCTGCCCCTGTACCGCTACTTCGGCGGCATGGGCGGCGTGCAACTGCCCGTGCCCATGATGAACGTGATCAACGGCGGCGCCCACGCGAACAACTCGCTGGACCTGCAAGAGTTCATGATCATCCCCGTCGGCGCCCCCACCTTCCGTGAAGCCGTGCGCTGGGGCGCTGAAGTGTTCCACGCGCTGAAGGCCATCATCCACCACAAGGGAATGTCCACTGCCGTGGGTGACGAAGGCGGTTTCGCTCCTTCCGTGGAAAACCACGAAGCTGCGATTCAGCTGATCATCGAAGCCATCGAAAAAGCTGGCTACAAGCCCGGCGAGCAAATCGCTCTGGGTCTGGACTGCGCTGCTTCCGAGTTCTACAAGGACGGCATGTACGTTCTGGCTGGCGAAGGCAATATGACACTGACCGCTGTGCAGTGGACTGACATGCTGGCTGGCTGGTGCGACAAGTACCCCATCATCTCCATCGAAGACGGCATGCACGAAGGCGACTGGGATGGCTGGAAGGTCCTGACCGAGCGTCTGGGCAAGAAGGTTCAGCTGGTGGGCGACGATCTGTTCGTCACCAACACCAAGATCCTGAAGGAAGGCATTGACAAGCACATTGCCAACTCCATCTTGATCAAGATCAACCAGATCGGCACCCTGACCGAAACTTTCGCTGCCATCGAAATGGCCAAGCGCGCTGGTTACACCGCCGTGATCTCGCACCGCTCGGGCGAAACCGAAGACAGCACCATTGCTGACATCGCCGTGGGCCTGAACGCTGGTCAGATCAAGACTGGCTCCATGAGCCGTTCCGACCGTATCGCCAAGTACAACCAGCTGCTGCGCATCGAAGAAGATCTGGGCGATGTGGCTGAGTACCCTGGCAACGCAGCCTTCTACAACCTGCGCTAAAGTGCAGGGCTAAGAGAAAGCGCCAGACAGCCGGTTTTCGGCTGTGGCGCTTCTCTTGTTTCCACCAGGTTTTTTTATGGTTAACCGCGTCGTCTGCGTCACTCTGCTGGTTCTTCTGGCCGCCATTCATGCCCAGCTCTGGCTGGGCAATGGAAGCATGGCCTATGTGCAGGATCTGCATCGGCAGATTCAGGAGCAGTACGCCGCCAATGCCCTGGAAAAATCTGAAAACGACAGGCTGGAGTCTGAAGTCAATGACTTGAAGGACGGCCTGTCGACGGTGGAAGAAAAAGCCCGCTACGAACTGGGCATGGTCAAGCCCAATGAAATCTATATTCAGGTTTCCAAGCGCTGATCACCGCCCGCCCCTGTAGCATTCAAAGCCAGCCCTGCGCTGGCTTTTTCATTGATATCCATGACTGATCACCGCTACCCCACCGTCGTCCTGCTGGGCATGCCCCATGCGCTGTCCCGCAGCATGGCCCACGCTTTGCTGCAGGCGTGGGAGCAAGGTGCAAGCAAGGGCAACCAAGACGCATGGCAATGCCTTGCCCCCCAAGCGAATGAGGCTTGGCCGCAACAAGCATTGGTGTATGTGCTGGGCCAGGATTGGCGCGATAGCGACCCGGCGGATCCAGCAATTGCACAGCAGATCAGCGCCTGGCGAGAGCAACTGGGCGCACAGCGACGGCCTTATGTGATGCTGTATGGAAAGCCTTCGGCACAGTGGCTGCAACTCGCAGAGTCTTTAAAATCCGTAGCACCTGATGCTGACTGGAATTGGATTTCAGCGCAAAACCCCTGGAAGCCTAGCGCCCGCATGCGCCTCAAGGGTTGCGAGCAGTGCGACGACCCTGAATGCGAACAGGCACTGTTCGCTCAACTGAAAAAGGCCAGCTGACGCTGGCCTTTTTAGCTACCGCAGCAAGTTGCTGCAGCGACTTATTGCACTGCAGCAGAGCTTGGAGGCTGAGTTTTCAAATCGGTGAACAAGCGTGCCGCATCGATAGGATCAAAGTGGTACTGCTGACCGCAGAAGTCACAACCCACTTCAATCTGACCACGCTCGGCCAAGACAGACTCCACTTCTTGCTCGCCCAACGAGACCAGCATGGTGCCCACACGCTCGCGACTGCAAGTGCAGGCAAAGCGGGGGGCCAGCTCATCGGCCTGGGGCGCAAAGCGCAGCAGCTTTTCTTCCCAGAACAGGCGGCGCAAGATGGTGTCCACATCCAGCGTCAGCAGCTCTTCCTGCTTCAGGCTGGAGGCCAGCGTGGCGATGCGGTTGTATTCCTCGTTGAGGCCCTGCGCATCATGCTCGGCATCACCGCTTTCGGTGGCTGCGGACAGATTGGCTTCGCCCTTGACCGGCATGCGCTGCAGCATCAGGCCTGCGGCAATCTTGTCGTTGGCGGCCAGCACCAGCACGGTGTCCAGCTGCTCGGACTGCTGCATGTAGAACTGCAGAGCATCCGACAGGCGTTCAAAACGGCCGCCATTCTGATCATTCAACGACACCACGCCTTGATAAGGCTGCTGGCCGGGCTGGCGGTCCTTGGGGTCCAGCGTGACAGCGCAGCGGCCTGCACCACGTGCATTGACCAGATTCGCCAGCGGGGCCTGCTGGCCTTTCAGCGGGTAGTTGGCCTCGCCCACCAGCGATGCCGTGACGCGCAGACTCAGGTCAGACTGCACTTCAGCCACGGCCAGCTTGACAGGGCCATCACCCATGATCTGGAACACCAGAGCGCCATTGAACTTGATGTTGGACTGCATGAGCACACTGGCAGCAGCCATCTCGCCCAGCAGGGCAGCCACGGCTTCTGGGTAGGCGCCGGTTTCGCTGTTGCCAGCACGGCGCTGCAGGATTTCCTGCCAGGCGTCGGTCAGGCGGACGATGGCACCCCGCACGGGCAGGCCGTCAAAAATGAATTTATGCAGTTCAGACACGCTAATAGATTCCGGTAAGGGCTGGGCTGCTATCAACCCAGCTTGCGCAAGCCGCTCTTGAAGCGGCGTGCATTCAACACATAATTTTTGGCGCTTTGGCGCAGACCTTCGATCTGCTCTGGCGACAACTCGCGCACGGCCTTGGCAGGGCTGCCCAGAATCATGGATCCATCGGGGAATTCCTTGCCCTCCGTCACCAGCGAACCTGCGCCTACCAGGCAGTTCTTGCCAATTTTTGCGCCATTAAGCACCACCGCACCAATGCCGATAAGCGAGCCATCGCCAATCGTGCAGCCATGCAGCATTACTTGGTGGCCAACCGTCACATTGCAACCCACGTTCAGCGGCTTGCCCATATCGGCATGCAGCACGCTGGCATCCTGAATATTGGAGCCCTCGCCGATGGTGATGCTGTCGGTATCACCACGGATCACGGTACCGAACCAGACGCTGGCATCTTTGCCCAGCGTGACGCGGCCCATGACTTGCGCGCTGTCCGCCACCCAGGCGGACTCATCGATCTCGGGCGCCACACCATCCAGTTCGTAAATTGCCATGTGGGTTGTCTCCTTGATTTATGACTTCTCTCAACTACCTAGAATTGTAGGGATGGAGTTACGTCATCGCGCGCTAGAGGTCTTGTGCTTTTCAGACCCTGAACAAAAAGCAGCTGCAGCCCTTGATCTGTATGCGCAAAAAGCTCTCTATTCGATAGCAGATACTGCTCCGGCGCTGCCTGTCCCCGAGTCTGAGCTGCCGGGCCGCCCGCCCAGGCCCGAGCTCAAGCACCACACGGAAGTCGGTCGCCGCTCGCCCGCCACACCGGAGGGGCGGGCCATCCTCATCCATGCCATTGCGCATATCGAATTCAATGCCATCAATCTGGCGCTGGATGCCGTCTGGCGTTTTGACGGCATGCCCCAGCAGTACTACTACGACTGGCTGCAGGTCGCGGCCGAGGAAGCCAAGCATTTCCGCCTGCTGCGCGAGCACCTGCAGCAGCAGCATGGCAAGGACTATGGCGACTACCCCGCCCATCAGGGACAGTGGGCCATGTGCGAGAAAACGGCGGGCGACATCACCGCCCGCATGGCGCTGGTACCGAGAACGATGGAAGCCCGTGGGCTTGACGCTACGCCGCAAATTCAGAACAAGCTGCGCAACACCCATGCGCCCGATGCACTGGCAGCCGTTGAGATTCTGGACATCATCTTGCGCGAGGAGGTCGGCCATGTCGCCATCGGCAACCACTGGTACCGCTGGCTGTGCGAGAAAGATGGACTGGACCCCGTACCGTTGTACCAGGAGCTGGCAACCCGCTACGAGGCCCCGCGCATGCGCCCGCCCTTCAACGAAAGTGCGCGCCTTGCCGCAGGCTTTACGGTGACGGAGATGGACTGGCTCAAACAAAATTGAGTCAATTTCTTGACTCGAATCAAGTTTTTTGAGCTGTTACACCCCATCAGCCCAAGTTGTTGGCGCAAAAGCCCCACACGCTCAAAGCTGACACTATGATCGACTCATTCTTACAGCAACGAGCAAAGCCAACTTTTCCTCACCAACAGATGGCATGTACAGATGAGTGAACAAACCCTAAAGGACACGGCTTTCGCCCCCTCGCGCAACCTGTCCAAAGGCATGATTGCCCGCCAGCCCATCGTCAATGGGCTGCAGCAAATCATTGGCTATGAGTTGTTCAACCGCTCACGTTCGCCTTACGACCACACCATGTCGTCCGATGCGACGCTGATCTTTGCTGCCCTCACGCACGCGGGTGAAGAAGATCTGGTGGGCACCAAGCTCATGTTTGTGAACTGCACACATGAAGGCCTGACCGGCGAGCATCTGGAGCTGCTGCCCGCCGACAAGGTGGTGCTGGAAATCCCGCCGCTGGGCCATGCAGCCACTCACGAAGTCGCGGCACGCCTGCCCACGCTGCTGGCGCTCAAGGATCAAGGCTTTCACCTGGCCTTCAACCACACCGTGCTGGAGTCTGAATACTCGGCCTGGCTGCCGCTGGCCGATTACATCAAACTGGACCTGTCGGCTCTGGCTCCGGCCCAGCTGACGGTGCTGGTCAAATTTGCCAGCCGCCACTCCCGTGCCGAGCTGATTGCCGAGAAGGTGGAAAGCGCTCTGCAGCACGACCTGGGCCAGCGCCTTGGCATCGAGCTGTTTCAAGGCTTCTGGTTTGCACGCCCCACGGTGATGCAAACCCGCCTGCTCACCCCCTCACAGCAAAGCATCATTCAGCTGCTGACCCTCGTGCGTGAGCAGGCCAGCACCGATGCAATTGAAGAAGTTCTGAAAAAAGACGCAGCTCTGGCCTTCAACCTGTTGCGCCTCATCAACTCGGCCAGCTTTGGCGCGCACCGCGAGATCACCTCGTTCAAGCAAGCCGTCATGCTGCTCGGCATGAACAAGCTGTTCCGCTGGGCGGCCATGCTGCTGACGGCCGCCCGCGAAGGTGGCCCGCCGCCCGCCGTGGGCCAGACCGCTGTGATTCGCGGTCGCCTGATGGAGTTGCTGGCCAAGCATTCGCTGACAGAGACCGATACCGACCTGGCCTTTATCTGCGGCATGTTCTCCATGCTCGACCGCATGCTGAACATGCCTCTGCCCGCTGCGCTGGCGCTGATTCCCGTGTCCGAGGCAGTCTCTGCCGCTGTGCTGCGTCACGAAGGCATTCTGGGTGAGCTGCTCATCCTCACGCAGGCCTGCGAGAGCCAGGACCTGGATCAGTTTGACCGCAGCGCTGACAGCCTTGAGCTGGAACACAACGACATCAACCAGGCCCACTTGCAGGCACTGAGTTGGACGGAGTGCCTGTCCGATTGACAGAGCACATCCCCTACGCACACACCCTATTGATAGCAACCATGGAAACCTCAGACACCTCCGACCTGCCTCAGCCCGCTGACCCAAGCACAGACAAAGACGATGCCAACATCGCCAGCATTGCGCGTCAGGCCATCGTTGATGAGAAAAGGGATGTGTTCGGCTACGAGCTGTTTGACCGCTCCGTCTCTCACAACGCGCACACCGCCGCCTCTGATGCAGCACTGCTGTTCAACGCCCTGTCGTACGCAGGCGCAGAAGCGCTGGTGGGCAAAAAAACGGTCTTCATCAACTGCACGCATGAAAGCCTGAGCGGCGGCCATCTAGAGCTGATTCACCCCGATCGCGTGGTGCTGGAAGTGCCAGCCCTACCTGCCGATGCCTCGCCGGAGAGCATCGAAGCCTGCCTGCCCACCTTCAACGCCCTGCGCCAGCGCGGCTTTCGTCTGGCGTTTGACCAGAACCTGCTGCGCCGCAACTACGCGTCGTGGCTGCCTATGGCCTCCTTCGTCAAGCTGGACATGCAGGCCTTCGGACTGGAGCACGCCGAAAAGCTGGTGAAGTTTGCCCAGACCTACACCCGCGCGCAAATCGTGGCCGAGAAAGTTGAAACCGCCGAGCAGTTCGATCACATGCTCGGTCTGGGCATCAAACTGTTCCAGGGCTACTGGTTCGCCCAGCCCCAGGTGGTTCAGGCGCGCACCATTCGCCCCACGCAGGCGACCATCATTCAGCTCATCAACCTCGTGCGCCAGCAGGCCAGCACCGAAGAGATTGAAGAGTTGCTCAAGAAGGACCCCACGCTGTCCTTCAACCTGCTGCGCTTCATCAACAGCTCGGGCTTTGGCCTGTCCTGCGAGGTCACGTCCTTTCGCCATGCGGTGATGATTCTGGGCCTCAAAAAGCTGTTCCGCTGGGCTGCACTGCTGCTAACCACCTCGCGCGCCGGCGGCTCACCGCCCGCCGTGGGCCAGACCGCCGTGGTGCGCGGGCGCCTGATGGAACTGCTGAGCGCCGAGCTGCTGCCCCCCGAGGAAAGCGACCACGCTTTTGTGGTCGGCGTGTTCTCCCTGCTCGACGTGATGCTGGGCCAGCCCATCGTCAAGGCACTGGAGTCCGTGGCGCTGCCGCAATCCGTCGTCGATGCACTGGTGCACAACAAGGGCGTGTTCGCCCCCTTTCTCGACCTGACCCGCGCCTGCGAATCGGGCGACGAAGCGGCCTTTGCACAGGCTGCCAATGCGCTGCACCTGTCCAACCATCAGGTTAACTGGGCCCACCTGCAGGCTCTGAGCTGGGCTGACAGCCTGATCAGCGAAGGCGCTTAACTATCAAAATATGAGCTGCTAGCGCACATAAAAAAAGGGCTTGCGGCTAAATTGGCCGCAAGCCCTTTTTATTCAAGCGCAAGGCGCTATCATTTTATCCATCAGTTCAGCTGAATCTTGGCTGCCTTGATGATGTGCGCATTGGCCTTGGACTCGGCCTCAATCTGCTTGGCAAAGTCAGCGGCCTTGCCGCCTGTGAGCACGTTGTCGGTCGCCTCCAGGCGCTGGCGCATTTCAGGCAGCGCCAGCACCTTGTTCACCTCGGCATTCAGGCGAGCCAGCACGGGGGCAGGCACACCGGCGGGAGCAAAGATGCCAAAGACCGATGTGGTGTTGGCGTTCTTGTAACCCAGCTCAGCCAGCGTAGGCACTTGCGGCAGCGAATCCAGACGCGAAGGCGCGCCCACAGCCAGAGCCTTGAACTTGCCAGCCTTGATGTGCTGCATCACCGCCGGACCGGCGTTGGTAGAGAGCACTTCAAACTGCGCGCTCAGGCCGTCATTGAGCTGCTGGCCGCCGCCCTTGTAAGGCACATGTGTGATCTGGGTCTTGGACTGGTCGGCAATCTGCTCCAGCATGATGTGGCCCAGCGATGCCAGACCGGCTGTGGCCCAGCGCACATCGCCGGGGTTGGCCTTGGCCTGCGCCAGCATTTCAGGGAAGCTCTTGGCCGTCAGCCGTGTGGTGCCCAGCAGCAGCACGGGCGAGTACATGACGCTGACCACGGGTGTGATGTCCTTTTGCGCATCAAACAGCGGCTTGCCCAGATGCGGGCTCAGCGTCAGCGGGCTGATCGATGAAAAGCCCAGCGTATAACCATCGGGGTTGGACTTGACCACCTGATCCAGACCAATCGCACCACCGGCACCGGCCTTGTTCTCAATCACCACCGGCTGACCCAGCGAGGCGGTGAGCTTTTCACCCAAAGCACGGGCTACCACATCGCTCACGCCACCAGCGGGGTAAGACACCACCAGACGAATGGGACGGCTGGGCCACGCCGCATCGGCTTTATCAGCTGCCTGGGCATTCAGGGACAAAGCGGCAGGCAGCGCAGCGACCAGCGCACAGCTCAGTACGCTACGGCGAAGAAAGTTAGTCATTACTCAAATCCAGATAACAAGACCTGCATTTTTGACCAAAGTGCATTCCCGAGATGAATACGGTGTCGAATCGGCAATTAAACCGCCACAAACAATCAAAATAGCTATACAAATACGACAAATCAACTGAAATATGACATCAGTGACGGCTCAACGCATCATCCATGGCGCTTGTCGCTAGACTGCTGAGAGTCCACATCACAGAAAGCGCTTCATGGCAGCAAAGTCTCTGTTTTCACGTCGCTCACTGCTGCAAGGCAGTGCCGCCGGTGCGGCGCTGAGTGCCATGGCCCTGCCCGCAGCCGCTGCGCAGGCTCGCACCACCGCGCGCCCGGCTTCCCGCTCGGCATCCAGCGCCTGCGTGCTGGATGGCCTGCAGCCCGTCATGCTCACCATCAGCGGCACCGGCGTACAGGCCAATCGCGGCAAGCCCCAGGCCGTAGCGGACCGCATGCTCAACATGCACGGCTATCAGTTTGATGCCGCATGGTCTTGCGGACTGGATGCGCTCAACAGCCTGGAGCAGCACCAACTTACCACCCAGCTGGAATACGACGAAACCGAGCACCGCCTGCAAGGCCCTCTGCTGGAGCATGTGCTGCAGGCCGCAGGCATCGATATCGCCTCCGCCATTGCGCAAGGCTTGCAACTTACCCTGCAAGGCATTGACGGCTACCGCAACCAGATGCCGCTAACGCAAGCCGTGCGCTGGCGCATTCTGCTGGCCACCCAGCTCGATGGCCTGCCGCTGTCTGTCGGAGGCGTGGGGCCGCTGTGGGCCGTTTTTGCGCCCCAGAACATTCCTGAGTTGAGCCAGTTGCCCATCAAACAGCGCTTTCCTGCGGCCGTCTGGGGCCTGTACTACATACAGGTCAGCCCAGTCACCGCTTAAACATGCACTAGCCGCGCGGATGGTGCTCGACATGCAACGACTTGAGCCTCTCCCTGGCCACATGGGTGTAGATGGTGGTGGTGGAGATATCGGCATGACCCAGCAGCATCTGCACCACGCGCAAATCAGCCCCGTGGTTGAGCAAATGTGTGGCAAACGCATGGCGCAGAGTGTGGGGTGACAGGGGTGAAGTCACGCCCGCAATCTGCGCGCATTTTTTGACGATGACCCAGAACATCACCCGACTCATGCCCGCGCTGCGCTGAGTGACAAACACCGCATCGGTCTGCTGTCCACCCAGAATAATGGCGCGTGCGCCTTGCAGATAGCGCTCCAGCCAGTGCTGCGCCTCCTGGCCAAAGGGCACCAGCCGCTCCTTACGACCCTTGCCCGTCACACGCAGCACGCCAGCGCGCAAATCCAGCTCGTGCATGCGCACACCCACCAACTCGCTCACACGCAGGCCGCTGGCATACATCAGCTCCAGCATGGCCCGGTCGCGCAGGCCCAGCGGCATATCCACATCGGGCGCATTCAGCAAAGCCTCCACCTGCTCCTGAGTCAGCACTTTGGGCATGCGCGGTGCCTGCTTGGCAGCCAGCATGCGCACTGTGGGGTCGGTGGCTATGCGCTTTTCACGCAAGGCCCAGTGGTAGTAGCGGCGCAGCACCGTCAGGCGGCGGTTGGATGATGTGGCCTTGGTCTCATCCACCCGCGCCGCAAAGTAGGCGTTGATATCCCCCTCCTGCGCTTCATCCACCGCCTTGGGCGGCGGCAAGCTGGCCAGCCACTGCGCAAACGCATTCAAATCGCGCCTATAGGCAGACAGCGTGTTGCGCGACAGGCCATCCTCAAGCAGCAGCGCATCGATAAACAAGTCCAGACCATCCAGGCTCTCTGGCAGCGGCGGCGGCCAGCTCTCAGGAACAGATGGTTTGCGCGGTTTTTTCTGAGCTTCAGACATGAGAGCTAGCGTACACGCTGGCGAGGGACTGCAAGTGCAGCTAACAAGCCATGGCAAGCGAAACAAGCGGCAGAGCTATTCAAGCGCCCATAGGCCAATTCATTGAACTCGCGGCGTCGCTTGCCGGTACGGAATTTTCGTTGCACCGCTATAGTGAAAGTCATGACAAACAGACCCTCTGAATCAGCAGTTCCACCGAATAGCCGCATTGCATCCCGGTTGGTAGGTGCCAGCTTTCATGACTCGTGGAGCATCACCTCCAGCGACACCAGTCTGTCTTCACTCGGTCACTTCATCGCCGCGGCCAAAGACACGCCTCGCTGGATAGATATATGCATGAGGGCCCGTAACCGCCTGGGCCGAATCGTAGGACTCAAGGACCTCGGTACGTTATCAGGGGTCGCCGCAGGCAAATCGGCGCTCGACTATCAGCCAGGCGACCGCGTGGGCATCTTCACGGTCATCGAAAATACTTTTGATGAAGCGCTAATCGGCGATGACGACAAACACCTGAAGGTTGTTCTAAGCGTTCACCGTCAAGAGCATGCGGACGAAGGACTGGTGTCCATCACGATCACGACCGTCGTGCATGTCAAAAACCGGCTTGGCAGCCTCTATATGTTGCCTGTCAAACCTATGCACCGGCTCATCGCACCTGCGGTGCTTGCGAGCATAGGGCGCAACGCGCATGCGGCTTAAGCATCCACTCCAGGGCTGCAGATTCGCTGCAAGAAGCGGTTATCGAGCCCTGCTCTATGCACTATGGTTGGCGTCTCGGAAAATTCGGACAACTCTCAATGCCCAACCTCGAAATGCAGCTCGCCCATATCCACAGCGGGCAGATGTACAACGACCTGACTCCTGAGCTGGTTGCCGCTCGACAAAGCGCGGTTCTGTTGAGCAATGCCTACAACGCAGCCTTCTCGCAATCGGGACAGGAGCGAGAAGAGATCCTCAAACGATTGCTAGGCCATATCGGCCAGAGCGTGCACTTCGAGCCTGGCTTTCGCTGTGAGTTCGGTCGCAACATCCACATCGGCGACCGCTTCTATGCCAACTTTGATTGCATCATGCTCGATGGCGGCGGCATCTTTATCGGTGACGATGTACTTCTCGCGCCGCGCGTCGGCATCTACACCTCCAATCATGCAATTGACCCCATGGAAAGAGCGGCCGGAGGATGCTTTGCCAAGCCTGTGAAGATCGGCAATCGCGTCTGGATCGGCGCAGGCGCGCACATCAACCCCGGAGTCACCATCGGAGACGGCTCGATCATCGGCTCTGGCAGCGTTGTAACCTCCGAAATTCCTGCAGGAGTCATCGCAGCAGGCATTCCCTGCAAGGTCATACGGACGATTTCCGAACAGGACAAGACCGGATTTGATCCCGAACCATACTGAATGGACAGTCGTGCTCATAAATGCCTGCCAGACAAATACATAGCGAGTAGACAAATCTGCAACAAGGCTGGCAAAAGCCGGCTCAAAGTCGATGCCCGTTTGTTTCTCTTTGAAAAGCGACAAAAAAGCCCGAATGGCCTTGAGGGCAATTCGGGCTTGCGGTATCCGCTACTGCTTTAGTGGCAGATCAGATGCTTAGTCCAGCGTCAGCTTCTGCTTGGCAACGACTTGCTTGTAGGTTTCAAACTCTTCCTTGAGTTCCTTGGCAAATTCCTGAGGGGAGTTGCCAACCACCAGAGAGCCGGTGTCTTCAATGCGCTTCTTCACTGCGGGGTCCTGCAGCACCTTCTTCACGGCGGCGTTGATCTTGTCCACGGTGGCCTTGTCCATGCCCTTGGGGCCCAGAATGCCATAAGAAGCCATGCGGTTCACCTGGGGCAGGCCAACCTCCTTGAAGGTGGGCACATCAGGCAACACCGCCAGGCGCTGGGGGGCTGCCACGGCGATGGCCTTGAGGCGGTTGTCCTTGATGAAGGGCAGTGCCGAAGGCAGGTTGTCCAGAATCATGGGGATCTGGCCGGCAACGGCGTCATTCAGGGCCGGGCCCGCGCCGCGGTAGGGCACGTGGGTCATCTGAATGCCGGTCAGCGACTTGTACAGCTCCATCAGCATGTGCTGGATGCCGCCCGTACCGGACGAGCCGTACGAGTACTTGCCGGGATTGGCCTTGAGCTCAGCCTCGAACGCCTTGTAGTTGGCGTTACCTGCAAACTTGGGGTTCACGGCGATCACATTGGGCGTGGCCGCAATGTTGATGATGGGCGTGAAGTCGGTCAGCGGGTTGTAGGGAGTCCTGGGATTGATGGCCGGGTTGGTGGCCATGGTCGACAGGGTGGAAATGCCCAGGTTGTAGCCATCGGGCTTCTGGCGGGCGGTTTCCTGCGCGCCGATGACGCCACCGCCACCGCCCTTGTTGTCCACGATCACGGACTGACCCAGTTCCCTGCCCAGCGGCTCGGCGATCACACGGGCAATGATGTCTGTCGTGCCGCCTGCGGCAAAGGGAACCAGCAGCTTGATGGGCTTGGTAGGGTAGTTGGCCTCAGCCATCACAGCGGTAGAAAAACCTGCGGCTGCCAGAGCCATTGTCAGGCCCATGCACATACGACGATTCATGAAGGGGTCTCCTTATGATTTCAGAAAATTAACGGCTGATGGTAAGTGGCGACAAAAACCTGACACATCCTTGTTAGCCCTGATTTGCCAGTAAAAACCCTAGGTTCATGCAAAAACATTGAACCGGATCAAGGTTCAAATCGAATCAATGGATTCACAGCAGTAAGTACTACCACTGAGCGCCAAGGTGACAGCTTTCTCTCAGCAAGCGAAAGTCCAGGCTCTACCGGCCCTATGCTTGCACCGTGAACTATCTCGAACTGCTTTTCCCCGATTTCGCGCTCATCGTGCTGGGCTATCTGCTGTGCCGCTTCACGCCCATCAACCGCAGCGTCTGGCAGGCGGTGGAGCAACTGGTTTACTACCTGCTGTTTCCGGTCCTGCTGTTTCACTCCATTACGCGCAACCCCATTCAGTGGGGCGATGCCAGCCAGTTGCTGGGCGCGGGCGTGCTGGGCGGGCTGCTGGGCATTGCACTGACTTACAGCCTGCCCTACCTGCCCTTTCTGGGTCGGCGCATTGAGTCGCGCAGCCATGCATCGGCGGCGCAAGTGGCGTTTCGCTTTAACTCCTTCATCGCGCTGGCGCTGGTGTCGCGGCTGGCGGGGCCGGATGGACTACTTTATGTCTCGGTGCTGATTGGCGTGTCTGTGCCGCTGTGCAACGTGGCCGCCGTATGGCCCATGACACGCGGCAGCAGCCAGCACTTTGTCGGTCATTTGCTGCGCAATCCGCTGATCGTCAGCACCGTCAGCGCCCTGCTATTCAATGCTGCAGGGCTGAAGATTCCTGAGTTGCTGGAAACGCCGGTCGCACGCCTGGGTGCAGCATCGATTGCGCTGGGGCTGATGGCGGCGGGAGCGGGACTCAAGGTCAGCGCGCTGGCCAGCAACAAGCTGCTGGCGGGCGAGCTGCTGCTGATACGCCATGCGATTCAGCCACTGATTGCCTTTGGCATGGTGCGCTTGTTCGGGCTCCACGGTGCGCAGGCGATTGCACTGATGGCGTTTTCCAGCATGCCCACTGCCTCGTCCTGCTATGTGCTGGCGGTGCGCATGGGCTATGAGGGAGCGTTTGTGGCAAGCCTTGTGTCGCTATCCACCATGCTGGGCGTGCTCAGCCTGCCGTTTGGGCTTTGGCTGATTGGTGTTTAATCAAATTCAATAGCTGCTTGCGCTTATTCAATAAGCGCCAGAGGCTTATTTGATCAAAAATCAAGCGCGCTGCGCCAGCGCCCAGGCCACATGCTCGGCCACCACGGGGTCTGGATGATTGGCCCGCGTTTGCAGCGCGGCTTGCAGCTCCGGCTGACCCGTCTCACGCCATGCGTTGCCCAATGCCACGGCCACATTTCGCAGCCAGCGCGCATGGCCAATACGGCGAATAGGACTGCCTTCGGTAATGCGCAGAAACTGGGTTTCATCCCAGGCAAAGAAATGAACCAGCTGTGTGCCTGCCAGCCCGGCGCGGGCGTCAAAGTCTGGCAACTGGCTGGGCTTGGCAAATTTGTTCCAGGGGCAGGCCAGCTGGCAGTCGTCACAGCCGTAGATGCGGTTAGCCAGCAACGGGCGCATGTCTTCGGGAATACTGCCCGCATGCTCAATCGTCAGATACGAAACGCAGCGACGCGCATCCACCTTGTGCGGCGCGATGATGGCGCCGGTGGGGCAGGCGTCTATGCAGGATGTGCAGTTGCCGCAATGCGCAGTCACCGGCTCGGTGGGGTCGATGGCGAAGTCCACATAAATCTCGCCCAGAAAGAACATGGACCCCGCCTCGCGGCTCAGCACCAGCGTGTGCTTGCCGCGCCAGCCCTGGCCGCTGCGGCTGGCCAGCTCAGCCTCCAGCACGGGGGCCGAATCGGTAAAGGCTCGGTGACCAAACGGGCCAATCTCCTGCGCAATGCGCTCGGCCAGCTTTTGCAGGCGGTTGCGGAGCACCTTGTGATAGTCCCGCCCCCGAGCGTAGATGGAGACAATGCCTTCGGCGGGGTTCTTCAAGCGATCCCATTCCACGGCCTGCCAGCCATCAGCCGTGGCTTGGGGCAGATAATCCATGCGCACGGTAATCACGCTCACGGTTCCGGGAACTAATTCCGCGGGGCGTGCTCGTTTTAAACCATGGGCCTGCATATAGTGCATCTCGCCATGAAACCCTTGCGCCAACCATTGCAGCAAACCGGGTTCTGCCGAAGACAAATCTACGCCCGCCACGCCGATTTGGGAAAATCCCAGCTCGCGAGCCCAGGCTTGCATCAAAGGAATCAATTGACTGCTGCTCAACATACTCCCCGAATTGTAGGAAGCGATCCTGCACCCGCGCTGGCGCAGCTACAGATAGTCTGGCGCGACGAACAAGATACCCAGCGTTTTGCACAAAAACTGGCGGCCCTGCCCCAGCTGCGCAACGCCTATGCCACGCTGCACGGCGACCTGGGCGCGGGCAAGACCACGCTGGTGCGCCACTGGCTGCGCGCTCTGGGCGTGCAGGGCCGTATTAAAAGCCCGACCTATGCCGTGGTGGAGCCGCATGAGGCGGGTGACCTGTCCATCTGGCACTTTGACTTCTACCGCTTTGACGACCCACGGGAATGGGAAGATGCGGGTTTTCGCGACATTTTTGCAAGCCCGGGGCTCAAACTGGCAGAATGGCCCGAAAAGGCTGCAGCGGTTACACCTGTTGCGGATATAGCTATCCATATTGAAGCAATTGACGATGTGCAACGGCAGGTGACGCTCAAAGCAGGAACCACCGCAGGCTGCACAGTGCTTGAAGCATTTACGGCATGAGCAAAACTTACCCCACCCCTGCTCCACTCGGTCTGTCCCGGCGCAACCTGCTGCAGGCAGGCAGCATCGTCTTGCTGCTGGGCCGCCAGCATATTGCGCAAGGGGCCAGCATCGTGGCTGTGCGCGTCTGGCCCGCCCCCGACTATTCACGCGTCACGCTGGAATCCGATATTCCGCTGACAGCCAAGCCCGTCTTCGTTGCATCCCCACCACGCCTTGCCGTGGATGTGGAAGGGCTGGACCTGAACCCGGCTCTGAAAGAGCTGGTGGCCAAGGTTCGTCCCGACGACCCGAATATCGCCAGCATCCGCGTGGGCCAGTTCGCGCCTGGCGTGGTGCGACTGGTCATCGACCTCAAACAAGAAGCCCGCCCCCAGGTCTTTACCCTCGCCCCGATTGCACCCTACAAGAACCGCCTGGTGCTGGACCTGTACCCAGCCAAGGCGGTGGACCCGCTGGAAGCACTGATCAGCGAACGCCTGCGCGATACCAGCAGCGTAGGCAGCACCGGCGCTATCGCCGCCGCACCCGCTCCCCACAACGGCCTGATCACCACGCCGCCACCAGCCGTCATTGCCGCCGCACCGCAGGCTGACCCGCTGGGCGACCTGATTGCCCAGCGCAACCAGCGCGTGCCTGCACCTGCGCCTGTTCCGATCGCCGCAGCCCCCGCCGTGATTGCGCAAGCGCCCGCTCCGGCCCCAAGGCCTGCGCCCGCACCAGCACCCACGCCACGTCCTGCGCCCAATATCGCTACCTCGCAAAGCACGGACCGCATCATCATCGTGGTGCTGGACCCAGGCCACGGCGGCGAAGACCCAGGCGCTACCGGCCCCAGCGGCCTGCGCGAAAAAGATGTGGTGCTCAAAGTGGCCCACCTGCTGCGCGAGCGCATCAACAACTCCCGCATTGGCGGCAGCCCCATGCGCGCCGTGATGACGCGCGATGCCGATTTCTTTGTACCCCTTGCCACCCGCGTGGAAAAAGCCCGCCGCGTGCAGGCCGATCTGTTCATCAGCATTCACGCCGATGCCTTCACCACGCCCGCCGCTCGCGGTGCCAGCGTGTTTGCGCTCAGCGAACGTGGAGCCTCCAGCACGGCGGCGCGCTGGCTGGCCAACAAAGAAAATCAGGCTGACTTGGTGGGCGGCCTCAATGTGGGCGGCGTTCAAGACCGGCATGTGCAGCGCATGTTGCTGGACATGAGCACCACCGCACAGATCAAGGACAGCCTCAAGCTCGGCACCTCACTGCTGGGCGAGATTGGCGGTATGGCCAAGCTGCACAAGGCCCGCGTAGAGCAAGCCGGCTTTGCCGTTCTCAAAGCGCCAGACATTCCCAGCGTGCTGGTCGAGACCGCCTTTATCAGCAACCCTGAAGAAGAGGCCAAACTGGCATCTGCCGCCTACCGCGATCAGCTGGCTGATGCGCTGATGCGCGGCATTCGCAACTACTTTGCGCACAATCCGCCGCTGGCGCGGAGCCGCTCGGTTTAAACAAACCGGTGGCCATATCCATAAACCGTTAGTCACTGCTGTCAGCTTTATGGCCAAAACGATGACAGCCGCCAAGCTCAAATGACATGAGCTTGGCCCCATCTCCTACTAAAAGAGTGCCCGTCAAGGTTCACTATGAAAGCCTGTTTTTTAAAAAGCTGCCTTCGCGGCAGCGATACAGGAGAGACCTCATGAAACTGCGAACCTTGGCGTTAACCATCTCTGCAGCCCTAAGCCTCTTCATGGCCGGCTGCTCTACCTCTCCAACCAATGCACAAGTTGGCACCGGCGTTGGTGCCGTGGCTGGCGGCGTGGTGGGCAATGCCGTGTTTGGCGGCACGCTGGGCACCGTGGGCGGCGCAGCCGCTGGTGCACTGATTGGCAACGAAGTGGGCAAGCGCCAATAAGCTCAGACACAAGCCTTGAGACGCTAGTAGACCCCTTCACAACCATTCACCCAAAATAAGAAAGCCCCGGCATGCCGGGGCTTCTCTTTTTAACTCAAAAAAGGCTCTAGACCTTATCTTATGGGCGTAAAGCGCTATTAAAACTGCAGAATTACACGGCCTTGGGCTTGTCTGCCTTCTCTGCCTTTCCCGCACGCCATGCACCAATGATGGCAATCAGGCCAGGCACCAGAATCAGACCCCAGATAATTTTCTCCAGGTTGTTCTTCACCCATTCCATATTCCCGAAGAAATAGCCCGCCGCGCTGATGCCCACCACCCACAGAATGGCACCCATCACGTTGAAAATGCTGAAGCGTCCACGGTCCATGTGCGCCACACCGGCCACAAAGGGGGCAAAGGTACGAATAAACGGCATGAAACGCGCCAGGATGATGGTCACACCGCCGTAGCGCTCATAAAAGCTGTGGGCCTGATCAAAGGCTTTGCGGTTGAACCAGCGCGAGTCTTCCCACTGAAACACCTTGGGCCCCAGATAGCGGCCAATCGTGTAATTGCTCTGGTCGCCCAGAATGGCCGCAGCCAGCAGCACAACCACGGCCAGCGGGTAGTTCATGTAACCGGCACCGCACAGCGCCCCCACGATAAACATCAGCGAATCACCGGGCAGGAAGGGCATGACCACCACGCCAGTTTCCACAAACACGATGATGAACAGCAAGGCGTACACCCAGGGGCCGTAAGCGACGACAAATGCTTCCAGGTGCTTGTCGATATGCAGGATGAAGTCGATCAGAAACTGAATGATTTCCAAAACACAGTCCTCAAAATTAAGAAGAGGCATACCAGCGCATGCAGGCAAGTAATGTACTGCGACTGGCAGAAGCCCCTGTACCTGAGCCGCTGATCTGCTAGGAATTTTGATGTTCTGGGCACAGTTGCTTTCCCCTTGCAACAATCACAGGCACCAAAGCAGTGTTTGTTACAAGTTTTGATAAATCTATACGTCAACAATACGTCAGCTTGTCTATTCTGCTGGCACAGTAGAGACGTCAGACAGCAAGCCGTGCATTGCTGTCCAGAACACGGCCCAAGGCCGCAAGTCCAGCGTCTGACGCCTCCCCATTCTGGGGAGTCTGCAAAGATCGGACCGCTTCCCCCACAACTAGCACGACGAGAGGAATACGAGCATGAACAAGATCACTACGCGCTACGGCAAGGCCCTGACTCTGGCAGTCGCACTCACCGGCGCTCTGGCACTGGGCGGCTGCGCACATGGCCCCAGCCGTCAACAAGTGGGCATCGGCGCTGGCGCTGTTGCGGGTGGCGCTGTCGGTAATGTGCTGTTTGGCGGCCCTATCGGCACCATCGGTGGCGCTGCCGCCGGCGCGCTGGTCGGCAATGAACTGACCAAGGGTGGCCGCGGTCACCGCTACTAAGCCCTCTTTCAGAGGCTGAATAAAGAGCTGCTCATGGCAGCTCTTTTTGTTTTTGGGCGGCCAAAGACACTCACGCAAAAACTCACTCGCCAGCCGGCTTGCGCACACGCCTAGAATGATTGATGTGAACGCATCCAGCCCTGAACTCCCCCCCACCCCTTCCGAAACCATTGCACAGGCCACGGCCGCGGAGTCTCCGCGTCGGCCTATTCGCGACCTGCCCGATGAGTTGATCAGCCAGATCGCCGCCGGCGAGGTGGTGGAGCGCCCCGCATCCGTGGTGCGCGAGCTGGTCGATAACGCGCTGGACTCCGGTGCCAGCCAGATCACCCTGCGCCTTCTGGCCGGTGGTGTGCGCCTGATCGCGGTGGAAGACGATGGCTGCGGCATTCCGCGTGACGAACTGCCCGTGGCCCTGCGCCGCCATGCCACCAGCAAGATTACCGATCTGCACGACCTGGAAACCGTGGCCACCATGGGTTTCCGGGGTGAGGCGCTGGCCGCCATTGCCTCGGTATCTGAAACCTCTATCTTCTCGCGCCCGGCCGGGCAAGACACCGCCTATCTGCTGGACGCCCGCAGTGGCGAGTTGCGCCCTGCCGCCCGCAATCAGGGCACCACGGTCGAGGTCAAGGAGCTGTTCTTCTCGACCCCGGCCCGCCGTAAATTCCTCAAGACCGATGCGACCGAGCTCGCGCATTGCGTTGAGTCTGTGCGCCGCCACGCGCTGGCCCGCCCCGATGTGGGCTTTGCCATCTGGCATGAAGGCAAGCTGGTCGAGCAATGGCGCGCCGCGACCGGCACGCCCGAAGAAGCCATCGCCAGCCGGCTGGCCGACGTACTGAACGAAAAATTTGTCGCCAACTCCGTCATCGTCGATCACTGGTCCGGCCCCGTCCATGTCACCGGCCGCGCAGGCGTTCCCGATGCTTCGCGCTCCAAGCCCGACCATCAGTTCTGCTACGTCAATGGCCGCTTTGTGCGCGACAAGGTATTGACGCACGCTGCGCGCGCTGCTTACGAAGACATTCTTCACGGCAACAAACAGCCCATTTACGCGCTCTACATCGAAATCGACCCATCGCGCGTGGATGTCAACGTGCATCCCACCAAGATCGAAGTGCGCTTTCGCGAAAGCCGCGAAGTGCATCAGGCCGTGCGCCACGCTATTGAAAACGCACTGGCCGCGCCCCGCGCGGCTGCCGTGGTGGAAGCGGCTGCGCAAGAAGCCGCACGCCAACCCGGTCTGAGCGATGAATCTGCAGCCACGGCTACCAAGCCCGCAACTGCTGCCGCTCCCGCCTGGCCGCAAACACGCATGAGTTTTGGCGAGCCCGTGGTCGGCAACCCGGTCAGCGATCTCGCCAAGCTCTGGGAGCCCATGCGCGAGCAGACGCCAGTGGTTGAGACTGAAGCGCCTGCAGCACCAGCAGCCCCCGTCAAGCAAGCCGTGCCAGCAACAGAAGCCGAAGCGGTGACCGCGCCAGTCATGCCAACGCAAGCCCCTGTGTCGGAATCACCTGCTGCGCCGGTCGCTATACCTGTCACTTCGGCCAAGCCTTTTGCCGCGCCCGTGCCAGCCCCTATTCCTGTGCCTGCCCCCGTAGAGCAAGACAATGGCATCAAGCTGCGCCCATCGGGCCAGTCCAGCTACTTTCAGCAAAAAGCGGCTGTAGCGCAGGTGCAAGAAGCGCCAGCAGCTATTGAATCGATAGTTAAAGTGGCGGCACAACCCGCACCAGCGGCTGCACCTGTTGCCGCCACACCAGCCATCACCGCATCATCAGCCAGCTCAGACACCGCCCCCGTCTGGCCGCTGGGCCGTGCCGTGGCGCAGTTGCATGGCGTCTATATCCTGGCTGAAAACAGTCAGGGCATGATCATCGTAGACATGCATGCCGCCCACGAGCGCATCGTCTATGAGCAGCTCAAGAACGCGGTGAATACGGAAAATGGCGAAGAGAACATTCCCAGCCAGCCCCTGCTGATTCCGGCCACCTTCGCCGCCACGCGCGAAGAAGTTGCCACCGCCGAAGCCCATGCCGACACCTTGCTGGCGCTGGGCATGGAGGTCTCGCCCTTCTCGCCCAAGACCTTGGCCGTGCGCGCCGTACCAGCCACGCTGGCGCAGGGCGATGCGGTGGAGCTGGCCCGCAGCGTTCTGGCCGAACTGGCCCAGCATGACGCCACTACCGTGGTGCAGCGCGCGCGCAATGAAATTCTGGCCACCATGGCCTGCCATGGTGCCGTGCGCGCCAACCGCAAGCTGACGCTCGACGAGATGAATGCACTGCTGCGCCAGATGGAGGTCACCGAGCGCTCTGACCAGTGCAACCACGGCCGCCCCACCTGGCGCCAGCTGACCATGAAAGAGCTGGATGCGCTGTTTCTGCGTGGCCGCTAAAGCGGCGACAAGCAGAACAGCAAGCGCAGGGGGAAAACGCGAATCTTTCCCCCCCCTGCGCTATGAAATCCAAAGCTGCTTGCGCCTGATATTCATAGACTTCAGGTAATTTTTTGTCTTAACGCCATTCATTAAAGGCGCAGGCAGCTCTTGAATCAATAGCAACTGCTTGATTCATTGCTGCTGGCAATCTAGCAATCTGGCCAGCGCCATCAGCAGCGCCGCCAAACCGTCAAAGCCGCAACAGGGGCAGCGTCCCCCTGAACGCGCACGGACCTGCACCCACAAACATAGCCCAGCCGCAGCGCCTGCTGCATGGCTGCGGCATGCCGCGCCGATTCGTCCCGATGCGCCGCATGAAAGCAGAAATTGCACCAATTTGGTGCTACCACAAATGCGAAGCAGTGAAGATTTCACTCGCGCGATTTGCCCAATCAAAGCTGATGCCACGCGTTCTTCGCACTTTTTGCGACACGCTGATGAAAAATCCTTCACCTGAAACCCAAGCGCTAAATATCTGAAAAATAAGCATAAATGCTTTGTCCATGTTCTTTTTTGGGGCATCAATGCACCAGAATTGCGCCGACATGCACCGAAACTATGCATGGATGCATAACTTTTCGGCATAATCTTGTTTTCGCGAGTTTCAGCGTATATCCCGATCAGTCAGAAAGTTCTCTATGAAGTACGAGTCCGTAGGCCAATTCCTGGAAGAAGTTGCACAACGTAACCCCGGTCAACCCGAGTTCCTGCAAGCCGTCACCGAAGTGATGGAAAGCCTGTGGCCCTTCATCGAGAAGAACTCCAAGTACGCTGAACACGCTCTGCTGGAGCGTCTGGTCGAGCCCGAGCGCATCATCCAGTTCCGCGTGAGCTGGACTGACGACAAGGGTCAGGTGCAAGTGAACCGCGGCTTCCGTATTCAGCACAGCATGGCCATCGGTCCTTTCAAGGGCGGTCTGCGCTTCCACCCTTCCGTCAACCAGTCCGTGCTGAAGTTCCTGGCTTTCGAGCAGACCTTCAAGAACGCGCTGACCACACTGCCCATGGGCGGCGGCAAGGGCGGCTCGGACTTCGACCCCAAGGGCAAGAGCCCTGCCGAAGTCATGCGCTTCTGCCAGGCCTTCGTGACCGAGCTGTACCGCCACGTTGGTCCCGACACCGATGTGCCGGCTGGTGACATCGGCGTAGGTGGCCGCGAAGTGGGCTACATGGCCGGCATGTACAAAAAGCTGTCAAACACGGCATCTTCCGTGTTCACCGGCAAGGGCCTGGCCTTCGGCGGCTCGCTGATCCGTCCTGAAGCCACGGGCTACGGCACCGTGTACTTTGCCCGCGAAATGCTGGCCACTCGCGGTCTGTCGTTCGAAGGCAAGACGGTGTCCGTGTCCGGTTCGGGCAACGTGGCACAGTACGCCGTGGAAAAGGCCATGGAGCTGGGCGCCAAGGTTGTCACCGTGTCTGATTCCTCGGGCACCGTGTACGACGCAGCCGGTTTCACCACCGAAAAGCTGGCCATCCTGATGGATGTGAAGAACCACAAGTACGGCCGCGTCAGCGACTACGCCAAGCTGGTTTCCGGCGTTGAATTCATGGCTGGCAAGTGCCCATGGTCCATCAAGGTGGACGTGGCCCTGCCTTGCGCTACTCAGAACGAGCTGACCGAAGCCGATGCCAAGACCCTGATCGCCAACGGCGTGCTGTGCGTGGCTGAAGGTGCAAACATGCCTTCCACCAACGAAGCCGCCCGCGCCTTCGAAACGGCTGGCGTGCTGTACGCACCCGGCAAGGCATCCAACGCCGGTGGCGTGGCCACATCCGGTCTGGAAATGTCGCAAAACTCGGCTCGCCTGTCCTGGCCTGCTGAAGAAGTGGACGCCCGTCTGCTGCAAATCATGCAAAGCATCCACGCTGCCTGCGTGAAGCACGGCAAGCGCGAAGACGGCACCGTGAGCTACATCGACGGCGCCAACATCGCCGGCTTTGTGAAGGTGGCTGACGCCATGCTGGCACAAGGCGTGATCTAAGCTTTACCGCTTGATCTGCTCGCAAAAAGGCCCTTCGGGGCCTTTTTTCATGGTTACTACAGGTATCTATCTATGGCGTATGAAGTCTCGCAAAAACAGCTCACTCCGCGTCAGTATCCAGCCGCAGCTCTGCACACATAAAGGGCTTCCCCTAGGATTGCCCCTCTTCCTGCATTCGGCCTCGCGCCTTCTGCCCTCTGACAACGCCCGGTACAGCCGGGCGCTTTGCATTTGTTATTGCCCGTGACTGCTTTATCCTGCTGGCGTCTGGCTTGTGCCAGCACCGCCGCTTTGACCGCGCTGATTTCCGCAGCTTCCGCCCATGCCCAGCAAGCGCCCAATGGCACGCTGCAAATCTATGGCCGTATCAACTCTTCAATAGAAAGCTCGCGGACCGAAGGCCAGGCCGCCGTGCAGAGCCTGCGCAGCAACGAATCCTTCTGGGGTCTGCGCGGGCAGGAAGATCTGGGCGGCGGCATGCAGGCCGGGTTCATTCTGGAGCACGGCTTTGAGCTGGACACTGGCACGAACAGCGGTAGCAACTACTTCAATCGCAAGAACGAGGTGAATCTGAGCGGCAGCTTCGGCATGCTGCGCATGGGCCATATGTTCAGCGAGGCCTACTACGCCACAGCCGATGTGGTGAGCATGCACAACTTTGACACCGGCATCTCATCCGATGCGCTGTATGCGTGGGTCTCCAATGGCAGCAACCATGTGTCCTGGCGCCTGCCTGAATATCAGGGCCTGACCGTGGAACTGGGCACCAGCCTGCATGAAAAGCAGGCCGAGCCCAGCAAAAACGCATGGGACCTGGCTGCCAATTACGCGCTGGGCGACTTGTCGCTGGGCATGGGCTACAACCGCTGGGGCGTGGCCGAACAAGCCACCCTGCGCGCCACCTACACCATGGGCGCGTGGACGCTGGCCGGCTTGATCCAGAACAGCCATGGATGGGATCAGGCTCACTATAAGGTTGATAGCAGCCAGCGCACACGCAATATGGGTCGCGTGGCTATTCAGTATGAAGACGGCCCCAGCGAATATCACCTGAACGCAGGCTATGCCAGCAAGGTGGGCGGCGAGGCAGGTACGCAGGCCATGCAGTGGACGCTGGCATACAACTACAACTTCAATCCCCGCACCAAGCTCTACGCGCTCTACACCCGCATCAACAACCACGAGCGCGCCAGCTATCTGACGGGCGAGGCGGGTGTGGGCGCCCGTTCTGTGGCCATGGGCATACGGCACTACTTCTAAAAAATCGCTCCCATCAAAAAGCGCGGTGCATCAGCGGGCAAGCCCTCATGCACCGCTTGCGCGCAGCGGGTACAAAAGTTTCTTTGACTTTTCACCCCAAGGACTGCCATGCGCCACTTGCTCAAACCCGCTGCCCTGCTTTGCACCAGCGCCCTGTTTCTCATCAGCGGCAGTGCCATGGCGCAGGCCAGTGGCCTGTCGCGCACCATGGTGGGCAAGGCCGATGTCTCGGTACCGGGCCGCGAGGCGGTAGTGGCCAAGGTTGAGGTGGCACCGGGTGCACGCGCCGGTCGCCACACCCATCCCGGCGATGAAATCAGCTACATCAGCGAAGGCGAAGTGGACTTGCTCATCGACGGCCAGCCGCCCCGCACCCTCAAGGCCGGTGAATCGTTTGTGGTGCCCGCCGGCGTGGTGCATGACGCGCACAACGCCAGCAGCGGCACGGTAAAACTGATTGGCGTGTATGTGGTGGAAAAGGGCAAGCCACTGGCCACGCCTGCGCCTTGATCGTTTAAGAAAAACCGCTGCTTACCCACAAAAAGTGCCGTAAAAAACCGCAGTTCATCGCTGCGGTTTTTGTCTTTGTACGATCAACGCATCATGAAGAAGCACCTCATTACCGTCCTGCTGCTGTGCGCAGCCACCAGCGCCGCTCTGGCCGAAAAGCCCACACCTGCAGCCATGCAGGAGATTGAGCATTTGATCAGTCACCTTAAAAACTCAGGCTGTGAATTTCAGCGCAATGGCAGCTGGTATGACAGCGCCAAGGCGGCAGACCACCTGCGCGGCAAATACGACTACCTGCTCAAAAAGGGCTGGCTGGTCACGTCTGAAGACTTCATCACCCGCGCCGCCAGCGAAAGCAGCATGAGCCATAAGCCCTACCAGGTGCGCTGCGCAGGCAAGGAGGCAGAGCCCAGCGCGGCCTGGCTGAAGGCCGAGCTGATGCGCTATCGCACCAAATAAAAGCCGTTAGACAGCTCGACGGCGATCAGCTGCCGCGCTTCACCGCCGCATCGCACCAGCGCTGCGCCACCTTGGGCGATGTGCTGCACACCGCATCATGCGTGACGGTGGTCACGGCTCGCTCCAGCAGCTGAATATCGGCTTCATGCTGGCGGGCCACATGTGGATCTTCAAAAAAGATGGCGCGGTGGCAGCGCTTTTCCAGCACCAGGTCGGCAATCTGCGCATCGCCGCCCAGCGGGCCGCTGTTGTAGCGGTCCACCCAGGGCTTGTCGGCGGGCCAGCCCTTGCTCCAGGCCATCTCATTGAGCTTCTGGCCCGTGGTACCCGTGCCCACGCGGCGGCGATAGCGGCTTAGCAAGTCAAAGTTGCGCTCCGCAAAGTCCATCATCGTGGGCTTCATGGCGTCGTGGGCGATCAGCGCCAGCGTCTGGTTTTCATAGTCATAAAAACGGTCTGCATTGCGGTCACGCGCAAAACCGGCGTGAATGCGCTCCATCTCAATCCAGTCGCGCGTGGATGCCACGGTAGACAGAAACGGCTTGCCGTGAATCACGCACTGGCGCTTCATGGCCAGCGCTTCCGGGAAGATGGAAGAAGGGTCTACCGGGTCCATCAGGTAGATGGCGCCATCCAGCGTGCGCTCGTCACCCTCCATACCCACCACTTCGGCGACCAGCTTCATCAGCCCGCCTTCGCGGCCATAGGGGTAACGCACCAGACCTTTGTAGCCCTGCAGCATGCTGGCGGCCGTGATGGCATCGTAGGTACGACCCACGGTATGAAAGCCGAGCTTGAGCTCGCGAATCCCAGCCTCGCAGGCGCGCAGCAAGGAAAACAGCGCGGCATCCTCGGTCTGGTGATGAAGTTTGTTGGCCGCAAGGCCCAGGCAGATCGACATATTGAACTAATCCTCAAACAGGCTTCAAGCGCTCACAGATACTGCACAACCAGCTATCGATTTGTGCGTTGAAACACCCCTCAAGAATATCGCCAATTCATGTCCTGCAAATGAATCGGGCAGGTTGAGACAGCCATACTTGCGCAGCACTTGACAGCCGCCCTCTCTGCACCTCACTCGACCATGCCTTTGCTCTCACGCTTCTGGAATCTGCACCGCACCTTGATCGCGCTGGGGCTGATCGCGCTTGCTGGTCTTGCCACCTGGGGCTTGAACGAACTGGACACCCGGCAGCGCCTGTGGATTTTTCAGCCCAGTGACCGCAGCTGGTCCGGTGCCAGCACCGCAGGCATGCAGGAGCAGTGGATTGACTTTCACAGCCGCGACGGCAGCGCCGCAAAACTGCATGCCCTATGGATGCCATCCAGCAACGCCAAGGCCCCGCTGCTGCTGTTTCTGCACGGTGCGCGCTGGAATGTGACGGGTTCATCACCCCGCATCAGGCGGCTACATGACATGGGTTTTTCAGTACTGGCCGTGGACTACCGGGGCTTTGGCCAGAGCAGCAAGGCTCTGCCCTCTGAAGCATCAGCCGCCGAAGACGCCCGCGCTGCATGGCGCTGGCTGGGTCAGAAGGCGGCGGGCAAGCCGCGCTATATCTTTGGTCACTCTCTGGGTGGCGCTATAGCAATCGACCTGGCCAGCGCCGTGAATGATGAACAGGGTGTGATCGTCGAATCCACCTTCACCAGCATCCCCGATGTGTTTGACTCCATGCGCTGGGGCTGGCTGCCGGTGGACTGGCTGATTACGCAGCGCTTTGACTCCGTGGGCAAGGTGGCCCGCATTGGCTCGCCGCTGCTGGTTGTGCATGGCTCGGCAGACCCGCTGATTCCCGCCCAGCTGGGCCAGCAGCTGTTTGACGCGGCCCAGCAGCCCAAGCGCTTTTTGCTGGTGGATGGCGCCACGCACCACAACACCCAGAGCAAGGCGCTCAAGCAATACCGGGCAGCCCTGCAGGAGCTGTTCGGGATTGGAACGAGATAGGCGGAGGCCGTCCCAGCAAAGCCCAAACCCGGACCCATAAGATGTTTAAGCTATTTAAAAACCAATTTTTATTATTTTTCTTTTTATAGAGATTTTTTCAGAATGCATGGACTGGCGCACGCGCCGCACTTTTGTGATCTACAGCCATGCATTCCCGTCGTTCTTTTCTGCAGCAGTCGCTGCTTGCCGCCAGCGCCGCGAGCTTCTCTTTGAACTCCTTGGCCAAGGCTGCTGAAGCGGCTTCCGTACCCCAGGCCAGCCGCATTCTGGTGGGCTTTGGCGCAGGTGGCGGCATTGATTTGCTAGCGCGCGTGCTGGCCGAAAACATCGCCTCACAACTGGGCAAGAGCCACTATGTGGTGGTGGACAACAAGCCGGGTGCCAACGGGCAGATTGCAGCGCAGATTCTGCTCAATGCGCCCAGCGACGGCGGCACTTATCTAATCGCTCCGCTGATCACTCCGGTACTCTCACAGATCGTCTACAAAAAGCCCGGCTACGACCCGGCCCGCGACTTTTCCCCGGTCAGCCTGCTTGCGCATTTCCAGTTCGGTCTGGCCGTTCCGGCCAAGCACCCGGCGCGCAATATTCAGGAATATGTGGCCTGGCTCAAGGCCCATCCACAGCAAGCCAATTTCGGCAGCCCAGCCGTGGGCAGCCTGCCCCATTTCTTCGGCCTGCTGCTGGGCGAAGCCGCCGGGGTCAACATCGTGCATGTGCCCTACAAAGGCGGCCCGGCCATGATGACCGACCTGATCAGCGGCCAGCTGGCTTCAGCGATTCAAACCACCAGCGAACTTGGCCCCTTGCATAAGGAAGGCAAGGTGCGCATTCTGGGTACCTTCGGCAACCAGCGCAGCCGCGAATTGCCAGAAGTGCCGACCTTTGCCGAGGCCGGTTACCCCAAAGCCACGGGCAGCGGCTGGTACAGCCTGTGGGCGCGCAAGGGCACACCGGCAGAGGCGGTTCAAACCGTCAACCATGCCGTCAACCAGGCCCTGCTCGACCCCAAGCTGCAGCCCAAATGGGCCGAGCTTTCTCTGCAACCCGACCCGCGCACGCCGCAGGCGCTGGAGCAACTGCGTGTGGCCGAGATCGCCAAGTGGCGCCCCGTCATCACGGCCTCGGGTTTCTCCATCGAATAATCACTGCAACTGACTCATGACCGCTCCGAATATTGTTTTCATCCTGGCCGACGACCTGGGCTGGGCCGACCTTGGCGTCTATGGCGCAACCGACTTCAAGACGCCGCACCTGGACCGCCTTGCCGCGCAAGGCGTGCGCTTCAACCAAGCCTATGCCAACTCCGCTGTCTGCTCGGCCACCCGCATCGCACTGATTACCGGGCGCTACCAATACCGTCTGCGTGCTGGTCTTGAAGAACCGCTAGCGCGCTCAGGCGGCCAGCTGGGCCTGCCGCCTGAGCACCCCACGCTGCCCTCACTACTCAAAAATGCCGGCTACGACACCGCACTCATAGGCAAGTGGCATCTGGGCCAGCCCCCTGCTTATGGGCCGCAGCGCAGCGGTTACGACTATTTCTTTGGCAACCACCACGGCGCCATCGACTACTTCACACACAAGCCTGGTGTGGGCGAACAATTCGGCCGCGATCTCTGGCAGGGCAGCGAGCCTGTGGAGCGCTCGGGCTACTACACCTACATCCTCGGCGACGAAGCCACGCGCTATGTGCAAGAGCGCAAGAACAGCGACAAGCCTTTTTTCCTCTCGCTGCATTTCACGGCACCGCACTGGCCCTGGGAGGGGCCGGATGACGAGCATGTCGCACACAGCATCAAGAACCTGTTTCACTACGACGGCGGCAGCCTGAAGAAGTACGGCGAAATCGTCGAAGCGCTGGACAAGGCCGTGGGCCAGGTGCTGCAGGCGCTAGACGACAGCGGTCAGGCCGACAACACCATCGTCATCTTCACCAGCGACAACGGTGGCGAGCGCTTTTCCAAGACCTGGCCATTCACGGGCCAGAAGACCGAGCTTCTGGAAGGTGGCATCCGCGTGCCCACGCTGCTGCGCTGGAGCGCTCGCATTCAGCCCCAGGTGCAGGAACAGATCACCGCCACTTTTGACTGGCTGCCCACGCTGCTGGCTGCAGCCGGAGCCCGGCAAGACCCCGACTTTCCCAGCGATGGCCAGAACATCCTGCCTGTTTTGGAAGGCGATGCGCCGGGCGAAGAACGCACTCTGTTCTGGCGCTACAAATCCCAAGCCCAGCGCGCCGTGCGGCAGGGCCCCTGGAAATATCTCAAGATCAATGACAACGAGTTTTTGTTCAACGTCGAAGAGGATGCCCGCGAGCGCGCCAACCTCAAGGACCATCAGCCCGAAATCTTCACCTGCCTGCGCAGGCAGTGGGAAGAGTGGAATGAGCAGTTGCTGCCGATTACTGCCGAAAGCTACAGCCACGGCCTGTCGCCGGACATTCAGGCCGACCGTTATGTACCCGCCAGCCTGAAACAGGGCTAAGCCCTGCCACCATGAGGAAGCACCTAGGGTGCGTTATCCTTTGCAGCCTGCAAACGCAAATGGTCCGTGTCTCACGGGCCATTTGTTTTTGGCTCTCAGCCCTGTAATGATTTCTGCGCCATGACTGCTTCTCATCCCCTGCCCTGTATCGCCATCGCCGGCCCCACCGCCTCAGGCAAAACTGCTGCGGCACTGGCGCTGTCTGAACTGCTGGCGCAGCGCGGGCAGAAGACGGAAATCATCAGCGTGGACTCGGCCCTGGTCTACAAAAGCATGGACATTGGCACGGCCAAACCGACAGCCGCAGAACTGGCTGCCGTGCCGCATCACCTCATCGACATCATCGACCCGCTGCAGTCCTATAGCGCCGCAGAGTTTGTGCGCGACACGCAAAAGCTGGTTGATGAAATCCGCAGCCGCAACGCCATACCGCTGCTGGTGGGCGGCACCATGCTTTATTTCAAGGCGCTGATGGATGGGCTGGACGACATGCCCGCCGCAGACCCCGAAGTGCGCACCATGCTGGATGCGCAAGCCGCCGAGCTAGGCTGGCCTGCCATGCATGCCAAGCTGGCCGAAGCCGACCCCGTGACCGCTGCACGTCTTGCCCCCGGCGACAGCCAGCGCATTCAGCGTGCGCTGGAGGTATGGCATGTTTCTGGCAAACCGCTGTCGAGCTTTCACACTACCAAAAACAAAGCAGGCCCCGCAGAGCAGATGGGTCTTGCAGCCCTTTTCTCCTTGGAACCCGAAGACCGTAAATGGCTGCATCAACGCATTGCACAGCGCTTTGATCTGATGCTGCAGCAAGGCTTTCTGGATGAGGTGCGCCAACTGCGCGCACGCGGTGATCTGCATCTGGATCTGCCATCGATGCGCTGCGTGGGCTACCGTCAGGCCTGGGAAGAACTGGACTGGCAAGACCAGCACAATCTGCCCGAAATCAACCGCCATCTGCTGCGCGAAAAAGGCATTGCTGCCACCCGCCAGCTGGCCAAGCGCCAGATTACGTGGCTTCGCTCCATGCCCCAGCGCCGCGCCATTGCCTGCGATGCACCAGATGCCCAGCAGCAACTGCTAGATGCCGCCATGGCCGTTATTGACGAAGCGCAGCAAGCCGCTCGCTGAGCGCGGTCAACACCCAGCCTGCGCTGGTTAAGATGCCTTCATGGCAGCCAACGCATCAAACCCGACCTCATCCCAGCCACTGCTGCAAGTTCAAGACCTGGCCAAACGCTATGGTCAGGCGCAAGCCCAGAGCACTGTTTTTGAGCAGGTCAGCTGCGAGGTTAAGGCCGGTGAGTTTGTCGCCATCGTCGGTAACTCGGGCGTAGGCAAGTCCACCTTCCTCAACTGCCTTGCCGGTCTTGACAGCTGGCAGCAAGGCCAGGTGCTGCATCAGGGCACAGACCTTTCCACCCTGAACGAAACAGAGCGTGCCATCTGGCGCCGGGCACATCTGGGCTTTGTGTTTCAAGCCTTCCATGTGCTGCCGCATCTGGATGTGGCGCAGAACATCGCCCTGCCACTGATGCTGCTGGGCCGCATGAATACGCAAGGTGGGCAACGCGTGCAGCAGGTGCTCGAAGCCGTAGGGCTGGATGGACTGGGCCAGCGCCTGCCGCAGCAGCTCAGTGGCGGCCAGTTGCAGCGTGTGGCCATTGCCCGCGCACTCGTGCATTCGCCGCAGCTGCTGCTGGCCGATGAGCCCACGGGCAACCTGGACCCATCCACCGCACAGCAGGTCATGGACTTGCTGCTGCAGCAAACTCGCGACAACGGCACGGCACTCATCCTTGTCACCCATTCCGCCGATGCGGCAAAACGCGCAGATCGCGTGCTGCGGCTAACGGCCAGCGGCATGCAGGCAGAGCCCGCGCAGTGATGTCACGCTCCCCCATTTTTCTGCTGCTGACCAGCTTCTCCTGGCAGGAGCTGCGCCAGCACCCCTGGCGCACTGCCACGGCGCTGCTCGCCATCATGCTGGGCGTGGCGCTGGGCTTTGCCGTGCATGTCATCAACCAGTCGGCGCTTGATGAGTTCTCGCGTGCGGTGCGCAGCGTCAACGGCCAGCCTGATCTGCAATTGCACGCCATGCAAGGTGGCCTGCCGCTGGCGCTGTACCCGCAAGTCGCCAAGACCCAAGGCATTGCGAATGCCGTGCCCTGGCTGGAGACCACCGTGTTGCTGCCCGCGAACCATCCCGGCAGCGCCAGTCATGCCACCGGCGACACCAGTGCCAACAGCACAAAAAGCGCAATACAAGGTGCGACTCAAGGCACTGCGCTGCGCGTGCTGGGCAGCGATGCGCTCAAGCTGGCCCCCGTCGCCCCCGCGCTGATGCCGAAATTGTTTGAAGGCGGCAACCGGCTCGATCTGTTTGCGCCCGATGCGGTGTTTCTCAACGCCGCCGCCTTGCAGGCTTTGCATCTCAGCCCCGAACAAGCCATCAACGCCCCCTTGCAATGGCTGCTCAATGGCCAGCCCCAGCAACTGCGCATTGCAGGCACGGTGGCGGCCTCAGGCGCTCCGCTTGTCGTCATGGACATTGCCGCACTGCAGCAAAAACTGCAGCGCTTTGACAGCATTGACCGCATCGATCTTTTGCTGGCCGACAGCACCGATCGCAGCCAGATCACGGCCGCTTTACACGCCCTACCCGCATGGCAGAGCCAGGTGCTGATTCAGCAACCCAGCGACGACCAGCAGCGCGTGGGCGAGATGTCGCGCGCCTACCGAGTCAATCTGACGGTGCTGGCGCTGGTAGCCTTGTTCACCGGGGCATTTCTGGTGTTCTCAGTACTGGCGCTCAGCGTGGCGCAACGTGCACCGCAGTTTGCGCTGCTGGCCGTGCTGGGTGCCACACCCCGCCAGCGTATGGCTCTGGTGCTGCTTGAGGCCCTGGCGCTGGGCGTTCTGGGCAGTCTGGCCGGTATTGCACTGGGCAGTGCACTGGCTTGGCTGGCGCTGCAAGTACTGGGCGGCGACCTGGGAGGCGGCTTTTTTTCCGGCGTGCAGCCCGCACTGCACTGGAGCCCTGTCGCGGCTCTGGTATTTGGCCTGCTGGGCGTTGCCGCCACGCTGGCTGGCGCATGGTGGCCTGCACGCGCCGCCATGGATTTACCGCCCGCAGCCACGCTTAAAGGCTTGGGCAGCACGCATGAGAAAACGCCGCACCTGTGGCCTGCACTGCTACTTCTTTCAGCCAGCGTGGCGCTGGCCTTTATGCCGCCTGTGGCTGGCATTCCGCTGGCCGCCTATATCGCGGTGGGCTTGCTGCTGCTGGGCGGCATGGCGGCGCTACCGTGGCTGCTGGGTGCGGTGCTGGGACTGGTGCCCGCCAGACTGTCACGCCAGCCGCTGGCCATGCTGGCGCTTGAACGCGCGCGCCGCATGCGCCACGCAACCACGGTGGCCGTGGGCGGCGTGGTGGCCAGCCTGAGTCTGGCGGTAGCGCTGACAGTGATGGTCACCAGCTTTCGCGGCAGCATGATGGAGTGGCTGGATGCCGTGCTGCCCGCCCCTCTGTATGTACGCGCCGCCGGTGGCTCAAGCCGTGTCGATGCCGCCCTGCTGCCCGCCGACGCCGCACAGCGCATCAGCCAGTTGCCAGGGGTTGAGCGCGCTCAAGCCATGCGCAGCAGCCAGTTGGTGCTCAGCCCGGAGCGCCCCGCCATCAGCCTGTTGATTCGCCCGCTTAAAGGTGATCAGGCCATGCAACTGCCATGGGTAGACGGGCCGCTAACCTCAACGCGCAGTGGCATCCCCGTACATATCAGCGAAGCCGTGGCCCAGTTGTATGACTTGAAGCCCGGCGATGAATGGCCGCTGCTTTCAAAGGCTTTCAGCCTTCAAACGCTTGATCATCAAGCGCAAGCAGCTACGTTTTACATAGCATCCATTTGGCGCGACTATGTGCGCCAGTTTGGCGCTGTGGCACTGGACTGGCAGGACTATCTGGCTCTTGCTGGTGATGGCGGCAATGCAGCCCAGATCAGCGAAGTTGCCATCTGGCCCCGGCATGAAGGCGCGCTCACACCAGCCGGTTTGCAAGCTGATTTACAAGCCGCCATAGAGCAAGCCATCACCACGCCGGGCCAGCCTGCTCCGGCGCTGGAGTTTGTCAGCAGTACCTCCTTGCGCGAGCGGTCGCTGCGCATTTTTGATCGCAGCTTTGCCGTCACCTACTGGCTACAGGCCGTAGCCATTGGCATTGGCCTGTTCGGCATTGCCGCCAGCTTCAGCGCCCAGGTGCTGGCGCGGCGTAAAGAGTTCGGGCTGCTGGCCCACCTTGGCCTCACCCGCCGCAATGTGCTCAGCGTGGTCGCGGCAGAAGGTCTGGCCTGGACCACGCTGGGCGCCATTGCTGGCACGCTGCTGGGGCTGGGTGTGGCAGTGATTCTGGTGCACGTGGTCAACCCGCAAAGCTTTCACTGGACGATGGAGCTGCGCCTGCCCGCACTGCGCCTGCTGAGCCTTGCTGCGGCGGTGATACTCGCCGGTGTCATCACCGCCTGGCTGGCCGGGCGAAAGGCTGCCAGCGCAGATGCCGTTCTCGCCGTGAAAGAAGACTGGTAAGGACTAAACACCTGGTGGCTATACCTGCGATTGCAGCAGCGTTTTTCATACAACTGCAAACAATGGCAGCGCACAATAAATGCTCTGACTCAGCTCTGGGGAGTTCGTATGCAAGTCCAGTCCTATCTGTTTTTTGATGGCCGCTGCGAAGAGGCTCTGGAGTTCTATCAGGCCGCTCTCGGCGCAGAAGTTACGGCGCTGATGCGCTACAAAGACGCTCCGCCCCAGCCCGAACCAGCTGCCCAGCAAGGCTGTGGTCCAGGTCAGATGGACCCGGAAAAAATCATGCACGCCAATATGCAGATTGGCGAGACGCAGATCATGGCCTCGGACGGCATGAATGGCGGCAAGCCTGATTTCAAAGGCTTTGCCCTCTCTATCACCGCCCCGAACGAAAATGAGGCTCACCGCATCTTTGCAGCCATCGGCGAAGGAGGTCAGGTACAGATGCCGCTGGGCGAGACCTTTTTTGCCCGCAGCTTTGGCATGGTCACGGACCGCTTTGGTGTCAGCTGGATGGTGATTGTTCCGCTGCTTGATATTGGCTGACACAGAGCAAGTCGATAAGGACACCGCTGCGACCTGAGCGGTAACAATGGGGCATGCGCCAACTGCCCCTGATTCCACCTCATTTCTCACCAGCCGACGCAGTCATCTCACGCCGGATGTATCTGCATGCACTGGCTGCAGCAGGTCTGTGCTTGAGCAGTTGGACGCTTGCGCCTTCAGCCATGGCCCTGCCCATTAAATCGCTGCAATTTCCGCGTGATTTTGGCAGCCATCCAGACCTGCAAACTGAGTGGTGGTACATCACCGGACAGTTGCAGGCGGGCGGCAAGCCATGGGGCTTTCAGCTGACCTTTTTTCGCTCGCGCATTGCTGCGGCACAAGGCCTGCAATCACCGCTGGCGGCCAAACAACTGATCTTTGCCCACGCCGCACTATGCGATGTGCAGGGCCAGAAATTGCACCACGACCAGCGCATGGCGCGCGCGGGCCTGGGGCTGGCCGATGCCAGTGAAAGCGACACCCATGTCTACATCAACGACTGGTATCTGAAACGCCAGTCTGTACGCGGGCAAGATGCGGCGCAGGCCAGCCACTACAGCGCCAAGCTTGCCGCCAAAGACTTCACCCTTGATCTTGAATTTGATAGCACGCAGCGCTTGCTGTTACAGGGCTCTAACGGTCTTTCACGTAAAGGCCCACAAGAAGAACAGGCTAGCTACTACTACAGCCAGCCCCAGCTCAAAGTCGGCGGATCCATCACCGTGGGCGGACAACTGCTGCCAGTGGAAACCAGCTCCCACAACCGCGCATGGTTAGACCATGAATGCAGCGCCGCCATCATGGATAAAGAGGCGCAGGGTTGGGACTGGATTGGTATGAACCTGGATGACGGAAGCGCCCTGACGGCCTTTCATCTACGGCGCCCGGATGGCTCCGCACTCTGGGCTGGCGGCTCTTTTCGCCAAGCCGGGCAAAGTGCGCAAATCTTTAGTGCCAATCAAGTGCAGTTTGAGCCGCTGCGCTACTGGCTCAGCCCTCACAGCAAGGCGCGCTACCCGGTTGCATGGCGAGTGCAGACGCCCGCCGGGCGCTTTGAAGTGCATGCACTGGTAGATGACCAAGAACTGGACAGCCGCGCCAGCACTGGCGCGATTTACTGGGAAGGTTTGTGTGAGCTGCGCCGCATTGGCGCCGACGGCCGCAGCAGTGCAGTGGGGCGGGGATATCTGGAGATGACGGGGTATGTGGCGGCGATGAAGCTATAGCGTCAACACGCCAACCGTCACGCGCCAAGTCAGAGACAGAAAGCAAGGACCGCGCCGCAGCGAGGCTATCGCCCCTCTCCCGAAGAGAGAGAGGGGGGGGGAAAGCGGCCAAGCTGCTCCGTGGTGCCTCATCTCTTTTTTTCCAGAAAAGCAATCAGCTCGCCCATGATGCCCTTGCGGAACATCAGCACGCACAACACAAAGATCAGGCCGGTGACGATGGTAACAGACTCACCCAGTGTGCCGAACCATTCCACACCGGTGGTGTGAGCGAGAAAAGTGCCAAAGTCGCCAATCTTGTTTTCCAGCGCCACGACCACAGCAGAGCCCAGCAAAGGGCCGGAGAGCGTGCCCAAGCCGCCCATCAGCGTCATCAAAATCACGTGACCCGAGGTGGTCCAGTGAACATCGGACAAGGTGGCAAAGCCCAGGACCAGCGTCTTGAGTGAGCCTGCAAGACCTGTGAGCGCAGCAGAGATCACAAAGGCCAGCAGCTTGAAGCGGTTCACGTCATAGCCCAGCGAGATCGCGCGTGGCTCGTTTTCCTTGATGGCCTTGAGCACCTGACCAAAAGGCGAGTGAATAGTACGCACGATGAGCAGGAAAGCGAGCGTCACCACCACCAGTGCCACGTAGTACATCGTCAGATCGCTGCTCAAATCAATCATGCCGAACAGCTTGCCGCGTGGCACGCCTTGCAGGCCGTCTTCACCGCCGGTGAACTTGGCTTGCAGCGCGACAAAGAACAGCATCTGTGCCAGCGCCAGCGTAATCATCGAGAAGTAGATGCCCTGGCGACGAATGGCCAGCCAGCCAAAGATCAGGCCCAGCAGTCCACCGACCACGGTGCCCAGCAGCATACCAATTTCTGGCGTAAAGCCCCAGGCCTTGATGCTGTAGCCCGCCACATAGGCCGCGCCACCCAGAAAGGCCGCATGGCCAAAGGACAGCAGACCCGTATAGCCCAGCAGCAGGTTGAAGGCAGAAGCAAACAGTGCAAAGCACATGAGCTTCATCACAAATACAGGATAGGCACCCAGAAAAGGAGCAGCAATCAGGCCCAGCAACAGCAGGCCGTAGCCCACAGGGGCAATGCGTTGAACAAGCGTCTTGGATTTCATGTCGTGCCCCTCTTATTTTTCTTTACCGAACAGGCCAGCGGGGCGAATCAGCAAAACAATGACCATGATGAAAAACACGACGGTGGACGATGCTTCAGGCCAGAACACTTTGGTCAGCCCTTCGATGACACCCAGCCCCAGCCCCGTCAGGATGGAGCCCATGATGGAACCCATGCCGCCAATCACCACCACGGCAAACACGACGATGATGAGGTTCTGCCCCATCAGCGGTGTGACCTGATAGACCGGCGCAGCCAGCACACCAGCGAAGGCAGCCAGAGCGGCACCAAAGGCATAGGTCAGCGTGATCATGACGGGCACGTTGATGCCAAAGGCTTCAACCAGGCGCGGGTTCTCGGTACCAGCACGCAGATAGGCACCGATACGCGTCTTCTCGATCACAAACCAGGTGGCCACGCAGACCACAATGGAGGCCACAACCACCCATGCGCGATAGTTAGGCAAAATCATGAAGCCCAGATTGGTCGCGCCTTCCAGCAGCTCGGGTGTGTCATAACCCAGACCCGAGACACCGTAGATGGAGCGAAACACGCCCTCGATCAGCAGCGACAGCCCCAGCGTGAGCAGCAGGCCGTAGAGGTGATCGAGCTTGTAGATCCAGCGCAGTAAAAAGCGCTCTATCAGCACACCCAGAATACCCACCAACACGGGCGACAGAATCAGCATCACCCAGTAGTTGATGCCAAAGTAGCTCATGGCCATCCAGGTGCACATGGCACCCAGCATGAACAGTGCGCCATGCGCAAAGTTGATGACATTGAGCAGGCCGAAAATCACGGCCAGACCCAGACTCAGAATTGCGTAGAACGAACCGTTGACCAGCCCCAGAAGGAGCTGGCTCATCAGGCCGGGCAATGAAACGCCGAAGATTTCCATGAGAGATACGCTGGTGGGTATTAGGTGTGCATCAGTCCAAGGTCGCGATTACTTCCAGAGCGCGCACTTGGTCTCGGCCTTGGTGGTCCAGACCGTGTCAGCAGGCAGCTTGGTCAGGACCTTGAGGTAGTCCCAGGGCTTGGTGGATTCGCTGGGTTTCTTGGCTTCGACCAGGTACATGTCGTGCGCAAACGTGCCATCCGGACGGATCACGCCCTTGCCGTAGAAGTCGTTGATGGGCGTGCTCTTCAGGTAGGCCATCACCTTGTCGGCATTGGTGGTCTTGACGGCTTCGACGGCCTTCAGATAGTTCATGACAGCCGAGTAGTCAGCAGCCTGCACATCGGTGGGCATGCGCTTGGTCTTGGCAAAGAACTTGTTGGCGAATTTGCGCGATTCGTCATTCATGTCCCAGTACCAGCTGGTGGTATGCAGCAGGCCTTCTGTGTTCTTCAGACCCAGGCTGTGAATGTCGGTCAGAAAGACCAGCAGACCGGCGGTCTTCATGGTCTTGTTGATACCGAACTCTTTGGCCGCCTTGATGGCGTTGATGGTGTCGCCACCCGCATTGGCCAGACCCAGAATATGGGCCTTGGAGCTTTGCGCCTGCAGCAGGAAAGACGAGAAGTCAGATGCGTTAAGGGGGTGTCTGACCGAGCCCAGAACCTTGCCACCCTTGGCTTGAATGACCTTGGTCGTGTCGCTCTCCAGCGCCTGACCGAAGGCGTAATCAGCCGTCAAAAAGAACCAGTCCTTGCCACCGCGATCGACCACCGCGCCACCCGTGCCCTTGGCCAGCGCCACGGTGTCATAGGCGTAGTGCACGGTGTAGGGGTTGCACTGCTCGTTGGTCAGCGCGGAAGAACCCGCACCGCTGTTGAAGTGCACGCGCTTTTTCTCATTCGCCACTTGCGAGACAGCCAGCGCTGTGCCGGAGTTGGTGCCGCTGAAGACCAGCGAAATGTTCTGCGTATCAATCCACTCGCGCATCTTGGATGCAGCGATGTCGGCCTTGTTCTGGTGATCTGCGCTCATCAGCTCGATGGGCTGACCCAGCGCCTTGCCACCAAAGTCGTCAATCGCCATTTGCATGGCCAGCGCGCCGTTCTTGCCTTCCACGTCGGCGTACAGGCTGGACATATCGGTCACAAAACCGATCTTCACTTTTTCCTGCGCTTGAACCAGAGGGCTGGTCAAACCTGCAACAGCCAGCATGCACGAGAGAACGCTCAGTTTTGCTTTCATCTTGATCTCCAGGGTTAGGTCTTTGTTATGAAAAGAAAAGAGAAATGCAGTGCTTCACACGCCCAGCAGCTCATTGAGCACAGACATCTTTGCGTCCAGCTCATCAGCGCCAAAACGCAGGGCCACATGGCCGTGCTCGACCACATAGAAACGGTCAGCCAGCGGCGCGGCAAAACGGAAGTTCTGCTCCACCATCACCACGGTGTAGCCCTTCTCGCGCAGCGTTTTAATCATGCGAGCCAGGGTCTGAACGATGACGGGAGCCAGACCTTCAGAAATTTCATCCAGCAGCAGCAAACGTGCGCCCGTGCGCAGAATGCGCGCCACTGCCAGCATCTGCTGCTCACCACCCGACAGGCGCGTGCCCTGGCTGTTGCGACGCTCGTAGAGGTTGGGGAACATCTGGTAGATCTCGTCCACGCTCATGCCGGGCTGGCCGGTTTTGAGCGGCGGCGGCAGCATCAGGTTTTCTTCGCAGGACAGGCTGGAGAAAATACCGCGCTCTTCGGGGCAGTAGCCCACGCCCAGATGCGCAATCTTGTGCGTAGGCCACTGAATGGTCTCCACCCCATTGATCTTGATCGAGCCCTTGCGCGATCCTGTCAGGCCCATGATGGCCCGCAGCGTGGAAGTGCGGCCCGCACCATTGCGCCCCAGCAGTGTCACCACCTCGCCAGGGTTGACCACCAGGTCCATGCCATGCAGCACATGGGACTCGCCATACCAGGCGTTCAAACCCGAAATTTCCAGCGCCGGAGTACTTGTCTTATTCATTCGTATCACTCAAAACAGGCACAAAACCATCAACGAAGCAGCCACCGCTCTCAGGGGAAGCCGCAAAGCGGCACCAGGGGGAGCCATCAGTGCGCCCCCTGCAACTGCCCGTCCGTGGTCCCCATATAGGCTTCCATCACCTGCGGATTTTTCGAAACTTCTTCGTAGGGCCCTTCAGCCAGCACGGCGCCGCGTTGCAGCACGGTGATGCGATCGGCAATCGTCGCAATCACTTTCATGTTGTGTTCCACCATCAAGATGGTGCGACCAGCCGAGACTTTTTTGATGAGCTGCGTGACGCGGTCCACGTCTTCGTGGCCCATGCCCTGCGTGGGCTCGTCCAGCAGCATCAGCTCGGGGTCCATGGCCAGCGTGGTGGCGATCTCCAGCGCACGTTTGCGGCCATAGGGCAGGTTCACAGTCAGCTCATCGGCCAGGTCCTGCAGGCCGACTTCGGTCAACAGTTCCATGGCGCGGTCGTTGAGCTGGTTCAGCGTTTTCTCACTGGTCCAGAACTGGTAGGCCGTACCCAGTTTGCGCTGCAGGCCGATGCGCACGTTCTCCAGCAAAGTGCTGTGCGGGAATACGGCTGATATCTGGAAGGAGCGAATCACACCGCGCCGCGCAATCTGCGCCGGGGCTTCGCGGGTAATGTCAACGCCGTTGAATCGAATGCTTCCGGAAGTGGGCTCCAGAAACTTGGTGAGCAAGTTGAAGCAAGTGGTCTTGCCCGCACCGTTAGGCCCGATCAGCGCATGAATTGAGCCACGCTGCACGGCCAGATCCACCTTGCTGACGGCGGTAAAGCCTTTGAACTCTTTAGTGAGTTGCTTGGTTTCGAGAATTAGGTCGCTCATGCGCTGGCCGTCAGTCCTGAGTGCTACAAAACAAAAGACAGGCGCACTTTGCAATGCGCCCTCTGCTTGCTTGGCATCTTGGGCTGCCCGGCAGCGCTGCCGCAGCGGGAAACTCCTAGGAGAGTGGCTGACAGCTACTTATGCTTACCCTAGGTACACAGTAAACAAATAGCCACAAAAGGAGTAACTGCAAACTTCACTTCTAAAGATCAAGATTCAAAAGCACCTGGCAGAAAATTGCTTGCGCAGAGGCTGTGCGTCCACCTCAGTACTCGCCAACCGCAGGATGGCCATCGTTATCGCGCTATCAATATTCATTAAAGCGGCATGTCAATCAAATGCCGAAAGCTGCTTTGACTGCAGCAAAGCTGCCGTAAACCCTGAGCCCGTAAATTCCCGCTAAGGTAACTTGGTTACTAGCCCAAGCGCCGTAAATATGCTTGATGTTTGTCGCCCACGAAAACCCATGGCGACAAATGACGAGAAGAATCGCTATTCATTTCAAAGCTGCTTGCGCTTTTTAATCATGAGTTTCAGCTTGTTTTATTCATGAGACTATTACTTAACAAGCGGTAGGTGCTATCAAAAAAATCGAATCAACAACGCTTGCATGCATTGCTGAAAAAGCATGGAATAAAACTACCCGCTGGACTGTTTACCGCAGGTCAACCACAAGGAGAGTTTTCATGCTTCGCATCGCATCCCTGACGATTCTTTCTGCCGCCCTGCTGGCGGGCTGCGCCACTGGCACGGCCACCATGGCAAAGTCTCCGGCGACCACCATGAACGGCATGCTGGTCGGCCCGACGCAAATGACGCTTTATGTCTTTGACAAAGACGCTGCCGGCAAAAGCATGTGCAACGGCGGCTGCGCCAGCAACTGGCCGCCGCTGATGGCCCCCGCCAATGCCGCCCCCATTGGCGACTGGAGCGTGGTGATGCGCGACGACGGCAGCAAGCAATGGGCTTATAAAGGCCGCCCGCTCTACCACTGGGCCAAGGACACCAAACCCGGTGACATGACCGGTGACGGTCTCCTCAACAACAGCTGGCATGTTGCCAAGCCCTGAGTCATTTGAGCGTATTGAGTGAATATCGACTCAGCCCTCGTCCACATTCCCCGCCTACGCCGCTACGCCCGTGCGCTGGCGGGTGATGCCGCGCTGGCTGATGATCTGGTTCAAGACACGCTGGAGCGGGCCTGCCAGAAATGGGCGCTATGGCGCCCTCCCGCTGCAGCCACAGCTGAAGAAGCGCAAAAAGCTTTACTCAGCTGGCTGCTGACGGTGATGCACAACCTCTACGCCAATCAGTGGCAGCAGGCGGCGCGGCATCGCACCGTAGAACTCGATGACGCGCAAGACCCCAGCCACGACCCCATGCCCAAGCTGGCATTACAGCTCGATCTGGAGCGGGCACTGGGCCTGCTCTCCCCTCAGGCGCGCGAGGTGCTGCTGCTGATTGGCATGGAGCAATTCAGCTATGGCGAAGCGGCGCAAATGCTGGGCGTGCCAGTGGGTACTGTGATGTCACGGCTGTCACGCGCACGCGAGCAACTGCGCCGCCTGATGGACGGTGAACGGCCTGCAAGCACCGTGCTGAGGGCTGTGAAATGAAGGAAAGCGAGATGAGCACCCAGCGACCTGATGAAACCACGCTGCACGCCTGGGTCGATGGAGAGCTGCAGCCCGAAAGTGCCGCAGCCGTTGCGCAATGGCTGGCCGATCATCCCGATGAAGCTGCGCGCATGGCTGCCATTCAGGCCCAGACTGCAAGCCTGCAAGCTCTGCACGCGAAAGTGCTGGATGAGCCAGTTCCGCCTGAGCTCACCCGGACACTGCGTCAACCGCCAACACAATGGCGCTGGCCACATGCACTGGCTGCTGGTCTGATGCTGAGTCTGGGTATCAGCGCGGGATTTGGTCTTGGCTATGGCGCAAGTCAGCAAAAAATGGCAATCGCACAAACCGGCACAATGACGCAGTTGCCAGGCTTTGTGCGCGAGGCTGCTGCGGCCCATGCAGTCTATGTGCCAGAAAAGCGCCACCCGGTAGAGGTCGCAGCGCAGCAGCAGGCGCATCTGGTGCAGTGGCTGTCCAAACGGCTTGGCGTGTCCCTCAAGACACCTGTGCTGAAAGCACAAGGTTTTCAGCTCATGGGAGGAAGGTTGCTACCGGGCGAGACAGGTCAGGCACGAGCCCAGTTCATGTATGAAGATGCGGCCGGCGAGCGCCTCACGCTCTATGTCTCGGTATTGGATCAGCAAGCAACAAAAACATCGGCTCCTGCCGCTTTTCAGTGGTCGCGTGATGGCACAGCGCATGGCTTTTACTGGATTGATGGCCTGCAGGGCTACGCCCTCAGTGCCGACTTGCCGCGCGAGCGTTTGCAGGTTCTGGCCGATGCGATCTACCGCCAGCTTGAATGATATCTGCGCTGCGCGAATACGCCAGTAAGGTATCAGCAGCGCTTATTGCAAGCTACCGCTGCCGCCTTCGCCACCCGCGGCTTCAGGCAAGGCCAGTGGCAGAACACCAATACCCTCTTCCATCAATTCAATGGCTTCTTTAGGGCTGGTCTGGCCGCGAATGGCACGCTCTTCGGTTTCACCATAGTGAATGCGGCGCGCTTCTTCGGCGAACTTCTTACCTACGTCTTCGGTGCTTTCAGCCACCTTGCGCGACCACTGCATCCACGCGGCCTGCATGGACTGAAGATGTGCCCGGGCTTCAGCACTGATCTCTGGCGTGACGGCTGAAGCTGCGGGTGCTGCTACCGTCGTCGGCTTGGATATTTGAGGTGTCTTGGGTGGCTGGGCACCCAGATTCAGGCGAGGGGCGCTCAAGCGCTTGGTCACATCGCTGTCGCCGCACATGGGGCATTGCACCAGTTGGCGTTGCAGCTGATTCTGAAAATCATCTTCCGATGCGAACCAGCCTTCAAAGACATGGCCTGCAGGGCAGTGAAGATCAAGCACTTTCATGGCCGCATTCAACCCTTGCGATGGACAAGATAGCGATACACGAAGCCGGGAAATGCCAGCGTCAGAAACAGTGTCGCAGTCACTGCATAAAACTCCCAGCCTTGTGGTGATATCTGCCCGGCGCGGCGCTCAAGCAGCAGGCCGAGGCCACCGACCAGCAAATAGAGAATCACCATTTCAAGCAGGCGAATCCACAAGGACTTGCGACCTGCAACGACGGGGCCGACGATGCCCAGACGCTGGTTGATAAAAGGCAAATTGGCTGCCACAAGGGCAGCCAAGATGATGAGCCAGATAGAGGCGGTAATAGACACTAAGCCATTCCTAGAAAAAGCGATGAGGGCCTCAAGCCCTCATCACATTCGTCTTATCAGGAAGCCAGGGCACGCACAACGGCGTCAGCGCACAAGGCCATCAGACCACCAGGCAAGATGCCCAGCAGCAGAACCAGCGCACCGTTGATGGTCAACACAACGCGCACATCCAGAGGAGCGGACACGCTGGTAGCTGTGATTGGAGCATCAAAGTACATGACCTTGACGACGCGCAGGTAATAGAAGGCGCCGATCAGCGACATCACTACAGCGAACACGGCCAGACCGATGTACAGGCTGCTGCCCGAAGCAATCAGTGCTTGCAGCACGGACAGCTTGGCATAGAAGCCCACCAGCGGAGGAATACCGGCCATGGAGAACAGGCAGATCGCCATCACGCCAGCGTACAGTGGGCTGCGTTGGTTCAGGCCAGCCAGGTCCGCGATCTCTTCGCTTTCAAAGCCTTCGCGGGCCAGCAGCAAGATCACACCGAACGATGCCAGAGCCGTCAGCACATAGGTCACCACGTAGAACATGGCGGAGCTATAGGCGTTTTCGACGGTCGCAGGATCAACCTTGCCATCCACCACACCCGACATCAGGCCCAGCATGACAAAGCCCATCTGGGAAATCGTCGAGTAAGCCAGCATGCGCTTGAGGCTGGTCTGCTGCAGACCGGCCAGGTTACCCACCAGCAGCGAGCAGACAGCCAGAACCATCAGCATCTGTTGCCAGTCAACTGCCAGGGGCAGCAGGCCATCCACCAGGAGGCGGATAGTCATGGCAAACGCAGCCAGCTTGGGAGCGCCACCGATCAAAGCGGTGATAGCTGTAGGAGCACCCTGGTAAACGTCAGGCACCCACATGTGGAAGGGAACTACACCCAGCTTGAAGGCCAGACCGGCAACCACGAACACCAGACCGAAAACCAGCACTTGGTGCTTGATTTCACCGGAGTAGATGGCCTTGAAGACTTGGCCGATATCCAGCGAACCGGTAGCACCGTAGAGCATGGACATGCCGTACAGCAGGAAGCCCGAAGCCATGGCACCCAGCACGAAGTACTTCATGGCCGCTTCAACAGCAGCAGTATTGTCACGGCGCAGAGCCACCAGCGCGTAGCTGGACAGGGTCAGCAGTTCCAGGCCCAGATACAGGACCAGGAAGTTGTTACCGCTGATCATGATGAACATGCCCAGCAGCGACAGCATGGACAGGGTGAAGAACTCACCGCCGCGCAGCATGTCACGCTCGGCCGCGTAGGGGCGGCCGTAGACCATGGTGATCATCATGGCAATCGTGGCAAAGCACTTGAGCCAGTTGCCCATGGCGTCAGAGACAACCATATTGCCCCAGCCGTAGAAGGTATTGCCACTAGAGGCATACATGCCTTGCATCACCGCTACAACAAGCAGGGTGAGCATGGTCAGAACATAGGTGCCTGTGCGGCGGGCGCTTGTCACGCCCAAGTCCACCAAGGCAATGACGCAGGCCATGACCAGGAGAACAATCTCCGGGTAAATAGCCAGCCAGCTGATGTTGTCAATCATCTCGTGTCTCTCGTTTCAGTCTGGTCAGTTGAGCTTGCTCACAGCCACATGCTTGATGAGCTCTGCCACAGACACATCCATCACATCGGTGAAGGGCTTGGGATACAGGCCCATGACCATCACGGCTGCAGCCAGAATACCCAGAACCAGGAATTCACGGCAGTTGATGTCCTTGAGTTCCTTCACGTGGTCATTGGCCACAGGACCCAGGTACACGCGCTTGTACATCCACAGGGTGTAGGCAGCGCCAAAGATCAGGGCTGTTGCAGCGCCCATGCCAATCCAGAAGTTGTATTGCACAGCGCCCAGGATCACCATCCACTCGCCCACGAAGCCGGCCGTTGCAGGCAGACCGCAGTTGGCCATGGAAAACAGCAGTGCAAAGGCAGCAAACTTGGGCATGGTGTTGACCACGCCGCCGTAAGCAGCAATTTCACGCGAGTGAACGCGGTCGTACAGCACGCCAATGCACAGGAACATGGCGCCGGACACGAAACCGTGAGCAATCATCTGCACCAGACCACCGGAGATACCGAGGTTGTTGAACATGAAGAAGCCCAGAGTCACGAAGCCCATGTGTGCTACGGACGAATAAGCCACCAGCTTCTTCATGTCCTTTTGCACCAGAGCCACCACACCCACGTAGATCACGGCAATCAGCGACAGTGTGATCATCAGGCCCGACCACTCGTGTGCCGCATCAGGAGCGATGGGCAGCGAGAAGCGCAGGAAGCCGTAGGCACCCAGCTTCAGCATGATGGCAGCCAGCACGGCGGAGCCGCCTGTAGGCGCTTCCACGTGAACGTCTGGCAACCATGTGTGGAACGGAAACATGGGCACCTTCACCGCAAACGCGGCGAAGAAGGCAAAGAAAATCAGCGTCTGTGCGGTGCCGGACAGCGGCAGCTTGTGCCAGTCCAGGATCTCGAAGCTGCCACCCGACTGGGTGTACAGATAGATCAGCGCCACCAGCGTGAGCAGCGAGCCCATCAAGGTGTACAGGAAGAACTTGAAGGCGGCGTAGATACGGTTCGGACCGCCCCAGATACCGATGATCAGATACATCGGAATCAGGGTGGCTTCGAAGAACACGTAGAACAGCATGCCGTCCAGTGCCGAGAACACGCCGATCATCAGACCCGACAGGATCAGGAACGCGCCCATGTACTGGTTCACACGCTCTGTGATGTTTGCCCAGGAGGCAATCACCACAACGACGGAGATGAAGGCAGTCAGTGGCACGAACCACATGGAGATGCCATCCACGCCCAGGTGGTAGTGGATGTTGAAGCGCTCAATCCAGAGCGCGTTCTCCACAAACTGCATGTTGGCAGTAGTGGTGTCAAAACCGGTGACCAAAGGAATGGTCACCGCAAAGCCGATCAGCGCGCCGATCAGAGCCAGCCAGCGCACTGCATTGGCCTGCCCTTCCTTGCTGAAGGCCAGCAGAAGAGCACCGAATGCAATCGGTACCCAGATAGAAAGACTCAACAAACCCATTTTTGTTCTTCCCCTACTACTTGTTGAGCCACACGAAGTACGTCATGAGGGCAACGATACCCAGCAGCATGACCAACGCGTAGTGATAGACATAGCCTGTTTGCAGGCCACGCATCCACTGACCAAACTTGGCCATGAGCTTCCAGGAGCCGTTCACCATCGCGCCATCAATGATGGCCTGGTCGCCAACCTTCCAGAAGACGCTACCCAAGACACGGGCACCACGGGCAAAGATGTTTTCATACACCCAGTCCACGCCATACTTGCCTTCCAGAACCTGGTACAGACCAATCTTCTTGGAAGCAGCCATGATGGCGGTGGGGATCTCAGGCTTGACCATGTAGAACACATAGGACACCACCACACCAGCCAGAGCCAGCCAGAACGGTGCAGCCGTGAAGCCGTGCAGTGCCATGGGCACCCAGCCGTGAATCTTCTCGGCCAGTTCAGCCATGGCACCATGCTTGGAGCCATCAACGTAGATCACGCCCTTGAAGAAGTCGCCAAACAGCATGGGCATCAATGCAATCGCACCGATCACCACCGAAGGAATGGCCAGCAGCATCAGAGGACCGGTCACAACCAGAGGCGACTCATGCGGCTTGGCATCGTGGCCATGGCCGTGGTGGTCGTCATGTGCGTGGTGGTCATCATGGTGCGCATCGGGGTTCTGGTCGTAACGCTCTTTACCGTGGAACACGATGAAATACAGGCGGAACGAGTAGAAGGCCGTGATGAACACACCAGCCAGCACTGCAAAGTTGGCAAAGCCAGCAGCAGGCAGGGTGGAGGCGTGCACCGCTTCAATGATGGCGTCCTTGGAGTAGAAGCCCGAGAAGAACGGTGTACCGATCAGCGCAAGGTTACCCAGCAGGAAGGTGATCCAGGTGATAGGCATGTACTTGCGCACGCCACCCATCCAGCGGATGTCCTGGTTGTGGTGCATACCCATAATGACGGAACCCGCTCCGAGGAACAGCAAAGCCTTGAAGAAGGCGTGAGTCATCAGGTGGAACACGGACACAGAGTAAGCCGACACGCCCAAAGCGATGGTCATGTAACCCAGCTGAGACAGCGTGGAGTACGCAATCACGCGCTTGATGTCGTTCTGGATGATGCCCAGGATACCCATGAACAGCGCCGTAATCGAACCGATCACGAGGATGAAGTTCAGGGCCGTATCCGACAACTCAAACAGAGGAGACATGCGGGACACCATGAAGATACCCGCCGTCACCATGGTCGCCGCGTGAATCAGCGCGGAGATAGGTGTGGGGCCTTCCATGGAGTCTGGCAGCCATGCATGCAGAGGGAACTGGGCCGACTTGCCCATCGCTCCCACAAACAGGCAGATGGCAGTCACGGTCACCAGCATCCAGCCCGTACCAGGCAGCTGAGTGTTCTGAATCTCGGGCAGCTTGGCAAAGATTTCAGAGTAGTTCAGCGTACCGGTGTAGGCAGCGATCAGACCAATACCCAAGATGAAGCCGAAGTCACCCACACGGTTGACCAAGAAGGCCTTCATGTTGGCGAAGATGGCTGTGGACTTCTTGTAGTAGAAACCGATCAGCAGGTAAGACACCAGACCCACGGCTTCCCAGCCGAAGAACAGCTGCAGCAGGTTGTTGCTCATGACGAGCATCAACATGGAGAAGGTGAACAGGGAGATATAGGAGAAGAAGCGGTTGTAGCCTTCGTCTTCTTCCATGTAGCCCATGGTGTAGATGTGCACCATCAGCGACACAAAGGTCACCACGCACATCATCATGGCGGTGATGGAATCGATCAGGAAACCGATTTCCATCTTCAGGCCGCCGACAACCATCCACGTATAGATGGACTCGTTGAACGTGGCGCCGTCAAAAACGACTGCCTTGAACGTGAGTGCCGACAGAATGAAGGCGGCGAGCACGCCCAGAATCGTCAGGGAACTGCTGCCGGTGCGACCAATCTTGTTGCCGCCGAAAGCCGTGCCCCAGATACCCGAAAGTAGGGAGCCGACCAGCGGTGCCAGAGGCACCGCAAGCAGCAGGGATGCAGAAAGGGTTTGACTCATTTCTAGAGAACCTTGCAAGTAACGGCGAACTCAACCCTTGAGGGTGTTGAGGTCTTCCGCGTTGATGCTGCTCTTGTTACGGAACAACAGCACCAAGATCGCCAGACCGATTGCCGATTCAGCAGCGGCCACGGTCAGGATGAAAAACACGAACACCTGCCCGTGCATGTCGCCCAGATAACTGGAAAACGCGACAAAGTTCGTGTTCACGGCCAGGAGCATCAGCTCGATGGCCATGAGCAAGACGATCAGGTTCTTGCGGTTCAGGAAGATGCCAACCACCGCGATTGCAAACAGCATTGCACCCAGCGTCAGGAAGTGGCCCAAAGTCAGCGTCATGCTTTTGTCTCCACAGCAGTCGCCGCAGCTTCGGCGTCAGGTTTTTGTGCAGGCTTGGTTGTCTCCACCTTAACCAGCTTGATACGGTCAGAAGCGCGCACACGAATTTGATCCGCTGGGTTCATTGCCTTGCTGTCCTTGCGCTTGCGCAGGGTCAGAGCAATGGCGGCAATCATGGCCACCAACAAGATCACCGCTGCGATTTCCACGGGGTACAGATACTCCGTGTACAGCAGCTTGCCCAGCTCATGGGTGTTCGAGTAAGGAACGATCTGACCCGCAGCATTGACCATGGTCGCGCCTGCAGCCTTCACGTCCTCCACATCACCGAAACCACCCATCAGCACCATGCCCATTTCAACGGCAATCAGCACACCAAACGGGGCCGCATACCAGAAATGCTTCCAGAAACCGCGGCGTATGTCGTCGATACGGATATCGAGCATCATCACCACGAACAGGAACAGCACCATCACAGCGCCCAGATAGACCAGCACCAGAGCGATGCCGAGGAATTCAGCCTTCAGCAGCAGCCAGATAGCAGCTGCTTGCGAGAAAGCCAGAATCAGATTGAGCACGGCATGCACAGGGTTGCGAGCCGTGACGACCCGGAAGGCTGCAAAAAGCAGCACTGCCGAGAACAGATAGAAAAAACCAGTTTTGGCGTCCATGGATCGAATCTCTTCAAGTGATCAAGGAGCCGCTTCAGCGGTACTTGGCATCTGCTGCCTTGTTGGCAGCAATCTCGGCTTCATAACGGTCACCCACTGCCAGGAGCATGTCCTTGGTGAAGTAGAGGTCACCGCGTTTTTCGCCGTGGTATTCGAAGATGTGCGTCTCGACGATGGAATCCACCGGGCAGCTTTCTTCGCAGAAGCCGCAGAAGATGCACTTGGTCAAATCGATGTCGTAGCGCGTGGTGCGGCGTGATCCGTCGTCACGCACATCGGACTCGATAGTGATAGCCATGGCAGGGCACACGGCTTCGCAAAGCTTGCAGGCAATGCAGCGCTCTTCACCGTTGTCATAACGGCGCAGAGCGTGCAGACCACGAAAGCGTGGCGACTGAGGGGTTTTTTCCTCAGGGAACTGCACCGTAATCTTGCGACGGAAGGTGTAGCGGCCAGTAAGGGCCATGCCCTTGACCAGTTCCCAGAGCATGAAGCTCTTGAGGAAATCCTTAAAGGAGAAAGGAGTTGCAGCGACTGCAGCAGACATACGTACTCCGCTTATTTCCAGATGTTCCAGGGCGAGTACAGCCAAGCACCCACGACCACCAGCCACACCAGGGTGACGGGAATAAAGATCTTCCAGCCCAGACGCATGATCTGGTCATAACGGAAGCGAGGGAAGGTAGCGCGAATCCAGATGAAACACGACACCACGAGGAAGGTCTTGATAGCCAGCCAGATCCAACCAGGGATGAATCCCAGGAAGTCAACCGGAGGCAACCAGCCACCCAGGAACATGATGACGGCCAGAATGGAAACCAGCCACATGCTGGCGTATTCAGCCAGGAAGAAGACTGCGAAGCCCATGCCCGAGTACTCGACCATGTGACCGGCCACAATTTCCGCTTCACCTTCCACCACGTCAAACGGGTGACGGTTGGTTTCAGCAACCACCGAGATCAGGTAGACCACGAAGATTGGCAGCAGAGGCAACCAATTCCACGACAGAACGCTCACACCCATTGATGCGAACTGACCCTTGCCCTGGCTCATCACGATATCTGTCAGGTTCATGCTGCCGGTGACCATGATGACCACCAGGAAACAGAAGCCCAACGCGATTTCGTAGCTCACCATCTGAGCCGAAGCACGCAGCGCGCCAAGGAAGGCGTACTTGGAGTTCGAAGCCCAGCCCGCAATGATCACGCCATAAACTTCGATCGAAGTAATGGCCATCATCAGCAGCAGACCCGCATTCACGTTGGCCAGAGCCACTTCGGGAGCGAAAGGAATCACAACCCATGCAGCCAGAGCCGGCATGATGGCCATGACAGGGCCAACATAGAACAGACCCTTGGCAGCTGCCGTAGGCTGAATCAGTTCCTTGGTCAGCAGCTTCAAGCCGTCAGCCAGAGGCTGCAGCAGACCAAATGGACCCACGCGATTAGGGCCAAAACGAATCTGCATGAAACCCAGCAGCTTGCGTTCCCACAGTGTGAGGTAAGCCACAGCGCCCATCAGCGGAGCCACGATGGCTACGATGCCCAGCAGGATCCAGATGACAGGCCAGGCCATGTCGGTCCAGAAGGGGGCTGCGGACAATCCGAGGCCCCAAGCTTTCAATGCGTCGATCATGCGGCGCCTCCCTCACGAACTTGACGGGCATCTGCCGTCAATTGCAGCGACGTAGCGCGGCGCACAATGCTGTCGAGCTGGTAAATGCTTGCGACCACGGGAGCAGTCACATTGCCAGTAGACACTGCACTCACCGCCTTAGCGGCATTGCTCAGCACGCTGGCGGGCACTTGCGTGGCACCAGCAGTAGCAGCGGCCAGCACGTCTTGCGACGTTTCGTAGTCCACGCCCTTCACGCCCATCAAGTTGGACAGTACGCGCAGGACCTTCCATGCGGGACGGGTTTCAGCCAGAGGCTTGACCACAGCGTGGAAGCTTTGCAGACGGCCTTCGGCGTTCACAAAGCTGCCCGATGTTTCGGTGAACGGAGCAATGGGCAGCAATACATCGCTGAATTCCATGTTCGCCTTGAACGGGCTCAGTGTCACAACCATCTGGGCCTTGTTCAGACCCGCAACGGCAGCCTTGCCAGCAGCGCTGTCGAACTCGGGTTCGACGTTCAGCAAGATGGCAGCCTTGACATTGCCAGAAATCATCTGGGCAGCGTTCATGCCACCAGCAGCCGGCACAGCCTTGACCCATTGAGCGCCAACGGTGTTGGCCGCTTCAGTCAGGTAACCCGCAGTCGCACCAGTTTGCTCAGCAATCCAGTTAGCCAGAGCCAGCAGCGTGGAAGCTTGAGCGTGGTGAGCTGCGGCATTACCCAGCAGCACAGCCTTTTGCTCGCCCGCCAGCAGCGCAGCAGCAATTGCCTTGGCTTCGTCATGAGCCTGACCTGCAACAGGTGCAGTTACACCCTTAGCCTCAGCCACAGCGGCAGCCACATCAGCCAGCGCCTGAGCCCAGTCACCTGCAGCAACCACCGACGCGGCGACAGGCAGAGCCCAGTCGTACACGCGATCATTGATAGAGAAGACCTTGCAGCCCTTCTTGGCCGCCTGACGAATGCGCTGAGCAAATAGCGGGTGATCCTTGCGCAGGTTCGAACCTACGACCAGAGCCGACTGCAGATTGCTCAGAGTAGCAATAGGCATACCCAGCCACTGCACGCCTTGGGCGGCGGTGAACTCAGCATTGCGCAGGCGGTAGTCGATGTTCTCGCTGCCCACACCGCGCACCAGCTTGCCAGCCAGATACAGCTCTTCCACAGTACTGTGGGGACTGACCAGAGCACCAATGGCGCTGGCGCCATGGTCGTTCTTGATCTGCTGCAGGCCGTTGGCCACGTATTCCAGAGCGGTCTGCCAGTCAACTTCCTTCCACACGCCGCCCTGCTTGAGCATGGGCTTGGTGAGGCGTTCGTCGCTGTTCAATGCTTCATAGGAGAAACGGTCACGGTCGGCAATCCAGCATTCGTTGATCTCTTCGTTTTCGAAGGGCACAACGCGCATGACCTTGTGGTTCTTGACCTGAACAATCAGGTTGGAACCGGTGGAGTCGTGCGGAGCCACCGACTTGCGGCGCGACAGTTCCCAGGTTCGGGCGCTGTAACGGAAAGGCTTGCTGGTCAACGCGCCCACTGGGCAGATGTCGATCATGTTGCCCGACAGCTCGGAGTCCACTGTATCGCCCACGACGGTGGTGATTTCAGCGTGCTCACCGCGATTGACCATGCCCAGTTCCATGATGCCGGCCACTTCCTGGCCAAAGCGCACGCAACGGGTGCAGTGAATGCAGCGGCTCATTTCCTGCATGGAAATCAGCGGACCCACATCCTTCACGGGCACAACGCGCTTTTCTTCTTCGTAACGAGAAGAGCTGCTGCCATAGCCCACTGCCAAGTCCTGGAGCTGGCATTCACCGCCCTGGTCACAGATAGGGCAATCCAGTGGGTGATTGATGAGCAAGAACTCCATCACCGACTGTTGAGCCTTGATGGCCTTTTCGCTCTTGGTGCGCACGATCATGCCTTGCGTCACGGGCGTGGCGCAGGCAGGCATGGGCTTGGGAGCCTTTTCAACATCCACAAGGCACATGCGGCAGTTAGCCGCAATGGAGAGCTTCTTGTGGTAGCAGAAGTGAGGAATATAGGCACCAGCCTTTTCAGCTGCATGCATGACCATGCTGCCTTCCAGAACCTCTACCTTTTTTCCGTCCAGTTCAATTTCAACCATATGCTTGTCTCGCGATCAGTCCGCTTATGCGGCCTGCTTAGAAGCGTTCTGGATCTTCGCTTCAAACTCGTGGCGGAAGTGCTTGATCATGGCGCGCACCGGCATCGCTGCCGCATCGCCCAACGCACAGATTGTGCGTCCCATGATGTTTACGGATACCGAGTCCAACAGCTCGATATCTTCCGGACGGCCTTCGCCGTGCTGAATACGGTTCACCACGCGCCACAGCCAGCCTGTGCCTTCACGGCAAGGCGTGCATTGGCCGCAGGACTCGTGGGAATAGAAGTACGACAGGCGCAGCAGGCTTTCAACCATATCGCGCGAGTCATCCATCACGATCACAGCGCCCGAACCCAGCATGGAGCCGGCCTTGGAGATGGAGTCATAGTCCATCGTGCATTGCATCATGATGTCTGCAGGCAGCACAGGCGACGAAGATCCTCCAGGGATCACGGCCTTGAGCTTGCGGCCGGTGCGCACACCGCCAGCCAGCTCCAGCAACTTGCTGAAAGGCGTGCCCATGGGCACTTCGTAGTTGCCGGGCAGGTTCACATCACCGCTGACCGAATAGATCTTGGTGCCGCCGTTATTGGGCTTGCCGCATTCCAGGTACGCCTGGCCACCATTGCGAATAATCCATGGGACTGCCGCAAAGGTTTCGGTGTTGTTGATGGTTGTAGGCTTGCCGTACAGACCAAAGCTGGCGGGGAATGGTGGCTTGAAGCGGGGTTGGCCCTTCTTGCCTTCCAGCGACTCCAGCAACGCGGTTTCTTCGCCGCAGATGTAAGCGCCAAAACCATGGTGCGCGTGCAGCTCGAAGCTGAAGTTGCTGCCCATGATGTTGTCACCCAAGAAGCCAGCAGCGCGGGCTTCTTCCAGTGCGGCTTCGAAGCGCTCATAGACTTCGAAGATTTCACCGTGGATGTAGTTGTAACCAATGCTGATGCCCATTGCGTAGGCCGCAATGATCATGCCTTCGATCACGATATGAGGGTTGTGCATGAGGATCTCGCGATCCTTGCAGGTACCGGGCTCACCCTCGTCAGAGTTGCACACCAGGTGCTTCTGACCGGGGAACTGGCGGGGCATGAAGCTCCACTTCAAGCCCGTAGGGAAGCCAGCGCCGCCACGGCCGCGCAGACCGGATTCCTTGACGGTAGCAATGACCTGATCTTGCGTCAGACCTTCGCCGCCATCCTTACCCAGCAGCTTGCGCAGAGCCTGGTAACCGCCACGGCCTTCATAGTCCTTGATGGACCAGTTCTTGCCATTCAGATCAGCGCAGATTTGCGGGTTGATGTGACGGTTGTGAAAGCAGGTTTCTTCACCTGTCGCGGCGAACTTGGCCAAAACGTTTTGTGCTGCGGAGCTCATTACTTGCCCTCCGCGGCACGCAGGCCGTCAACCAGCTCGTCGAGCTTGTCATTGGTCATGAAGCTGCACATGTGGCGGTCGTTGACCAGCAACACGGGGGAGTCAGCGCAAGCGCCTTGGCACTCGGACTGCTGCAGTGTGAACATGCCGTCAGCGGTGGTCTCCCCCATCTTGATGCCCAGCTTGCCCTCCAGGTGGTGCAAGGCCTTGTAGCCGTCACGCAGCTGGCATGGCAGGTTGGTACACACGTTCAACTTGTACTTGCCAACGGGGTGCTGGTTGTACATGTTGTAGAACGTAGTGACTTCGTGCACAGCAATGGCGGGCATGCCGAGGTAATCGGCAATGACGGCTTCGCTTTCTGCACTGACCCAGCCCTGCTCTTGCTGCACGATGCTCAGACAGGCCATGACAGCCGACTGTTTTTGCTCAGCCGGGTACTTGGCCACCTCACGCGCAAAGCGTTCTTTGGTCGCTTCGGTAATCATCGGTCAACGTCTCCAAACACGATGTCCAGGGTACTGAGCACCATCACGGCGTCAGCCAGCATGTGGCCACGGCTCATTTCATCGAGAGCAGCCATGTGCGCAAATCCTGGTGGACGAATCTTCAGGCGATAGGGCTTGTTAGCGCCATCGCTGATCAGGTAAATGCCGAACTCACCCTTGGGGTGCTCGACAGAGGCATAGGCCTCGCCCTCGGGAACCTTGAAGCCTTCGGTAAAGAGCTTGAAATGGTGAATCAGCTCTTCCATGTTGGACTTCATGGCTTCGCGGCTTGCGGGTGCAACCTTGTGGTTGTCCGTAATCACGGGGCCAGGATTGACACGCAGCCAGTCCACGCATTGCTTGATGATCTTGTTCGATTCGCGCATTTCAGCCATGCGAACCAGATAACGGTCATAGCAATCGCCCGTTGCGCCCACGGGCACATCGAAGTCCATCTTGTCGTAGACCTCGTAGGGCTGCGTCTTGCGCATATCCCAAGGCAGGCCAGAGGCACGCAACATGGGGCCAGTCAGACCCAAATTAATAGCACGCTCCGCAGTCAACACGCCGATTCCGACGTTACGCTGCTTCCAGATACGGTTATCGGTCAGCAGGGTTTCGTATTCGTCGGCGCACTTGGGGAAGCGCTGGGTAAAGGCATCGATGAAGTCCAGCAACGAACCCTTGCGGTCTTCGTTCATGGCTTCCATGGAGCGCACATTGCGCACCTTGCTGGCCTTGTACTGAGGCATGCTGTCCGGCAGATCGCGGTACACGCCACCAGGACGGAAGTAAGCCGCGTGCATACGTGCACCCGAAACGGCTTCATACATGTCCATCAGCGCCTCGCGTTCGCGGAAGCTGTAGATCAGGATGGTGGAGCTGCCAGCATCGTTACCCGAGGAGCCCAGCCACATCAGGTGATTCATGATGCGGGTGATTTCCGAGAACATCACGCGGATGTACTGGGCACGGATAGGCACTTCAATGCCCATCAGCTTTTCAATGGCCAGGCAGTAGGCATGCTCGTTGCTCATCATCGAGCAGTAATCCAGGCGGTCCATATAGGGCAGCGACTGGATGTACGTCTTGCTTTCGGCCAGCTTTTCGGTCGCACGGTGGAGCAGACCGATATGAGGGTCGGCGCGCTGCACCACCTCACCGTCGAGCTCCAGCACCAGACGCAGCACACCGTGCGCTGCCGGGTGCTGCGGACCAAAGTTCAGGGAGTAGTTCTTGATTTCAGCCATGGTCTTCCGTCAAAAGGCGCTAGCGCGCCCTTTAGTGCAGGCCTCCGCCATAGTTTTCTTCACGAATGATGCGCGGAGTGATTTCGCGCGGCTCAATCGTGACGGGCTGGTACACCACACGTTTTTGCTCGGCGTCGTAGCGCATTTCCACATAGCCGGACACGGGGAAGTCCTTGCGAAATGGGTGACCGATGAAACCATAATCGGTCAGGATACGACGCAGGTCTTCGTGACCTTCGAACACGATACCGAACAAGTCAAACGCTTCGCGCTCGAACCAGTTGGCCGCATTCCAGATGTCGTTGATCGATGCGACAACAGGGAAGTCATCGTCAGCGCAGAACACGCGCACACGCAGGCGCTGGTTCAACGTCAGAGACATCAGGTGGGACACCACGGCAAAACGCGGACCGTCCTTGCCGACTTCCGCATACGTGGAATAGTCCACACCACACAAATCCATCAGCATCTCGAACTTGCAGTCAGGCGCATTGCGCAGAACTTGCATCACTTCCAGATACTTGTCAGCGGAAACTTCCACCGTCACTTCGCCATAAGCCAAAGTGACGGAGCGAACCTTGTCACCCAAAGCCGCAGTAACCACGTCCCGAAGCTTTTCGGGGTGAATTGCAATTGCAGTCATCTCAGCCCTTTAAACGCGAGCGATGGTATGAGTACGACGGATCTTCTGCTGCAGCTGGATGATGCCGTAGATCAGCGCTTCCGCTGTCGGGGGGCAACCAGGTACATAGACGTCCACCGGTACGATGCGATCGCAACCGCGCACCACGGAATAGCTGTAGTGATAGTAACCACCACCATTGGCACAGGAGCCCATGGAGATGACCCAGCGGGGCTCGGACATCTGGTCATACACCTTACGCATCGCCGGGGCCATCTTGTTGCACAGCGTACCGGCAACAATCATCAGGTCCGAGTGGCGGGGGCTGGCACGAAAGACTTCGGAGCCGAAGCGACCAATGTCATAGCGCGCAGCAGCTGCATGCATCATCTCCACCGCACAGCAGGCAAGGCCAAATGTCATGGGCCAGATCGACCCCGTCTTGGCCCAGTTCACCACCGTGTCATAACTGGTGGTGACGAAGCCTTCCTTCATCACGCCTTCGATCATCGTGTTTCCTCAGTGAAGCTACTCATTCCCAATCCAGGGCGCCTTTTTTCCACTCGTAAGCAAAGCCCACGACCAGAATGGCCAAGAAGATCAGAACAGCAACAAAACCCACGCCGCCAACATCTTTGAGTGCGACAGCCCAGGGCAGCAGAAATGCAATTTCCAGGTCGAACAAAATGAACAAGATGGCGACCAGGTAGTAGCGCACATCAAATTTCATCCGAGCGTCTTCAAACGCTTCGAAACCGCATTCGTAAGGGGAGTTTTTGGCATCGTCCGGACGATTTGGACCCAGCACGTAGCCGAGCACCAAGGGCACGACGCCCACGGCAATGCCAATGAGAATAAACAGGAGAACGGGAAGGTACTGATCGATATTCATCGAGTGGGCCTTGTTTTTTTAAAACATGCCTCACCGATCACTGCCTGATCAGCAGGGCAGGTTTTTAGTTATGTGTTGGTGCCGTCGGCGAGACTCGAACTCGCACAGCTTTCGCCACTACCCCCTCAAGATAGCGTGTCTACCAATTCCACCACGACGGCATCGTCTCAAAGTCTGGCAACTACATGAACCTTCGTTGCAAAGATTCTTACCCCCAGACAATCTCTAGATTCTAGCCTGAAAAACCCCGCATTCCGGAGTTCTTCAAGCTTTTATCTAATTTATTTCGTAGGAATCTGGGCTGCGCCTTCAGCACCTGCTGCAGGCGTTGCGGCTGGCACAGATGCATCAGCACCGGTTGCAGCTGCAGGAGCCGACGAAGCGGGGGCCGGAGCGATCACAGGAGCGCCTTCCAGCACGCTGCCAGTGCTAGCGGGACGGATGTTGCTCATATAGGCCAGAGCCAGAGTCGCCACGAAAAACACGGTGGCCAGAGCCGCAGTGGAACGCGACAGGAAGTTTGCACTGCCGGATGCACCGAACAAGCTGCCCGATGAGCCGCTACCAAAGGAAGCACCCATATCAGCACCCTTGCCGTGTTGCATAAGGATCAGGCCGATCATGCCCAGTGCGGCCAGCATCTGGACCGCGAGAATGACGCTGGAAAAGACGTTCATATCAAAACCTAGTTATCTAAATCATTGCACGCCACACCGGCGGTATGGCGCTAACGAAGAAACGAATTATTGCGCTGCCGCAATAATGGTGAGGAAATCAGGGGCCTTCAGCGCAGCTCCGCCGATCAAACCGCCATCGATATCGGCTTGCGCCAGCAATTGCTCAGCGTTTGCAGCATTCATGCTGCCACCGTAAAGCAAGGGAACGCGAGAGGCCTTGTCGCTGGCCGCAGCCAGCTGCGCACGCAGCACGGCATGCACTTGCTGGGCCTGCTCGGGCGATGCAGTCTTGCCGGTGCCAATCGCCCAGACGGGTTCATAGGCCACAACCAGCTCGCTCACGCAGGGACCCACTTGATGAATCACGGCTGCCAGCTGGCGCTTGACCACGGCTTCGGTCTGACCAGCTTCACGCTCAGCCAGAGTTTCACCCACGCAAACGATGGGAGTGATGCCCTTGGACAATGCAGCCTGTGCCTTTGCAGCCACGATGACATCGGTTTCGCCATGGTACTGGCGACGCTCGGAGTGACCGACCAGCGCATAGCGCACGCCGAACTCTTTGAGCATGGTGGCCGAAACCTCGCCGGTAAAGGCACCCTGCTCGTGCTGAGAGACATCCTGCGCTCCCACACCGATAGCAGAACCCGCAAGCTCCGCCTGAACTTGAGCAAGATATAGCGCTGGTGCTGCCACCGCAACACCGGCCTTGTTATCGGCGGGCAAGCCTTGCTTGATGGCCTGCAGCAAAGCAGCATTGGCAGCCAGGCTGCCGTTCATCTTCCAGTTGCCAACAATGAGTTTTTGCTTCATGTTTCCCAAGTCAAAACGATTTTTCCGGTGTGCTGGCTGGACTCCATCAGCGCATGAGCCTGCGCCGCGCCAGCAGCATCGAATTCACGATAAATGGCTGGGCGCACCTTGCCGGACTCCAGCAGAGGCCAGACATTGCGCTTGAGCGCCTCGGCAATTGCCGCCTTGAAGGCCACAGACCGAGCACGCAGCGTTGAGCCAGTAATAGTCAGTCGCTTTCGCAGCACCAGGCCTGCATCCAGCTCGGCCTTGACGCCACCTTGCACCGCAATGATGACCAGACGCCCATCAGGCGCCAGACATTGCACTTCACGCGCTACGTAGCTGCCGGCGACCATGTCCAGAATGACATTGACACCCTCACCTGCCGTGATGCGCTGCACTTCAGCCGCAAAATCCTGAGTCTTGTAGTTGATGGCGTGATCCGCCCCGAGCTTGATACAGTCATCACATTTGGCATCGCTGCCAGCTGTGACGATCACTTGCGCACCTCTGGCCTTGGCCAGCTGAATCGCCGTGACACCAATACCGCTGCTGCCGCCCTGCACCAGCAAGGTCTCACCGGGCTGCAAAGCCCCCCGGTCAAACACATTGCTCCAGACCGTAAAAAAAGTCTCGGGCAAGGCTGCCGCCTGTACATCACTGAGGCCAGCCGGCACTGGCAGGCATTGGGCCGCTGGTGCAACGCAAAACTGCGCATAACCACCACCCGCCACCAGCGCACAGACACGATCGCCGAGCTTGAAGCCCGCTTTCGCCATGGCCGACTCATCGCCCGCAACGATCACACCTGCGACCTCCAGCCCTGGAAGATCCGAAGCCCCCGGAGGCGGCGCGTAATGACCTTTGCGCTGCAGCACGTCTGGGCGATTGATACCGCTCGCGGCAACGCGAATCAGCACCTCACCCTCGCCCGCCACAGGCATGGGACGCACACCCATGCGCAGCACGTCAGGCGCGCCATAGCTGGTGATTTCCACCGCTCGCATTGTGTTCATTTCCATATTCAGGCTTTTCTTTATCAATGAAATCAGGCTTTAGCGCTTATTAGATAAGCGCTAGCAGCTATCAAATCGGGACTAATTCACCATCAACAAAACAGGAGCCCACCTCGCGATGGACTCCTGCTCAGCGATTACTGCTGCTGTTGCTGCTGCTGGTCGTCACCGAAAGCACGGTTTTCACGTGGCTCACGGTTGTCGCGGGAATCGCGGTTCTGACGAGGAGCACGGTCGCGGTACTCGCGCTGTTCGCGGGGTTCACGCTCGGGCATGCCAGCAGGACGCTCAATCAGAGCCTTCATGGACAGCTTGACGCGACCCTTGTCGTCGGTTTCCAGAACCTTAACCTTGACCACTTGGCCTTCTTGCAGGTAGTCGGTGACCTTTTCCACGCGCTCGTGGGCGATCTGGCTGATGTGCAGCAGACCGTCCTTGCCGGGCAGCAGGTTGATCAGAGCACCGAATTCCAGCAGCTTGACGATCGGGCCTTCGTAGATCTTGCCGATTTCGACTTCGGCAGTGATCTGCTCTATGCGCAGCTTGGCAGCTTCAGCCTTGGCGCCGTCAGTGGCAGCGATGGTGATGGTGCCGTCTTCCGAGATGTTGATCTGGGTGCCGGTTTCTTCGGTCAGCGCACGGATAGTGGCGCCGCCCTTGCCGATCACGTCACGGATCTTCTCGGGGTTGATCTTCATGGTGAACAGCTTGGGAGCGAAGTCAGAAACTTCGGTCTTGGCTTCACCCATGGCTTCCTGCATCTTGCCCAGGATGTGCATGCGCGCTTCCTTGGCCTGAGCCAGAGCAACCTGCATGATTTCCTTGGTAATACCCTGGATCTTGATGTCCATTTGCAGAGCAGTAATACCGTTGGTAGTACCGGCCACCTTGAAGTCCATGTCACCCAGGTGATCTTCGTCGCCCAGGATGTCGGTCAGCACGGCAAACTTGTTGTCTTCCTTGATCAGGCCCATGGCGATACCCGCCACGTGCGCCTTCATGGGAACGCCAGCGTCCATCATGGACAGGCAGCCGCCGCAGACCGAAGCCATGGACGAAGAACCATTGGATTCCGTGATTTCCGACACCACGCGAATGGTGTAGGGGAACTCTTCCTTGGAAGGCAGGCAAGCAGCCAGAGCGCGCTTGGCCAGACGGCCGTGACCGATTTCGCGGCGCTTGGTCGAACCCATGCGACCCACTTCGCCGGTGGCAAAGGGAGGCATGTTGTAGTGGAACAGGAAGGTGTCTTCGAATTCGCCAGCCAGCGCATCAATGCGCTGTGCATCACGCTCGGTACCCAGTGTGGAAATCACCAGAGCCTGGGTTTCACCACGGGTGAACAGAGCAGAACCGTGAGTGCGGGGCAGCACGGAGTTGCGAATTTCGATGGGGCGCACAGTGCGGGTGTCGCGGCCGTCGATGCGGGGCTCACCAGCCAGAATCTGCGAACGCACGATGCCGGCTTCGATGTCAAACAGCATGCTTTCGACCTTGACGCCGTCAAATGCCACGCCTTGCTCGGTCAGGCCAGCCTTGACGTCGGCATAAGCCAGACGGCAAGCGTGGGTACGCACTTGCTTGTTGCGCTCTTGGTAAGCAGCGCGCAGCTTGGCTTCACCCAGTTCAGTCACCTTGGCGATCAGAGCTTCGTCCTTGGCAGGAGCAGTCCAGTCCCAAGCGGGCTTGCCACCTTCACGCACTAGGTCGTGAATGGCGTTGATAGCGATCTGGCTTTGCTCGTGACCATAGACTACGGCACCCAGCATCACCTCTTCAGGCAGTTGCAGGGCTTCGGACTCGACCATCAGCACGGCAGATTCGGTACCGGCAACGACCAGATCCATCTGCGAATCCTTGCGCTGGGTCTGACCGGGGTTCAGCACGTATTCGCCGTTGATGTAACCCACGCGGGCAGCACCAATAGGGCCGTTGAAAGGCAGGCCCGACACCGACAGAGCAGCGGACACAGCGATCATCGCGGCGATGTCAGCATCGACTTCAGGGTTCAACGAGATAGTGTGGATGACCACATGCACGTCGTTGTAGAAGCCTTCAGGGAACAGAGGGCGAATTGGACGGTCGATCAGGCGCGAAGTCAGAGTCTCCAGCTCCGAAGGCTTGGCTTCGCGCTTGAAGAAGCTACCGGGGATCTTGCCGGCGGCGTATGTCTTCTCAATGTAGTCAACGGTCAGAGGGAAAAAATCCTGACCCGACTTGGCAATCTTGGAACCCACGACAGTGGCCAGAACCACGGTGTCGTCGATGTTCACCAGCACAGCGCCGGAAGCTTGACGGGCGATTTCGCCGGTTTCCATGGTGACCGTGTGCTGGCCCCACTGGAAAGTCTTGGTGACTTTATTGAACATGGTCATAGTGACTCCTTTATGTATAGCTGGATGCGCACATCCCGCTTAAATTTTGAGTGCAAACAGAACACGATGCCATTCCAGTACTGCGCTAGGCGCTATCAATAATGCAGCATCCAATGCAGTACTGGAATGACACAGCTTCGCTCTGTTTTGCGAACTCCGAAGTAAAAAACGCCTGAGCTAGGAATCTAACTCAGGCGTTTCGATCATTTACCGTGCTTACTTACGCAGGCCCAGCTTGGCGATCAGAGCTGTGTAACGCTCAGCGTCCTTGGACTTCAGGTAGTCCAGCAGCTTACGACGACGGCTCACCATGCGCAGCAGACCGCGACGACCGTGGTGGTCCTTGGCGTTTGCCTTGAAGTGAGGAGTCAGTTCGTTGATGCGAGCGGTCAGCAGAGCCACTTGCACTTCGGGGCTACCAGTGTCGTTTTCGGAACGAGCGTTAGCCTTGACAACTTCGGCCTTGATAGAGGCAGCGATCATTTTGTTTTCCTTAGGATTTGGCACTCAGCAAGGAGCACCTTGGTTACTTGCGCCAGGGCTGGAAAGGCCTCAGCGTGCGTTCTGCACCATGCAAAAACGGTCGATTATATCAACAGCCTTTTACCCATCTCAAGCGCCTACCCACACCGTTGTATTTGGAGCGGCGAGATCAAGTCAACCCCTGACAAATCGTACGGAGCACAAGTCGCACAATGCAAGCGCTTCAAACCCGAAAGGAAGATGCCATGCACCTGTCGCATTCAAAGCTCACCCTTGCCGCCACTGCTTTCTTGTTGACTGCTGGGCTTGCGCTGCAAGCCCCCTACTCGCACGCATCGAGCAAGTCCAAAACTGAAAAACGTCAAAGCAGCCGCGTCAAAATTGAGAACATCCGCAGCGGATCACAAGAAACAACCGCTGAACGCGATCGCAGGCTGTACCGCGAGTGCCAAGGCAGGCCCAATGCGGGAGCTTGTGCTGGATATACAAGACGTTAGTTATTTGAAACTATTGGATGACTGAGGAAATTCCAGCCAGACGGTACATTTCCCAGCGATCAACGGCACACCTTTGATCACGGAGTCTAGTTAGCATACTCATATGCTACTTACCAGACCTGAGCCTAGACGAGGCCATACGCGCCTAAAGCGCCGCCATGCCAAAGGATTCACCTTGATTGAGGTCTTGGTGGCCATTGTCGTTTTTTCGTTCGGACTTCTTGGAATGGTAGGAATGCAGGCATTCGCCTTGCAAGCCAATCGAGAGGCGCGTCTTCAAAGTCAAGCAACCTCGCTTGCAAGGGAGCTGGCCGAGATGATGCGCGGTAATATGCAGATAGCAGCCAAAACCACATCCGCAGAAAATCCTTATTTAGGCACCTTCAGTGCCGGCAGCCTGAACCTGAGTAGTCCTTCCTATTGCTTGAATGTGAGCAATGCCAGCACCGGCTGCACATCCACAACACAAATCGCATCTGCACAGATGTCTGACTGGCTAGCAAGAGTTGACACAACGCTTCCGGGTGCACGAGTTTCAGTCTGCCTAGATGGGTCGCCCTTCACCAGTGACGGGCTCGCACAATGGTCATGCTCAGCAACAGGCGCAGACGAGATCATTTACATCAAGATCGGTTGGACACAAGCGAGCACCAACAAAACACTCACGGGTGCCAATGCGTTTGAACAAACGACAGACAGCACTTCACACCCCGGATTAACGTTCCCGGTCACCAGCGGAAATAGCACTAGTGGAAACACTCCATGAAGAAAATGCTTTTCAAAAATTCTCTGCGCATTCGAAAGCAGCAATCTGGTTTGACCTTGGTCGAACTCATGGTTGCAATGGTTTTAGCTTTGTTGATCACCATGGCCGCAGCGGGTGCACTGGTTATCGCAAGGCAAGGATTTAGCAATGTGGATGCCGCCGCTCAACTGCGCGATAACGGCCGCTTTATTCAAGACATGTTGCAGCGCATTGGAGTCCAAACTGGCTACAAAAGCCTTCAATATGCGGCCACCAAAAGGACTGTTAGCACCGATGGAATTTCGGATACTCCTGCACCGAATGTATTCGGATTAAACAACGCATCCCGAACCACAACCAATACATGGGATGAAGGCACAGCACGCTCCTCAGGTGCAGTAGGTTATGGAAGCGATATTTTGATCCTACGTTATCAAGCCAGCGCATCAACGGTGAACTCTACAGCTTCCGATGGAACGATTATTGACTGCATGGGTATAAGCCCTACAGGAATACCTAGTGCGCGCGATGATCGCGTTGTCAGTATTCTTCATATCGGCACAGGTGCCAGCGGCGAGCCATCCTTAATGTGCTCCCGATCAAGCACAGGAATGGCACCTTATGACTCACAACCGATTATTCAAGGCGTCGAAAATCTTCAATTCCTCTATGGCGTTGACGGCATCGGCCCTGGAAATACAGTCGTTCCGATACCGACAAACACAGCTGACTCCGTACCCGAGCGCTATCTGCGCGCAGACCAGTTAACGGTGAGTGGAAATGTTGCAGCCACCAATGCCAATTGGCAAAGAGTTAGAAGCATACGCGTAGGATTAATTCTGCGAGGAGCTACTGGTAGCGCCATCGACAAAAGCAGCCAGACCTTCTACCCTCTGGGCTCCAGCAAAGCCTCATCGACTGGAGCTGAAGGCAGCGCATTTGCCAGCAGTGCCGATCCTGGCACCACATTCACCCCGGCAGCTGATAGCCGACTCCGTCAAGCTGTCACCTTTACGATCCACTTGCGCAATTATCAAGAGGACCTCTGAACATGTCTTCACAACCAAATCAGCTTCATCTAAAGAAAAATAATTACCAACGCGGTGTTTCCCTTATTGTTGTATTGCTAATATTAGTAATAGTTTCAATCTTGGGTGTTAGTGGAGTTCAAATATCGATGATGGCAGAGAAAAGCGCACGTAATGATCGAGATTATCAAATTGCTTGGCAAGCGAGTGAGGCTGCTCTGGTGGATGCGGAATTCGACATAGAGGGACTTCCCGCAAGCGCAACCAACAAAAGAAATTCGATATTTAAATTAGGCCAAACTGACATTTCTAAATTCATTACTGGTTGCGGAACAAGCTCTCCCTCGACGGGTTTATGTGCACTGAATGAAACCGGAAAACCCGCATGGCTCACTGTGGACTTCACCAACAGTGAAAACAATGTATCCACCATTGCATTTGGCACTTTTACGGGGCGGACCTTTCCTGCTGGCGGCGCAGGCATTCAACCATCAAAGCCACCTCGTTACGTTATCGAGGCTATCCCCGATCCAGACAATGCGCGAACCACCAAGCCCACAGATATCAAATACATCTATCGCGTGACAGCTATGGGTTTTGGCCCCAACCCAGAAACACAAACCGTGGTGCAAATGCTGTACCGCAATTGAGATTAACATGCAATTACGCAAAACCTCAAACGCTGGGCACCAGCAAACCATCGCAGAAAAAAGCTGGAAATCTTTGCTTCCCAGCTCTATTCGCTCCTGGCTCGCATGGGGGATACCACCCATCGCAGCTATTACGTCTTTAATTGCCTATGGAACAGGAACTCCACCTAATATTCCTGCCATTACTTTGGCAGCAGAGCCTTTGTACGCGGCGGTTACAGTGGATAAACCAACAATGGCGCTGGCGCTCTCTGTTGAATTTCCTACAGTGGGGGCGCAATATGTCCCCCGAGACTCCAGTGATGCAGTGAACACATACAGCAATGTAGATGAATATCTTGGATATTATGATGCAGAAAGCTGCTACACCTACAACGACGCACCCACAGAAACAGTCGTTTCACCAAAAACGCTAACTGATTACAAACGATTTGACAGATCGGGGCCTGCGACATCTCGACAATGCGCCAACGCCTTCAGTGGAAATTTTTTAAATTGGTCTAGCAGCTCTGCCATTGATATGCTTCGCTTGGCATTATCTGGCGGAGATAGATATATAGACACACCCAACCTGACCATTTTGCAGAGAGCAGTGCTCCCCAACGGAGACCCGGTCTGCATGTGGAATAGTGGCAATTTTCCGTCAAAGCAGCTTTCACGAAACGGCGGAGATTTCTTGGGAGCCGTCCCCACTGCCATGAGAACAGCCGCTGGCAACAACAATATTTTTGTTGCCAATACGCTTAATCGGATTTACTTCGGCACGGCATCAGGCGGCAGCTGCACAAACACCAGCTCCTACACACTGAGTTCTGCAGGCTCACAATTAGGGCCTAGAGAAAACTCTTTCACTGATCTACCCACTGATGCGGTTCTCTGTTCCGCAGAAGGCTCCACAAACCAATGCAGCTTTACGGGAGTAAAAGAAGTTTGGTTTGGCATTAAGGCAAACGGTAAAAATTACTGGAACAAAGGCCCAGCCTCGAATGGAGCCCCATGCTATTACACGAATTTGGGAGACCCATTATCAGGGGCATCTAAAAGCTGCTACGTACGCCCATACTCTGGATCTTGGAAACCAACTACCACCACCGCTCTAAACAGCGATGGATTTTTCTACTCGAGGGTGCAAGTCTGCAATTCGAGCAACGGCACACTGCAGGACTCCAGAGACTACAAACTGTGCCAACAATACCCAAATGGAAATTACAAACCAACCGGTGTAATTCAAAAATACAGCGATCAATTACGTCTATCTGCATTTGGTTACTTAATGGACCAAACTGCAAGCTATGACAATAATAACACCGGTCGTTACGGCGGCGTTTTGCGCGCCCCCATGAAGTATGTGGGCAACAAAACATATAACGAGAATGGGCAAGACAACACCCCTGCTGGCGGCAACAGCAAAGCTGAATGGAACTCTAATACCGGCGTATTTGTTGATAATCCAGAAAATCACGCCATGCAAACCAGCGGCGTGATCAATTACCTCAACAAATTTGGGCGCACAGGCCCCACCCCAGGAAGATACAAAAAATACGATCCTGTTGGTGAGCTTTATTATCAGAGCCTGAGATATCTCCAAGGTCTAGGCCCTACCGCTGATGCCGTTAATAATATTGATGACACCATGCGCGATGGTTTCCCTGTTTACACGACCTGGGATGAAGATCCGTATGGCGGCACTCGAAGTGACGCCTCTGATTACTCTTGCCTTAAAAGCAATATTGTCGTCATCGGCGATGTCAACACCCATGATGGAAATTGGCGAAATATCCCAACCACAGACAATAAAGCCAATAACGTCCCGAACTTTAGAACATGGCACAGCCTTGTTCAAAACTTCGAAAAAAATAGTGCGACCAACTATGTGGATGGCCAAGGGGCTACAAGGACTAGCGGAAATCCTAACGGTTCCAATAACAGTGTTCCGTCATCTTCTCAGACGAGTCAAATCATGGGCTATGCATACTGGGCGCATACCCATGATATCCGTGGCAACGATTGGACACAGAATGTAGGAAGTAAAAAACGGCCAGGATTGCGCGTTAAAACCTATGTGTTCGACGTTAATGAAAACGGGACGATGAACAATGAGTCCACTCGTCGGAATGCCAATCAGTTTTTCATGGCCGCCAAGTACGGCGGCTTTGAAAGCGACCCTTCCAATCAGGGATCACGTCCCTACAACACTTGGGGAAACCCATTCAAGAAGCAGGATTCAACTAATGACAACAATGTTTGGCAGAAAACGGCGACGCCTGGCGAAGCCTCCAGCTACTACCTGCAAAGTAATGCTCGCGCGGTATTGAATGCATTTGACGAAATTTTCAGCCGTGCCTCAACTTCTGCACGAAGCATTGCTGGGGTCGCAACACCTTCCAGCGTAGTCTCAAGTGCCAATGGAGCCATCACCTATTCCGCCAAATTCGACACCAGCAACTGGAGCGGAGATGTGGTTGCGGAGCCGGTAACCGTGAACAGCAGTAATCAAGTTTCTATTTCAACCCCTTTATGGAGTGCATCCAATCAACTGGGCATAATGACTTCACCTGCGGTCAATCGCAATATTGTGGTGGGAGCCGGAGGAGGTAACACCAACCCCACAGCGAACAACTTCACTTGGGGCGAAATCAGCGAGCAGTTGCGAACTGACTTAGGAAAACTCACTACGACCTCCACAGGGGATGGTCGTGGACAAGAGCGATTGAACTTCATCAGAGGAGATCGCTCACTTGAAGGAAAACCATTTCGAGTCAGAAGTACCTTGCTAGGCGATATTGTCAACTCCAATGTGGTGTATTCAGGAGTTCCTTCAGCCGCATACAGTGGAGTAGGTTATGCGGCCTTCCGCACTGCATATAGTTCGCGCACGCCGAGTGTTTTTGCGGGTGCCAATGACGGCATGCTTCATGCATTCAATGCCAATAATGGGAACGAGCTATTTGGATATATTCCAAGCTGGCTGGGGGCCAAACTAGCCGCTCTGACAAGCCCAAGCTACGTCAACAACCATCAGAACTACGTCGATGCACCTCTCGCTATCAGCGAGGCGCAAGTTGCCAACAATAATGTGGCGGCGGACTGGAAGACGGTACTCGTAGGCGGTACAGGCGGCGGAGGATCGGGCGTTTTTGCACTGGATGTCACATCCCCCAGCAGCTTTGCCGCATCCAATGTCATGTGGGAATTCACACGCGCCGACGATGCGGATCTCGGACAAGTGATTGGCCAACCTCAGATACTCAAATTTAAGACCAGCGGCACTGATTCACCTGCAACTTACCGCTGGTTTGCTGTAGTGGGTAGTGGCGTCAACAATTACAGCCCAGAGTCTGCCAACGGCCCATTCAGTACGACTGGAGATCCAGCTGTTTTTCTATTGGCGTTGGACAAACCTGCAGGTGCATCATGGGCTCTTGGAAGCAATTACTTCAAAATTTCACTAACTGCCGATTCCACACTAAAAGCAACATCACCCACCGGAGTCGCTAATTTCACACCTCTGTACGGATCCAACGGCGAAGTCACTGATATCTACGCCGGTGATCTTCATGGAAATTTATGGAAATTGCGTTTTTCCGATAAACCGACTAGCTCTTGGAATTTGACTGGCCTCTCTTACATTAAAAGAGGAAATGGCTCATCAGCCGTAGCGGCTCCTTTGTACATCGCTCGCGATGGCAGCACTACACCAAAAATTCAATCGATTACCGCAGCACCGACTCTCTTCACCGGCCCACTTGTCGGAGGAGTTGAGACTTTTTATGTAGCGTTTGGAACAGGTAAATATTTGGAGTCTGCGGACAACATAGCAACGACGACCAATAGTTTTTATGTTATTTACGACAATAACTCCACCGCACTCGACACATCCAACGCAGCTGACGGTGCCATTGCAGGCAGAGGCCGACTTGCAGCGGGCAGTGTCAATACCGAAACCAAAGTAATCACTGTTCCAGCATTCAAGTGGGGAAGAGCATCTTCGGCAAACGATACAACGAAGAGATCAGGCTGGTATTTCGATCTTCCATCCGGTGGAGAAAAATTGGTAAGCAGTATTGCCGACTTAGGAATACTCAACGCCTCCTTCAACACCGTCATCCCAGGCTCATCTGGAGCGACTGCAGGCAGCTGCACCAATAACCAAGGCAGTGGTAACTCTTACCTTTTAAATATCAGCAATGGTTTAACCCAGTACAAACAATCTACTGTAGGCATCCTTGGTCCTTCTGTATTCTTCACCAATGAAGATGAAACGACAGTGAGCAAGAGCGACAGCACAGGAAGAAGAATCAGAGTACTTACTAAGCGCGGCCTGAGCATCGGACAATCCGGCGCAAATGCCAGCGGCCAATCGACCACGATTACGCAAAATATCGGACGTTTGAGCTGGCGCCAGATTAATAGCTATCAAGATATGAAAAATAAATAATCATGAAAAAAAATAATCAAAGTGGTTTTACTCTGATCGAGTTGATGATTGTTGTAGCAGTCATCGGCATATTGTCTGCTATTGCTTATCCTTCCTATACAGAATCGGTATTAAAGGGAAAACGTGCGCAGGCGCGAGCGGCTATTGCCGAGCTGTTGCAGCAGCAAGAGCGCTACATGACACAGCGAAACTGCTATCTCGGCTTTTCGACCAATACCAGTACAGGTGCGGCGACGCCTACGGCTCCCTCTCCGTCTACCGCTTGCGGAGGCGTAACCGCAAGCAGTGCTCCTTTTAAAACATTTTCCGGAGAGAGTTTAGCGGGAGCCAGTTATTTCCTAACGGCTACCACATGTCCAGGGACTGGTTCAAGCACTCTGTCCATTGCTAGCTGTGTGAAAGTTGTTGCCACTCCCGTGAAATCGGACCCTAAAGTGGCGAATCTGGAAATGACTAGCAGTGGATTGAAAACCTGTACAGGCACAACGACCAACAAGAGCTTGTGCTGGCCATGATCATTCATCGAAAAATCAATCCACGCGGGTTCACACTGATTGAGCTCATGGTGGTTATTGCGATTGTGGGCGTACTGCTTACATTGGCAGCACCCAGCTTTGTCAGCTTTCAACGAAATTCTGAGCTGACTTCACTGGCAAACAAAATGCTGGGGTCCATCAATTCTGCACGCAGTGAAGCAATGAAATCCGGGAGAAATGCATTCGTTGTTCCGAATGATTCAAGCAATTGGTCTACAGGCTGGTTTGTCTATGTCGACATGAATGCAGATAATTCCTATGAAGAAGGAACGGATCTCTTCATTCAAACACAGCCTGCTCTTGTCAGTTACATCGCTATGACTGGCAACAATAATGCGGCAGCATCAAGTCCCTATATCAGCTTCGATAGCGCTGGCTACGCCCGCACTGTCGGCGGTAATGGCCTCACTAATTTGGCCTTGTCCATCAAGCGCAACGACGTCAGCACTGCTGATACACCAGAGCAAAGTCGTTTAGTTATCGTGGCACGCACAGGCCGAACACGGGCGTGCAAACCCTCAGCCGACTCCAGCTGCACCACTAGCGCCAGCAATTAAATACGATTCAATGCACCAATGGGTTGACGCTACCATCAGTAGAAATGAACAATTTTTCCACTTATATGAACAAAGCGCTTGAGCAGGCAGCTCAGGCGCTTTTTCTTTCCTCTCCCAATCCGCGCGTTGGCTGCGTGATCATTGATCGTGAAGGCCAGATCATCGGCCAAGGCTTTACCCAGCAGGCTGGCGGCCCGCATGCCGAAGTCATGGCACTGCGCGATGCCTCAGCCAAAGGCAATGATGTGCAAAGCGCCACGGCCTATGTGACGCTGGAGCCCTGCTCTCACCACGGCCGCACCGGCCCTTGCTGCGACGCGCTGCTGGCAGCTGGCATTGGCAAGGTGGTTGGTGCACTGACCGACCCCAACCCACAGGTTGCGGGACGAGGCTTTGATCGTCTGCGCACAGCAGGGGTGGAGGTTGAAGTCGGCCCCGGCGCAGCCGAGTCGCGTGAACTCAATATCGGTTTTTTCAGCCGCATGATTCGTGGCACGCCCTGGGTGCGTATGAAGGCTGCCAGCTCGCTAGATGGCGTGACGGCTTTGCACAACGGGAATAGTCAATGGATTACTTCGCCAGAGGCACGTGCGGACGGCCATGCCTGGCGCGCGCGCGCCTGCACGATCTTGACGGGCATTGGCACGTTGCTGGCAGATAACCCGCATCTGAATGTGCGCGATGTACCCACGCCGCGCCAGCCGCGTATTGCCGTGGTAGACAGCAAGCTCGACATTCCGCTGGATGCTCATGTTTTAAAAGCGCCTAGCGGATGCCTTATCTACACCTGCAGTACAAATCAATCCAAGGTTGAGCAACTGCAAGCGCTAGGCGCTATCGTTGTTGATATGCCCAATGCCTACGACAAAGTCGATCTGGCCGCCATGCTGCGCGATCTGGCACAGCGCGGCACCAATGAGCTGCATGTGGAGGCTGGCTTCAAGCTCAACGGCTCATTGATTCGCGAAGGGCTGGTGGATGAGTTTCTCTTCTATCAGGCACCCAAGTTGCTGGGCACAGGCGCCATGGGCATTGCCAGTTTCGGCCCCCTGAATGAACTGAGCGAGGGCCTGCAACTGGAGTTTCATGATGTGGCGCGACTGGGGCCAGACCTGCGCATCGTGGCCAGAGTTCAAGGCCGCGACAAGTTCTAGCGGAGCCGGCGTCTTACATGCGAAAAAAGCCATCATCGGTTACAAGATAACAATGCTGGCGATCGTCCCCCTCCACTCCATACCTTTGCTCTTTAAACGCTTGGTGCTGCCTGCATGCGCCGCAGCCGTACTACTTTTGACGGGCTGCGCCACCCAGCTCCCCAAAGATGTAGAGCGCCCCGTCAGCACGGCACTGAGCCAGCCTCAAAACACCGGTCTGGGCGCATTCATTAACCAGAATCGCCCAGCCACCGCCAAGGACGACGCTTCAGCCTTTGCCTTGATCTCCGGCCCGCAGCAAGCCTTCAGCAGTCGCATGGCACTGGTGGAGAACGCGCAGAAAACGCTTGACCTGCAGTACTACGCGATTCATGCCGATCAAAGCACAGGGAGCCTGCTGCGAGCCATCGTTCATGCGGCACAGCGCGGCGTGCGGGTTAGGGTGTTGCTCGACGACTTCCACAGCACAGGACCGGATGCTCAGGTGATGCGCCTGGCCTTTGTACCCAACGTGGATATGCGCATGTTCAACCCGCTGGCGGGCTCTCGAGCCTCCACCATCGGCCGCGCCTGGACGCTGCTGACCGACTTTCAGCGCGCGCAGCAGCGCATGCACAACAAGATGTTTGTGGCCGACAACGCCCTGGCGGTCATTGGTGGCCGCAATCTGGGAGATGCCTACTTCGACGCTTCCAACGACGGCAACTTTGTCGATCTGGATGTACTGACCGGCGGCCCCGTGGTCAAGGATCTGTCGCGCAGCTTTGACCGTTACTGGAATAATGTGCGCGCCTACCCGGTTCAATCACTGGTCAGCGAGGCTGAGTTGCTGCAACTCAAGGAACAGTTTGATCGCGAAGATGCCACAACCGAGGCCGAAGCCACCAAGCACATACGACCCTCCATCGACCTCGAGGCAGAATCTCTGAACCTGAGCAGTATTCCCTGGATCTGGGCCCGCGCCTTGGTGCTGGCTGATAGCCCGACCAAGATTCCAGTCGAAGGCAATGAGAGAGCCAGCGGAGCCGAAACCTTTGCCGAAGCATTGCTCAAGGCAGACGATTCCAGCACTCCCCCCATTTCCGCCACCCCCGCACTCCAAGCGGACTCGGTCGTCGATGGCCTGCTGGCTCTGATTCGCTCGGCCAAGCAGGATTTGCTGGTGGTCTCGCCTTACTTTGTCCCCGGGGACGAAATCATGAGCGCGTTTCGCACCGCGCGCCAGCAGGGGGTGCGCATTCGCATCCTGACGAATTCACTAGCCTCCAATGATGCGCCGCTGGCGCACGCCGGTTACGCCCGCCACCGCAAGGAATTGCTGGAGCTGGGAGTGATTCTTTACGAGATGCGCAGTGAAGCCGCCAATGTGCGCTCGGCACTGCGGGCTGGCGGCACAGGATCGGGGGGCAGCACAGGCACCTCTCGCGCCATGCTCCACACCAAGCTGCTGGTGATCGACGGGCACCTGGCTGCCGTGGGCTCGATGAATCTGGATATGCGCTCCCGACTCCAGAACACCGAGATTGCCGTGCTCATCGCCAGCCGCCGTTTCAGCCAATTGGCCAGCGACAGCATTGACGAAAGCCTGCCTGAGAACAGCTGGCGCGTAGAGATTGACCCCAGCGGCAAGCTGATCTGGCGTGCGCCGCAAGACAGCGGCCTGAGCGACGCGCATTCAGAGCCCGATGCCAGCCTCGGCCTGCGCCTTATGCTGCAGCTGATTGGGCCTCTGGCTCCAGACAGTCTGCTGTAGCCGCAGCCTGCGGCCAGCGCCATTCCTGCTGCAAGTCACGCTGGGGCAAGGCCTGCACCCAGTCGTTGATGGTGCTTTGATCGGTTTGCGTGCGTACTTCCTGAAAGGCGATTTCAGCCTCAGGAAAGCGTCTGCGCATCAGGTTAAGCCATTGCTTGAGTCGGCCAGCCCGCTGGCGCGGCTCCAAGTCTTCGCAGACCATCTGCCAAAAACGCTGCACTTGCGGCACCACTACCGGCCAGTCAATGCCCGCCTCTGTGGTGTTGGTACCCTGCGCCAATGCCTTGCGGATGGCCAGAGCCAGCCCCGGGTCAGCCACAATGCCGCGCCCCAGCATCAGATCGTCGCAACCCGAAACTTCGCGGCAACGCAGGGCTTCTTCCACCGTCCAGATCTCGCCATTGGCCACCACATTCACACCCACAGCTTCGCGGATGCGCGGAATTTCTTCCCAGAAGGCAGGCGGGCGATAACCATCAAGCTTGGTACGCGCGTGCACCACGATTTCGCAGGCACCGCCGCTTTCCATGGCCTGCGCGCATTCGGTCATCAGCGTCCGGTCGTTAAAGCCCAGCCGCATCTTGGCCGACACAGGCAGGTGCGCGGGAACAGCCTTGCGCACTGCCTCCACCACACGAGCGATCTGCGCCGGGTCTTGTAGCAGCGATGCACCACCACCATGGCGGTTGACAACCTTGGCCGGGCAGCCAAAGTTCAGATCAATCCCTTCAGGCCCCAGCCGCGCCAGATTCGCAGCGTTCTCGGCCATGCTGGATGGGTCAGAGCCCAGCAACTGGGCGCGCACCGGCACGCCGGCCAGCGTTTTGCTGCCGTTGCGCAGCTCGGGCATGATGCCCAGATACACCTTATCGGGCAGCAGCGTGCCAGTGATGCGAATGAACTCGGACACGCAGCGGTCAGCGCCGCCCACCCGGGTCAGCACATCACGCAGAACAAAATCCAGCAGCCCTTCCATGGGCGCAAGCAGCAGTCTCATTTCAGACTCAAATCAAATTGACCTGTAGCGCTTATCCAGAATGCGCTTACAGCTATTAATTCAGAAGCAATCTCTATGGGTTGCAGGCGTAATCCAAGTGATTCACTGCGCATTGAAGCAGATTCACACCAGTGTCATCGTCAGCACATGCAATAGCGCATCGCCATTTGTATTGCGCCAGACAGCACCCACCATGATTTTGCAAAAAACCGCCAAGGCCCAAGAGGAACTTCAGCCCGGGACGCGCCAGCTGCCACAGCGTGCACGCTCTCTGCTGTTGATGGCCGGCGGCAAAAGCATGGAGGAACTCCAAGCCTTGCTGGGCAGCGATCATGCCGCACTGGCCCGGCAGTTGGTGGCACAGGGCTATCTGGAGCTGATCGCCACTGGCGAGAGCAAGAGCAGCAGCCCCGCTTTAGCGCCAGCCATCAATATGGCAGGCACGCGTATGTATTTGTTTGACCTGTGCGAGCGATTGTTTGCCAACCGTCACGAAACCCTTGCTCAGGCATTACGCACGCAACTGCGTGAAGCACGGGACCTGAGCAGCTTGCGCAGCGCCAGCCTGAACTTTCTGGTGGCCGTGCAAGAGTATGCAGGGGAGGAGCGAGCCCAGTCGCTGCGCGAGCGACTGGCTGCTTTGCTGGCCTGCCACGATGCGAGTGGCGAGGCCGTCAACGAGACACAAAAAAGCTCAGCGACCGAGCCTTCTCTGGCTTAACGCAGCGCTTTATTACGCTTAGATTGCGACCAGACGCCAGAGCGAGGTGACTTCCGCAGCACGTGCAGCGTGCAGCGGGTCTTCGCTATCTTGCACCTTGCCGTGACTGGGGCGAATGTCTTCGCGGCCCAGCACCTTGAGGCCTGCAGCCTCAATCCAGCCCAGCAGCTCTTCGCGCTTGCGCAGCTTCAGGTGCTCAGCCAGATCAGACAGGATGAGCCAGCCTTCGCCACCGGGTTGCAGATGCGCAGCCAGACCTTGAACAAAGCCACGCAGCATGCGGCTGTCTTCGTCGTAGATGGCCTGATCGAGCAGCGATGCGGCCTTGCCAGGCAACCATGGTGGGTTGCAGACAATCAGGCCGGCACGGCCTTCGGGAAACAGGTCAGCACGTTGCAGCTTCACCTTGGCTGCATGACCAAGACGCTGCAGGTTCTCGGTGGCACAGCTCAAAGCACGCTCGCTCATGTCGGTCGCCACAATGGATTTGACGCCGCGCTTGATCAGCTGGGCTGAGAGCACGCCAGTGCCCACGCCAATATCCCAGGCCTGCTGCATGCCAGCGGCTGGAATAGGCGCACGTGCCACCAGCTCAAGGTACTCGCCGCGCACGGGCGAGAACACACCGTAATGGGCATGAATGCGCTCGCCATCCAGCGCAGCAAGCTCCACGCCTTTTTTCCGCCACTCATGAGCGCCAACGACGCCAAGCAAGTCACGCAGCGGCACCAGCACCGATTGCGCAGCGCCTTGCTTGGGGGCTGTGCCCCACGCTTCGGTACAGGCAACGCTCCAGTCAGGAGCGCGGCGCAGTGCGCAATGCCATTGCTCATCCAGCTCAATCAGAATGCTGGCCAGTACGCGTGCGCGCTGAGCCTGAGTCTGGCGATACAGATGAAAGGCGTGGGGAAATGTGATTTCAGCAGCGGCAGCAGCCTTGCGGCGTGTCACCTTTTTTTCAAGCCTGCGGCCCAGCGCCACCAAGAGCTGGCGGGCGTTCTGAAAGTCACCACGCCACAGCAGCGAGGCACCTTCGCTGATATGGCGAAACGCCGTATCAGCGGGCATGGTGTCATCGGCCAGCTCAATGCGCTTGGGCTGCGGCAGGCTGCTTTCAGTGCGCCACAGGGCAGAGCGGGGCTTGCCCTTCTCTTGCCACTCAAGCGGTTGATAGGCGGAGACTGAGGCCGCGACGTTGTTGTTATTGATGGTCTTCACGGCCTGTCTTTCAATGGGCTAATGGCTTGTTTAGCCGTTCAGAGGGCGCTTAACGCGCACTTCTTCAATCTTGATGCTGCCAACCACTGCCGTCTTGGCAGTGGACATCTCACGCTTGAAACCGGCCATTTCGTGGAAACGCAGGGCACGTTCATTGCGCAGAGGAATCCAGGCTGTCACGTTGGTACAGCCTTCTTCCAGCAAACCATCACGGGCAGCATCCCACAGAGCCACGCCAACGCCTTGGCTCCAGTGAGTGGGAGATGCATAGATGGCCCAAATCTCACCAGTAGTCTGGCGAGACTTTTCATCACGGGATCGGTCAAAGCCGACAAAGCCGACGATCTTGTCGCCTTCAATGGCGACCTGGACCTGCGGCTCACAGAATTCAATAGCTTCGCGCCAGTAAGCCTGGCGCTTTTCAACCGAGGACATGGCCTTCAGTTGATCATCGGGAACCAGACCTCGATAAGCCTCCAGTGCGGAAGCAGTATGGATCTGGGCAATCGCTTTTGCATCGCGAAGAGTAGCGGGACGGACCTGGATACTGGACATGGAAAAACCGGGGCAGAAACATGTAAGAATAGAAGGGCGCAATTGTCTACAAATTTAGAGTTTTGGCACGCGGCATGGTTGTTAGCCATTCGGTTGACTGCGGCTGTTCGCATTTCCTTGCCCTGTAGCAATCTATGTGCTATGCGCTCATCAAAGCAGAGCAGCAAGCCCGCATTCCTCAAGGGTTTGAGTCACATTTAATGACAAATAGTCAGGACTCAAATCACCCTTGACAGCAGTAAATCTGGCAATGCCTTCAAAACAGCATCAAAGCCAGCGCCGCATGAAGCGCATCATGCGATCAAACTTTTCACCAAACGGCGGGTAAAGCATTGACGTGGCAGCCCAGCGCGACTGCACGAAAACCGCCTTCTGGTGCACAAAACGCAGAAAGCCTTGCTCGGAGTGATAAGCACCCCAGCCACTCTCGCCGACCCCACCAAACGGCAGGTTGTCATGCGCCACATGCAACAAAGTGTCGTTCACACAGACACCTCCGCTGACCGTACGCAGCAGCACCGCATCGCGCTCTGCCTCATCGTTGCCAAACCAGTACAGCGCCAGCGGGCGCGGGCTGGCATTGATGGCGTTGATCACGTCTTCAATGCGCTCATACGAGATCACCGGCAGGATGGGGCCAAAAATCTCTTCCTGCATCAGCTGCATTTCGCCCGTGGCACCAAACACCAGTGCGGGAGCGAACTGGCGCTCAACCGCCTCACCCCACAAGGTGGCATCGCCATCTACCGCAGGCGCTGCAGCCTCATGCATCCAGTGCACCTGCGCGCCAAGGCTCTGGGCCTGGCGCAGCATCTGCTTGAGCCGTGCCAGATGGCGCTTGCTGATGATGGCCGTGTAATCGGGGTTGCCTGAAATCCGCGGATACAGCTGCTGCACAGCAGCCTTGTAGGCCTCCGCAAAAGCCTGCTCCTGCCCACGCGGCAGCAGCACATAGTCGGGGGCGATACAGGTCTGCCCGGCGTTGACCAGCTTGCCATAGGCCACCTTGAGCGCCACGGCCTGCAAATCGCAGTCCTGCGCAATGATGCAAGGGGACTTACCACCCAGCTCCAGCGTCGTCGGTGTCAGGTGCACAGCAGCCGCCTGTGCCACGCGCCGCCCCACGGCGGTCGAGCCCGTAAACAGCAGATGATCGAACTGCAGGCCCGAGAACTGCGTGGCCACACCCACATCGCCCTCAATCACGCTGAACTCATCAGGTGCAAAGAATTGAGCGACCAGCTCGGCCATCTTCGCTGAAGTATTCGGTGTCAGTTCACTGGGCTTGAGCATGACGCGGTTACCCGCCGCCAATGCGGTGATGACTGGTGCCAGAGACAGCTGCACCGGGTAGTTCCACGGCGAGATGATGCCCACCACACCCAGCGGCTGGCGTTCTATCCAGGCTTTGCCCGGCTGCAGCATCAGCGGTGTGCGCACGCGCTGGCGTTTGCTCCATTTCGGAAGGTACTTGAGCGTGTGCTTGAGCATATTGCGTACCAGCATCAAATCCAGCATTTCCGTCCAGCGCTCAGAGCGCACGCCAAAATCCTGCTCCACGGCCGCGCACAGCGCCGGTCCGTTTTCATCCAGCATCTTCTGCAGGCGCAGCAAACGCTCGCGCCGCACCAGCAAAGGTGCATCGACCTGCGCGCGGCTGGCTTGGTATTGCAAGTCAAAAATGCGATGCAAGTCCATTTAGTTCATGCCCGTCTGAATATCTCAAAATTACAGCCCCGACGATAACGCGGGTCTACGTAAACACAGCGTAAAAAAAGAGCCTGATGCAACATTGCACAGGCTCTTTTGTTTTGACCTCGGCATCAGCCCTCGGCCTTTGTCGCCTCACTCACAGCAAAGTATGAAGGCTGCAAGCAGGCTTGTCATTACGACTCATGTACCTCGCGCGGCTGCACATCGGTCACATCGCCCGCGCCAGGCAGAACGCCGCGGCGCGAGCGACCTTCACGCACATCATCTTTAGCCTGGGCATTGCCCGACGATTGCGCCATCCACTCGGCCCCCGAGCGGTACACCGTCTGCCAGCCAGCAAACGGACTCATGGCTCCCATGCTCATGGGCACGATGGGCTGACCCGTGAACCTGGCCCACAGGGCGCGCGCGCCCCATACCAGAGCAATCAGGCAGGCCACGGCCAGTAGGCACAGGAAGAACACCAGACCCACCAGCATCAGCACGATGCGGACGGCCCAGCGGGTTGCGGTAGTGGCGAAATCGTTCAAAGCAATACCTTTCTATGGGCTCGGCCCTCAGGACACGCCTGAGGACTCGAACCTGAATACCCCGGGCTCAATCACCGGGTCTACTGTCACTGCAATCGTACTCTTGGGCGGGAACTTTCCTTCGAGTAACAACTTGGACAGCGGGTTTTCAATACGCTGCTGAATCGCACGCTTGAGCGGACGGGCACCGAACACGGGATCGAAACCGACCTTGGCCAGCTCGGCCAGAGCCTGCTCGGACACCTGAATGCTCAGCTCCATCTTCTGCAGACGGCTTTCCAGCAACTTCAGCTGTATCTTGGCAATCGCCTCGATGTTCTTGGCATCCAGTGCATGGAAGACCACAGTTTCATCAATGCGGTTCAGGAATTCGGGTCGGAAATGGTTTTTAAGTTCCCCCCAGACCGCTTCCTTCACATCATCCGCATCCTCGCCCACCATGGCTTGGATCAAATGTGAACCAATGTTGCTGGTCATCACGATCACGGTGTTCTTGAAGTCCACCGTGCGACCCTGACCATCGGTCAGGCGACCATCGTCCAGCACCTGCAGCAGCACGTTGAAGACATCGGGGTGGGCTTTTTCCACCTCGTCCAGCAGCAGCACGCTATAGGGCTTGCGGCGCACGGCTTCGGTCAAATAACCACCCTCCTCATAGCCGACATAGCCTGGGGGCGCACCAATCAATCGTGCCACAGAGTGCTTTTCCATGAACTCACTCATGTCAACCCGCACCAGGTGATCTTCGCTGTCGAACAAGAAGCCTGCCAGCGCCTTGCACAGCTCGGTCTTACCCACGCCCGTAGGGCCCAGGAACAGGAAAGAGCCTGTAGGACGATTCGGATCGGACAGACCCGAGCGCGAGCGGCGAATGGCGTTGGAGACTGCGGCAATAGCCTCTTCTTGGCCCACGACGCGTTCGTGCAGCTTGGTTTCCATCTGCAGCAGTTTGTCTTTTTCGCCCTGCATCATCTTGGCAACGGGGATACCCGTGGCACGGCTGACCACCTCGGCAATTTCCTCAGCACCGACCTGGGTGCGCAGCAGCTTGTGGGCAGGCGCACCATCTCGGCCTTGTTCCTTGGCCTGGGCTTCGTGCAACTGCTTCTCGAGCGCAGGAAGCTTGCCGTATTGCAGCTCGGCCACCTTGTTGAAGTCACCCTTACGCTTGAACTCTTCAATCTGAATGCGCAGTTGGTCAATCTCCTTGCGGATTTGCTCCGAACCCTGTGCGCTGGCTTTCTCAGCCTTCCAGATTTCTTCCAGATCGGCGTATTCGCGCTCCAGGCTTTCGAGTTCTTCCTCGATCAGCGACAGACGCTTTTGCGAGGCTTCGTCCTTCTCGCGCTTCATGGCTTCGCGCTCGATCTTGAGCTGAATCATGCGGCGCTCAAGCTTGTCCATCACCTCGGGCTTGGAGTCCATCTCGATCTTGATCTTGGCCGCCGCCTCGTCGATCAAGTCAATGGCCTTGTCGGGCAGAAAGCGATCGGTAATATAGCGGTGGCTCAGCTCTGCTGCAGCAACGATAGCAGGGTCGGTAATATCGACGTTGTGGTGCGCCTCATACTTCACCTGCAAACCGCGCAAGATAGCGATGGTGTCTTCCACCGATGGCTCGCCCACAATCACCTTCTGGAAGCGACGCTCCAGCGCAGCATCTTTCTCGATGTACTTGCGGTATTCGTCAAGCGTAGTAGCGCCCACGCAGTGCAGCTCGCCACGCGCCAGCGCGGGCTTGAGCATATTGCCTGCGTCCATGGCACCATCGGCCTTGCCGGCACCGACCATGGTGTGAATTTCGTCAATGAACAGGATGACGCGGCCTTCTTCCTGAGCCAGCTCTTTGAGCACGGATTTCAGGCGCTCTTCAAAGTCACCGCGGTACTTGGCTCCGGCCAGCAGGCCCGCCATATCGAGCGACAGGACGCGCTTGTTCTGCAGGCTCTCTGGCACTTCACCAGCCACAATGCGCTGGGCCAGGCCTTCGACAATCGCGGTCTTACCCACGCCGGGCTCGCCAATCAGCACGGGGTTGTTCTTGCTGCGGCGCTGCAGCACCTGAATGGCGCGGCGAATTTCGTCGTCGCGACCAATCACGGGATCAAGCTTGCCGCTGCGGGCACGCTCGGTCAGGTCCATCGTGTACTTCTTCAGCGCTTCGCGCTGGCCTTCGGATTCTGCACTGTCCACGTTCTGCCCTCCTCGTACGGCGTTGATGGCGGCTTCCAGGCTGGATTTGCTCACACCGCTTTGTTTGAGCAAGGCCCCGGCACGTGTGGCCGAACCTTTGCTGTCAGCCAGCGCCAGCAAGAACAGCTCGCTGGCGATGAACTGGTCACCGCGATTGAGTGCTTCCTTCTCTGCGGCCTGCAGCAATCGGGCCAGCTCCGTGCCCACTTGCACATCGCCCTGCTGCTGCACACGCGGCAGGTCGGCCATGGCCTCCTCGGCCAGGTTTTTGAGTTGCTGCACATTGCCGCCGGCACGCTGCAAAAGAGCGCGCGGGCCGTCGTCCTGGCGCAGCATGGCGACCAGAAGGTGCAAGGGGTCGATGGTGGATTGGTCAGCACCGAGCGCCAGAGACTGCGCATCGGCCAAGGCTTCTTGGAATTTGGTCGTCAGTTTGTCAATTCGCATGGTGTGTCGCTCTCGCTCCATATCAATGTCATTGCAATTTATCTGATAGCCGTGCGGGTATTTTCAAGACCACGGCCAACAACAAAGCTGCCAAACGGCTTCAAGTGTGGCCTTGTTTGAGAAAGATCAAATCGGCGCATCCGCACGCAGGCCACGCCTGAGCATGGCGTGCCCAGCCGGACTACTGTGTAGGATAAAACCCACAATCCATTAAACACCTGCACACCCGATCAGGCAACCATCAACCAGGGGAATATCAACGCAAAACCATCAAAAAGCATAGCCACCAGAGATTCATAGATATACGTTTCAGGCAGTTTTTATTCCATGCCATCAATGAAAATACATGTCTCCAAGCAAGCGTCTGGAGGCGACCGCCTCGGAGCGATACCGCCTCTCGGAAGATCACTCGCTCAGTAGGCCCAGCGCTGCAGCGCCTGCTCATCGCTGACACGCGCATCCACCCAGCGGGCCCCCTGCTCGGTTTGCTCTTTTTTCCAGAAGGGGGCTTCGGACTTGAGGTAGTCCATGATGTATTCGCAGGCTTCGAACGATTTGCCACGGTGGGCACTGGTCACCGCCACCAGCACGATCTGCTCCATTGGCTGCAGCAGACCGATGCGGTGAATGACACACGCGCCAAAGATGCCGAAGCGCTCTACCGCCTTGTCGATGATCGCTTCTATGCTTTTTTCGGTCATGCCGGGGTAATGCTCCAGCTCCATGCTGGAGACAGAATCACCTTCATTGCGATCGCGCACCGTGCCGACGAAGCTGCAGACGGCCCCTACACGCGCATCACCCGCACGCAGGGCGGCAATTTCGGCGCTCAGGTCAAAGTCTTGGGTCTGGATGGATACACGTGCAGCAGTCATACCTGCATTGTCGCAGGCCAGCATGGTCATGCGCGGCGCATTAGCATTGAGGCATGCCCGCGCAAACCATCAATTTACCGGAGTACACGCTGTACCCGTCGCCTCGTAACGAGCACCGGATGATCTTTGAATTTCAGATCTTCGTGCCCTATGCCTATGAGCTGATTCACCTGCCCGACTACAACTTCAAGGGCAAGGCGACCTTGTTCGCCGCGCACCGCAAGGCGGACAAAAAATCGGGCCAGCTCATTACCTGCGAGCTGGCAGACGATCTGGCGCGCTTTGAGCGCCTGTTTGAGCCTAGCTAAAGAGGCAGACTCGCATGGACGACACCAGCCAGATTCAGCCGCCGCCCAGCTTTGCGGATCTGTTTCGCACCCGCAGCGGCAAGCTGTCCACCTCGATTGGCGAGGTGGTGCAACGCTATGAACTGTGCGAAGACCTGGCCTGCCACCTGACAGAGCAGGCGCAGACGCTCTACCACTCGGGCAATTCGTCTGAAGAGCAGGTGCTGCTGGGCATGCATGCCGGTCTGGCGGCTGATGGCTCTGTGGTCAGCTCCGCAGAGGCGAGCTGGATTGTGCAGCGTATGGCCGAGCTGCTGGAGTGGCGTGCGCCGCAGCTGCCAGCCCCCATTTCAGAATAAAAACAGGCTCCAGCCCAATAGATAAAAGCGCAAGCAGCTATCAAAAGAAAAGCCGTGCAAGCAATGCTGCACGGCTTTTTGCTTTGCAGGTTCGGGCGAACTTATTCAGCCTTGGCCCAGTCCGCATAGCGGTTCAGAATGCGCTGCACTTGGCCGTGCGTCCATTCGCCGCCTTTGGCGGCTGTAATGCCCAGGGCATTGAGTTCAGCAGCCATGGCGCGGTGGGTCAGGCCTTTTTCTTGCAGCTGCGCAAACAGCGCTTCGTGCTGCCTGGCAAAGGCATCGGCTGCCGATTTGCGCTTTTCTACTGTGGCCCGGATATTGGCCGCGCCCGCTGTGCCCAGCTTGACGCCGCGCTCGCGCGCATCGGCCAGCGCACGGCGGGTGCGCGAGCTGATGTCGGGGTTGATCTCGGTAGAAGGCAAATCGGCAGTGTCGGTCATGGCATTACAGGTGGGATATAGGTCAGAGTCTGACCCAGGAACCATAGCAGGAACAGCACCAGCGGGGTGTGAACCAGCAATTGCACAAAGTTAAAGCCAATCAGATCGCGCGCCCTCAGTCCCAGCACGCCCAGCAGCGGCAACATGTAGAAGGGGTTGATCAGGTTGGGCAGCGCTTCGGCAGCGTTATAGATCTGCACGGCCCAGCCCAGGTGATATTGCAGGTCGTTAGCCACTTGCATGACGTAAGGCGCTTCCACAATCCACTTGCCACCGCCCGAGGGCAGGAAGAAGCCCAGCACGGCGGAGTAGGTGCCCATCAGCAGCGCATAGGTGTCATGCGTGGCGAAGTTGGTGAAGAAGGTGGAGATGTAGTGCGCAATGCTGGCACCGTCTGCGCCCTTGACCTCCGTCATGATGGCAGCAATCGCACCATACAGCGGGAACTGGATCAGCACGCCGGTGGTCGTTGGCACAGCACGCGCCACGGCATCCAGAAAGCTGCGGGGGCGCCAGTGCAGCAGCGCACCCACCATCAAGAAGATCAGGTTGTAGGTGTTCAGACCCGAAATCGCCTGAATGAAGGGCTTGCTGGAGAACTCCTCCACCATCCAGCCCACCGTCAACAGCACCAGCATGATGATGAGGATGGGGCTGTGCTCAAGCCATTCACCGGGGCGCGTAGGCTTGGGCAGATCATGCGCAACGGCCTGACCCAGATCGACCTGGCAGTCAGCCGCATCACGCGCTGTGCCTTCACCGGGAGCTGTCATATAGGCCACCACGATGGACACAATCATCAGTGCCGCCAGCATCACGCCGGACTGCCACAGAAAGATGGTCTGGGTGAAAGGAATCACGCCGGTAATCGCCAGAATGCCGGGCGGCAGGCTGGCCGGGTTGGCCTGCAACTGCGCCGCCGAAGACGAAATGCCCAGCGCCCACACAGCACCCAGACCCAGATAAACGGCTGCGCCCGCAGCGCGGTAGTCCATCTTGATGTCTGTACGGCGTGCCAGCGCCTTGACCAGCAGGCCGCCGAACACCAGGCTCAGGCCCCAGTTCAAAAGCGATGCGGTCAGCGCCACAAAGGCCACCCAGGCCACGGCACCGCGGCCGGTCTTGGGCACGCGGGCCAGCGCCTCTATCAGCTTGGAAGCAGGCTTGGAGCTGGCCACCACATAGCCTCCAATCACCACAAAGGCCATTTGCATGGTGAAGGGGATCAGGCTCCAGAAGCCTTTACCAAAGGCCTTGCTGGTTTCCTGCACAGGCGCGCCGATGGCAAATGCCGCCAGCACCACGATAAAAATGCCGACTACGGCAAAGACCCAGGAATCCGGAAACCACTTCTCCGCCCAGCTGGCGCAGCGCATAGCAAAGCGCGCAGAGCGGGTCTCCTCCATATTGACGTGAGTTGTCATGAGTGTGTGCTTTCTACTTTTTGCAAGAAAGCGCGGATTCTGCAAAATGAATCTCACCAGACTCACAAAAACACCCCAAGGAAAACCCTAGTACGCAATCACACCCCCTCGCGTAAACACCTAGAAGTCATCCCATGCAAAAAAGCCTGTGCAAAGTGCTTGCACAGGCCTTTTCAGCAGATTTTGGATGCGATCAGTGCCACATCAGCCCCAGATCAACCGCCGGTCACTGGCGGAAAGAACGCCACTTCATCGCCGTTTTGAATGGCAGCATCCAGCGCGCACATGTCCTGATTCAGGGCCATGCGCACAGCCTTCCCTGTGGCCAGCGCGCTGGCGGCGGCATCGCTGCGGCTCATCAGCTCTTCACGCAGGGCGCCCACGGTTTCGGCTGCGGTCTGCAGGCTTTCGCTGCCAATACCCAGCGCTTCGCGGATGGAGGCGAAATAACGAATGGTGATGGTCTTCATAAAAGGCTCCTTCAAGCCATCAGCTCTGCAAACGGGATAAAGCGCACGGTGTCGCCTTCGGCAATCGTGGTGCTGGCGGGGTTGTCCACCACGCCATCGCCCCAGGCCGTCGATGTCAGCACGCCCGAGCTTTGATTCTTGAACAGCTCCAGCCCGCCGCGCTCGTTGTAGCGCACCCGCAAAAACTCGCGGCGCTTGTCGCCCTTGGGCCAGACAAAGTCGGCACGCGCATCAATCGCACGCGGCAGCACGTGCTGCACGCCTTGCAGGCGCAGCAGGAAGGGACGTACCAGCACCTGAAAGGTCACAAAGCTGGATACAGGGTTGCCTGGCAAGCCGATGAAATGTGCAAAGCCGGCCTCCTGACGATTCACGCGCCCATAGGCAAAAGGCTTGCCGGGCTTGATGCTGATCTGCCAGAGATCGAGCTGACCCAGCTGCTGCACGGCAGGCTTGATATGGTCTTCCTCGCCCACGGACACGCCGCCGCTGGTGACGATCACATCGTGATCCACGGCGGCCTTGGCCAGCGCAGCCACCGTCGCCTCGCGGTCATCGGGGACGATGCCCAGATCCGTCACCTCGCAGCCCATGCGCAGCAGCAAAGCGCGCAAGAAAAAGCGGTTGCTGTTGTAGATGCTGCCGGGCTTCATATCCTGCGGCGCCACCGTGCCGGGCATGACCAGCTCATCACCCGTGGAAAACATCGCTACGCGCGGCTTGCGGGCCACGGGCAAACTGGCAAAACCCATGCTGGCCGCCAGACCCAGATGCGCAGGCGTGAGGCGCACACCGGCCTCAATCACCGTAGCGCCCTGGCGAATGTCCTCGCCCGAGCGGCGAATCCACTGCCCGGCCTTGGGCAGAGTCTTGATGCGCACGCGGCCGTCCTCCAGCACTTCGCAGTCTTCCTGCATGACGATGGCATCTGCCCCAGCAGGCACGGGCGCGCCCGTAAAGATCCGGGCGACTGAGCCCACCACCAGCGCATCGGGCGCAACACCCGCGGGAATGCGCTGCGACACGGGAAGCTCCGCACCACCACTGACACACTCCGCCGAGCGCACGGCATAACCATCCATGGCGGAGTTGTCTTGCGGCGGCACCTGCAGCGGCGAAACAGCAGCCTGCAGCAGCACGCGGCCATCGGCCTCAAACGTGTCAACTGACTCTGCGCCTGCCAGCCGCTGGGCATGGGTCAGCAGCTCTTGCAGGGCGTCGTCCAGAGGCTTGAGTGGTGTACGTGGGGCTTGCATTGCGGTGTCTTTCTTAGTTCTTGTATTCGAGAGTGTCGGCATGGGTCAGCAGCCATTGCAAAACGGCTTGCGGCTGGCTCAGGTCCAGCACGGGCTGGGCTGGATAGCCGGGCAATTGGCCAGGGGCATCTGTGGCAACGGCCAGCACCATGGCGTCATGCGGGAACAAGGGCTCGATGGTCTTGCCCTTGTCAAGCCGGTCTTGCTGCTGTCGCCAGACTTCTATTTTGGGCACATCGCCATGCTTGAAGCCTTCGATCAGCACCCAGTCCACCGATGGGTCCAGCTGCGCCAGCATGTCGTGCACGCTGACCTCCGTGGGCTGAGCATATTCGCGCATCAGCGCCATGCGCTGGTCAGATGCCAGCAGCACCTCATAGGCACCGGCCTTGCGGTGGCGCCAGCTGTCTTTGCCTTCTTGGTCCACATCAAAGTGGTGGTGGGCATGTTTGATGACCGAGACCTTGAGCCCGCGCGCCTTCATCAGCGCCACCAGCGCCTCGACCAGCGTGGTTTTGCCTGCGCCCGAATATCCGGCAAAGCCTATGACCTTCATCTTTATTTCAATATGTTTTTGATAGCTGCCAGCGCTTTCTAGATAAGCGCTAGAGGCCAATTTCATCCAAAGAAAAAAGCACCTGTCGCCAAGCTCTAGGTGCTTTTGAACTTTAACGCCGCAAGGCTTTACTTGCAGTTTTCAGTGATAAAGGCCTTGACCTGGTTCACATCAGAGGCCATCACCACCACGCGCTTTGGCAGGTCTTCAATGCCGTTGAACTTGGCGGGGCGGTCGGGCAGACGACCCAGCGCTTCTTCAATAGTCGCCGCGAACTTGATGGGCAGAGCCGTTTCCAGCACCAGCATGGGCTCTGTGCCCAGATGCTCGCGCGCCACCTTCACACCGTCAGCAGTGTGGGTGTCGATCATCTGACCAAAGCGGTTGAACGTGTCCTTGATGGTGGCCAGACGGTCAGCGTGCGTGCTCTTGCCGCTCACAAAACCGTACTTGCCTGCGGCGTCCTTGAAGGCGGGGTCTGCGCTCAGGTCAAACTGGCCGTCCTTGGCCACACCTTGGTCAAACAGCTGCTTGGTACGCTCGCCATCGCGGCCAACCAGGTCGAACACAAAGCGCTCGAAGTTGCTGGCCTTGCTGATGTCCATAGAGGGGCTGGATGTCTCGTAGGTGTTGGCCGCGCCGCGCACCACGTACACGCCGGTACGGAAGAATTCGTCCAGCACATCGTTTTCGTTGGTCGCAACCACCAGCTTGGCAACTGGCAGACCCATCTGGCGTGCCACATGGCCAGCGCAGATATTGCCGAAGTTCCCCGACGGCACGGTGAAGCTGACCTTCTGGTCGTTGGACTGGGTGGCTTGCAGATAACCCGCAAAGTAGTACACCACCTGGGCCAGCAGACGCGCCCAGTTGATCGAATTGACGGTGCCAATCTTGTACTGCGCCTTGAAGGCATGATCGTTGGAGACGGCCTTGACGATGTCCTGGCAGTCATCAAACACGCCTTCAATGGCGATGTTGTGGATGTTTTCGTCCTGCAGACTGAACATTTGCGCCTGCTGGAAGGGGCTCATGCGGCCGTGAGGGCTGGTCATGAAAACGCGCACACCCTTTTTGCCGCGCATGGCGTATTCAGCCGCGCTGCCGGTGTCGCCGCTGGTCGCGCCCAGAATATTCAGCTCTTCGCCGCGGCGGGTCAGTTCGTACTCGAACAGATTGCCCAGCAGCTGCATGGCCATGTCCTTGAAGGCCAGCGTGGGGCCGTTGGACAGGGCTTCGATGTGCAGCACGCCATCAAGCTGGCGCACTGGAACGATCGCATCGGTGCCAAAGACTTCCTTGGTGTACGTCTTGGCGCACAGCGCGCGCAGGTCGTCGGCAGGAATGTCATCGATGTACAGCGACAGAATCTCGAACGCCAGACCCGCATAACCCTTGGTGGCCAGCGTTTCGCGCAGCTGGGTCAGCTTGGCATCGGTGATCTGGGGGTACTCCACTGGCAGGTACAGGCCACCATCGGGTGCCAGACCTGCTAGCAAAATATCGCAAAAACGCTTGCGGTCAGCATGGCCGCGGGTGGACAGATACAGCATCTCAAACTCGCCAAAAACTAAAATTCAAAACGGGCAGCCAAATGGGCAGAACTTACGCCGCCAAGCTCATCATTATCGGTCAGCAGGCTGGCATTCACTAGGCGTAAATACAGAGACCGGGCAACGCGGTTTCACCTGAGCGGCTAACTCAACCCAGAGCTTAGCCAATCAGGGCTGGAAATAGCGCTCGGCATCAGGCTTGAGATAGGGCTTCAGTTTCTTGAACGAAATATCCACCCCGCTACCCAGACACGCGCCCATCGCATGGCCAATGCCCGAGATCACAAAACTCATCTTGTCCGGCTTGTTCAGCATCAGCGCCATGTATTCAGACAAAAAATCGTCGCATTCCCTGTCGTCATGTGGCTCTGCCTGGCTCATCAGGCTTTTTTGAATGAAGCCAGACATCTGCGGACTGAACTCCAGCCTGTACTCCCCATATTTCGCGCCCTTGAACAGGCGTGTGAAGTCCATATAACCGCCGCGCAGCAAGTCCAGCACATAGGGGTCGTAATGGTTGTTGGGGTGAGCGCCGCCACAGCCGTTGGAGCCCGACTCCACCACGCTCATCAAGGCGCTCGATAGATAAGTGACCTTGATTTCTTCATTGTTGTAATTACCCAGAGAGCCAGCTTCCGGGCCGCTGCTCAGGTAGATCGAGCCGACGCAGCCCAGCGCCTCCAGGTTCATGCCCCAGTGGCGCTGCTCCAGCAAGACATTGGTCTGGCTCAGAATTTTGGCATCGGGGTGGCGGGTAAGGCGTGGATACCAGAGCTTGGTGCGCGCATCTCGCACCGGGCGCCAGGCCAGCGATGGTTTGATCACCACCTCCCTGCCCTGCTCCAGCTTTTGCTCGGCCATTTTCAGATAGTCATAGGGCGTGCTTTGAGCAGAGAGCGCCACGCCTTGCGAAACGCTGCTGCCGTAGCCCTGAACAATCGCATTGGTCACAGCCCCTACGCCCTGAGGCGCTATCTTTTCAGGATCGTACTTCGCAATACGTTTAAGGCTTAGCGGCAGTTTTTTACCTTGAAAACCATCGACCCACTCCCCCACCAAAGCATCGCCCTGAGGCTTCAGTCGCCATTGCATGCTGCGCTGTTGGGCATCGGCAAACACAGGCCAATCACTTTGAGCGCGACGCCATTCGTCGTTGACAGGCAGCGCTTCTGCCAGAGCGCCCAGCGTACCTTTGAGCGGGATATCAACGCCATTGCGCACATAGAAGTAACGCCCTTCGCGCTCACCGCCTGCCTTGGGCTGACCCAGCTCCATCACCACATCAGCCCCACCCAGCCTGCCGCGATAGATATCCACAGGGGCGGCCTGCGCGCCAGCCGCTGCAAAAACAAAAAAGGCCAGCGCCACAGGGCGCCAGCCTTTGAGAAGACCTGCAGTGCGCTCATCGCACTGAACAGGGAGCAATCCGGGTTGGGTGCAATCAGACATGCCAATCTCCGAAACCATCATGTTGAAAACGGCCATTGCCCCAGGTCACTGACACCAGGCAAGGGCCGCCCCGCAACGATGATGCCGTCCCCCATCAAGCGCAGCGAGAGAGGGAAGCGGCAAAACCGCTCAGGGGAGAGCTTAGTTCAGCTCTTCCTTGCGGATGCGGGTGATAGGCGCCAGCACCGTGTGCAGACCCTGGATTTCATCCAGCGCCTTGTTCATGTCGCCTTCACGGGTGTCGTGCGTCAGGATGATCAGATCAGTCTGGGTCGAGCCTTCGCCCCCCACTTCATCGGCTTCGCGCTGCAGCACAGCATCGATGCTGATGCCGGCATTGGCCAGGATGCCAGTGATCTTGGCCAGCACGCCAGCTTCATCAGACACACGGATGCGCAGGTAATAGCTAGTCACCACTTCACTCATGGGCAGCACAGGCAGTTCCTTGCCCGCTGCGGCGAGTGTGTGTGACTGGAATGCCAGCGCAGGCACGCTGTGGGCGGCGTCAGCGCCTTGCAGGCGGGCGATGTCCACCAGGTCGGCAACCACGGCCGAAGCGGTAGGCTCGGAGCCAGCGCCCTTGCCGTAGTAAAGCGTGGTGCCGACGGCATCGCCGTTCACCACCACGGCGTTCATGGCACCTTCCACATTGGCGATCAGGCGCTTGGCAGGCACCAGCGAGGGGTGCACGCGCAGCTCGATACCCTTGTCGGTGCGCTTGGTGATGCCCAGCAGCTTGATGCGATAGCCCAGTTGCTCGGCGTACTTGATATCGGCACCAGCCAGCTTGGTGATGCCTTCCACATAGGCCTTGTCAAACTGCACGGGAATGCCGAAGGCAATCGCGCTCATCAGCGTGGCCTTGTGGGCGGCGTCCACGCCTTCGATGTCGAAGGTAGGATCGGCTTCAGCGTAGCCCAGACGCTGGGCTTCCTTCAGCACCACGTCAAAGTCCAGACCCTTGTCGCGCATTTCGGACAGAATAAAGTTGGTCGTGCCGTTGATGATGCCAGCCACCCACTGGATGGAGTTGGCCGTCAGGCCTTCGCGCAGCGCCTTGATGATGGGAATACCGCCGGCCACAGCCGCTTCATAGGCCACGATCACGCCCTTGTCGGCCGCAGCCTTGAAGATTTCTGTGCCGTGCACGGCCAGCAGCGCCTTGTTGGCGGTGACCACATGCTTGCCAGCGGCAATCGCTTCCAGCACCAGTGCCTTGGCAATGCCGTAGCCGCCAATAAGCTCGACGACGACGTCGATGTCGGGGTTGGCGATGACTTCACGGGCATCGGCTACAACCTTGACCTTGTCACCCACCACGCTCTTGGCGCGTTCGGTATCCAAGTCGGCCACCATCGTAATTTCAATGCCACGACCCGCGCGACGGCGAATCTCGTCTTGGTTGCGTTCCAGCACATTGAAAGTACCGCTACCGACGGTGCCAATGCCCAACAGGCCTACTTGGATGGGTTTCATAAGTTTTAAGGTCAAAAAAGCGCCGAAGCGCTTGAATAGCAAGCGCCGCCAGCTATCAAAAAAGAAAGGGTTATGCGGCTTTGTCAGCCTTGACGGACTTCACAGCCTTATCAGCGGCCACAGCCTTGGGCTTGTCTGTGCCATGGCGCTTGCGGTACTTATCCAGGAAGAGCGCCAGACGGTTGATGGCTTCGCGCAAGTCCGCCTCATGCGGCAGAAAGACGATGCGGAAGTGGTCAGGGTTGGGCCAGTTAAAGCCCGTGCCCTGCACCAGCATGACCTTGGTTTCCTGCAGTACTTCCAGAAAGAACTCCTGGTCGTCCTTGATAGGGTACACCGCCGGGTCAAGGCGCGGGAACATATACAGAGCGCCTTGCGGCTTGACGCAGGACACACCGGGAATGGCGTTAATCAGCTCCCAGGCCAAGTCGCGCTGCACACGCAGACGTCCACCTTCCTGCACCAGCGAGTCAATGCTCTGATGGCCACCCAGCGCCGTCTGCACGGCCCATTGGCCGGGCACGTTGGCGCACAGGCGCATGTTGGAGAGCATGTTGAGGCCCTCGATGTAATCCTTGGCGGGCTTTTTGTCGCCCGAAATCACCATCCAGCCCGCACGGTAGCCGCAGGAGCGGTAAGCCTTGGACAGGGAGTTGAAGGTCAGCGTCAACACATCGATGGACAGGCTGGCCAGAGGCGTGTGCTTGACATCGTCATACAACACCTTGTCATAGACCTCGTCGGCAAAGATGACCAGACCATGCTCACGTGCCAGCTCCACGATTTCGAGCAGCAGTTCCTTGGAATACAGCGCGCCCGTGGGGTTGTTGGGGTTGATGACGACAATGCCCTTGGTGCGCGGTGTGACCTTGGCGCGGATGTCGGCCATATTGGGCATCCAGCCGTTTTCCTCGTCGCACATATAGTGCACGGGCGTACCGCCCGACAGGCTGGTCGCAGCCGTCCACAGTGGGTAATCAGGCGCAGGCAGCAGCATTTCGTCGCCAGTGTCCAGCAAGGCATTGGTAGCCAAGCTGATAAGCTCGGATGCGCCATTGCCCAGGTAGATGTCGTCCAGCGTCACGCCCTTGATGCCCTGGTGCTGCGTCTCATGCATCACGGCCTTGCGGGCAGCAAAAATACCTTTGCTGTCAGAGTAGCCAGCCGAGTTGGGCAGATTGCGGATCATGTCCTGCTGCACTTCCTCAGGGGCGTCAAAGCCAAACACGGCCAGATTTCCGATGTTGAGCTTGATGATCTTCTGGCCGTCGTCCTCCATCTTCTTCGCCGCGTCCATGATCGGCCCGCGGATGTCGTAACAGACGTTTGCTAATTTGGCGGATTTTTGAACGGTTTTCATGCGAATCAATGCAAAAGGATTTCAGGCACTCCATGGTGTCATAAACCCCATGGTGAAACCTATAATTTAAACACAGTTCAGCACTGCAGCAATGTCCCACCCGCGCTGTATGGAGACCGCAGCCATCGCCCCCATCACTCGCTCTGATTGCGCACACTATCGACCATGAAATTCCAGGCAGACAAATCCGATGCACAAACCATCACCGGCTACGGCCCGGGCTGGATCGCTGTTGACAGGCAAAACCACGAAACCAGCCTGCTGGTCGGCGCACGCGGTCTGCTCACCAGCTGGAGCTGCTTGCGCTTTGAAGACCTGACGGCAGCGCATTTCGAAGAACTGGCTCAGCTGGATGCGGAAGTGATTCTTTTTGGCAGCGGCAGCAAGAACCGCTTTCCGCCCGTGGCCTGGCTCAAACCCTTGATGATCAAGCGCATAGGGCTGGAAACCATGGACACCGCATCAGCCTGCCGCACCTATAACGTTTTGGCCAGCGAGGGACGCAATGTGGTCGCGGCCCTGCTACTGGCATAGCCTTCTAATCCAGCATTGAGAAAAATACGTATTTCAGGGTAAAATCGCAGGTTGCGGCTGGGGGTAATTCGCAACAAAAATAACAATATCGACGAACACCCTCGGCATTTCAACGAACACACCCGAGAGATATAAGCGCATGGCGATCGTTGTCAACAAACCCCTTCCAGAATTCGAAGCCAACGCCACCGGCGGCATCAAGGTGTCCAACACCTCGCACAATGGCCAGGTTCTGATTCTGTATTTCTACCCTAAAGACAACACGCCCGGTTGTACCACGGAAGCAATGCAGTTCCGCGACAAGTACAAGGATTTTGTCAAGGCGGGAGCGACTGTGTTTGGCGTTTCGCGCGACAACATGAATTCGCACAACGACTTCAAGGAAAAGCTGGAACTGCCGTTCGAGCTGATCGCTGATACCGAAGAAAAGATGTGCCACATGTTCGGCGTGGTCAAAAACAAGATCATGTACGGCAAGAAGGTCAAGGGCATTGAGCGCTCGACCTTCCTGATTGGTGCCGATGGCCTGCTGGCTCAAGAATGGCGCGGCCTCAAGGTTCCTGGTCACGTGGACGAAGTGCTCAAGGCCGTCAAGAGCCTAAAGGCTCAAGACAAGAAAGTGGCCTGAGCCACCTCTTCCCTACTAAGACACCGCCTTCGCCAGAGACCTGAAACCCTGCCCGCGTCAACACGCAAAGCATTTCAAAGTCTTTAAACAAGGCAAAACAGGAAATACTGCTTCCAGCCCCGCATAGCCTATGCATAATGGGCCAATGCCTCAGCGCTACACAGTATTACCTGTTCACCCCAACAAAGCCGCCTCGGTTTCCAGGCGGCTTTGTGCTTTTTGAATCTTGTTGAGAAACGGTTCGTCCACTATGCCCCTGCCCCCCGCCCCCGGCCACCGCGCCGCAAAGCTCCCCGCAGAAGCCTTTTTGTCCAACCGCAAAACTGCCAAGCAGACTGCAGCACTTGACGAAGATCTGAATCCCTCCAGCGCGGCGACCAACGTCGCCAGCGCTGCGCCTTCGGCCAGCAAGCCCCGACGCAACACCAGCAAGGTCACAGCCGCAGCCACTCCTGCTGCAGTTCAGGTCAAAGCAACACCTGCACCCACAGCAACTACAACACCCGCCAAGCCAGCACCCAAGTCCGTGCGCCGTGCCCGCAATAAGCGCACCGGCCCGACCACGCTGTTTGTGCTGGACACCAATGTTCTGCTGCACGACCCAAGCAGCCTGTTCCGCTTCGAAGAACACGATATCTTCCTGCCCATGGTGGTACTGGAAGAACTGGACAACCACAAAAAGGGCATGACCGAAGTAGCGCGCAATGGCCGTCAGGTCAGCCGCACTTTGGACTCTCTGGTTGCCTCCCAGCCCGACGATGGCCTGGAAAAAGGCCTGCCGTTGAACGCTACAGGCCAGCGCACTGCCACTGGCACGCTCTACTTCCAGACCAACCCTCTGGATACCACCCTGCCTGACAGCCTACCCCAGAGCAAGGCTGACAACCAGATTCTGGGCGTGGTCGCCGCTCTGCGTGAGCAGCACAAGGACCGCGAAGTAGTGCTGGTGTCCAAGGACATCAATATGCGCGTCAAGGCGCGCGCACTGGGTCTGGCTGCCGAGGATTACCAGAACGACAAGGTACTGGAGGACGGCGACCTGCTGTACTCCGGCGCTCTGGCCCTGCCCCACGACTTCTGGACCAAGGCTGGCAAGAACGTGGAGAGCTGGCAGGAAGGCGCCATCACCTATTACCGCGTCAGCGGTGCCATCGTGGACTCGCTGATGATCAATCAGTTCGTCTATTACGAGGCACCTGGCGAGCCAAGCCTGTACATGCGCGTGACCGAAATCCGCGACAAAACAGCCGTCATGAAGACGCTGCGCGACTTTGGCAACCCCAAGAATGCTGTATGGGGCGTATCCACGCGCAACCGCGAGCAGAATTTCGCCATGAACCTGCTGGTCAACCCCGAGGTGGACTTTGTCACCCTCACGGGCACCGCAGGCACCGGCAAGACCTTGCTGGCACTGGCCGCCGGTCTGGCTCAAGTGTTGGACGAGCGCCGCTATACAGAAATCATCATGACCCGCGCCACCGTGAGTGTGGGCGAGGATATCGGCTTCCTGCCCGGCACCGAAGAAGAGAAGATGGGTCCGTGGATGGGCGCTCTGGACGACAACCTGGAGTTTCTGGCCAAGGGCGATGGAGGCAATGCTGGCGAATGGGGCCGCGCTGCGACGAATGAGCTGATCCGCAGCCGCATCAAAATCAAGAGCATGAACTTCATGCGTGGCCGCACCTTCCTGAACAAGTACGTCATCATCGATGAGGCCCAGAACCTGACCCCCAAGCAGATGAAAACCTTGATCACGCGTGCCGGCCCCGGCACCAAGATCATCTGCATGGGCAATCTGGCCCAAATCGACACGCCGTACCTGACAGAAGGCAGCTCTGGCCTGACCTATGTGGTGGACCGCTTCAAGGGCTGGCCACACAGCGGTCACATCACACTGGCACGAGGCGAGCGCTCGCGCCTGGCCGACTTCGCCAGCGAGGTTCTGTAAGTGGTGAGCTGGATTTCTGCGCTCAAGCTCGTGCCCTGGGGAGAGGTCATCAAGGCCACGCCTCAGGTCGTGAAGGCGGCGCAATCCCTACTCAAGAAAAAAGAGGCGCAAGCCGAAGCCTATGAGCACAGTGCCAGCGCGCAGCAAGAGGCGCAGCATCTGTCGCCACCCACCTCAGCGGGCGAGCAAGCCCTGCTGCTGATTCAGCAGCAGGAGTTGCGCATTGCCCAGCTGGAGCAATCCCAGCGCCAATCGCTGGAGATCATCGAAAAGCTGGCCCAGCAAAATGCACAGGTCGTCACCACCGTAGGTGCCCTGCGCACGGGCGCTCAGCGTCTGGCATGGGCCTGTGGCGTGCTGGGTCTGTGCGTGCTTGGACTGGGAATTTACCTGTTCAGCCACTGAGATATCGCAGCCAAAAATAAAGCCCGCAGGCATCACGCTTGCGGGCTTTTCTATTGGGTGCTTTCAATTCAATAGCTTCTAGCGCTTGATATTCATAGAATTCAGATCAATTAAAGCCTGAAACCCTTATTTATCAGGCGCTAGCAGCTATTCTTTTAATACTCATCACCGCCGCCATAACCCATGGCCAGATTCTCAAAGCGGGTCTGGTTCTTCTGGAAGAAGACCTTCACCGTTCCCGTAGGTCCATTACGCTGCTTGCCAATGATGATCTCGGCCACGTTCGGCTCTTTGCTTTCCTTGTTGTAGTAATCGTCGCGATAAATGAACATGATGATGTCGGCATCCTGCTCAATAGCGCCGGATTCACGCAAGTCAGACATCATCGGGCGCTTGTCGGTGCGCTGCTCCACCGATCGATTGAGCTGAGACAGCGCAATCACCGGACATTGCAACTCCTTGGCCAGCATCTTCAAGCCGCGCGAGATTTCACCCAGCTCGGTCGCACGGTTATCCCCGCCGCTGCCGCCAGAGCCCGTCATCAGCTGCAAGTAGTCGACCACAATCAAACCCAGCTTGCCGCATTGGCGCGCCAGACGGCGGGCGTTGGCACGCAACTCAGAAGGCGTCAGACCCGGTGTTTCATCAATGTGCAGGGACACAGTGCGCAGCTTCTCGATCGCTTCCGTCAGGCGTGGCCATTCATCGTCGCTGAGCTTGCCGGTACGCAGGTTGCCCTGATTGACCCGGGCAATGGAGCCAACGATACGAACCGCCAGCTGGGCGGCCCCCATTTCCATGGAAAAGATGGCAACCGGCAGACCTTCATTGAGCGCCACATGCTCGGCAATATTCACGGCAAACGAGGTCTTTCCCATGGAAGGACGCGCCGCCAACACCACCATGTCACCAGCCTGCAGACCACTAGTCATGCGATCCAGATCGACAAAACCGGTAGGCACGCCGGTCACGTCCATGGGGTTGTCAGCCATCTCCTGAACACGGTCCAGCAGATCAACCACCAGCGTATCGAGCGACTGAAAGCCCTGCTTGTTGCGAGCGCCCTCTTCGCCGATGGCCATGATCTTCTGCTCGGCCTCGTCGAGCACGCGCTCCACTGTCTTACCCAGCGGGTTGAAAGCGTTGGTCGCAATCTCATCGCTGGCCGTGACCAGTTTGCGCAGAATGGCCCGATCGCGCACGATTTCCGCATAGCGACGGATATTGCTGGCACTGGGTACATATTGCGCCAGCTGGTTCAGATACATCAGGCCGCCAATTTCCTCGGCCTTGCCTATGCTCTGCAGTTGTTCATAAACCGTAATCACGTCAGCCGGCTTGCTGGCATTGACCAGCTTGCCAATCGCATCATAAATCAGCTTGTGCTCGTGTCGATAGAAGTCGCTCTCACTGAGCAAGTCCCCCACGCGCTCCCAGGCATTGTTATCCAGTAGCAAACCGCCAAGCACCGACGATTCCGACTCCATGGAGTGCGGCGGCACGCGCAGCTGCGCCACTTGCTGATCAGCAGGCGGGACAGGCGCGAATGCATCATCGTGCAGATCAAGCGGGGGCATTACAGACGACATGAGACTCCTTGGGTCAAGCCCTCCATCGTAGCCGGAGGCAGCAAAAGCGTCAGCGCGGATGGCTATAAAAACACTGTTCCATCCAGGATCACCAAAAAACAAAAAACCGCCCGAAGGCGGTTTCTTGCCAATTCAGACCGGAGTCTGGATTAGGAGTGGTCGCCGTACACGGAGACAGACACTTCTGCAGACACGTCGGTGTGCAGAGCCACCACAACAGTGGCGTCGCCAACTGTCTTGATGGGGCCATTAGGCATGCGCACTTGCGACTTGTTCACTGCGAAACCGGCCTTGGTCAGTTCTTCAGCGATGTCGGCGTTAGTGATAGAGCCGAACAGACGACCGTCAACGCCGGCCTTCTGAGTGATCTTCACGGAAGAGCCGTTCAGCTTCTCGCTCAGTTCTTGAGCAGCAGCCAGCTTTGCAGCAGCAGCCTTTTCCAGCTCAGCGCGCTTGGCTTCGAATTCGGCCTTGGCAGCAGCTGTCGCACGACGAGCAGCGCCCGTAGGGATCAGGAAGTTGCGAGCGTAGCCATCCTTAACCTTGACGATATCGCCCAGGTTGCCCAGATTAACAATCTTTTCGAGCAGAATAATTTGCATTGTCGTACTCCTTAGATCTTGTGCTGGTCAGAGTAAGGCAACATAGCCAGGAAGCGAGCACGCTTGATGGCTGTGTTCAGCTGACGCTGGTAAATTGCGCGCGTGCCGGTCAGGCGTGCGGGAACAATCTTGCCGTTTTCAGCGATGAAGTCACGCAGGGTGTCCACATCCTTGTAATCGATTTCTTCGACGTTGGCGACGGTGAAGCGGCAGAAGCGCTTGCGCTTGAACAGCAGCGACTGGGTGTTGCGCTTAGGACGCTTGTCCTTGTTGAATTTCTTGAACGTGGCCATTTCTGGACCTCTTGAAAATTAGTTTTGTTGGATATCCTGAATGTGCAAAACCAGCATCTTGCTGTTGCGCGGCGTTGCCAGAAAACCTTGAAAGGTCCATTGACTACCGGGAGCTTGGCGGGCCAGCTTTTCAGCCAGGGCACCAAAGGCAACAGCTTTGACAGATGCAGTGACGTTGCGTGCGTTACCTAGCTCTTGCTGCTGCGAACTGTGTTCAATTCGCAAGTCCAGTGCAGGTAATCCGGCGGGCGTGTAGCGCAAAGCAGCTTGCTCTGCGAGGGCACCCGTCAACACAACGCGGTTTTCCACTCCTTCAGTGTCTGATGCTATTAAGCGTGCTCAGCCTGGTTGGCCTTGCGAGCTTCTTCGCGCTCAACGCTCTTCATCATGGCGGAAGCGGCTGTGTCAGCCTTCTTCTTTTGCACAGTCAGGTGGCGCAGCACAGCATCATTGAACTTGAAGGCGTGCTCCAGTTCAGCCATCACGGCTTGATCAGCTTCGATGTTCAAGCACAGGTAGTGGGCCTTAGCGAGCTTGTTGATCATGTAAGCCAGTTGACGACGGCCCCAGTCTTCTTCGCGGTGCACCTTACCGCCACCAGCGGTAATCATGCCCTTGTAGCGCTCCAGCATTGCAGGAACTTGTTCGCTTTGATCCGGGTGGATCAACAAAATGATTTCGTAGTGACGCATAACCACTCCTTTTGGGTAAACGCCGCCCACTGCGTCTGTAGTGGTGCGGCAAGGCAAAACGTTAGATTCTAGCCTAGTGCCTGAGTATCTGTACACTCTGGGGCGCATAAACCTTCAGATGGCTTGGGGCTATGCAGACAAAAGCCTTGCCAACACAATCACTTAGTCCCTGAAGCCCCGCCCGACATTGCTGACGCGCTGCAGCCATGGCGCTTGCTGACCAACTTTGGCAGAGCAGGTCTTGAAATAGATCGGCACGCGCGCATCTAGCCTGCAGATTGTCTTAAGTTTTGAGAAACCTTCACACCTATGACCGAGAACAACAACCCTAATCCATTCAATGACGCCAGCCCCGAAGAGCTGGAAGCAGCCATGGCCGCCAATGCATCGGACGAGCTGGGTCGCCTGAAGGCTGAACTGGAAGAACTCAAAGCCAAGAGCAGTGATCTGGCAGACCAGTATCTGCGCGCCAAGGCGGAAGCCGAGAATGTGCGCCGCCGCGCCGAAGACGAAGTCTCCAAGGCCCGCAAGTTCGGCATCGAAAGCTTTGCCGAGAGCATGTTGCCCGTGATCGACAGCCTGGATGCCGCTCTGGCCATCCAGAACGCCACACCCGAGCAACTGCGCGAAGGCTCTGACGCCACGCTGCGCCAGCTGACTTCAGCCCTTGAGCGCAACAAGGTTCTGGCCATCAACCCCGCTGCTGGTGAGAAGTTTGACCCTCATTACCACCAGGCTATCAGCATGGTTCCTGCAGATCAGCCATCGAACACGGTGGTCAGCGTGCTGCAAAAAGGCTATGTGATTGCAGACCGCGTGCTGCGTCCTGCCTTGGTGACTGTGGCCCAAGGCTGATTCGGCACCCAAGACTGTCACGGCGAAATTTTGTGGTGCAGGACTCTTGAAGCCTGCCGCAGCGCCCACAAGTGATAAATCAAGCAAACATTAACAAATTACGGAGAAAAACATGGGAAAAATCATCGGTATTGACTTGGGCACCACCAACAGCTGCGTCGCGATCCTCGACGGGAACAACACCCGCGTGATCGAAAACAGCGAAGGTGCGCGCACAACGCCTTCCATCGTTGCTTACCAAGAAGACGGCGAAATTCTGGTGGGTGCCTCCGCCAAGCGCCAGGCCGTCACCAACCCCAAGAACACCATCTACGCTGCCAAGCGCCTGATCGGTCGCAAGTTTGACGAAGCCGAAGTCCAAAAGGACATCGGCCTGATGCCCTTCCAGATCATCAAAGCTGACAACGGCGACGCATGGGTCCAAGTGCGCGACCAGAAGCTGGCTCCTCCTCAAATCAGCGCCGAAGTGCTGCGCAAAATGAAGAAGACCGCCGAGGACTTCCTGGGCGAGCCCGTGACCGAGGCCGTGATTACCGTGCCTGCGTACTTCAATGACGCACAGCGCCAGGCCACCAAGGATGCTGGCCGCATCGCCGGTCTGGAAGTCAAGCGCATCATCAACGAACCGACTGCTGCTGCTCTGGCCTTCGGCCTGGACAAGCACGACAAGGCTGACCGCAAGGTTGCCGTGTATGACTTGGGTGGCGGTACATTCGACGTGTCCATCATCGAAATCGCTGATGTGGACGGCGAAAAGCAGTTCGAAGTGCTGTCGACCAACGGCGACACCTTCCTGGGCGGCGAAGACTTTGACCAGCGCATCATTGGCTACATCATCGACGAGTTCAAAAAGGACCAGGCCGTTGATCTGTCCAAGGACGTTCTGGCTCTGCAACGCCTGAAGGAAGCTGCTGAAAAGGCCAAGATCGAGCTGTCGAACTCCGCACAGACCGACATCAACCTGCCCTACATCACGGCTGATGCCACAGGCCCCAAGCATCTGAACATCAAGCTGACCCGCGCCAAGCTGGAATCGCTGGTGGAGGACCTGATCGAGCGCACCATCGCTCCTTGCCGCACGGCCATCAAGGATGCAGGCATCTCCGTGTCCGACATCGACGACATCATCCTGGTCGGCGGTATGAGCCGCATGCCCAAGGTGCAGGAAAAGGTCAAGGAATTCTTCGGCAAGGAACCCCGCAAGGACGTGAACCCTGACGAAGCCGTGGCCGTGGGCGCTGCTGTGCAAGGTCAGGTGCTGGGTGGCGAGCGTTCCGACGTGCTGCTGCTGGACGTAACTCCTCTGTCTCTGGGTATCGAAACCCTGGGCGGTGTCATGACCAAGATGATCACCAAGAACACGACCATCCCGACGAAGTTCGCACAGACCTTCTCGACGGCCGAGGATAACCAGCCTGCCGTGACCATCAAGGTGTTCCAGGGCGAGCGTGAGATTGCCAGCGCCAACAAGATGCTGGGCGAATTCAACCTGGAAGGCATTCCACCAGCATCGCGTGGCACGCCCCAGATTGAAGTGACCTTCGACATCGACGCCAACGGGATCCTGAACGTGTCGGCCAAGGACAAGGCTTCCGGCAAGGAAAACAAGATCACCATCAAGGCGAACTCGGGCCTGTCGGAAGAAGAAATCCAGAACATGGTCAAGGATGCGGAACTGAACGCAGCCGACGACAAGAAGAAGCTGGAACTGGTGACCGCCAAGAACCAGGGCGAAGCCGCTGTTCACAGCGTCAAGAAGAGCCTGACCGAGCATGGCGACAAGCTCGACGACGCTGAAAAGTCTGCCATTGAGGCCGCTTCCAAGGATCTGGAAGAAGCGCTGAAGGGCGAAGACAAGGACGCTATCGAAGCCAAGACCACGGCACTCATGGCTGCCGCTCAGAAGCTGGGCGAGAAGATGTACGCTGAAGCTCAGGCCGCTGCCGGCACTGAAACAGCGGGTGCATCGGCCAGCGCCAGCGCCTCGGCAGCAGCCGCTGACGACAATGTCGTCGACGCCGAAGTCAAGGAAGTCAAGAAGGACTAAGCGCAAGCAGGTCCTGGCCTCAGACCATTGACCGCTTGCCGCCGCGCTGGCTCTGAAAAGAGCTAGCGCGGCGTTCTTGTTCTATCCGACCGGAACCCCCACATGTCCAAACGTGACTACTACGAAGTTCTGTGCGTTGTCAAAAGCGCCACGGACGACGAAATCAAAAAATCCTATCGCAAGCTGGCGATGAAGTTCCACCCTGACCGCAATCAGGGTGAAAAGGCCAAGGAAGCTGAAGAAAAGTTCAAGGAGGTCAAAGAGGCCTACGAAATGCTTTCCGACAGCCAAAAGCGCGCCGCCTATGACCAGTACGGTCACGCTGGCGTGGACCCCAACCGCGGCATGGGCAGCGGTGAAGGCTTTGGCGGCGGCTTTGCCGAAGCCTTTGGCGACATCTTTGGTGACATGTTCAACGGCGGCGGCGGTGGCCGTGGTGGTCGCGGTGGCCGTCAGGTCTATCGCGGCAACGACCTCAGCTATTCCATGGAAGTCACCCTGGAAGAAGCGGCCAAGGGCAAGGATGCCCAGATCCGCATCCCCAGCTGGGACAGCTGCGATACCTGCCACGGCAACGGCGCCAAGCCCGGCACCAGCACCAAGACCTGCACCACCTGTAACGGCATGGGCACGGTTCAGATGCGCCAGGGCTTCTTCAGCGTGCAGCAATCCTGCCCGCACTGCCGCGGCACGGGCAAGATCATCCCCGAGCCCTGCACATCCTGCGGCGGCCAAGGCAAGGTCAAGCGCCAGAAGACGCTGGAAGTCAAGATCCCTGCGGGTATCGACGACGGCATGCGCATTCGCTCGGCAGGCAACGGCGAGCCCGGCACGAATGGCGGCCCGGCAGGTGACCTGTATATCGAGATTCGCGTCAAAGACCACGACATCTTCGAGCGCGACGGTGACGACCTGCACTGCAATGTGCCCGTGAGCTTCATCACCGCTGCCCTGGGCGGCGAGATTGAAGTGCCGACACTGCAAGGCAAGGCGGCCATCGACATTCCTGAAGGCACTCAGGCCGGCAAGCAGTTCCGTCTGCGCGGCAAGGGTATCAAGGGCATTCGCTCCAGCTACCCCGGCGACCTGTACTGCCACATCGTGGTAGAAACACCCGTCAAGCTCACAGAGCACCAGCGCAAGTTGCTCAAGGAGCTGGACGAGTCCTTGAAAAAGGGCGGCTCCAAGCACTCGCCCAGCGGCGAAAGCTGGACAGATCGCCTGAAAAGCTTCTTCAGCTAAGCACTGAAGCCACAAAAAAGCCCACCGGCCTTCGTCGGTGGGCTTTTTTCATGGCGCTTGAGAGCTGCGCCGCCTGAAAGCGCCTTAGCTCTGCGGCTTCCAGTTACGCACCTCACGCTGCACACGCACCTTGTCTGCCGGAGTCAGCTCCTGCTCCAGCGTTTCCACACGGCTTTGCACAGAAGCATCTTTGGCCTGCGCCAGCAGCAGCCAGTAATAAGCCTTGCTCACATCTTTGCGGACGCCTTGCCCACTGATGTACATGGCAGCCAGATTAGTCTGCGCCAGCGTATAGCCTTGCTTGGCTGCCTGCTCGAACCAGCGCGCGGCCGTCGATGCATCCTTGCTCACGCCCTGCCCGTTGGCATACAAAAACCCAAGTGACGACTGCGCTGCGGCATTACCTTGCGCGGCTGACTTTTCCAGCCACTGCGCGGCGCGCGGCAGGTCTTGCGGCACCAGAGCGCCCACGGCATAAATCATGCCGGCGTTGTACTGCGCGTCCGCATGGCCTTTGCCTGCAGCCTGCTCAAACCAGCGCAGCGCAGCCACGCCATCTTCCTTGGTGCCCCGACCGCTGGCCAGCATCACACCCAGACTGTATTGACCGGCAGCGTCACCACTTTGCGCCGAGCGCTCAAACCATCGCACGGCCTGCGCCTCATCCTTGGTCACGCCACGGCCTTCGGCGTACATCAGGCCCAGATTGTTCTGGGCAATGCCATCGCCCAGATCAGAAGCCTTGCGATACCAGTACACGGCCTGCGCTTCGTCCTGCGTCACACCCCGGCCATTGGCATACAGCACACCCAGATCGGACTGGGCAGGGGCGTAGCCCTGATCGGCCGACTTGCGATACCACTGCACGGCCAGCGGCAGATCCTGCTTCACGCCCTTGGCAAAACGATAGCGCGAACCCAGTTCGTACTGGGCCTTGGCATCGCCTGACTCGGCTTCGGCACGCAAAGTAGTCAGTTCTCTGGCGTTTTCACCCCGATTGCTAGAACCAGGGGTCGGCACCCAGTGCTCAAGCCCCATGGGGGCAGCCGCTGCAGCGCCGGCAGCAACAGCACCCACTGCGGCAGCCCGGCCAGCCTTGCCTGATTTTTTGCCGCCTGCCTTGCCGCTTGAATGGGCTGCAGACTTGCTAGCCACGTTTTTACCCGGCTTGGCTGCTGCTGCACTCTTGCCACCCTTGGCAGGCGCTGGGGCACTGGATTTGCTGCTTGCCTTGCTTGGCGTCTTACCCTTGGCCATGGCCGGTACAGCAGCGACACCCGCAAAAGCCAGAGCGACGGCCACCAGGCAGGCCTGACTCCAGCCAGCGGCTTTGCGGGACACAGAAGTACGTAACGACGAGCTTAAAGCAGCGGCAGGAAATTCGGGATGCTCGCCCTCGGGCATCGGATTGCGTGGAACTCTCATGACTCTCATTTTTGCAGCAAATAGCCAGGCATTGAACCGGTTTGCTGACTATTCGCCGCAGTGCTCCGGCAAACATAGTGCAGCTTGACAGTTATCACTGAATTTATACAAAAAATAGCCTCTATCCCTTATTCATAAAGCGTTAGCAGCTATCAAAACCAAAGTCATTTCATGCAACCGATGACGCCCGCCGCATCCACCACCATCCAGCCATCGCAAACCAGCAATTGAGGCATCGCCATAATTTACCCATCGCGAAACAAGACATCTCGGCTAAAGATGGATAAAGCGGAATTTATCGGTAAAAATGCTGAAAACTTCTCGAAACGAGAAGACTAAAGTTAGCCCACATGAAGAATTCAGAGCGCAGTTTTGCGCGCCGCATCGATCTCACCTCGCTTCAACTGTTCGTCGCCGTGTGCGAACTGGGAAGCATTGGCCGCGCTGCCGAGCGCGAATTCATTGCCGCCTCCGCCGTCAGCAAGCGCCTGTCCGACCTGGAAGCCACGGTAGACACCGCTCTGCTCTACCGCCACAGCCGCGGCGTGACGCTGACCCCTGCCGGTGAAAGCCTGTTGCACCATGCCCGCAACGTACTGTACGGGCTGGAGCGCATGCAGGGCGAGCTGAGCGAGTACGCCGACGGCGTGCGCGGCCATGTGCGCATGCACGCCAATATGTCGGCCATCGTGCAGTTTCTGCCCGAGGACCTGGGCGCTTTTTCCCGCGAGCACAGCCAGATCAAGATCGACCTGCAGGAGCACCTGAGCCCCGATGTGCTGAGCGCCGTGGCCGAGGGCACGGCCGACATTGGCATTTGCACGCTGGGCACTGGCAAGAGCAGCGAAAGCAACCGCGCCACCATTCAGATCACGCAGGGCAATGTGCCGCTGCAATACCGCACCTATAAAGAAGACCGCCTGGTCGTCGTCGTACCAGAGCGCCATGCGCTGGCGGACCGCGAGAGCGTGGCCTTCACCGAAGTGCTGGAATGGGACATTGTCAGCCTGCACGCAGGCTCTTCCATCAGCCTGGCCATGCGCGCTGCGGCGGCGCAGGCCGGTCACCCGCTGCACCAGCGCATTCAGGTCACAAGCCTGGACGCCATGTGCCGCATGATCGACAACGGCCTGGGCATTGGCCTGCTGCCTGACCGCGCCTTTGAACTGATGCACGGCGTGGGCCACCTGCGCGCCGTACAGCTGACCGACGAATGGGCGCACCGCGAGCTGTGCGTCGTCGCCCGCGACTTTGAAGCGCTGCCTGTGACAACCCGCCTGCTGGTCGATCACCTCTGTCCTGCCAGTGCCAAGGCTTGAAGTCCGCTTCCGGCCTGACCAGAATAAACCACCCAACAAACTCAACTCACGAGAGCAAAGCACCATGGGACGCACCCTCTACGACAAGATTTTTGACGAGCACGTCATTCACACCGAAGAAGACGGCACCTCCATCCTCTATATCGACCGTCATCTGGTGCACGAAGTCACCAGCCCGCAGGCTTTTGAAGGCCTGCGCGAAGCCGGTCGCAAGCTGTGGCGCGTCAGCTCCGTGGTGGCCACTGCCGACCACAACACTCCCACCGACGGCTGGGAGCATGGCTATGACGGCATTGCCGACCCCATCAGCAAAGAGCAAATCGTCACCCTGAACAGCAATATTGCCGAGTTCGGCTCCGCAGCCTTCTTCCCCTTCATGGACAAGGGTCAGGGCATTGTTCACGTGATGGGCCCAGAGCAAGGCGCCACCCTGCCAGGCATGACCGTGGTCTGCGGCGATAGCCACACCTCCACCCACGGCGCTTTCGGCGCACTGGCTCACGGCATCGGCACATCCGAAGTCGAGCACGTGATGGCCACCCAAACGCTGCTGGCCAAGAAGGCCAAGAACATGCTGGTGCAGGTCAACGGCAAGGTGGCACCCGGCGTCACCGCCAAAGACATCGTGCTGGCCATCATCGGCAAGATCGGCACCGCCGGTGGCACGGGCTACACCATTGAATTTGCGGGTGAAGCCATTCGCGACCTGTCCATCGAAGGCCGCATGACCGTGTGCAACATGGCCATCGAAGGCGGCGCACGCGCAGGCCTGGTCGCTGTGGACGACAAGACCATCGCCTACGTCAAGGGCCGCCCTCTGGCCCCCGTGGGCGCCGAATGGGATGCCGCAGTGACTTACTGGAAGACGCTGCACTCCGACGCCGATGCCAAGTTCGACAGCGTGGTCGATCTGAACGCTGCCGACATCGTGCCGCAAGTGACCTGGGGCACCAGCCCTGAAATGGTGCTGGGCGTGGATGCATCCGTGCCCGATCCTGACAAGGAAAAAGACGCCAACAAGCGTGGCGCCATCGAGCGCGCGCTGACCTATATGGCGCTGGAGCCCGGCAAGCCACTGAACGACATTTTCGTGGACAAGGTGTTCATTGGCTCCTGCACCAACAGCCGCATCGAAGACATGCGCGAAGCCGCTGCCATAGTGAAGAAGCTGGGCCAGAAGGTCGCCAAAAACATCAAGCAGGCACTGGTCGTACCCGGCTCTGGCCTGGTCAAAGAACAGGCTGAGCGCGAAGGTCTGGATGTGATCTTCAAGGCCGCAGGCTTTGAATGGCGCGAACCCGGCTGTTCCATGTGCCTTGCCATGAATGCTGACCGCCTGGAGCCCGGCGAGCGCTGCGCATCGACCAGCAACCGCAACTTTGAAGGCCGTCAAGGCGCCGGTGGCCGCACCCACCTGGTCAGCCCCGCCATGGCTGCAGCTGCTGCTATTCACGGCCACTTCGTGGACATCCGCAAGTTCGCTTAAGTCGCCAAGCTTCAAGATTCTGGAATCACGCCATGCAAAAATTCACCGTGCACAAGGGCCTCGTTGCCCCCATGGACCGCGAGAACGTTGACACCGACGCCATCATTCCCAAGCAGTTTCTGAAGTCGATCAAGAAGACCGGCTTCGGCCCCAATCTGTTTGACGAGTGGCGCTATCTGGACCAGCCCGGCCAACCCGGCCAGCCCGAGTCCTCGCGCAAGCCCAACCCCGACTTTGTGCTGAACCAGCCGCGCTACAAAGGTGCCAGCGTGCTGATCGCCCGCCAGAACTTCGGCTGCGGCTCCAGCCGTGAGCACGCACCATGGGCACTGGACCAGTACGGCTTCCGCGCCATTCTGGCCCCCAGCTTTGCCGACATCTTCTTCAACAACAGCTTCAAAAACGGCCTGCTGCCCATCGTGCTGCCCGAGTCCGTGATCGAGCAACTGTTCAATGAAGTGGCGGCCTTCCCCGGCTACGAGCTGACCATTGATCTGGAGCGCCAGGTCATCGTTCGCCCACAAGGCGAAGAAATTCCCTTCGACGTCATCGCCTTCCGCAAATACTGCTTGTTGAGCGGGTTTGACGACATCGGCCTGACCATGCGCCATGCCGACAAGATCAAGACTTTTGAAGCCGAGCGCCTGGCGCAAAAGCCCTGGCTGGCTCACACCCTGATCCAGAAGTAAGCCCCTGAGCCGCTTTGCGGTTTCCCCAAGGGGACGACGGCCTCTGCCGCGAGGCGGCTCATGCTTGTCGTCCCTCACTTGGGTGTGCTTTGGTTCAGGCAATGTCCACACTGGCTTGACCGGCCTCACTCAGTTGAGGGATGTTGAAGAGTTCAGCTTGGCGTACAACTATCAATAAATGAGCTGCTAGCGCCTTTTATCCATGGATTTCAAAGCAAATTCAATATGAAAGCCTTGAATATCAAACACAAGCAGCTATCAAAATTAATCAAAGGAACATCATGAAGATTGCAGTTTTGCCCGGTGATGGCATTGGCCCAGAAATCATTGCCGAAGCCGTCAAGGTGCTCGAGGTCCTGAATCTGGGTCTGGAGATGGAAACCGCTCCTGTAGGCGGCGCTGGCTACGAAGCCGCTGGCCATCCCCTGCCACCCGCCACGCTGAAGCTGGCGCAAGAGGCCGATGCCATTTTGTTCGGTGCCGTTGGCGACTGGAAGTACGACACGCTGGACCGCCCTCTGCGCCCCGAGCAAGCCATTCTGGGCCTGCGCAAGGCACTGGGCCTGTTCGCCAACTTCCGCCCCGCCATCTGCTACAAGGAACTGACCCACGCCTCCAGCCTCAAGCCCGAGCTGGTTGCAGGTCTGGACATCCTCATCATCCGCGAACTGACCGGCGACATCTACTTCGGCGCACCTCGCGGCCGCCGTGTATCGCCCGATGGTCACTTCCCCGGCTCCGAAGAAGCCTTCGACACCATGCGCTACTCGCGCCCCGAGATCGAACGCATTGCCCACGTGGCCTTCCAGGCCGCCCAGAAGCGCGACAAGCGTGTAACCAGCGTGGACAAGTCCAATGTGCTGGAAACATTCCAGCTGTGGAAGGACGTTGTTACTGAAGTCGCCAAGCAGTACCCCGATGTGGCGCTGGACCACATGTACGTGGACAACGCCGCCATGCAACTGGTCAAGGAACCCAAGCGCTTTGACGTGGTGGTCACCGGCAATATGTTCGGCGACATCCTTTCCGACGAGGCATCCATGCTGACCGGCTCCATCGGCATGCTGCCTTCGGCCAGCCTGAACGACAAAAAGCAAGGCCTGTACGAACCCAGCCACGGCTCGGCTCCAGACATTGCTGGCAAGGGCATCGCCAACCCTCTGGCCACCATCCTGAGCGCCGCCATGATGCTGCGCTTTAGCCTGGGCATGGAAGAGGCCGCCCAGAAGATCGAAACTGCTGTGCAAAAGGTACTGGCCGACGGCCTGCGCACCGCCGACATCTACAGCGAAGGCACAACCAAGGTATCGACCAGCCAGATGGGCGATGCGGTGGTCAAGGCGCTGCAAGCCTGATGCGTCAAGGCCTGAGCCCAGTTGGCTCAGGCACCAGCATTCAAGCCGGATGGAAGTGCATCCATCCGGCTGCTTCATAGTAAGTCGCTCAGACCCGCATCCATGCCGGCCAGGTAATACTCGGACTTTCCTGCAAGAGCTGCACCGAGCAGAACGCAGGCCTAGCGCGATATTCAGCGCATAACGCCTTGAAAAATCATTCAACAACCAACAAAACGTCAAAAATTTATTCATTTTTTTGACGAAATGACCAAATAATTCATTGATTCTGACACTCTGAGGTTTCCACTCATTGGCTAGAATCACGACTGTCATGTTTGCCACACGCCCTTTCATCACTGAAACCACAACATCTGCTGCTCAAGCCGGTGTGGACGCGTGCGCAATCACCATTAAGACGATTACAGGCTGACCCAGCCCGGTTCGTCGTGCGCCCCTTCCGGCCAGACGAGCCGGACGAAGCAGTCAAAAGCTACTGTTTTCAATACTGAAAGGGCGTTTCAAATGAGCAAGCAACTAGTGGGTTTGGTGGGCTGGCGCGGCATGGTCGGCTCCGTGCTGATGGATCGTATGCAGGCCGAAGGCGACTTCGCGCTGATCGAGCCCGTGTTCTTCTCCACCTCCAATGCCGGCGGCAAGGCTCCGGCGATGGCTACGGTCCACACCCAGCTCAAGGATGCCAACGACATCGCCGAGCTGTCCAAGTGCGACATCATCATCACCTGCCAGGGCGGCGACTACACCAAGGAAGTATTCCCCCAGATCCGCGCCGCCGGCTGGAACGGCCACTGGATTGACGCGGCGTCTTCGCTGCGCATGGAAGACAACGCCGTCATCGTGCTGGACCCCGTCAACGACGAGCTGATCAAGGCCAAGCTGGCTGCGGGCGGCAAGAACTGGATTGGCGGCAACTGCACCAACTCCATCTTGCTGATGGGTCTGGGCGGTCTGTTCAAGGCGGGTCTGGTGGAATGGGTTTCCTCCATGACCTACCAGGCCGCATCGGGTGGCGGTGCCAACCACATGCGCGAACTGCTCAAGGGCATGGGCGTGGTCCACGCTGCCGTGGCCACAGAGCTGGCAACGCCCGCTTCCGCCATTCTGGAAATCGACCGCAAGGTGGCCATCACCATCCGTGAAGAGGTATCCACCGAATTCTTCGGTGCACCTCTGGCTGGCGGCCTGATCCCCTGGATCGATGTGCAACTGCCTAACGGCCAGTCCAAGGAAGAGTGGAAGGGCCAGGCCGAGGTCAACAAGATTCTGGGCACCGAAGCCACCATCCCCGTGGATGGCCTGTGCGTACGCATTGGTGCCATGCGCTGCCACTCGCTGGCTTTGACATTGAAGCTCAAGAAAGATCTGCCTCTTGAAGAGATCGAAGCGCTGATCAAGGGCGGCAACCCCTGGGTCAAGTTCGTGGCCAACGATCGCGCAGAGACCGTCAAGGAATTGACGCCTGCCGCTACTACCGGTGGTCTGGAAGTCGCAGTGGGCCGCGTGCGCAAGCTGAACATGGGTCCCGAGTACCTGTCGGCTTTCGTAATTGGCGACCAGTTGCTGTGGGGCGCTGCCGAGCCTCTGCGCCGCATGCTGCGCATCTTGCTGGCTGATTAATCTCAGCCTCGATCAAGCCGCAGCGCGGCTTGATCCCGTGAAAAGCGCCATGTCATCCTGATGATGTCTGGCGCTTTTTTTTGTCCAAGCCTTGGGTTAGCTCAGGCTTTTCGGCTTATTCCGCCGAGCAAGGACTGTGAATGAACCTATATTAATTTGCATCTCGTTGCCAATCGACAACAATTGCGCGCCTTGCCATGCATGCTTTTGCTCACAATGCAATAGCGTCGTTGACAATGGAAGCAGTGTCCCCATGTCAATGAGCCGCTCATTGACTGCTGGATTTTTCAATTTACATGTGCACCGCAGCCACAAACCCGGCTAAGAACAAAAAGGGCTGTTGGCTGCACAAATCAAGTTTGATGCCATATGCAACGCTGGAAACTCTCTGCGCTCGCCGCAGCCACCCTCGCTCTGTCTAGCCTTTCGGCCACCGATGCATGGGCATTGGCACTGGGTCGTATCACGGTCCAGTCGGCTCTGGGAGAGCCTTTGCGTGCGGAGGTCGAGATTCCTCAGCTCAGCGCAGCGGAAGCCGACAGCCTGCAAGCTGCGGTGGCATCGCCTGCTGCTTTCCGCGCGCAGGGCATGGAGTACTCGGGTACTGCCAACACTGTTCGCGTCAAGGTGCAAAAACGCTCCAATGGCTCAACTGTGCTGCAACTGAGCAGCTTCCAGCCGGTCAACGATCCCTTTGTGGACCTGGTGATTGATGCCAACTGGGCCTCTGGCAAGCTGCAGCGCAATTACACCTTGCTGCTGGACCCCCCCACGTCGCGCCGCCCCGCACCTGCACCGACAACGGTGGCCCAGGCAGCTCCTGCTGAGATGCCAGCCCGCCCTGCGGTGGTAGCTCGCCGCACATCAGCCCCTGTGGCAGCAGCAGGCCGAGATCTGCGCAATGACCGCGATCTGGACAGCACATCGGCCAAGCCTCAACGCAAGACCGGTACCGCTGCCGCAACGCCTTCCAGCACCAAGGGTGAGGTTCGCGTAAAGGCCGGCGACACCGCTGGCCGCATTGCTGCCGCATACAAGCCTGCCGGCGTTTCTCTGGATCAGATGCTGGTCGCCATGCTGCGCAGCAACCCACAAGCATTCATCAACGGCAACATCAACCGCATGCGCAGTGGTGCCGTGGTTCAGTTGCCCGACGAAGCAACGACTCAGTCCACTTCCGTCAAGGAAGCGCGCCAGATCATGGCGGCCCAGTCGCAGGACTTCAACCAATTTCGCCGCCAACTGGCTGGCGTAGCCCCTGTGGCCACGGTCGAGGCCGCATCGCGCAGCGCATCCGGTCAGGTTCAGGCGCATGTCGAGGATGCCAAGCCCAGCACTGCTGCTCCAGACAAGCTGACCCTGTCCAAGGGCACAGTCAAGGGCACTGCCGCAGACGAACAACTGGCACAGCAAAAGCAGACTGCAGATCAGACAGCTCGCGCTGATGAGCTCAAACGCAATATGGCCGAACTGAGCCAGATTGCTGCCGCCACCAAGCCCGCTGGCAGCCCTGCAGCCACAGCGGGTGCAGCAGCGCCACAAGCCCCGGGCCTGAGCGTGCCCTCCGCAACTACAGCAACCACCAATACGGCAGCAACTGCAGCGCCCCCTGCTGCAGCTACGGCCCCAGCAGAGGCCGCAGCGCCTGAAGCAACCAAGCCCGCCGATGCCGCCAACGCGCCAGCAGAAGGTGGAGAGAAAACCCCAGAAGCTGTGCCCGCAGAAGCAGCGACACAGCCAGCTCCGGTTGTGCCACCCAAACCAGCTCCGGCACCTGTTGCTGCGCCTGAAGAACCCAGCTTTATCGATGGTTTGATGGAAGACCCCACCATTCCTCTGGCCGGTGCAGCCCTGCTCGCATTGCTGCTGGGCTACGGTGGCTATCGAGTCATGCAACGCCGCAAGGCAGCAGCCGCTGGCGCAGACAGCACTTTGGGTGACAGCCAGCTTTCCGCAGACTCCTTTTTTGGAGCCAGCGGTGGCCAGCGCGTGGACACCACGACCAACAGCAGCCAGCTGTCGGCTCAGTCCATGCAGTACTCACCAAGCCAGCTGGACGCCGGTGACGTGGACCCATTGGCCGAGGCTGATGTGTACCTGGCCTATGGCCGCGACCTGCAGGCCGAAGAAATTCTCAAGGAGGCGCTGCGCACTGACCCCAACCGACTGGTTCTGCACCAGAAGCTGGCCGAGATCTATGCCAAACGCCATGACCGCATGGCCTATGCATCGGTCGCCAACAATCTGTACGGACTGACTCAGGGCAAGGGCCCAGAATGGCAACGCTTGGCGGATCAGGGCCGAATCCTCGACTCTGACAACGCGCTGTACCAACCCGGTGGCTCGCCTCAGCCCCACCACTCTGATGCAGCTGCAAGCATGAGCAATGCATTCAGCCCCACCGACCCCGCCTCAGCCCTGACAGCTGGCGCTGCTGCGGTTGCCTTTGGCTCGGCACTGGCTGCTGCCAAGGAAGCCGACCGCGAAGGTCCTCCTACTCAGCCAGCCGGCCTGGACTTCGACATGGACCTGGATCTGCCAGGCGGCCTGTCGCCTGCCGCAGCACCCGTTGCCGCAACGCCAGCAGCACAGCAGCCAAGCGAGCAGGACTTCGCCTCGCTTGCGCAATGGGAAGCGCCTGCTGCAGCCTCAGCCAGCCCTGCACATGCCGCAGACAATGGCCTGAGCCTTGATCTGGATGACCTAGCCTCGTTCAGCCTACCCGCCACTGCATCGCAAGCCCCAGCGCCCGCAGCAGCACCTGTAGCTATGCCTATCGAGCAAGGCTCGCTGAATGCGCTGGAGTTTGACCTCGACAGTTTCACTCTGCCGCTTCAGTCCGTTACTGAAAGCACGGAAGAAAAAGACATTTCCCCCTCTGAACTGGCACCTCACAAAGCTGCGTCAGAGGAAGAAAGTCGCAGTACCGAAGCCATGACCTTGCAGCTGCCGATTGATGCTGGCAGCAGCCCCGCCATCAGTGCCCAAAAAGTCGAACCCACTTTCGACCTGGGTGGCCTGTCGCTGGACCTGGGCATGCCCAACCATGCAGTGAACCTTGACGCCGTCGCATCGCCTGCTGAACCCGAAGACCCGCTGGCAACCAAGCTAGCTTTGGCCGAAGAGTTCAACGCCATCGGCGATAGTGACGGAGCGCGTACACTCATAGAGGAAGTGATCGCCGAAGCTCATGGCGATCTCAAAGCCAAGGCACAAAGCCTGCTCTCTCAGATTGGTTAATTGATTTGATGCGTTTACCCCCAGCGCCGGGAGCCATGCAATGCGCATAGCTCTTGGCGTAAGCTACAACGGTCAGGCCTACCAGGGCTGGCAAAGCCAGTCCTCCGGCAACACCGTACAAGACAAACTCGAAGCGGCCCTGGGCCGCTTTGCTGCTGAAAAAGTGTCCACAATTTGCGCAGGCCGCACCGATGCCGGTGTTCACGGCCTGATGCAAGTCGTGCACTTCGATACTGAACTGGACCGTGCGCCCTACTCCTGGGTGCGCGGCACCAATACCTTTTTGCCTGCCGACATTGCCGTGCAATGGGCGCAGCCCGTGTCTGAAGAATTTCACTCACGCTATTGCGCCACGGGCCGCCGCTATGCCTATGTGCTGATGCAGTCGCCTGTGCGCCCCAGCGTAGAAGCGGGCCGCGTGGGCTGGATGTTCTACCCTCTCGATGGCGAGGCCATGCAAAAGGCCGCACAGTATTTGGTGGGCGAGCATGACTTCTCGTCTTTCCGAGCCTCAGGCTGTCAGGCCAAGACGCCGGTCAAGACTCTGTATGACATACGCGTCACCCGTCGCATGACCAGCGGCGGCTCTCGTGAAGCGGCAGCCAGCTCCATGCGCCCCGGTGATACCGAGCCTATGGAATGCTGCTACTGGCGCTTCGAGTTTGATGGCAGCGCTTTTTTGCACCACATGGTGCGCAACATCATGGGCTGCCTGATTGCCATTGGTCAGGGCCAATATCCACCTGAATGGATGAAAACCGTGCTTGCAGCCCGCTCGCGTGATGCTGCTGCCCCCACTTTTTCGCCAGATGGTCTCTACTTCCTCGGCCCCATTTACGATGGAAAATGGGGCCTACCCACCCGTACGGTGGGCTTTGACTGGTTGCCATGAACCGAACCCGGATCAAGATCTGCGGCCTGACCCGCGAGCAAGATGTAGTCGCGGCAGTCGCGGCTGGTGCTGACGCGATCGGCTTTGTACTCTACGCCAAAAGCCCCCGCGCAGTCACGCTGCAACGCGCGGCAGAGCTGGCCAGGCGCCTGCCGCCGTTTGTCACACCTGTTTTGCTTTTTGTGAATGAATTTGCTAGCAATGTCATAGCTGCTTGCGCAGAAATACCAAACGCTTGCGTGCAATTTCACGGTGATGAATCCCCCGAAGACTGCGAAGCCGCAACCCGGGGCGTGCAACCCTGGCTGCGGGCAGCCCGCATACCCCTAGGGGATGATGCGGCGCATTTTGACCTCGTAGAATACGCACAACGTTATTCAAAAGCCCAGGCCATATTGCTCGACGCCCATGTCGACGGTTATGGCGGCGGCGGAAAAGCATTCAATTGGTCACTTCTGCCAACAAGCGTCGACTCTCACCTCGTTTTGTCTGGTGGACTCACGCCTGCAAACGTGACCGATGGCATCTTGCAAGTACGCCCTCGCGGGCTGTCGCTTGCCATTGATGTGAGCTCGGGCGTCGAGGCCGACGGCCCTGATGGCAAGCCCCTCAAAGGCATCAAGGATGCCCACAAGATTCACCGCTTCATTGCTGCCGTACGCGCAGCTGATGCACAAATTTTGCAGACTGACACATGTTTGAATACCAGTACCCTGACGTCCACGGCCACTTCGGTCGCTACGGAGGCAGCTTCGCCAGCGAAACCCTGACGCACGCTCTTGTCGAGCTGCGTGATGCCTACGCCAAATACCAGAACGACCCTGAGTTCATCGCTGAATTCCAGTCCGAGCTGGCTCACTATGTGGGTCGCCCTTCGCCCGTTTATCACGCAGACCGCATGTCGCGCGAAATGGGTGGCGCTCAGATCTATCTGAAACGTGAAGACCTGAACCACACCGGCGCGCACAAGATCAACAACGTGATTGGCCAGGCCATGCTCGCCAAGCGCATGGGCAAGCCGCGCATCATTGCCGAGACCGGTGCCGGCCAGCATGGCGTGGCAACCGCCACCATCTGCGCGCGCTACGGCCTGGAATGCATCGTTTACATGGGCGCCGAAGACGTGAAGCGCCAAAGCCCCAATGTCTACCGCATGAAGCTGCTGGGCGCCACCGTGGTGCCCGTGGAATCCGGCAGCAAGACCTTGAAGGATGCCCTCAACGAGGCCATGCGCGACTGGGTGGCCAATGTGGACAACACTTTCTACATCATCGGAACGGTGGCGGGTCCGCACCCCTACCCCATGATGGTGCGCGACTTCCAGAAGGTGATTGGCGAAGAGTGCCTGACGCAGATGCCCGAGTTTCTGGGCCCTGACCACCAGCCCGACGCGGTGGTGGCCTGTGTGGGCGGCGGCAGCAATGCCATGGGTATCTTCTACCCCTACATTCCCTTTGAAAACACCCAGCTGATCGGCGTAGAAGCGGCTGGCGAAGGCCTGGAAACCGGCAAGCACTCGGCATCGCTGCAAAAAGGCAGCTCGGGCGTGCTGCACGGCAACCGCACCTTCATCATGCAAGACGACAACGGCCAGATTCTGGAGACCCACTCCATCAGCGCCGGTCTGGACTACCCCGGCGTGGGCCCTGAGCACGCCTGGCTGCAGGAAATCGGTCGCGCCCAGTACGTGGGCATTACCGACACCGAAGCGCTGGACGCCTTCCACTACCTGTGCCGTGCCGAAGGCATCATCCCCGCGCTGGAATCCAGCCATGCCGTGGCCTACGCCATGAAACTGGCCAAGACCATGCGCACCGACCAGTCCATTCTGGTCAGCCTCTCTGGCCGCGGCGATAAGGACATTGGCACCGTTGCCGACTTGTCGGGTGCCGAATATTTTGACCGCCCATCCATGCGCGGCCTCACCGTCAAGGGTGCACCCGGCCACGATGCGGCCAAGCCAGCCGCAGGTGGGAGCAACAAGTTATGAGCCGAATTTCCGACACATTCAGCAAACTCAAGGAAGAAGGCCGCAAGGCGCTGATTCCTTATGTGACAGCTGGTTTCCCCTTTGCAGCCATCACCCCTTCCCTCATGCACGGCATGGTGGAAGCCGGTGCCGACGTGATCGAGCTGGGCGTGCCCTTCTCCGACCCCATGGCCGACGGCCCCACCATCCAGCGTGCGGGTGACAAGGCTATCGCCAACGGCGTGGGCATGGCCCAGGTGCTGGCCTATGTGGCCGAGTTCCGTAAAAAGGACCAGGCCACGCCCGTGGTGCTCATGGGTTATGCCAACCCGGTCGAGCGCTACGACCAGGTTCACGGTGAAGACGCCTTCGTCAATCACGCCTGCGAGTCTGGCGTGGACGGTATCCTCATCGTGGACTACCCACCTGAAGAGTGCGAAGAGTTTGCCGCCAAGCTCAAAGCCCGCGACATGGACCTCATCTTCCTGCTGGCCCCCACCAGCACAGACGAGCGCATGCAGCAAGTGGCTCGCGTGGCCACCGGCTATGTCTACTATGTCTCGCTCAAGGGCGTGACCGGTTCCGGCGCACTCGACACTGCTGCGGTGGAAGCCATGCTGCCCCGCATTCGCAAGCATGTGAACATCCCCGTGGGCGTGGGCTTTGGCATTCGCGATGCCCAGACTGCCCAGACCGTAGGCCAGGTGGCCGATGCCGTCATCATTGGCAGCCGCATCATTGATCTGCTCGACAACCAGCCGCATGAAAAAATCGTGCCTCTGGCAATAGACTTTCTGCGCGGCGTGCGTAAGGCACTCGACGCATAATGCTCCCCTGAAATCAGCCACCCTCTGAGCGGCTTTGCCGCTTCCCCCTAGAAGGGGGACGACAGCCTCGCAGCGGGGCGGCCCTTGCTCGCTGTCCCTGACCGGGATTGCGCCAGTGCCTGCGCCGCGCCGCTCTCATGGGTTGCGGGTGGCGCGCAGTGCAGTGGAAACTGAAAAGGAAACAACCATGTCCTGGCTTGAAAAACTTCTGCCTGCAAAAATCCAGCAGACTAACCCGACGGAACGCCACCAGCAGATTCCCGAAGGTCTGTGGATCAAATGCCCCAGCTGCGAATCCGTTCTGTACAAGACCGATCTGGAAAAGAACCAGAACGTCTGCCCCACCTGCGGTCATCACCACCGCATCGGTGCGCGTGCGCGTCTGAACCATTTCCTCGACGCTGAAGGCCGCTACGAAATCGGCCAGGAAGTCATTCCTGTTGACCCCTTGAAGTTCAAGGACAGCCGCAAGTACCCCGAGCGCCTGAAAGAAGCGCTAGAGAACACCGGCGAGACAGATGCCCTGATCGTCATGGGCGGCTCCGTCAAGAGCATCAACATGGTCGTGGCCTGCTTTGAGTTCGACTTCATGGGCGGCTCCATGGGCTCCGTGGTCGGCGAGCGCTTTGTGCGCGGCGTCGAAACCGCTATTGAGCAAAAAGTGCCCTTCGTCTGCTTCACGGCCACCGGTGGTGCCCGTATGCAGGAAGGCCTGCTCTCGCTAATGCAAATGGCCAAGACCAATGCGGCGCTGACCCGCCTGGCCAAGAAGGGCCTGCCCTATATCTCCGTGCTGACCGACCCCACCATGGGCGGCGTGTCTGCCGGCTTCGCCTTTGTGGGCGATATTGTGATTGCAGAACCCAAGGCCCTGATCGGCTTTGCCGGCCCCCGCGTGATCGAGACCACGGTACGCGTGAAGCTGCCTGAAGGCTTCCAGCGTGCCGAGTTCCTGCAGGAAAAGGGCGCTGTGGACATGATTGTCGACCGCCGCGAACTGCGCGACCGCATCTCCAGTTCGCTGGCTATGCTGCAACGCTTGCCTGCTGACGCAGTGGAATAAGCCACTTCGCTATCAAAAGAAAAGCGGCTAGCGCAGATTCTGTCTGCGTTAGCCGCTTTTTTCATATATTTTTAAGGGCAGGAGCTCGCCCCATGCGTCGACGGCTTCAGTGGCTCACAGTCCTGCAATCGTCACCAGCCCACCCGCCTGCACGTAGTTGAGCACCATCAGCAGCACCTGCAGAATAATCAAGGCGATCAGCGACGAAAAGTCCACATTGCCGATCAGGGGCACCACCTTGCGAATGGGAGCGACCAACGGGTCTGACAGGCGCTGCAGCACCCCATAAATGGGCGAGTAAGGCTGCACCCAGGAAAGAATCACGAAGACCAGCAAAATGCCCACCATCCCCGACAGGATGACTTTGAGCAGCCCGCAGAAGGCCAGCCAGGGCAGGGCCAGCGCCGTGCTTTTGGCTCCCAGCAGAAGCCAGATCAGCAGCACCTGTGCAAATTGCAGCAGAAAGGCGGCCAGCAGGCTTGATTTGTCCCAGCGGCCTTTGGCGGGAACGATCTTGCGCAGCGGCATCACAATCCAGTCGCTCAAGGCAAACACCAACTGCCCCACGGGGTTACCGAAGGGCACACGCTGTGCCTGCATATACATGCGCAACAGGCAAGCGCCGCTGATCAATCCGACAACAACGTCCAGCAGGAACAAAACAATTTCAAACAGCATGTGACTCAATTCAGGAAGCAGCGAACGCGTCGCCTATTCGTGGGATGATAGCCGCGCACCATGACTGATACACAAAGTCTGCACTCCCTGCCCCTGTTCCCTTTGAACACGGTGCTGTTTCCTGAAGGCCTGCTGAGCCTGCAGGTCTTTGAAGTGCGCTATCTGGACATGGTCCGCAAATGCCAACACGCAGGCGCACCTTTCGGGGTGGTGGCGCTGCAACTGGGCCATGAAGTGCGCAAGGCGAGCTCAAAGGGAGAGCAGCTCCACGCCGAAGGGGTGCTGGCCCACATCACCCGGCTCGATTCACCCCTGTCCGGCCTGCTGCATCTGCAATGCCAGGGCACGCAGCGCTTTCATATTCAGCACTGCTGGCAACTGCCGCACGGCCTGTGGGTGGCCGATGTGAACATGCTGCCAGCCGACCCCAAAGTCGCCGTACCACCGCATTTACGCAGCACTGCATACGCCCTGGCACAGGCTCTGCTCAATCTGCATGGCCACGACCCTGACCATGCCCAGCTTCCCACACCCGAGCAGATGCATGACTGCGCTTGGGTGGCCAATCGCTGGGCAGAGATGCTGCCGCTGCCAGTACGCGTCAAGCAGCAGCTCATGACACTGGACGCCCCGCTGCTGCGACTGGAGCTGATTGCAGACGTGCTCGACCAAAGCGGCATTGCCGGCATGCCATCTGCGCCAGATTCATAAAAATCAGGCTGTACCCCAATAAATAAAAGCGCCAACAGCTCTTATTTTGATAGTAATCGCCATAATTTCTTGATGACTCAACGCTGCCAATAAACCGCATACCGCAGTTCCAGTCAGCGCTTTGCCCGGCTGTTCGCCGCTGCCTCGGCAAAAAACTTAAAATCTCCGCTTTCGGGCTGCGCAATCCTTGCCGCCTCCCATCATTCCCTTGTGGACTCAAACCGGCGCTTGTCGCTGGCGCTCTCTTTTCATGACTGAACAAAACACCTCTTCTGCGGCAGAAAACACCGCCCCTCAGGACGAAAACAAACTCATCGCTGAGCGCCGCGAAAAACTCAAAGCCTTGCGCGAGCACGCCAAGGCCCAGGGCATCGCCGCCTTCCCCAATGACTTCAAGCCTGAGCACCGCGCCGAAGCGCTGATTGCCGAGCATGGCGATAAGGAAGCTGAAGCACTGGACGCAGCTGCCGTCACCGTCAGCGTGGCAGGCCGCATGATGCTCAAGCGCGTCATGGGCAAGGCCAGCTTTGCCACCGTGCAAGACGCCACCGGTCGCATCCAGGCCTATGTCACCCGCGACGCCGTGGGTGAAGAGGTGTATGCCGATTTCAAGAAGTGGGACCTGGGCGACATCATCGCCGTCGAAGGCCAGTTGATGAAGACCAAGACCGGCGAGCTGTCGATCAAGGCCACCAAGATTCGCATGCTCACCAAGAGTCTGCGCCCCATGCCCGACAAGTTCCACGGCATGGCCGACCAGGAACAAAAGTACCGCCAGCGCTATGTCGACCTGATGATGGACGAGGACGCCCGCAAGCGCTTTGTGGCCCGCAGCAAGGCCGTGTCCGGCCTGCGCGACTTCATGGTGCAAAACGGCTTCCTCGAAGTCGAAACCCCCATGCTCCACCCCATCCCCGGTGGAGCCAATGCCAAGCCGTTTGTGACACATCACAACGCGCTGGATCAGGAGATGTATCTGCGCATTGCGCCCGAGCTATACCTCAAGCGTCTGGTGGTCGGTGGTTTCGAGCGCGTGTTCGAGATCAACCGCAACTTCCGCAACGAAGGTATCTCGGTGCGCCACAACCCCGAGTTCACCATGATGGAGTTCTACGCGGCCTACTGGAACTACCAGGACCTGATGGACTACACCGAAGCGCTGATCCGCGACGCCGCGATGAAGGCCGTGGGCACGCTGCAGCTGACTTACGGCGGCAAGCCCGTGGATCTGGAAGCTCCGTTTGAGCGCCTGACCATCGTGGAAGCCATCGTCAAGTACACCGAAGCTGGCGAAAACGTCACCAACCGCGAGTGGCTGACCAACGCCCTGCAGAAGCTGGGCATGAAGGAAGAGAAGAACAAACTCTCGACCCGCACACTGGCCAGCCTGCAGGTGCTGTACTTCGAAGAAGTGGTGGAAGAGAAGCTGTGGAACCCCACCTTCATAATGGAACACCCTACAGAAATCTCGCCTCTGGCCCGCGCCAATGACGATCGCCCTGAAGTGACCGAGCGCTTTGAGCTCTACATCACCGGCCGCGAATTCGGCAACGGCTTCTCTGAGCTCAACGATGCGGAAGACCAGGCTGCGCGTTTCAACGCCCAGGTCGATGCCAAGGACAGCGGCGATGACGAAGCCATGTACTTTGACCAGGACTTTGTGCGCGCGCTGGAATACGGCATGCCCCCCACAGGTGGTTGTGGCATCGGCATTGACCGCTTCATGATGCTGCTGACCGACAGCGCAAGCATCCGCGATGTGATTCTGTTCCCTGCTTTGCGCCGCGAAAGCTGATCCAGCATTCGCGCCACCATGCCCAGCGCCCGCGCACTCTGGGCATGGCGATGGGCATGACAGTAGGCAGGCATATCTGCCCGAGGGTCGTCACCCTTATTGAATTCATCGACTGAGGGGTAGCCGCCTGCCCCACAGCTCACACTAGGTGATCAACGCCCATAGCATCCGCCCGTCACTAGCGCGCTAGTGCGTTGTGTTTTAAGCGCTATGCTGATTGCATTTCTGGTACTGAAGGCCCTGATACTGTTTCACCATCAAGTCCCGTGTTTTATGAGTACATGCGATCCAACCATGATCGCAAGATCCCTCAGACTCCCCCTTTTCTGACTACAGATCTAAAAGCAGCATGTCTCATATTCAGCAGTGATTTTTGTCGATAACAGCAGCCACGACCTGTACTTTTTTGGTCTGGGGCTCGAAGCCGATGAAGCCACGCGCGCACAGGCACTGCAATTGAGTAATGCCTTGACTGTGCACTATCACCAAGTCAATGTGATGGGCGTCTACTGACGCAGCCATTACTCTCAGCACCTGAATAAAAGAGACAAGCACGCCTACGCCCCGCGCCCCAGCAGCCCTCTGATTTCAGAGAGGGCTCTGGCTATACTGGCTGACATGCAGATTCCTCAGTACTGGGCGCAAGTACGACTGCGCCATCAAACAGGTATTCGCCATGGGGTCACCGTCCAGCGCTGGGGCTGGTCTGACCGCAGCGAGCACGATGCGCACACCCATGCACAACAGCGCGCGCAGCAAGCGCTGGATGCGGCGCTTAACGCACCCGTAGAAAGCAACCAGCCCTCAGACTTCGAGCGCATGGAATGGATGGGTGAATATGGACTGAACGGCAGCACGCCGATTCGCGAGGAAGTGCTGGAGCGGCGTGGTCTCACCGTGATGACACGCAACAGCTATGGCGCAAAGTGCCTCAATACAGAGCATGTGGCCATTGCGGACCTGGACTTTCCGCCCCAAAAAAAGCCTCCCCATTTCCCCTTCATCTCCACTATCTTGCTGGCCATGGCCTTGCCTTGGCTGTGGGTCACACCGATGGTCTGGAATCTGGGTCTGGCAGTGTTGATGCTGATCATTGCCAGCATCGGCCTGATCTTCTGGTCAGGCATACGCAAGTGGTTTCATGCCCGCCAGCAACTGCGCACAGTTGCAAACCAACCGTCACCCACCCAGGCCGCTCTGGAAAAGGTACAGGCCTTCTCAGCAGCACACCCTGACTGGGGGCTGCGTGTGTATGAGACGCCCAAGGGGCTGCGGGTCATAGTGACCCACACTGCACTCACTCCCAGCGCACCCGAAACGCAAACCCTTTTCAACCAGCTAGAAGTGGACCCGTTGTATGCCTTGCTCTGCGCCAAGCAGCAATGCTTTCGCGCTCGCGTCAGCGGCAAGCCCTGGCGTATGAACTTGAATGGTTTGTCCACTCAGGAGCGCCGCTGGCCCTTGCCTGCAGCCTATCAAGCCGCACGCCAGCAGTGGGTTGATATTTATGAGGCACAGTCTGCACAATTCGCCGCTTGCCGTTATCTCGCTCAACTGGGCGCTGCAACTCAGTGCGCTGAAGCACAGGCTTTTGTGACCTGGCATGACGAGGCCTGCAAGGCCCATTCCTCGCTCACCTTGGCCTGAGGTAGCTCAGCGGCTCTACGGGAGATTCTTTTTTGAAACTAGCGTATAAAGTAACAAAATATTTCTCTTGCTTGCTGACTGATTGACAGATTTGGCCTGACCTCGTTTTATCTTCTGCCACATGACAGCTTTGCCATCCTTCGTTTCACCTGCCATCGAATCCAGTGGTGCGCGCTTTTCCTCTCCGGAATCTGGCGCGCCGTTTTCCGTCCTTGTAGTGGAAGATCAGGCTGTCATGCGTGCTGCGCTAGTCACCGAACTGCATCAGGCAGGTGTCACCCAGGTTCTGGAAGCCGAGAATGGCCGCTCGGCCCTGGCACTGTTCCGCAGCGAACGGCCCGATCTGGTGCTGCTGGACATTCGCCTGCCAGGTGAAGACGGCTACTGGGTCGCCCGCCAGCTGCGCGAAGCCGAGCCCGGCGAATGGACGCCCATTATTTTCTTATCCGGTCTGGACAACGATCTGGACGTCTGGCGCGGCATTGAAGCGGGTGGCGATGACTACTTGGTCAAACCCGTCAAACCCATTGTGCTGGTCGCCAAGCTGCGTGCCATGCGCCGCCTGCTGGACATGCGCCGCCGTCTGGTCACCGTATCCGCAGAGCTTCACCTGGCCAATCAGAAGCTCAATGAAATGGTCGAGCTGGATGCTCTGACCGGCCTCGTCAATCGACGCGGGCTGGACCGCATGCTGCATGCCGAAATCTCAGCGGCCCGCCGCGAAGGCAAGCCGCTGACGCTGATGCTCTGCGACCTGGATCACTTCAAGCTCTTTAACGACACCTACGGCCACATTCAAGGCGATGAGTGCCTGCGGCAAGTGGGCCGCCTGCTGCGCGAGGTCTGCGTGCGCCCTCGCGATATTGCGGCGCGTTATGGCGGCGAAGAGTTTGCCCTCGTCCTGCCCAATACACCTCGCTCGGGCTCCATGACATTTGCCCGCGCGCTGGGGCAAATGCTCAAGCTCCTCAAGATTCGCCCGGCAGGCTCGGACGAAGAAATTCTGCTGACTCTATCTGGCGGCATCACCACCTGCATCCCCGATGAAAACACCAGCGCTGAATCGATGCTGATGCGGGCTGACGAAGCGCTGTACGCCGCCAAATCTCAAGGGCGCAACCGCTTCTTCAGCTTTGAGATGCAGATGGATACCATCGAGCAAAGGCAGATTTAGCTCCCTTAGCCGCGTTCCAGCGTCCCCTTGAGGGGAGCCGACACCTTTGCTACGGGACGGCCTTTGCAGGCGCCGGGCGTGCTGGATTGACGTTCCCCCGCTCTGCTTTGAAGAAACGCTAGGATCGACGCATTCCTTCGTCAGTCCTACTGGACTGCCCTCTCCCGTTTTTTGAGTGACTGGTTATGCGTCGTTTTCAAATGCACCTGCCCGAATGGATGCAGGACTGGCTTGAAATCCTGATCCCCGGGGTTCAGATTTTTCTCATCATCTTCGTGGCCTGGCTGATCAACTGGCTGATCAAGCGCATCATCTTGCGCGCTGGCAAGGCCTACGATTTGCCGCACGAGCTGCTGATGCCGCTGCGCGGAGTGTTCCGCTGGATCATTATTGCTGCGGCCATTCTGGCGATTCTGGAGCGCCTTGGCATGTCAGCCACCGTGTTGTGGACTGCCTTTACCAGTTTTGCCACCGTGGGGGCCGTCGCCTTTTTTGCCGCCTGGAGCGTACTCTCCAACCTTTTTTGCGCACTACTCATTGTCACCGTCAGCCCGTTCAGGCTAGGTGACTACATCGAGGTACTGGACAGCGCTGAAAAGCCCGGCGCCAAGGGGCGCGTGATTGATCTCAACATGCTCTACATCACACTGCAGGATGACAGTGCGCCCGAAGGCCTGCCCAATCTGCTGCAGATTCCCAACTCGCTGATCTTCCAGCGCGTCATTCGCCGCTGGAAAGGCGGCATGCCTGTCGTCACCGAGAGCACACCAGCGACTAAAGATGAAGAAGCCTGTGCGATGGAGATTGCAACGCCCAGCAAACCGGCCTGAACGCTTGCTTCATTCATAAAAGGGCTTCTGATGAAGCCCTTTTTGCTGCCCAGGCGATTTAAGGCAGTCGCGGCTTGACCTTGCTGGCGGACAGCTTGGCGTTCACACGTGCCTGCTCCACATCGGCAGCGCGCGCCAGCGCCACGCCCATGCGGCGCTTCACAAAGCTCTCGGGTTTGCCAAACAGGCGAATGTCCGTACCGGGCATGGCCAGCGCTTCATCCACACCATCAAACACCAGACCTTCGGCATCTTGACCGCCATAGATCACAGCGCTGGCACCGGGGTTGCGCAGGCTGGCATCCACCGGCAGACCCAGAATGGCGCGGGCGTGCAGCTCAAACTCGCTTTGCCATTGGGTGGCCAGCGTGACCAGACCCGTATCGTGCGGACGGGGCGAGACTTCGCTGAACCATACCTGCTCGCCCTTCACAAACAGCTCGACGCCGAACAGGCCCAGACCACCCAAGTTATCGGTAACAGCCTTGGAGATCTGGCGTGACTTTTCCAGCGCAGCGGGATGCATGGGATGGGGCTGCCAGCTTTCCACATAGTCACCGGCCTGCTGTATGTGACCCACGGGATCGCAGAAATGGGTTTCGACCTGACCGTCAGCACCCTTGGCACGCACAGTCAGCTGGGTGATTTCGTAGTCAAAGTCGATAAAGCCTTCAACGATGACCCGGCCCTTGGCCACACGGCCACCAGCCATGGCGTAGTCCCATGCGGCAGACACATCGGCTGCACCGTCGATCTTGCTCTGCCCCTTGCCAGAGCTGCTCATCACGGGCTTGACTACACAGGGGTAGCCAATTGCAGGCTGGCCATCGCTGCCGTCAATGGCGGCTTGCAGCTCTTGAAGCGAGTCGCAAAAACGGTAGGGACTGGTGGGCAGGCCCAGTGTTTCCGCAGCCAAACGGCGAATACCTTCACGATCCATGGTCAGTCGCGTGGCACGGGCAGTGGGGATGCAGGTGATGACGCCTGCGGCCTCCAGCTCTTCGAGCATGGGCGTGGCAATGGCTTCAATTTCGGGCACGACCAGATCGGGCTTGACTTCCTCAATCAGTGCTTTGAGCTGGGCCGGGTCGCTCATGGTGATAGTGCGCGCATGGTGGGCCACCTGCTGGCCGGGAGCGTTCTCGTAACGATCCACCGCAATGGTTTCCACGCCCAGACGCTGCAGCGCAATCAGCACTTCCTTGCCCAGTTCGCCGCTGCCCAGCAGCATGACTTTGGTGGCATTGGGGGAGAGAGGCGTTCCTAAGGTGGTCATCAGGTGTTCCAGCGGGCAAAAAGCCTTGAATGGCGGTCAAAAACACGCAGGGAGCAGAGCCCCAGCGTGCGGCAAGCCCGCCATCATAAAGGTGCAGGGCTTCAATCCTTCTCGGGCATGGCCGAGGAATGATGGCTGGTGATCAACCACTGCTGACCATCCCAGCCATAGGTAAAGCTGTAGCGTCCGCTGACCTTGGCGCCTGTCTTGGCAAAGCTAAAGGTGTAGAGACCGGCATCCAGCGCGGTGTTGCAGCCAATGTCGACAAAGCGCATGTCGATGCTTCCCTCGGGCTGGTTTTCCAGAAAGTGAACGAAATAGTCTTGCTTCTCGGCAGCGCTCAAGCGCGCCTTGTTGGAGACCGTCGGCAGCAAAATGGAGCGGGCTGCATAGTTCTTCACCACTTCTGTTGCGCTGAGGCTCTTGAGCGACTGGTTCCAGCGCTCGAACAGGGCGGCGACCTCCGGCTCTGTGATCGCCTTGCACGCGGCTTGCACCTGCGGCGAGGAGCTGGCCAGTGGCTGAGAGCCGGTGCTGGCACAGCCCGTCAATACGGCGCAAGCCAGCGCCAACGTGGTCAAAGCAATTTTTGGCATGGAATGTCTCCTGATTTCTGTCATCAAAAAAGCGCCCGGTGGGCGCTTGCGAGGCTCATGGCCCGTCCCCCTGAGGGGTCTGATGACTATAGATTTTGGCACTCCCAAAAACTTGATCTACCTCAAGGCCACTAACACTAGATGGTCACAACACTTTTCTGCCAGCATCGCGATTCATTGCTACTCAACTCATAGCATTAACCCATTGATAAACAAGCGCCAAGGCTAGATAAAAGCCTAATTCAACACCGGCGAATAATGCTCAATGCGGCAGGGACCCCGATCCTTGCACTCGCCATCCAGATAGCGGTAGCGCACCTTCACCGTGGTGCCAGGCTTGGGCCATTGGCGGCGCGGCAGCTCGCTTTGATAGTCGGTGGTTTCGGGCCTGAAGCTCAGTACAGTCCCCGCCTGCGGACATTCGGCCTGACCCTTGGCCCGGCTTTCGATCACGCGGGTCTGCAACTGGCTGCGGCCGGTTTGCTTATCGCGCACCTCGACCTTGAGATCGCAGATCTCCCAGTTGCTCGCCATGGCCGGCGCACCAGTGGCACACAGCAATATGGCGGCCAGCCAGGTTTTTCGTTTATTCATAGACATGGTCAAAAAACTGGCGCTCCAGCTTTACGGCTCGCTGAAAGTAATGGGTAGCTTCGGCCTTTTGAGTTTCATCCAGCGTGGGGCCGATACGGTCTAGCTCGCTGCGCAGCCAGCCCACAAAGCCGCGAAAGAAGTCATTGGCATGCAGCACGATCCATTCCGAATGCTCAAAGCGCTCGGGCATGGGCAGGTGCTTTTTTGCAGGCTGATCGGCCCAGTCCAGATAAATGCCTTCGGCCACGGCCAGCACAGCCATGCAGTTGGCGTAGTTCAGGCTTTGCGCGGCTTCATGCATGAGCTGCTGAAAAGCCTTGGTGGGCGCAGTCAGCTCAGGCGTCAGGCGCTGGTCTTCCGGCACACCCAGCATGTCAAAGCTGCGCAGAAAATACGTGTTTTCGTCGCTGGTCACCATGCCCGCAAATTGCGACAACACCACGCGCGGCGCAAACACATCGGCGCTGGCAATGGCTGCACCCAGCAGGGCCACAAAGCGGTTGATGAACTGATAGTCCTGCACCAGATAGTGGCGCAGCAAGGCGTCATCCAGCGAGCCATCAAAAATCTCATGGACGAAGCGGTGCTGCACGCAGGCATTCCAGTCCTCAATGCAGGACTGACGCAGTTGCTCGGCAAAGCCTTGGGATGGGTTCAAATCACTCACAGCCGTCTCCAGTTTCTATGAAATCAATAGCTGAATGCGCTTCATGCAAGCGCGCCACAGGCCATTTTCATTAAAAAGAAGGCGATCAACATCAATGCGTGAGAGCGGCTGTTTTAACGCCGCGTTGCGGAATGCCGCCGCTGTCGAACGCCATGTCTGAAGTCCAGACCACATCGTCCCAACCCCAGGGGCTGCTGGCTTGCTCCAGACTCAGCACATGCACGCCGCTCATGTCCTTGACACGCTCTTTAAGCCAGTCCACCTGATCGCTGCGCACAAACACCAGGCAGGCAATTTCCCAGTCAGGCTGCGTGATGTTCAGGCCGTGCAGCTGCGTCAGCAGTGGCGCATACCATTTCTCAATGCGTTCATTGAGGCGGTTGACCAGCGCCAGCGGGTAGCCCGAGGCCGAGACTTCCACCACATAGACCTGACGGCGCGCAGGCCGCAGCGCCACAAAGGCCGGGCATTGCCAGCCTTCGGTCAGCTCGTATTTGGGGGCCACAAAGGTTTCGCCGTTGGCCGTGAGCAACTGCATCACGGCTTCTTCATGTCGGTCCATGCTGTATCTCTCCGGCGCGCGGAAAGTGCGCGCAGGCTCACACCTTAGCGCAGCCTAAGCCTCGCCAAAGCAAATACCGATATCACGCGCCATGCTCAGCAGCGGGCTGTCCAGCGGCACCGTGCGCTGGGTGTTGGCCACATCGGCAATCGCCACGCTGCCAATACGCCCGTTTTGCAGCGTGACCATATGGCCCATCTGGCCGCCCAGCACCAGTTGCGCTGCGTGGTGGCCGAATTGCGTGGCCAGTACGCGGTCAAAAGGCGTTGGGTCACCACCGCGCTGCACATGGCCCAGCACCGTGGCGCGCACCTCGCTCTTGAGATGAGGCTGCAGGCGCTCGCGCAGCACATGGCCTACCCCGCCAAGGCGCACCGGGTCGGGGCTGTGCGCAATGCGCTCGCGCACCGTCAGGCTCTGACCACTTTCCTTGGCACCCTCGCCAATGCAGATGATGGTGTAGCGCTGACGCTCTTCGCGCGCTTGGCAGACCTTGATGATGGCCTGCAGGTCATAGTCAATTTCGGGCAGCAAAATGATGTCGGCGGCCCCTGCAATGCCAGCCTCCAGCGCCAGCCAGCCCGCATGGCGGCCCATGGTCTCCACAATCATCACGCGGTGGTGACTCATAGCCGTGCTCTCGATGCGGCGCAGGCTTTCCGTCACCGTGGCAACGGCCGTATCAAAGCCAAAGCTGCGCTCGCAGCTGGCAATGTCGTTATCAATGGTTTTTGGCACGCCCACACATTGCAGACCCACCTGCTCCAGCCCATGGGCCAGGCTCATGGTGCCGTCGCCGCCAATGGCAACCACCACATCCAGCGCCAGCGCCTTGATATTGAGACCGACCTGAGCCAGCGTCTGCGCATCGCGCAGCGGGTTGGCACTGTTGCTGGTGCCCAGAATCGTGCCACCCATGTGAAGAATTCCAGAGACCTCATCCCAGCCCAGAGGGCGCACGCGTGGCTGCTCGCCCATCAGGCCTTCAAAGCCATCAGCAATGCCCAGCACCTCGCACTGGCCATGGTTGATCAGGGACTTTGTGACCGAGCGGATCACTGCATTCAGGCCGGGGCAATCGCCGCCACCGGTCAGCACACCAACACGCATGAGAATCTCCTAGTTCTGCCAAACCTGGCCTTTAGCTCTGTTAAAGCCCAGCCAAAACAGAATCATCCCACGCCCCATGCGACGGTTTACCTAGCGTCCATAAAAAACAGGCCGGACTTGCATCCGGCCTGTTTTTTAGTGCTGATTTTTTACGTGCTCAGTGGCAACGCGTTTTTTGCGCAGGTATCTCAATCAACGCAGCGCCTTTCGCCGCCTGATCGACTCACACTGCGCTTAATTTGCGCGCTCAGGGGCCGCAGCCGCTTGTACATGCTTGCGCACCTTACTCACCTGACTTTCGCTAACGTCAGAAGCCTGGTTGCCCCAACCCTTACGCAGGAAGGTTGCCAGTGCAGCAACTTCGCTGTCGGTCAAGCGGTCGGCGTAACCTTGCATCACCAGATTCAAGGGACGACGATCCGTCATCAGCGAAGCCGTGCCATTCAGAATCACCGCCACCAGTGGACTGGCATCTTTGCCTTGCACCATGGAGTTGGCTTGCAGCTCGGGGAAGATCTCGGGCGAGCCCTTGCCGCTCGTAAAGTGGCAAGCTGCGCAGTTATCGAGATAGAGGCGAGCACCCAGAGGCATGTCAGGCGATGCCGACTTCAGCAGCGCAGCAGTTGCTTGACCGGCTTCATCAGCAGGCAGTGGAGCCATGCTGCGGGGGCCAGGTGTCGCAATCTTGGCAGGAAGCGCTTCTACAGCCTGGCCGTCCATGGTCTTGAGGAAGACCGCCATGGCCTTCAGGTCCGCATCGCTCATGTGCTGCAGCGAATGCTCAACAACCGAGGCCATTTCACCATTGGCCACGGCATGTGCATTACGGCCAGTAGCCATATAGGCCGCCACTTCTTCCGTACTCCACTTCTGAATGCGTGCATCCTTGCCGCGCAATGCAGGGGCAGTCCAGTCGTCCACCATGCCGCCGCTCAGGAAGCTCTTGTCGGAAAGACGCGTGCCGTCCTGCGCCATATAGCTGGTACGGGGGCTGTGGCAGGCCGCGCAGTGACCGGCACCTTCGGTCAGATACTGACCACGGATTTGCTGCTCATCACCGGCCATGGGCTTGAACTGGGACTCACCCGACAGGGCCAGCCAGTTCCAGGCACGGATGCCGAAGCGCATATTGAACGGGAAGCTTAGGCTGGTTGCTGCGACTTCGTTCTTGACGGGCTTCACTTCGGTCTGCAGATAGTCGAACAGAGCGCGCAGATCGCTTTCCGTCATGTAACGGTAGTTCTCGTAAGGCATGGCGGGGTACAGCTGCTGGCCGTGGCCACCAATGCCGTCCACCATGGCGGCGCGGAACTGGTCCATGGTCCAGTTACCAATACCGGTTTCCTTGTCAGGAGTGATGTTGGACGCCCAGATGGTGCCCATGGGGCTTTCAATGCCACGGCTACCGGCCATGGGCTCGCCACCCTTGGCGGTGTGGCAGGCCATGCAGTCACCAGCGCGCATGACTGCTTCGCCGCGGCCGGGCTCGGCCTTCCAGTCCGCGGGCAAGGCCTCGTTTGCGGGGGTGGACTTGAAAGGCACATAGATCAGCGCCAGTGCCGCGAGGATGCCGAGAACGATCAGTGCAATCAGGATGCTGAGGTATTTTTTCATCGTGTGCTCCTGCTCAGACCAGCGGGCGTGGGTTTTTCAGGTACATCGTGCGGATGGCGTGCAGCGTCCAGTACGCCAGACCGCCCACCATGCCGGTGGGGTTGTACTGGGTGTTCTGCACAAAGTTACCGGCGCCGAAGACGAACACGTTGTGCTTGTCCCATGCCTGGCAGTAGCGGTTGACCGCACCTTCAGTGGGCTTTTCTGACATGACGTGACCACCGGTGTTGTGCGTGGTCTGGTAGGGGCGTACGTCGAACTTGGCACCAATGTTTTTGAAACCAGACTGCAGCAGATCCGGCTTCAAAGCGTTGCCCACTTCCTCGGCCTTGATCTTCTGGTACTGGGTCATCTTGATGTCGTTGTCCTGCCAGTTGAAGGTCATGCGCATCAACGGACGGCCATGGGGATCCTTGTAGGTAGGGTCCAGATCCAGGTGGTTGTTGCGGTAGGACATATGCGAGCCGTGGGTACCGATCGACATCGAATGGCCGTACCACTCGCCAATGCCCTTCTTCCAGCCAGCGCCCCAGCCCGGCGTGCCCTTGGGCAGTGGCATGGAGCGGATAGGCTGTCCGTTCATGGTGCCTACGCGCCAGTAAGCGCCGCCGATAAAGCCCAGCTTGCCGAAGTCGTTCTGATTGATGCCGAAGTCATCGATACACATGCCGTTGGAGCCGTGACCGATGAAGGGGTTGAAGTTCTCTTCCTTGAAGAACAGCGTTACACCACCGTTCATCTGATAGGCGTAGTTCTTGCCCGTCACACCAGTGTTGGTCTTGGGGTCATAAGGCTTGCCAATGCCGGACACCAGCATCAGGTGCACGTTGTTGAGCTGGTAGGACGACAGAATCACCAGGTCTGCAGGCTGGAAGACTTCTTCTTGCTTGATGGCATCAAAGTAGGTCACGCCCGTGGCGGTCTTGCCGTCCGCTGAGGTTTCCACGCGCAGCACTTCAGAGTGGGTGCGGTAGCTGAAGTTGGTCTTGCGCTTGAGGGCATCCAGCACCGCCGTCTGGGGCGACGATTTGGAGTACTGGTAGCAACCAAAACGCTCGCAGAAGCCGCAGAAGTTGCAAGGCGCCATCTGCATACCATAGGGGTTCACATAGGACGTGGACGCAATACCGGCAGGTGCGGGGAATGGGTGCAGGCCCATGTTCTTGGCCGTTGCTTGAAACTTTGCAGCGTCATAAGTCGTGCCCAGCGCAGGCATGGGGTACTCTTTGGAGCGCCAGCCTTCGAAGGGGTTACCACCGGCCTGAATCTGGCCCTTGAGATTGCCAGCCTTGCCGGAAACACCGGCCACTTCGTCAAACTGGGTGAAGTAGGGCTCCAGCTCGTCATAGCTGACGGGGTAATCCATCAGGTTCATACCTTCCGGAATGATGGACTCGCCCCATTTTTCCTTCACATAGCTGCGCAGCTTGATTTCTTCGGGCTGTGGGCGCCACAGCAAACCATTCCAGTGCGTACCAGCACCGCCCACACCATTGGCGGGCAGGAAGGAGCCCATGGAACGGTAAGGCAATGCGGTTTCGCTGTCATCGCGGCGCACCGTCACCGTGGCCTGGCGAGGGTGCTGCATGTTCTTCAAACGCACGCCATAGGTGAGTTCGTCGATCTGATTGGGGTACTTGAACTCAGGCACCGTGTTCTGGTCACCGCCACGCTCCAGGGCCACGATTTCCAAGCCTTCAGCGGCCAATTCCATACCTGCGATAGAGCCAGTCCAGCCCAGGCCGACGATCACGACGTCTTTTTTCTTTTCAATGCGTGCCATGGTTATGCTCTCTCGCCTTTGATGGATACAGGGCCCAGGGGGTACTTCACGTTGTGCTGATCCACCCATTCGGCGTAGCTGGCACGTGCGCCGGGGAAGCCGATGTACTTCCAGGACTTCATGCCATGGTTGCCGCCGTGCACAGGGTCGGCAAAGTAGCCTTCCTTGGTGTTGGCCAGCAGCGTTGTGAAGAAAAAGCTCAGCTCAGGGTCCAGCTTGATCTCGCCCTTTTGCAGTGCGGTCAGGGCTTCGTCTTGCTGTTTGGGGTCCAGAGCCTTGAACTCCTTGCCAAAGCGCTCTTTGCACACAGCATTGAAAGCAGGAATCGCCTTGCGGTAAAGCTGCGCAGGGTTCAGCGGCGACTGCCAGCCGCGATCGGGCGTGGCGGCTGGGTCGTGCGGGCCTTCCATGTACCAGATCTCGGCATTGCCGTAGTAGCCCTGCAACTGACGGTCGATGAACACGGGCACATGGGCTTCGATAGCACCAGGGCCATCACCTTCCGAAGGGATCAGGCGGGCCGTGGCTGCCATCACAAACGTCCATTCCTCGGGGTTGAGGTACTCAGGCTTGTACTTGTCCAGCTGAACAGGCACTTCCTTGGAGTTGGCATGAAACGTCACGGCAACACCGGTCAGCGCCACGCCGGCGCCAGCACCGGAGGCCATCAGAAACGATCTGCGACTGGGTGGGGAAGAGTTAGACATTGTTGATTCCTACATCGTGTAAACAGCGAGATCGACATGCCAGCCATTCACTGGGATGCGCTCGTTCAGGACTGGTGGCCCTGTGAAATGCGATGAGGCGTGCATGCAAAAAAGGGGCATAGCCCCCGTTAAAAGTGTGCATGCACACCCAGAAAAAGCCTCCGCGATGAAGCTTCTCCATACTTCAATAATAGTTACCCAAGCAATTAGCTGCTTCTTACTGCTAGCACAACTGCCTGCCGGTCGTGGTCTTTTATCTCAGCAAAAACATAGGGTTTACTATTAGATATAAGACATAAGACTCAGCCACACATCGCATGTGCGGACATAAAAAAATCCGCTGCAAACCTAAGCTTGCAGCGGATGTCGGGGCGGGCCTGTTGATCGTGAATCAGGGCAGCTGATTCAACGCATCCAGATAAGCAGGCTGACGCATCAAGTCGTCCCATGTCTGAGGTTCGGTATCGGGTAACAGCGATAGGCGGCGCGATTCGCTGTCTTCGTCGGGCAGCCAGCGGCCATCACGCAGCGCGCCATCCATGCCGTCCAGCAATTCATCCACATGCTCGCCAAAGCCAAGGCTCTGGTTGCACAGCAGCACCATATCGCAACCTGCATTCAGCGCGGCCAGCGCGGCATCGGTAAAGCTAATCAGCTCACCATTGATACGGCGCGCACCCTCCATGCTCAGGTCATCGCTGAAGATGGCACCGTCATAGCGCAGGCGGCTGCGCAGAATGTCTTTGAGCCATTTCTCGCTAAAGCCTGCGGGGCGCTTGTCCACCTTGGGGTAGATGACATGAGCAGGCATCACCGCAGTCAGCACGCTGCTCAGCCACGGGTATGGGGCCGCATCTTCATCGAGAATGGCGCTCAGGCCGCGTTTGTCGACAGGGATATCGACATGCGAATCGGCTTTCACAAAACCGTGGCCGGGGAAATGCTTGCCACAATTGCCCATGCCCGCCTGCAGCAGGCCGTGCATCAAGCTCTTGGCCAGGGCTGCCACCACGCGCGGGTCGCGGTGAAAGCTGCGGTCGCCGATGACCGAAGATTCGCCATAGTCCAGGTCCAGCACGGGCGTGAAGCTGAAGTCCACGCCGCAGGCGCGCAACTCCGTACCCAGCACATAACCCGCAGCCGTGGCGGCATTCATGGCGCGCATGGCGCCGCTGCCTTCGCGGTGTTTTTTGCCCTTGCCGTCATCCATCCACATCTCGCCAAAGGCGCGCATGGGCGGAATGTGGGTAAAGCCATCGGTACGAAAGCGCTGCACGCGACCGCCTTCGTGGTCCACGCTGATCAACAAGTCAGGCTTGACGGCCTTGATGTCAGCGCACAGCTGGACCAGCGCGCTGCGGTCTTCCCAGTTGCGCTTGAAGAGGATGATGCCGCCCACCAGCGGGTGGGCCAGACGGGCGCGGTCTACATCGGTGAGGGAGGTACCTGCAATATCGATGATGAGAGGGGCGTGCATGCTCATGAATACTTCTAACAAAGTGAACTTAAAGACTTCCCTGGTCAGAACCAGAGGCCACCAGCAAGGGCCGCCCCGCAGCAAAGGTGGCTGTCCCCTTGAGAGGACAGCCGCAAAGCGGCTCAGGGGGGAGACATTTTTTCGACCACGCAGAAACTGGCTGCGTAGTCACTTTCATCCGTGACCGACAGGTGCACGGTCAGATTGTTTTTTTCAAACCACTCTTTGAGTGCGCCATGCAGGCGAATGGCAGGCTGGCCGCTGGGCAGTTTGATGACCTCGCAATGCCGCCAGGTCATGGGCATGACCATGCCCATACCAATCGCCTTGCTAAACGCTTCTTTGGCCGAAAAGCGTGTGGCCATATAGCGAATGCCGCGCTCGGGCCAGCGCTCACTGCGGGCCTTCCAGGTCGCCAGCTCACCATCAGCCAGAATCTTTTTGGCAAAGCGCTCGCCATGCTTTTCCAGACTCTCGCGAATGCGGCGCACGTCGCAGATGTCCGTACCTATGCCGTAGATCATGCTTTACTCCTTATGAGCCAAAAATGGCTCAAGCGCTTATTCATCAAGCGCTGGCAGCTATGGTTTCAGGATTACTTGGCCGCCATACCCACGTCAATGCAGGCCTGATAGGCCTTTACGGTTTCGGCATAACCCAGCTCCAGCGCATCGGCAATCAGGGCGTGACCAATCGACACTTCAGCCAGGCCCGGCACGCGCGCCACAAATGCGGCCAGGTTGTCGCGATTCAGATCGTGACCGGCGTTGATGCCCAGCCCCGCATCCAGCGCGGCCTGAGCGGCCGTGGCGTAGGTTTGCAGTTGCAGCTCTTGGTCAGCCTGGCCCCAGTTAGCGGCAAAAGGCTCGGTATACAGCTCCACGCGGTCGGCACCCACGGCCTTGGCAGCCGCCATTTGTTCGGGGACAGGGTCCATGAACAGGCTAACGCGCACGCCCAGTGCCTTGCATTCGGCGATCAGGGGCTTCAAACGCTCGGCATCCTGCGGAAAGGTCCAGCCATGGTCGCTGGTGAACTGCTCTTCGCTGTCAGGCACAAAAGTGGCCTGATGCGGACGCGTCTGACGGATGAAATCCATCAGGTTCTGCGTGGGGTTGCCCTCAATGTTGAACTCGGCCTGGGGCCAGTTCTTGAGCAGCTCCTGCAGATCAAACACATCTTGCGCGCGGATATGGCGTTCGTCAGGACGGGGATGGATGGTAATGCCCTGCGCCCCGGCTTCCAGACAGATTTGCGCCGCGCGAGTGACCGACGGAATACCCAGATGGCGGGTATTGCGCAGCAGCGCCACCTTGTTGACATTGACCGAAAGCGCGGTGCGCGGAGAGGCAGAGTGGTTCATAGCGATTGCAAATCCATCATCAGCTGGCGGGTGCGCAGCATTGTCGAGCCGCAATGGTATTGCAGAAGATTGCGCAATTGCGGTTTCAGGGCCTGAGCCACTTCGGGCTCAGCCAGCGCCTTGAGGGTGCTGGGAAAGGGCTGATCGGTCTGCAGCGCCAGCTCTATGCTCTGCCACTGTATGCCGGTAAGCGCCGCGCGCTCGAATTCAGAGGCCTGGCGCAGCCCGCCATCAGCCACCAGCGTGTAGCGCAAAGCAGTCTTGACTTGGCTGAGCGTGGCGCTTTCCTGCGTCAGATCAGGCAGATGGCCCAGCTCGCGCAGCAGCACCAATTCAAAGGCACGCAGCACCGGCTCTATGGCATCGGTGGTGCCGCCATGCTGACCGGCCAGCACGCGCACCACGCCAGCGTAAATATCAAACAGCGCCGCATATGGGTCGTCGCGCGCCAGCAGGCGCAGCAGCAGCTCGTTGAGATACATGCCAGACCACAGCGCATCGCCTTGCGGCATGACATGACCGCCCACCCATTCCGCGCCTTTGAGCGAGTGAATTTCGGCATTGCCCTCCGCACCCAGCGTGTAGTTCAGCTTCAGCGGCTGCAGCGGCAGCAGCACGGGGCGAAAGTTGGAGGTGTGGCGCTTGACGCCCTTGGCCGCCAGCGCCACGCGCCCGCGATGGCGCGTGAACACCTCCAGAATCAGGCTGGATTCGCTCCAGTCGTACTGGTGCAGTATGTATGCGGGTTCGTCGCTGACGCGTTTGGCTGCCACGGAGTGCTTCAGAAAAAAGAAAAGGCCTCAGCAGAGGCCTTGGTTCGGAAATGATAGCTTGCAGCGCAATATTCACCGAGCCGCAAGGCAATCACTCATAGCCGAAGGATTTGACACGGGCCTCATCATCCGCCCAGCCAGACTTGACCTTGACCCAGACTTCCAGGAATACCTTCGCGTCCAGAATCTTTTCCAGATCTTGGCGGGTTTCGGTAGAGATACGCTTGAGGCGCTCGCCACCCTGACCAATCACCATGGCCTTGTGGCCGTCACGCTCAACCACAATGGTGGCGGCGATGCGCATAAAGCGGCCAAACTTGGGACTGGGCTCTTCCTCGAACTTGTCGATGACGACCGTAGAGGTGTAAGGCAGCTCGTCGCCGGTAAAGCGGAACAGTTTTTCGCGCAGGGTTTCAGAAGCCAGGAACTTCTCGCTGCGGTCGGTCAGCTCGTCTTCGCCGTAGAACCATTCCTGCTGTGGCAGGTACTTGGAGCAGATACCGAACATACGTTCGACATCTTTTTTGTTCTTAGCCGACATGGGCACGAACTCAGCAAAAGGATGGCGCTCCTGCATGTCCTTGAGCCAAGGCGCAACTTCATGGCGACGGCCCACGGTGTCCAGCTTGTTGGCAATCAGCAGCGTGGGAATGCCGGGCTTGAACAGGCTCAGCACCTTGGCATCCGCCGGGGTAAAGCTACCAGCTTCGACCACGAACAAGATCAGGTCCACATCACCAATCGCGCCCAACACCGTCTTGTTCAGCGACTTGTTGAGGGCGGTGGAGTGCTTGGTCTGAAAACCGGGCGTATCCACAAAAACGAACTGCGTATCGTCCTTGGTGCGGATACCGGTAATGCGGTGGCGCGTAGTCTGCGCCTTGCGCGAGGTAATCGAGACCTTCTGGCCGACCAGCGCGTTCATCAGAGTGGATTTGCCCACGTTGGGCTTGCCCACAATAGCGATCAGGCCGCAGCGCTGCTCTTCAGGCGCGTAAACGCGAGCAGGCTCAGCCGACTCTTCCTCGCGCATCACAGTAGGAGCGCTGCCGGGCTTGGCTGCCGCCAGCATTTCGCTGATGTAGTCCAGGCTAGGGTCGCTGATATCGGTAGAAACAGCCTTAGGCCCTTTCAAAGGCTTAGCGTTCGATGCACCTACGGTGCCTGCTATCTTTTTCTTAGCAGCATCGGTCATGGATTTTTGGCTTTCAATTGGTCCAGCACGGCAGCAGCTGCTGCCTGCTCGCCCATACGGCGGGATATTCCCGTCCCCTGGGCTTTGATATTCCATTCGGCAATGGTGCACTCGACCTTAAAGGTCTGCTTGTGCGCCGCGCCACTGATTTCCACCACATCGTATTGCGGCAGCTTCATGCGCTTGCCTTGCAACAACTCTTGCAGTGCGGTCTTAGGGTCTTTTTCAGCCGCACGCATGTGGGGGTTGATGTCCACACCCTCAAAAAGGTGGTGGACGACTTTCTCGCCAGCGGAAAATCCAGCATCCAGATAGACAGCGCCAATCAGCGCTTCCACGGCATCCGCCAGGATGGAGGGGCGCTGCTTACCACCCGACTTGGATTCGCCCTCACCCAAGCGCAACAGCCCGGGCAATTGCAGCTGCAGCGCAATTTTGTGCAGCGTGCCTTCTTTGACGAGATTGGCCCGAACGCGCGAGAGATCGCCTTCGGGCATGGATGCCAGCTTGGCATACAGCAAGCTGGAGATGGCGAGACTGAGCACCGAGTCGCCCAGAAACTCCAGACGTTCGTTGTTGTCAGCCGAAAAGCTGCGGTGCGTTACCGCACGCTGCAGCAGGGCCAGATTGGAAAATTGGTGTTGCAGCCTTTGCTGCAGTGCGACTAGAGCAGGTTCCACCTGAAAAGACTATTTCTTGAAACGGTAAACAAGGAAGGCGGGGCCTGCCAGAGGAATTTCACGGGAATATTCAAAGCCCACCACGATCTTGTCGTTGACCTTGGTCACATTCAAGTCGTTGCCCGTGACGGACTTGAAATCATCAATGGCTGCTGAGCGATCAAATGCGGCTTTGACTTCCGCCACGGTATTGCCTTCAGCGGCGGCCTTGTTAGCTGCCTTGGTGATGGCCTGATACTCGAGGAAGACGGGCACCGATTGTGCGCCAATTGCCACCACCGAGACGATGATGGCCACGAGAAACACCAGACCGATAAAGGACAGGCCACGCTGACGCGAACGCAATGCCAGATTCTTCATTCTTTTCTCCTCTTTAGGCGGGAATGTATCGACCCGCTCATCCCAGAAAATTGTCGAAACAGAGCTGGAGCTTAGTGAAAGCGGCCAATACGGCCCAAATCGCCAAAGTTCATCCAGACAAAGAACGCCTTGCCCACGATGTTCTTGTCCGGCACAAAGCCCCAGTAACGAGAATCCAGCGAGTTATCGCGGTTGTCGCCCATCATGAAGTAATGGCCTTCAGGTACTTTGCAGGTCACACCCTCCACGCTGTAGCGGCAGTTTTCCTTAAAGACGAAATCGCTTGTACCTTGAATGAAACCGGGCACATCGTTGTTGACGATGATGTTGTGCGGCTTCTCACCCAGGGTCTCTTCAAACTGCTTGAAGTAACGCATCACATCACGATCCAGAAAATCTGGCAGCTCGCGGGTGGGCAGTTCCTGGCCATTGATGGTCAGGCGCTTGTTGATATAAGCCACCTCATCACCGGGCACGCCCACCACACGCTTGATGTAATCGAGCGTAGGCTGGGGTGGGTAGCGGAACACCATCACATCGCCGCGCTGAGGCTTGTTGCCTTCGGTGATTTTCTTGTTGATAACAGGCAGACGTACACCGTAGGTGAACTTATTCACCAGGATCAAGTCACCCACCATCAACGTCGGGATCATGGAGCCCGAAGGGATCTTGAAGGGCTCGAACAAGAACGAGCGCAGTACGAACACGATGGCAATCACCGGGAACAGGCCTGCCGTCCAGTCCAGCCACCAGGGTTGCATCAAGATGCGGCCCTTGGCCTCTTCCGAGACTTCAATATCCGTCTTGGCGATGCCCATGCGATCGAGCTCGGCACGGCGCTCAATCACAGCCTGCTCCAGCGCAACAGCAGCAGCGCGGCGCTTGGGCCAGAAGTAAAAACGCTCGGCCAGCCAGTACACGCCAGTCACCACCGTTGCCAGAAACAGCAGTAGTGCGAAGTTGCCTTCGATGGAACCCGTGTACCAGGCAGCGATGTAGCCTACAAACGCCGCCAGGATGGCAGCCGTGATCCACTGAATGACTTGCATCAATCCTCCACTTGCAAAATGGCCAAGAAGGCTTCTTGCGGCACTTCGACCGAACCAATTTGCTTCATGCGTTTCTTACCGGCCTTCTGCTTTTCCAGCAGTTTGCGCTTACGCGAGACGTCGCCGCCGTAGCACTTGGCCAGCACGTTCTTGCGCATGGCCTTGACGGTTTCACGCGCAATGATGTTGGCGCCAATGGCAGCCTGAATGGCCACGTCAAACATCTGGCGGCTGATAATTTCACGCATCTTGGCCACCACGGCACGACCACGGAAAGTGGCCTGCGAGCGGTGAACGATGATGGACAGCGCATCTACCTTTTCGCTGTTGAGCAAAATGTCGACCTTGACCACATCAGAGGCACGGTACTCCAGGAACTCATAGTCCATGGAGGCATAACCACGCGAGACCGATTTGAGCTTGTCAAAGAAGTCCAGCACGATTTCACCCAGAGGCATTTCATAGGTCAGCATGACCTGACGGCCGTGATAGGCCATATTCTTCTGGATACCGCGCTTCTGGTTAGCCAGCGTCATTACCGGGCCCACATAATCTTGCGGCATGTACAGATGCACGGTCACGATGGGCTCGCGGATTTCCTCCATACGGCCTTGGTCGGGCATCTTGGATGGGTTCTCCACCTGAATGACTTCACCATCGGCCTTGACCACTTCATACACCACACTGGGGGCGGTGGTGATCAGGTCCTGATCGAACTCGCGCTCTAGACGTTCCTGCACGATTTCCATGTGCAGCAGACCCAGGAAGCCGCAACGGAAGCCAAAGCCCAGCGCCTGCGAGACTTCGGGCTCGTATTGCAGCGCAGCATCATTGAGCTGCAGCTTTTCCAGTGCATCGCGCAACTGGTCGTATTCAGAGGCTTCGGTGGGGTACAGACCCGCGAACACCTGAGGCTTGACTTCCTTGAAGCCAGGCAAGGCCTTCTCGGCTGGACCCAGGTTGTTCGGCAGCTTTTTTTCCAGAGTGACGGTATCGCCCACTTTAGCGGCCTTCAGCTCCTTGATGCCTGCAATGATGTAGCCCACTTCACCAGCCCTGAGCGCATCGCGCGGCTGGGTAGCAGGGGTGAACACACCGATGTTGTTGGCTTCATAGGCTGCGCCTGTAGCCATCATCTTGAAGCGCTCGCCCTTCTTGAGCTGACCATCAACCACGCGCACCAGCATCACAACGCCCACATAGGGGTCAAACCAGCTGTCCACAATCATGGCGCGCAGCGGAGCATCAGGGTTACCCTTGGGGGCAGGCACCTTGGCCACAATGGCTTCCAGAATTTCGTCGATGCCCATGCCGGTCTTTGCCGAGCAAGGAATGGCATCCGTCGCATCAATGCCGATCACGTCTTCGATCTCGGCCTTGGCGTTGTCTGGATCAGCATTGGGCAGATCCATCTTGTTCAACACGGCAAACACTTCCACACCCAGATCAAGTGCGGTGTAGCAGTTGGCCACGGTCTGGGCTTCCACGCCTTGCGAGGCATCGACCACCAGCAGACCGCCTTCGCAGGCGGACAGCGAGCGCGAGACTTCATACGAGAAGTCCACGTGACCGGGGGTGTCGATCAGGTTCAGGTTGTAGACGTTACCGTCCTTGGCCTTGTACTGCAGGGCTGCGGTCTGCGCCTTGATGGTGATGCCGCGCTCTTTCTCGATGTCCATCGAGTCCAGCACCTGGGCTTCCATATCGCGGTCTGCGAGACCGCCGCAGCGCTGGATCAGGCGGTCCGCCAGCGTGGACTTGCCATGGTCAATGTGCGCAATGATGGAGAAATTACGGATGTGATTCATCAACGAGAAAGACAGCTTGAATTGAAAAAAGGTGGTTGGCAGACGCAAGAAAAAAGGGCGCGTCCCTCAGCGGCGCGCCCTTAACCAACAATCTCTGGCAACTGCGATAGTTGGGACTTCATTGTAGGCAAAACTGGCCCCAAACCAAGACCCAGCAAGGCTTGACAATTTCCGGTTCGTGATTTTCGACTTCATTGATCAACTACTTATTCACAAACCCGAAAACGCCGATCACCTTTTAGCAGCCGGAGATTGCAAGGGCTTTTGCACCGCTTGAAAACCGCTTATCAGCGTAGTTTTTTGCGTCCAACCACCATGCATTTGGGATGGATTCTACCCAATGGCATAGGGGCACTTGCAGGTGCAGGTCTTGCGGTCATTCCAGATCATGAAATGGCAGCCAGACCTGCTGCTTTTGGGTGACCTTATTTAGAGGGGCGAATCAGCACGTACTGCGCCCAGTCACCTCGGCGCACCAGCACATTCACGGGCTTGGACTTGTCCGCCTTGGCCCAGGCCGCCTCAAAGCTCTTGAGGTCAGACACTTCGGCATTGGCCAGTTGCAGGATTACATCGCCTTCGCGCAGGCCTGCACGGGCAGCAGCATCGACCGCAGCCGTCACGCGCACACCTCCCTTGACGGAGAGTTCCTTCTTCTGCGCGGCCGTCAGCTCACTCAAGGTCAGGCCCAGAGATTTATTCTCCAGCACGCTTTGGGGAGTCTTGCTGCTGCCGCCGCTGCCAGCCTTGGTCTTGACCGCTTCGTCAGAGGGCACTTCGGCAATCACCATGCTCAACTCCTTGAGCTTGCCACGGCGCAGCACGGTAATCGTGCTCTTGGTGCCGGGCTTGGTATTACCCACCATGCGCGGCAGGTCGGACACCTTTTCGATGGCCTTACCGTCGAACTTGGTAATCACGTCACCGGGCTCGACGCCTGCCTTGGCAGATGGGGAGTCAGGCTCAACCGCCGACACCAGTGCGCCTTCGGGCTTGCCAAGGCCAATGGACTCAGCCACCTCCTTGGTCACAGGGCCAATCTGCACGCCAATACGACCACGTGTCACTTTGCCGGTGGTTCGCAACTGCTCGCTGACACGAATGGCCTCATCCACGGGAATCGCAAAGCTGATGCCCATGAAACCGCCGGAGCGTGAGTAAATCTGGCTATTGATGCCCACCACCTCGCCACGCATATTGATAAGCGGGCCGCCCGAGTTACCGGGATTAATCGCTACGTCAGTCTGGATAAAGGGCAGATAGTCACCCGTATCACGCTGCTTGGCCGAGACAATGCCAGCCGTGACCGAGTTCTCCAGCCCAAAGGGTGAGCCGATGGCCATGACCCATTCACCCACGCGCAGCTTGCTCACGTCGCCAATCTTCACGGCGGGCAGGTTTTTGGCGTCGATCTTGACCACAGCCACATCGGTGCGCTTGTCTGAGCCCACGATTTTTGCCTTGAACTCGCGCTTATCGGTCAGCGTGACGATAACGTCGTCAGCGCCTTCAACCACATGGGCGTTGGTCATCACATAGCCATCGGCCGTGAGCACAAAGCCCGAGCCTACGCCTCGAGGCTGCTCTTCTTCAGACTGTCCGCCCTTGGGAGTGCGCCCACCAGGCACTTTGGGCACAGGCAGGCCAAAGCGGCGGAAAAACTCCAACATGTCTTCATCCATGCCCAGCGCTTCGCCTGCGTTGTTGGAGACTTTCTCAAGGGTACGAATGTTGACGACCGAAGGGCCGACCTGATCGACCAGATCCGTGAAGTCCGGCAGGCCTCGCACCGCTGCAGCGCTTTGCGCATGCACTGCAGTGACGGGCAAAAAGGCCGCGCCTGCAGCAGCGGCCACTGTCAGGGCGCTGGCCAGTGCGGTGGCAGAAACACGGGATTTGAGCGTCATCCATGCTGGTGTGCGCATCGTTGTTATCCTTGTTCAAGTCGTCTGACAAACCGGGCCTGAAACCAAAGACTCAGACCCATGAAAAAAGCCAAAGAGTGCCATTCAAACACTCTTTGTAGCAAAAGCCATCAGCCGCAACAAACGCCTAGCTGCATGAAGGTCGCTATGGAATATTCCATCGTTACAGGCAAGCCGCACAAAATCAATAGCCGCTTACGCATATCCTGCTTGAGCTTGAAGCCAAAAAGGCTTTAAATCAAGCTCACTTATTCCATATCAATGGCGTGTTGCCGTCGCAAAGCTGGCGTTGCGCAAAAAACTGGCCGGCATCTGCAGATTGGGGGCACTACTGTACTGGGGGTGGGCGGCCAGCAGCTCATCCAGCCGCGAATCGCGCAGCATTACGGTCTGGCCATTGGGGCCAGCAACCGCGACTGCTGTTGAGGACTGCGCTTCAGCATCCAGAGCAGTGGCCACGCCCGGCTCTGCCGAAGTGACCGACATCAAGCCATTTGAAGCGACGGGGGCTGTGGAGGCGAGCACCACATTCGGGCTAGCTGCCGCTAGTTGCGCATCGCCTTGACGGCCGCTCAAGCCACCAGAGGCTGCCAGCATCACGCCCCAGCCCACAGCAGCAACCGCAGCGACGGAGGCAAAGCCCGCCGCCATCTTCCAGCGAAATACCGAGGCATTGGCCGCCTGGCGCGCAGGCAGGCTGACCACCTTGGTCTGCGCCTTGCCTTGCTGCTCGGCAGTGGTGACTTGCTCCCGGCCATCAGCGGTCACGCCTGACAGTTGAATGCCCTGAACCACTCTCATCGGCTCGCTCGCCATATGGGCGCGCACGCTGCTCAGAATGTCATGCTGACTGTGGTGGGCCAACTCAGGGGAACGCAGCACATCGCCAATCAGGTGGTACATGCCCCAGGATTGCTGGCCTTCGTCGCTTTCCGCAAAAGAAAGCACAACCTGCATATGGGACGAAGAGGCTTCGCCATCCACCAGGGCCGAGAGCTGCTCGCGCTTGATCAGATCGTCATTCATGAAGTTCACCTGCTCATCTTGCATGTACTACCAACGCTTTCCACCTTGGCGCTCCAGCAGGGGCTTGACCCTTGCCGAAATCGCCTCACGAGCCCGAAAGATGCGCGAGCGCACCGTACCAATGGGGCAGTCCATCGCCTGGGCGATTTCCTCGTAGCTTAGCCCTTCAATCTCGCGCAGCGTAACTGCCTGGCGTAAATCCTCGGGCAAAGCATCCATGGCGGCATTGACGGCTTGTGCAATTTCTTGCGCCGCCAGCACGGTTTCCGGGGTTTCCTGAGTGATTAGTTCCTGTCTGTGAACAGAAGTTTCATCATCGTCACTACCAGTGTGTAACGCGCTCTCGGAGATCACTGGCGAACGGCGCATTTCCATCAAGGACTTCTTGGCGGTATTGACGGCAATGCGGTACAGCCAGGTGTAGAACTGTGCCTCGCCCCGAAACTGGTGCAAGGCCTTGTAGGCACGGATAAAGGTTTCCTGCGCAATATCAGGCACCAGGTCCACATCCCGGACCATACGCCCCACCAGTCGCTCGATGCGGCGCTGATATTTGATGACCAGCAGTTCAAATGCCCTCGTGTCGCCAGCATTGGCTCGTTCAACGAGAGCCAGATCGCTGTCTGCAGAAGGTGTGGGGAAATCGGGAGGTGTCATTAAGTGCCAAGCGGCGTGCTGCCATAACCGGCAAGGGCCTAACCCTGCTCTGCCAGCGGCACGACCGATGAATATACCGCACGCCGCAAGTCTCCCCATTGCACAGGGCTGTGCTGCTGGCTTATAAAAATCCATAGCACCTTGCGCTTGCTGCTCATAGGCTTGAACACCAAAACATCTGAAACGCACATCCACAGCCAGCTGCCGCCATCCAGCCCTATGCGAAGCTGCACGGGCTGTGACTCAGCCACTGGCAGCGTCTCGGACTCGATGGACCACTGCTCGCCATTCCACAGCAGCTTTCCTTGCGGCCAGCGTTGCCACTGGCTGCGCAGCAAGCCTGCGGCCAGCAGCAGTGCAAGCAAAGCCATCAATGCGGTCAACTCCCTACCCCACCCAGCCTGCGGCTGAAAACACCAGACCAGCATGGCCGCCAGCAATGCCAGCCAGACCAGCAGCAACGCCCACCCTGCCCAAGCCGGGCGGGCAAAGTCATAGGCAACGGCAGGGGCGTGGTAACGGGCACTCATACCCAGCAGTGTGCAAAGCCTCTGCAGCTGCCCGGCCTAGGGAAAGCACGACCAAAGCCCCGGGCAGAAACAACAAAGCCCGCAAGGCATGAGCTGTGCGGGCTTGTGCAGTCGAGCAGTCGTCAGAACGACGCCACGATATTGAATCGCTTAGATGCGCTTGAAGACCAGCGTACCGTTGGTGCCACCAAAGCCGAAGTTGTTCTTCACAGCCACTTCCAGCTTGGCATCCCGCGCTGTATTGGCGCAGTAATCCAGGTCGCAATCAGGGTCCTGATTGTCCAGGTTGATGGTCGGCGGGATCTTCTGATCGTACAGAGCCATCACGGTGAACACGCTCTCAATACCACCAGCGCCACCCAGCAGGTGACCTGTCATGGACTTGGTCGAGCTGACCACCAGACCCTTCTTGGCGTACTCGCCCATGGCCGCCTTGATGGCGTTGGACTCATTTGTATCGCCCAGGGGGGTCGATGTGCCGTGCGCATTCAAGTAGTTGACCTGATCCTGGTTCACACCAGCATTGCGCAAAGCGTTGAGCATGGCGCGACGGGGGCCGTCCATGCTGGGAGCTGTCATGTGACCTGCATCGGCACTCATGCCAAAGCCAGACAGCTCCGCGTAAATCTTGGCACCACGGGCCTTGGCATGTTCGTACTCTTCGAGCACCAGCACACCAGCACCTTCGCCGAGAACAAAGCCATCGCGGTCCTTGTCCCAGGGGCGCGAGGCAGCCTTGGGGTCGTCGTTGCGCGTAGAAAGCGCACGCATGGCTGCAAAGCCACCGACGCCCAGAGGCGACACAGTCGCTTCCGTGCCACCAGCCACGACGATGTCAGCATCGCCGTATTCGATCATGCGTCCGCCTTCGCCGATGCAGTGCAGACCTGTTGTGCAGGCTGTCACGATCGACAGATTCGGCCCCTTGAAGCCAAATCGCATGGACACATGCCCTGCCACCATATTAATAATGGAAGCAGGCACGAAGAACGGCGTAACGCGGCGAGGGCCACGCGCAGCCAGTTCTGCGTGAGTGTTCTCGATCAGCGGCAGACCTCCGATACCCGAGCCGATCACGCAAGCAATGCGTGTGGCCAGGTCTTCGGACAGGGCATCGCCCGTAGGCAGGCCCGCGTCTAAAACGGCTTGCTCCGCAGCCGCGATACCGTAATGAATGAAGCTGTCCATGGTGCGCGCATCTTTCGCGCTCATGTACTTCTCCACATCAAATCCCTTGACCTCACCCGCAATCTTGCAGGAGAAGTTCGACGTATCGAACTTGGAAATGAGACCAATACCGGACTGGCCGGCCAACAGATTGGCCCAGGCGTCTCCCACCGTGTTACCCACGGGGGAAATGCAACCCAGACCGGTCACGACAACGCGACGACGGCTCATGCGTTCAAACCTTTAACTGATCGCTGAAAAAAGACCCTTAGGCCTTTTGGTGGGTGTTTGCGTAGTCGATGGCGTTTTGCACCGTCGTGATCTTCTCTGCGTCTTCGTCAGGGATCTCGATGCCGAATTCATCTTCCAGGGCCATCACCAGTTCCACGGTGTCCAGGGAGTCAGCGCCCAGGTCAGCCACGAAGGCCTTTTCGTTGGTTACTTGAGACTCTTCAACGCCGAGTTGTTCAGCAATGATTTTTTTGACACGTGCTTCGATATCGCTCATGGTTTCCCTCAGGGGGTTGTGAATGAACCCGCGATTCTAGCCGTTTCGGGAGAAGCCCCTTGGCGGCAGGCCGTCGCGAGGACACGGCCACTGAACTTGCAAAAGTGTTCAGCTTCTGGCAGCAGGTGTGACAAATGCCACGACTGCTGCCGAAATTTCTTACATGTACATGCCGCCGTTGACGTGCAATTCCTGCCCCGTCACATAGCCTGCACCAGCCGAAGCCAGATAGGCTACGGCATGTGCAATATCGCTAGGCTGACCCAGATCGCCCATGGCAATCTGCGCCTTCAGCGCAGCCTTCTGCGCCTCTGGCAAGTCTGCCGTCATGTCGGTAGCAATAAAGCCTGGAGCCACGCAGTTTGCGGTGATGCCGCGGCTGCCCAGTTCTTTGGCCAGAGCACGCGTCATGCCAGCCACGCCAGCCTTGGCTGCAGCGTAGTTGACCTGACCGGCATTGCCCGATGCACCAACCACACTGGTGATGCTGATAATGCGGCCAAAACGCTGCTTCATCATGGGGCGAATAGCCGCACGGCTGACTCGGAAAACGGCCTTCAGATTGGTGTCAATCACGGCATCCCAGTCGTCATCCTTCATGCGCATGGCCAAGGTGTCGCGGGTAATACCGGCGTTATTGACCAACACATGCAAGCCGCCATCGTTTTTCACGATGGAGTCAATCAGTGCGTCCACAGCAGCGCCGTCGGTCACATTCAGCGTCACGCCACGGCCACCAAAGGCGGACAGAGCTTGCGAAATTTTTTCAGCACCGGCGTCAGAAGTCGCCGTGCCGATCACTTGATAGCCCTTGGAGGCCAGCTCCTGTGCGATGGCTGCGCCGATGCCACGGGTGGCACCGGTCACCAGGGCAACCTGGGGCTTGGTCTGGTTATCGGTCATGCGAGCAATTCTTTCACGTCAGCCAAAGTGGCTGGGTCATACAGTGCGGCACCCGTCAGGTCCGCGTCAATCCGCTTGGTCAGGCCCATCAGCACCTTGCCGGGACCGCATTCGATCAAATGACTCACGCCACGGGCCTTGATGGCCTGCACGCACTCCACCCAGCGCACGGGACCAAAAGCCTGACGATACAGCGCATCGCGAATCGCGTCAGCGTCCGTTTGGACGGTCACATCAATATTGTTGATAACAGGAATCTGGGGGGCAGCAAAGCTCAGATCGGCCAGCGCGGCCTTGAGCTTTTCGGCAGCAGGCTTCATCAGGCTGGAGTGGAAAGGCGCCGACACCGGCAGCGGCAGAGCACGCTTGGCACCAGCCGCCTTCACCGCCTCACAGGCCTTTTCAACGGCCAGCTTGCTGCCAGCAATCACGGTTTGCGATGGGTCGTTGAAATTCACGGCTTCCACCACTTCAGCGCCGCCCAGCTGGGCAGTCACTTCAGCGCAGATCGCTTGCACCTTGACCGCATCCATACCCAGCACAGCAGCCATACCACCCGTGCCGACGGGCACGGCATCTTGCATGGCAGCAGCACGCAGACGCACCAGAGGCGTCGCCTGAGCCAGCGTCAGCACACCAGAAGCGACCAGCGCCGAGTATTCACCTAAAGAGTGACCTGCCACCGCATCAGGCAGCGCACCGCCTTCAGCCTGCCATACACGCCAAGCAGCCACACCAGCCACCAGCATCACAGGCTGGGTATTGGTAGTCAGAGCCAGCGCTTCCTTAGGGCCTTCCTTGATCAGTTGGCCGACATTCTCACCCAGTGCCTCAGAGGCTTCAGCCACGGCTTGTGCGACCACGGGATGATCCGCCCAGCCGTCCAACATGCCAACGGACTGCGAACCCTGACCGGGAAATACAAATGCGAATTTCTTCATATTTCTTAGTATTAAATTTAGCTTAAACGCCTACCTAGCATCCGCCGATGCGCTACATCTTTACGAGCACTGCACCCCAGGTAAAACCACCGCCAACGCCTTCGAGCAAAACGGTCTGGCCTTTTTTGACCTGACCGTTGCGAACGCCATGATCCAGCGCCAGCGGAATGGAGGCAGCCGAGGTGTTGCCATGCTGATCGACAGTGACAACCACCTTATCCATGGAAAGCTTGAGCTTGCGCGCCGTGCTTTGCATGATGCGGATATTGGCCTGATGAGGAATCAGCCAATCTATATCAGCGTCCGTCAGACCCGCCTTCTCCAGCGCAGAGCGAGCAGCCTTATCCAGCACACTCACCGCCAGCTTGAAGACCGCCTGGCCATCCATTTTCAAGACAGGGTCACCCAGCACATTGCCGCCAGACACATGTCCGGGCACGCAAAGAATGCCTACATGACTGCCATCGGCGTGCAGCTCGGCTGCCAGAATGCCGGGCTCATCAGAAGCCTCCAGCACCACGGCACCGGCACCATCACCGAACAGCACACAGGTCGTGCGATCGTTGAAATCCAGAATACGACTGAAGACTTCAGAACCCACCACCAGCACGCGCTTGGCTGCACCCGACTGAATCATGGAATCAGCCACCGTCAGCGCATAGACAAAGCCGCTGCAGACCGCCTGCACATCAAAGGCTGGGCAGCCATTGGTTATGCCCAGCTTGTTTTGCAAGATGGCTGCGGTCGAGGGGAACACCATGTCCGGCGTGGACGTGGCAACAATGATCAGATCAATATCCTGCGCCGTAATGCCTGCCGCTTCGATCGCCTTGCGACTGGCTTCCAGAGCCAAGTCACTGCTGGCCACATCAGGCGCAGCAAAGTGGCGCGCACGGATACCGGTGCGCTCAACGATCCACTCATCCGAGGTTTCAAGACCACGCTGAGCCAGTTCGGCCGCGAGGTCGTTATTAGTCAGGCGACGGGGAGGCAGGTAGCTGCCAGTGCCAGTGATGCGTGCGTAGCGTCTCATGTCTTCTATCAGGGCGTCGAAATTCCAGGTTCCGTATGAGCGGCCAGCAGCAAAGGCGCTGCCGCAGCAATACGGCTACGGACACGGTCAAGCAGGTTGTTTCGTGCTGCATCATACGCGCGCTTCAGAGCGAACTCGAAAGCCATCACATCAGCCGATCCGTGGCTTTTGAAGACCAGACCACGCAAACCCAGCAAGGCAGCACCGTTGTAGCGACGATGATCCACGCGCTTCATCAGTGCAGATAGCACCGGATAAGAGATGACGGCCGCAAATTTCGTAAAAATGTTGCGTTTGAATTCCGCTTTCAAAAGGCCCGAGATCATGGAGGCCACGCCCTCGGTCGTCTTGAGAGAAACGTTACCAACAAAACCGTCGCAGACCACAATATCCACCACACCCTTGAAGGTGTCGTTGCCTTCCACGTTGCCGTAGAAGTTCAAGTTACCAGCCTCGCCCGCTGCCCGCAGCAGCTCGCCGGCGCGCTTGATGACTTCGCTACCCTTGATCAGTTCTTCACCGATATTGAGCAGACCCACGCTAGGCGCTTCCGTATTTTTGAGAGCCGAAACCAGCGCCGAGCCCATGACGGCAAACTGCAGCAAATGCTCTGCCGAGCAATCCACATTGGCGCCCAAGTCCAGCATTGTGGTTTCGCCACCGGTGGAATTAGGCAAGCCAGAGGCAATCGCAGGACGATCAATGCCATCAAGGGTTTTGAGGACATAGCGGGAGATAGCCATCAATGCGCCAGTATTGCCCGCAGAAACAGCCGCCTGAGCCGCGCCTTCCTTGACCTGCTGAACGGTCACGCGCATGGACGAATCTTTTTTCCTGCGCAGAGCCACTTCTACAGGATCATCCATTCGCACTACTTCAGTAGCAGGAACGATGGTGACACGTTCATGCTTGAAATTTTTCAGCTCATCCACCTTACCGACCAACAACAGGTGAGCATCAGGGTGAGTATTCAAAAACTGACGGCACGCAGCCAGCGTGACGCGGGGGCCATGATCGCCCCCCATGCAGTCAACAGCCAAAGTAATCATGGGCGACTGATAAGCCCATCAGGGCTTGGGGTAAGAGGTTGTAGAGTCCAGGACCCGAGCAGGAGTTATTTACAAAAACAGCTTGATCATTGTGCGAGACGGTGCAACAAGGCTGATTTTGTAAATATCTCCTCGAAAAACAAAAGCCCGTTGCTACAAATAATGTAGCAACGGGCTTTGCGAATGCAGTCGTCGCTTAGGCTTCAGACTTGTTCTTCAGCACTTGGCGTCCACGGTACACGCCGGTAGGGCTGATGTGGTGACGCAGGTGAGTTTCACCAGTAGTCGCTTCAACAGCGATTCCAGGCACATTCAGTGCGTTGTGCGAACGGTGCATGCCGCGCTTGGAGGGAGACTTCTTGTTTTGCTGAACAGCCATGATGGCTCCTGTGTATCTTGAAAGGGTTGGTAACACGACCCACACATAAAGACCAAGCAAAAATTTTTGCCCTTTGACACACCAGTTAAGTGCGTACTTTCTTGTCTGTGCAAGTCCTAAAAAAACGCGATCAGCCCATTAAAGACACGAGGGGGTTTCGCGCGAAGCTCACGATTATAGCGCAAACGCATTTCGTGACTCACGCAAAATCAAATCCCATCGCGTTCTTATCTGGATCAGTCGGCAGATTTGCCTACATTGAGGGATTGCAGCACGGCAAAAGGATTTTTTTTCTCCTCGCTTGCCTGCTCGAAGTCGGGATCAACGACCTCCAGCTTGACCGGCACCGGGCAGACCTCATGGCGTGGCACCACGGGGACTTCCATCAGCAGCTCGTCTTCAATCAGCTCCAGCAGATTGAATTCGCCGCTCATTGCCAGCACATCCTCATCGCTGTCGTCATCTTCCAATTCTGCCGTTGCTTCGTCTGTAACGAAGCGAAATGACCGATCCACATAAAGGGGAATATGGGCCTCAGTCAGGCAGCGCTGGCAGGTCATTGGCAGCTCTACCTCAGCGGACAGGTGCAGCCAGACATGGCCTGCGCCGCCGGTTTCTTCAACCAGCTCGCCTTCAGCCTCCCAGTGCACCAATGGTGGCTCGCCCGTAATAGCCAGCGCATCCGCTGCCAGACGCTTGAAGTCCGACAATGGGGCTTGACCATGCAAATGACCATCGGCTTGCGCGAAGTTACGCACTTCAAGCCGGGTCGCAGAAAAATCCTTGCTCATGTAGCGAGTGTAAGAGAATCCCGCAATGCCTGACTTATTGATTACCGGACGCCTTGAGCGCCCATTGGTTCTCGGCTCCACCTCCCGCTATCGGCGTGAGCTGCTCAGCCGCCTGCAACTGCCGTTTGAAACAGTGTCGCCCGAGGTGGATGAAACCCCGTTGAGCGACGAGACCCCTTATGACCTGAGTCTGCGCCTGGCACAGGCCAAGGCCCAAGCCGTGGCTAAGCTGCATCCCGGCTCCATCGTGATCGGCTCCGACCAGGTGCCAGAGCTGGATGGACAACCGCTATCCAAGCCCGGTACACACGAGCGCGCCACCGAGCAGTTGCGCCAAATGAGCGGCCGCCAGATGAATTTCCACACCGGCGTCTGCGTGACTTGCGCAGAAACGGGCTTCATGGAATCCAGCGTGGTGACGGTGCAGGTGCGCTTTCGCGAGCTGAATGACGCCGAAATTGAGCGCTATCTGCGCGCCGAGCAGCCCTATGACTGCGCTGGCTCCGCCAAAAGCGAAGGCCTGGGTATTGCTTTGCTCGACGCCATCATTAGCGACGATCCCACGGCCTTGATCGGCCTGCCGCTGATTCGCACTTGCCAGTTGCTGCGCGCTGCGGGAGTGGTTCTGCCATGAGCAACACTCCTAAAAACAAAGCAGGCACCCTTTATCTGGTACCCGCCCCACTCGATTTTGGCTGTGATAGCCAGACCGCACTGACCGAAGTTCTGCCCGAAGGCACGCTGCGCCGCGCCGCATCGCTGACGAACTGGATCAGCGAAAACGCTAAGACGGCCCGTGCTTACCTCAAGCGTATTGATGCACTGTTTCCACTGGCAGCTCCGCTGCAAGCCCAGAACATTGTCGAGCTACCACGCGAAGCCCATAAAAAGGGCGACCACGGCAACAAGGGCGCTGCCGTGTTTGACCCCAAGCCCCTGCTGGCAGCAGCCCTTGCAGGCGAGGACATAGGCCTGATCAGCGAAGCCGGCATGCCCGCCGTGGCCGACCCCGGCAGCTCCATCGTGCGCGCCGCGCATGATCTGGGTATTCGCGTCGTGCCGCTGATCGGCCCGGTTTCGCTGTTGCTGGGTCTGGCTGCCAGCGGCCTGAACGGCCAGAATTTCGCCTTTGTGGGCTATGTACCTCAGGATGGCGCCGAGCGCACCGCACGCCTCAAGGAACTGGAAAGCCTGGCTCTGCGCCATGGCCAGACCCAGCAATTCATCGAAACGCCCTACCGCAACGCAGCACTGTGGCAAGCGCTGCTGCAGACCTTGCAGCCCAATACCCGTCTGGCACTGGCCAGCGGCTTGACACTGGAGACTGCGCGCATTGAAAGCCATCTGGTGCGCGAATGGAAGCAGCGCAACGCGCCGCCCGACAACCGCACGCCGGTGGTGTTCTCCATCGGTCGATAAAACACCCAAAGCCTCAGCAACAAAAAAGCCCGCTGTATTTACAGCGGGCTTTTTCAGTATTGATAGCTGCTTGCGCTTTATACACAAGCGCTAGGAGCACTTTTCTTCACCAATCAGCGTATCGCAGGCACCAGGCCGCGCATGGCCTGCACCGAACCGGATCCAATGGCTGCACCAAACTTCTTTGCCAGACGTTCGGCCACGTTGTCCCGGCGGGTGTAATCAATGACCTCTTCGGCCTTGACCACTTCACGCGCCACGTAGTCGAGGCTGCCCAGCTTGTCGGCCAGACCCAGCTCTATGGCCTGCTGACCGGTCCAGAACAGGCCGCTGAACATTTCAGGCGTTTCTTTGAGCTTGTCACCACGCCCTGCCTTCACCACACCAATGAACTGCAGATGAATTTGCTCCAGCATCTCTTTGGCAAATTCTTTTTGCTGAGCCGACATGGGGCTGAACGGATCAAGGAATCCCTTGTTCTCGCCTGCGGTCAGCAAACGGCGTTCTACACCCAGCTTGTCCATTACGCCAGTAAAGCCAAAACCATCCATCAGCACGCCAATGCTGCCGACGATGCTGGCTTTGTCTACAAAAATTTCGTCCGCTCCGGCAGCAATGTAATAAGCGGCAGAGGCGCAAGACTCTTCCACAACGGCATACAAAGGCTTGTTGTACTTGGCCTTGAGACGCACCATCTCGTCGTTGATGATGCCCGCCTGCACAGGGCTGCCACCGGGAGAGTTGATCAGCAGCACCACAGCGCGTGAGCCTGAGTCTTCAAAAGCGCTGCGCATGGCGGCAACCACAAACTCGGCGCTGGCATCAGCCCCCGAGGCGATTTCACCCTTGATTTCAACCACGGCCGTATGGGGTGTCGTGCTGGTCTTGGTGGCCGTGTCTTTGAAGAACACTACCCACAGTACCAGCAGCACGACCACCGACCACAGCAGGCGGCTGAAAAAGCGCCAGCGACGCGAGGCACGCTGCTCCTTGATGGATGCGAAGACCAGCTTTTCCAGCACATCGCGCTCCCAGCCAGCGCCCCCTGAGGCCTTGGCTGCAGAAGGCGCCTCGGCGGACGCAGCTGGCGCAGCGGACGCGTTGGACCAAAGGTCCGCGCCCGGCGTTACATGCGGCTGGGAGTCATTGTTATCAGGGGTGTTTGGGGAGCTCATCTCAAAACTTTAAAGGTTTTAGTTGTGGGGCAGTATGCCAGCGCACCACGCCGCCGCTTTCACTCAAGGCAATTTTCACCAATCCGCCCCGGCAAGGCCCGCTTGAACAGGCTCCGCTGTCAGGTTCATAGGCCGCACCGTGGGTAGAACACAACAGCCAGCGCCCCGAGTCATCGAAAAGCTGACCGTCCTGGTAGTCCATTTCCATGGGGATATGGCTGCAGCGATTCAGGTACGCATGAACTTGCCCCTGATAGCGAATGGCAAAGGCGCGGCTGCTCTGACCCGCGTACAGCACATCAAAGCCAAAGGCCCGCCCACTATCGACCAGATTGGCGCTGGGGCACAGTTCCACGCTATCTGTCATGTCCATGGGCGTCATATCCATCCCTGTCATGCTCATCCTCCCGCCTGTTCAGGCGTTGGCCAGCAGCCATTCACGCAACTGCGCCGCCGAATCCGCCACAAACAGCGGATTGAACTGGGCAAAGCTGTCTGGTGCATGGGCACCGTAGGAGACACCCACGCAGGGGCAACCGGCATTCACAGCCATCTGCAAGTCATGGGTGGTATCGCCAATCATCAGGGTGCGCTCGGGCTCCACACCAAACTCGGCCATCAGCTCATTGAGCATCAGCGGACTGGGCTTGCCGGCGGTTTCATCGGCCGTGCGCGAGCCATCAAACAAGCCTTTGAACTGCGAGTCTTGCAGCGCATGATTCAAGCCCATGCGGCTTTTGCCTGTGGCCACGGTCAGCCAGTGGCCGCGTACACGCAAATCAGCCAGCAGCGACAAGATGCCGTCAAACACACAGATATCGTCCTGGCGCTTGAAGAAGTGAAAACGATAGCGATTGGCCAGTTCCTGATATTTTTCAGGCGGCACATCGGGGGCGGCTCTGGCCAGAGCTGGCATCAGCGCCATGCCGATCACATAGGCGGCCTGCTCATCGCTGGGCACTGTGCCCCCAACATCGCGCACCGCATCTTGAATGCTACGGCTGATGATGGCCGTGGAGTCAGCCACGGTGCCATCCCAGTCAAATGCAATCAAATCGAAGCGGCGAGGGCGCTGCTTGCTATAGTTTTCGCTATGGTTTTCAGTGGTCATGCAGGCTTTTTAGTTCACAAAATCCGCCAGCTCCGGCGGCAATTCGGCGCGCAGCTCCACTCGCTCGCCGCTGGCAGGATGGTTGAACTGTAGCCGCCAGGCGTGCAGAAACATGCGTTTGAGGCCCTGCTTTTGCACACGACGGTTGAGATCAAAATCGCCATATTTGTCGTCACCCACAATCGGATGACCTTGCGACGACAGGTGCACGCGAATCTGGTGAGTTCGCCCGGTCTTGATAGTTACTTCCAGCAAGCTCATGGCGGGTAGACCCTGCATGGGCCTGGCTTCCATCACCTTACGCACCTTGACCAGCGTGATAGAACGCATGCCCTCGGGGTCATCCACCGTCGTCACGCGCACGCGGCGCTCGCCGTCCGCCTGCAAATACTTGTGCAGCGGCTGGTCAATCACCTTTTTGTTGGCAGGCCATGCGCCCCGCACCAGAGCCAGATAGGTCTTGCCCGTCTCACGCTCACGGAACTGGTCTTGCAGATGGATGAGCGCAGAGCGCTTCTTGGCCACCAGCAAAATGCCCGAGGTTTCGCGGTCGAGCCGGTGTACCAGCTCCAGAAACTTGGATTCTGGCCGCGCCTGACGCATCTGCTCGATGACGCCAAAGCTCACGCCAGAGCCACCGTGCACGGCCACGCCCGCTGGCTTGGACAGTGCGACCATGTGTTCGTCTTCCAACAGGGCGGGAAAGTCCTTAGCAGGCGCCGGGCGCTCTGCTTTTTCCGCCACTTTTTCGGATATCCGGACCGGCGGAAGTCGCACCACATCGCCCGTCTGAACACGGGTCTCAGCGCTCACGCGCCCTTTGTTGATGCGGACTTCGCCACTGCGGATGATGCGGTAGACATGGGTCTTGGGCACCCCCTTGAGGTGGCGCATGAGAAAGTTATCAAGACGCTGTCCTGCGGAGTCTTCATCGACCTCCAGGAGGCGTACTGAAGTGGCGGTCGTATTCTGGGACCGGTCCTGCGCCGGTTTGCCCTCTATAATGTGTTTCACCTGTGCCGAGCTTACTTGTAAGTGGTTGATTCTCATGGAGTTTAGTCCATACAACCATTCCCTACCGCACAGGCAGGTCGATGCCCGCCAGTTTTGCACACGCAAATTGCAGCCAAGAAGCGCTGCAGCAGTCTGTGAAAGCCTGGCAAAGGCTGACGAATTGAAACACTGATACGGAATCTCACCCCGGCAGTTGACCCAGGCAAAAGCAGCCTGCAACTACCGGTGATCACAACGAGCATGTGGATCTTCTGGACATTGCTGATCAACTTCTGGGGCAAGGCACAGCCGGCCCTTGAGGGATGCTGTGCCCTGAAGAAACCACCCACCTCCCTAGCACGCGCCTCGGCTTCTTTTACTCCTCGATTGCATGCGCGTCCGCTCCCGCTCGTCCCCCGGCCTGTACCTCCGCTGCTGACTTGAGATCAAGCCAGTAGCGCAGTCCTGTACCGCCCCAGATTCCTCATTCGTTTCAACGCGTTCGTCTGGCATTACGGCTCCTGTAGAGCCTGTCTTTGATTACCAGTCAAGGTACGTTGGTCCGTGGCAAAAGCCCATCACCAACGTGCCCAGAAAACGAATAAAGGAAACGCATCATGAAACGGATGCTGATTAACGCAACGCAGTCTGAAGAACGCCGTTTGGCCATTGTTGATGGTCAAAAACTGCTGGACTACGAAATCGAAATCGAAGGCCGCGAACAGCGCAAGGGCAACATCTACAAAGCGGTCGTTACCCGCGTAGAGCCCTCCCTTGAAGCCTGCTTTGTGGATTACGGCGAAGACCGCCACGGCTTCCTGCCCTTCAAGGAAATCTCCAAGCAATACTTTGCCGAAGGCGTCTCTCCCAGCCAGGCTCGCATCAACGATGTGATCCGCGAAGGCCAGGAGCTGATCGTTCAGGTCGAAAAAGAAGAACGTGGCAACAAGGGTGCAGCCCTGACCACCTTCATCTCGCTGGCCGGCCGCTATGTGGTGCTGATGCCCAACAACCCCCGTGGTGGTGGTGTGTCGCGTCGTATCGAAGGCGAAGACCGCGCCGAGCTCAAAGAAGCCATGGATCAGCTGGAATACCCCAAGGGTATGTCCATCATTGCGCGCACCGCAGGTATCGGCCGCACCGCACCTGAGCTGCAGTGGGACTTGAACTACCTGCTCAAGCTGTGGAACGCCATTGACGGCGCCGCCAAGGGTGCCAAGGGCGCCTTCCTGATTTATCAAGAATCCAGCTTGGTGATTCGCGCTATTCGCGATTACTTCAGCGATGCCATCGGCGACATCCTGATCGACACTGACGACATTTACGAACAGGCCCAGCAGTTCATGGCACATGTGATGCCTGAACACGCAGCACGCGTGAAGCGCTACCGCGACGACGCCCCCCTGTTCTCGCGCTTCCAGATCGAGCACCAGATCGAATCCGCCTACTCGCGCACTGTGACCCTGCCATCGGGCGGCGCCATCGTGATCGACCACACCGAAGCACTGGTATCGGTGGACGTGAACTCGGCCCGCGCCATCAAGGGCGGCGACATCGAGGAAACCGCCACCCGCACCAACTTGGAAGCCGCTGACGAAGTGGCGCGCCAGATGCGCCTGCGCGATCTGGGCGGCCTGATCGTGATCGACTTTATCGACATGGAAGAGGCCAAGAATCGCCGCGAAGTGGAAAACCGCCTGCGCGATGCTTTGCGCCAGGACCGTGCCCGCGTGCAGTTCGGCACCATCAGCAAGTTTGGCCTGATGGAAATGAGCCGCCAGCGCCTCAAGCCCGCCCTGTCTGAAGGCGCGCACATCAACTGCCCACGTTGCAGCGGCTCCGGCCATATCCGCGACACCGAATCGTCGGCGCTGCAGATCCTGCGCATCATTCAAGAAGAGTCCATGAAGGACAACACGGCCGCCGTGCACTGCCAAGTGCCAGTGGAAGTGGCTTCCTTCCTGCTCAACGAAAAGCGTGCAGAACTTACCAAAATTGAACTCAAGCAGCGCGTCAACGTGCTCATGGTGCCTAACAAGTCCATGGAAACGCCGCACTACAAGCTCGAACGCCTGAAGCACGACGACGCACGCCTAGAGACCATGGAAGTCAGCTACAAGCTGGCCGATGAGCCTGAAGATGTGGCAACCGTCACACGCCGCTCGCAGGAACCCACCAACAAGCAGACCCCCGTCATCAAGGGTGTTTTGCCTGATGCGCCAGCGCCGATTGCCGAGCCCCGTGCTCCACGTCAGCCACGCACTGGTACAGCGGGCGCTCCCGCTGCAGCGCCTGCTCCGGCAGCAGTTGCTCGTCCACCCGTGCGTGAGCAAGGCTTCTTTGCCTGGCTCAAGAACCTGTTTGGCTTTGGCGCCCCCGCCGCCGTGGTAGCTCCCGCCCCTGTGGCCGAGGCGCCCGCACCTCTGGCCCGCGAAGGCAGCCGTGATGGCCGCCGAGGTGAAGGCCGTGGCGGTGACCGCAACCGCCGCAGCGGTGGTGATCGCAATGAACGTGGCAACGAGCGTAATGAGCGCGGCGGTGACCGTAGCGAACGCAACGACCGTAATGCTGGCGAGCGCACAGAGCGCGGTGATCGTAACAACGCCCGTCGTAATGCCCCCGGCCGCGATGGTGAGCAACAGCAGCAGCGCAACGAGCGCCCTGAGCAACAGCGCCAGGATCGCCCCGAGCGCGGCAACCGCCGCAATGGTGAACGCAACGAACGTCGTGACGAGCGCCAGCCACAAGTGGCAGATGCCGCTCTGAGCGTCAACGAAGAGTTCAACACCCAGGCTGCCCCCAAGCCCGAGCGTAACCGCCAGGAACGTGGTGACCGCGCTGAGCGTCCAGAGCGCGGCGATCGTGCTGAACGAGGTGAACGTGGCGAAGGCCGCCGTGAGCGCCAGAACCGCAACCCCGAAGTGCAGCCCGCAATGCAGCCTGTGGCCGATGAAGCAGCAATGACTTCTGCACAAGTGGAAGGCTCTGAAGCCCAAGGACAAGACGGACAAGGCGAATCCACACGTGAGCCACGTCAGCGCCGCTCGCGTGATCGCTACGGCCGTGACCGTCGCGACCGTGCGCCTCGTGAAAACCAGGTCGAAGGTCAGACTGAAGAAATGTTGGTGCCTTCCGAAATGCAAGCTCCGGTGATAGCCCCTGCAGCACCTGCGGTTGCAGACTCTGGCGAGCAGCCTGCACGCCGCAGCTACTTTGACACTGCTGCGGCTCAAGCCCAGGCAGATCAAGCGCCTGCTGCTATACAAGTGCAAGCACCGGTGGCTGCAGCGCCAGCCATTGCACCGGCGGTGATTCCTGCCGCTGCAATCGCCGAAGCCGCTGTTGCAGCTCCGGTGGCCACACCAGTTGCAGCTCCAGCACCTTTGGCTCAGGCTGTGGTTGCTGAAACAGTGGAGGCACCAGTAGTGCAAGCCCAAGCACCCGTAGTAGCAGTAGCAGCACCCGTGCCTGCACCTGCTGTGGTGGCTGCTCCGGCTCCTGCCCCCGCAGCAGTCAAGGCCGATGCTTATGACCTGCCCATTCCCGCACTGCAAGCTCTGGCTGCAGCATCGGGCCTGCAGTGGGTCAACTCTGACGCTGAAAAAATCGCTGCTGTGCAAGCCGCGATTGCTGCAGAGCCCAAGCCGGTGCACATCCCCCGCGAGCGCCCAGCGCCCGTGGTGCACGATGAAGGCCCGCTGGTTCTGGTTGAGACTCGCAAGGATCTGAGCCTGATGCAGCTGCCATTTGAAAAGGAAGAACAGGCTGCCGGCAACAACGCCTAAGCAGACTGCCTTCCGGCATCACAGGGCCAAGGGCGCTGTTCACTTCGGTGGATGGGCCCTGGCCCTTTTTCATTGATCGTCTTCTGATTTTTAGTGTCAAGCCATGCTGTTTCTGATTTCTCCGGCCAAATCACTGGACTACGAAAGCCCTGTCCCCGCCGATCTGCAGCACACGCTGCCGGTCTTCAAAAAGCAGCCGCTTGAGCTGATTGAAGTGCTTCGCGAGAAGTCGCCCCAGCAACTCTCTCAGCTGATGAGCATCAGCGACAAGCTGGCCGTACTCAACGTGGGGCGCTACGAAGCCTTCAGTCCAAAGTTCACCGCCAAGAACTCGCGCCAGGCCATACTCGCCTTCAATGGTGATGTGTATGAGGGGCTGGATGCCGCCAGCCTCAAGCCCAAGGAGCTGGACTGGGCCCAAGAACATGTGGTGATTCTCAGCGGCCTTTACGGCGCTCTTCGCCCGCTTGATCTGCTCCAGCCCTATCGCTTGGAAATGGGCACAAGACTTGAAAATGCCAAGGGCAGCAACCTCTATCAGTTCTGGGGAACGCAGATTGCGGACTACCTGAATGATCGCAGTGGCGAGCAGCCCGAGACCGAGCGCATCCTGGTCAACCTTGCGTCGCAGGAATACTTCAAATCCGTCGACCTCAAAGCACTCAAAGCTCCTGTGGTGGAATGCGCGTTCGAGGACTTCAAGGGCGGCAAATACAAAATCATCAGCTTCCACGCCAAACGTGCGCGGGGCCTGATGGTGCGTTGGGCCGTGCAGCACAAGGCCAAAAAGGTCTCAGACCTGCGCAAATTTGATCTGGAAGGCTATTCACTGGCCGAACAGGTCAGTACACCCAGTAAGCTGGTGTTTCGACGAAAGCGTGAAGACTAAAGCGCATTGAAATTGAGCGCAGTGCGCACTAGCATAGCCACCATGAGCACATCCACCCCAGACCAGTTCGCCACCCCGCCCGGCTTGACTCCTGAGCTGATGCAATGGATACGTACGCAAAGCGCAGCCGGTGTTCCGTTGCCATCGCTGCTGCACTCCATGCGCACGGCCGGCTGGGCTGAGCATCTGGCACGCCGTGCCCTGGTCTTGCCAGAGGTGGGCGACCTGCCCCACCCTTTTGATGCACTCAATCCGCAAAGCGAGGCGCAGCAGAGCGCGCATGACGGCCACCTGCCCGGGCCCGATCTGCAAACAGCCCCCTGCTGCATGGATGCAGGCGACCGTGAGGTTCATGTGCTCATGAACATGCGCCACCCGCGCGTGGTGGTGTTTGGCAATCTGCTGTCGGATGAAGAGTGTGACGCCATCATTGCCGCCGCCAGCCCACGCATGCAGCGATCGCTGACGGTTGACAACCAGAGCGGCGGCGAAGCCCTCAATGACGACCGCACCAGCAACGGCATGTTCTTCCAGCGCGGTGAGCTGGCGCTCATCAGCCGCATAGAAGCGCGCATTGCCCGCCTGCTGAACTGGCCTATTGAAAACGGCGAAGGCCTGCAAGTGCTGCACTACCGCCCGGGGGCTGAATACAAGCCCCATTACGACTACTTTGCGCCCAACGAACCCGGCACACCTACCATCCTCAAACGTGGTGGTCAGCGCGTGGGCACACTGGTCATGTATCTGAACGAGCCAACACGCGGCGGTGGCACCACCTTCCCCGATGTGGGCTTAGAGATCGTTCCCCGCCGTGGCAATGCCGTATTCTTCAGCTACGACCGGCCCGATCCGGCCACCAAAACCCTGCACGGCGGCGCGCCCGTACTGGAGGGAGAGAAGTGGATTGCCACCAAGTGGCTGCGAGAACGCGAGTTCAAGTAAAAAACGGCTCAACCCCTTACTAATAAAGCGCTGGCAGCTATTGTTTTTGCTGCTGGCGAATCTGTTTTTCGATCATGCAAACACCTGAACAATCGCAGCTGGGCAAAAGCTCGGCCTATGTGGACCAGTACGACGCGTCCCTGCTCTTCCCCCTGCCTCGCCTGACCAAGCGCGAAGAAATCGGCGCGGGCAGCAACCCGCCTTTCTTTGGTGCCGACCTCTGGACGGCCTTCGAGCTTTCCTGGCTCAACCTGCGCGGCAAGCCCCAGGTTGCGCTGATGCACTTCACCATCCCCTGCGAGACGCCGAACCTGATCGAGAGCAAGTCTTTCAAGCTCTATCTCAACAGCTTCAACAACACCCGCTTTGCCGACGCCAGCGAAGTGCTGGCCCTGCTGCGCACCGACCTGGCCGAAGCGGCCTGGCGCGGCAGCGAAAGCAAGGGTAGCGTTGGCGTGCGCCTGCTGGAGGCAGAGCAATTCGACGCCCAGAAAGTGCATGAGCTGGACGGCCTCCTGCTGGACCGCCTCGATGTGGAATGCACACAGTACACGCCCGCCCCCGAGCTGCTGACCGCCAAACAAGACGAGCCGCCCGTGACCGAGTCCCTGGTCAGCCACCTGCTCAAGAGCAACTGCCTGGTGACCGGCCAGCCCGACTGGGGTAGCGTGCAGATCCAGTACAGCGGAGGACAAATCGACCAGGAAGGCCTGCTGCAATATCTGGTGAGCTTTCGCAACCACAACGAATTCCATGAGCAATGCGTGGAGCGCATCTTCATGGACATCTGGGCACGCTGCAAACCCATCAAACTCTCGGTCTATGCCCGCTACACCCGCCGTGGTGGCTTGGATATCAACCCCTTCCGCACCAGCCACCCCGGCGCCCTGCCCGCCAACGTGCGGACTGCACGTCAGTAAACAGACCGCAAGTCAAGCACACCCCAGCCAAGAGACAGCAAGCAAGGGCCACCCCGTAGCGATGCTGTCGTCCCCTTGGGGGAAGAGGCAAAGCCTCTCAGGGGGTTATCCAGCCCAAGGGCAATCATACTGCCCAAGCAAAGTCTCCGCATAGCGCAGATCCTGCTTGCGCAGCCAAAGCCCGCCCGGGCCTTGGCGCAACGGTTCGACCTCGGCCCGGTTCCACATCGATAGCGTCACCAGTTGCGGCGCAATCACTTCTCGCTTTTCTGCATCGCCCTCTTCAGGCGCCAGATCAGTCCAGTGCAGGCCCTGTGTGTCCCAGCCCTTGAGCTGGGGCATATTGACCGCCAGCTCCAGCGTGCGCACTTCTTTTTCAACGGGGTTGAGCCAGTGCAGCTTCCACTGGTCGGGCTTGCCATAGCGGCGCTCCACATACTCCAAGACTGCCCAGCCTTCCCCTGCAGGATGCGGGCAAGCACCAGGCCCAGTACCGCATAGAGCAAGACCGCTGCGCGTCATGCTCACGCCTTCGATGCGGCATTCGTCCTCGCTCCAGTAGCTGTTGAGCCGTTCGTTCTGCCCGCCCCACCACCACAGGGCATCGCCACGCACGGCATCTCGCCAGACATAATCGCCGTCAGCGCAGGGGTGCTGAATTTGCTTGGCCTCGCGCCAGCGCGGCAGCAAGCGCCAGTGGCCTTGGGCATCGGGGGCAATTTCACGGCACTGGTAAAGCGCGCGCCAGTCCGGGCGCGAGAGATGGCTGGACGAAACCGAATGCATATTCCAGCGCCAGCTGCCCGTGCTGGGATTCCAGTCCTTTTCATCCAGGCAGGCTGTCAGCGCAATCAGCTCCACGCGCATTGCCATGCTGCCATCCAGCGCAGGCAACGGGCACAGGCGCATTACCGGCCAAGGTAAATCCACCGTCTGCAGGCGTTCACCGTCCCAGATTTGAATCTGCCCTGCACCGCCACGCTCTGGCGCACGCCCAAAAGGCATGAGCACGGCCCAGCGCCCTTTGACGATCACATGCTCCAGAGTCCAGCTACCGCTCAGGTGCTTGTCGCCCCATTGCAGATTCCAGGCCGATGTCTCGCCCTGCTCATCCTTGGCTTCTTTGCTCAGCGTCCAGATCAGCGGTTTGCCCATTACCGGATCGCTTTGCGCACGCCAGACATGGGGCTGGGCCGGGTCACGCAGCCAGCAAAAGGTGGTGACGGGTTGAGCCCTGAGCTGCACTTGCCCATCTGCCGCATGCCCGGCACAGGTTTCGGTGCGACTGGTCACGCAGCTAAGGCTGGTGCCGTCATGCAGCCGCTCAAGATCAGCGGTATCGACCTGCACGCGCTGCAGCAACACGGAACCACTCCATTGCAGCGGTGCACGCGGGTCTACTTCATCGGGCCAGAAAGGCTCTACCGCCCAAGACTTGCGATCGGCAGGCAGGGGCTGGGGCCATTGCTGCCAGTTCTGCTCTGCCATCCAGACCACCAGTCGGCGCAGATAACTGTCCTCACCTTGATCGGGGGTGGCATACAGAGCCAGCCCCTGTCCATCGTCACGCCAGACCATGGCGGGGTCCTGATCCAGCAGCCATCCGGTGGGCTTGCCATTCATGCTAAGCGCCCAGCTGGCCTGGCGCAGAGGCTGCAGCGGGTCAGACAAGCTGCGCAGCGATGCGGGCCAGTGGCGCTCCACCGTCAGCTCGGGCGCAGCCACATTGGGTGCCTGCGTTTTCCCATCTTCTCGCAGTACTGGCGGTGCCACAGGCAGGTGTGGCTGCTGGTCACCCGCTTCTGCAGGTACGCACTCCAGCGGCACCCAGATATCGCGCAGAGCCACCAGCGGCTGGGCCGTGGCGTCCACATGCGCGGCCAGCCAGGCTTCAAAACTGGCATCGGACATGACCACATGCGCATCGTCTGCAATGCCGCTTTCGTTCAGAGTCTCGCCATTCCAGCGCGGCACGCGCCAGTGCACAGCGTCCAGCACCTCAGCGTCGCCCTTTGAAATCAGCCAGCTACGGCGTGATTTGCGGTCCACAAGATGCGCAGTTTCGCTGTCGTAAAAGCCCGTGCGCAACCAGCGCCCGTCGTACGAGGTATGCAGATCACTCTCCCAGACATGGGGCAGGTAGACACCGTCAGCACACATCACATCGCCAAAGATCGGCCCCCCCATGCCGCGCTCGCCTTGCATGCGAAAGCTCACATCCTTATTGGCCTCTGGCGCTTTATCTGCATGTGCTGGTAGCTCTTTATTTGATAGTGATGCCTGCGACTGCGCCTGCGCGCTGACCGCACCCGCCGGTTTGTCAGCCGCTGACGCAGGCGTTGAAAACGACGAAGGTCTGGAGTCATCGCGCAAACGCGAGAGCAACCAGACCAGTAAACACAAGGCCAGCGCCGCAACGGCAATCAGGATCAGCACAACACTCATGTCGCAATCCTACCGAAAGCAGACACAAAAAAAGCAGCTTTGGCAGCTGCCTTTTTTGTTTTAAAGGGGAGGGAAACTACGCGTTCAAAGATGGAAGACATCCACCGAGCGCTCCAGCGTCTTGGCGCTCTGGCGCAGCGACTGGGCAGAGCTGGTGGACTGCTCCACCAGCGCGGCGTTCTGCTGCGTCACAGAGTCAAGCTGGGCAACGGCCTCATTGACCTGCGAAATGCCAATCGACTGCTCGCGCGTGGCAATGCTGATCTGGTGCACCAGAGAGCCCACCTTGTCCACGGCCTGCACCATGCCGTCAATCGTCTGACCTGCAGAGCGCATGCGGGCATTGCCGTCGTTGATGCCATCCACCGTGCGGTTGATGAGCACGCTGATTTCCTTGGCCGCCTCGGCACTGCGCTGGGCCAGTGCCCGCACCTCGCCCGCCACCACGGCAAAGCCACGGCCTTGCTCGCCCGCACGCGCGGCTTCCACAGCTGCATTCAGCGCCAGCAGATTGGTCTGAAAGGCAATGCTTTCAATCACGCCAATGATCTCGCTCATGCGGGTCGATGAACCACGAATACGCTCCATGGCCTGCCCCACCTCACTGATGGCCGCGCCGCTGCGGCTGGCAACTTTGCTGCTTTCATCGCTGGCACCCGCCATGTACTGTGCGGTGTCTGCCGTCTGCGAAACCGTGCCTGAAATCTCTTCCATCGATGCCGCCGTCTGCTGCAGGTTGCTGGCCTGCGACTCGGTGCGGCCCGCCAGATCAAGACTGCTCTGGGCAATTTCATGGGCAGTCTGAGCAAAGCCCTGCACCTCGGTTCGCACATCACCCACCACGGCGCGCAAGTTGATCTGAATTTGCTGCAGCCTCAGCATCAGCGCGCCCATGGCACCGTTGTAGCTCTGATTGGACTCGGTGCTCAGATTGCAAGCCGCCACATCGGCCGCAAAGCGGCTGGCTTCGTCAAGCCCGGCCACGCAGCGGCGATGAAAACGCCACAGCACAAACACACCGCCTGCCGCCAGACTGGCTGCGCGCCAGCCCCAGGCGGCTGTGCCCTGCCAGCCCATCATGTCAGGTAGCAAAACCAGCACCGCCAGTACCGCCAGCAACCACGCCATGCGTGCGACCAGGCCCACATCCTGGCGGCTGTCCCACAGGCCCATCAGGCCAAGGCGGCGCACCTCGCCTGCACGCAGGCGAAAGCTGGACTGACCTGACTTTTCTTCCGTGCGCATGCGTGCGTAAAGGGCTTCTGCCTCGGCCACTTCCTTGACTGACGGCTTGGTGCGCACCGACAGATAACCGCGCGGCTTTCCTCCTTCCATGATGGGCGTGACGTTGGCACGTACCCAGTAATGGTCGCCATTCTTGCGGCGATTCTTGACCAGCGCGGTCCACGGGTAGCCGTGGGCAATGGTGCGCCACATGTCCTTGAAGGCTGCGGCGGGCATGTCGGGGTGGCGAATCAGGTTATGCGGCTGACCAATCAGCTCCTCATAGGTGAAGCCGCTGACCCGCACGAACGCCGGGTTGCAATGTGTGATCTCGCCCTTGGTATTGGTGCTGGAAACCAGCAGCTCATCGCCGGGGAAGTTGTAGTTTTGTTGGGATACCGGCAGGTTCATGCGCATGGCTTGCACTCCTCGAAAGAGCCTGTTTTTTAATGAGAGAGTGAGCGATCAGGCATTCCGGCGATGCTGGCTAACCAGATACACAAATTCACACTTCGGATCATCGCACAGCAAAGATGCTGGATTAGCGACTCTCAGAACAGAGATGCTGTGTAGGGGTCCAGGTTCTTGATGGAAGTCAAGACTTGCGGCCTCAGCAACGACTCCCGCGCCGCAGGGTCGTCCGCACTGGCCTGCCAGGCCTGCTCTGAAATCAGACCCGAAACCTTGACCCCCAGCAGCCGCATGCGCTTGCCCAGCGGTACTCGCTTCAGGCATTGTCCCGCGGCTTGGCGAATGGCCGCAGCATCTTGCACCGGCAGGGCCAGAGTCTGATCGCGCGTCGCGATCTTGAAGTCGTCATAGCGCAGCTTGATACCCACAGTGCGGCCCACATAGCCTTTGCGCTGCAAGTCCTCCGCCACGCGCTCGCACAGGTCTGTGAAGATGGCCCCCAGTTCAGCCCTGTCGTGCACGGCATGCAAGTCGCGCTCAAACGTGGTTTCGCGGCTCATGGATACCGGCTCGCTCTCGGTCACCACCGCCCGCTCATCGCGGCCCCATGCGGATTCGTGCAGCCAGTGTCCATAGGACTTGCCAAACCATTGCAGCAACTGCGGCAAGCTTTTCGCGGCCAGATCGCCAATGGTTTCTATGCCCAGATTTTTGAGCTTTTCATCGGCCTTGGGCCCTATGCCGTTGACCTTGCGGCAAGCCAGAGGCCATATCTTGGTCTGCAAATCGTCAGCCTGAACAACCGAGATGCCGTTGGGCTTGTTGAACTCGCTGGCCATCTTGGCCAGTAGCTTGTTGGGTGCTACGCCCACCGAGCAGGTCAGGCCCGTAGCTTCAAAAATGGTTTTCTGAATCAAGCGCGCCAGCACACGCCCGCCTTCACGCTGGCCACCGGGTACATGGGTGAAGTCGATATAGACCTCATCCACGCCCCGGTTCTCCATGACCGGAGCAATGGAGAGAATGATTTCTTTGAATTCGCGCGAAAACCGCCGGTACTGGGCAAAGTCCACCGGCAGCAAAATAGCCTGCGGGCAGAGCTTGGCGGCCTTCATCATGCCCATGGCCGAGCCCACGCCGAACTGCCGAGCCGGATAGGTCGCCGTCGTGATGACGCCGCGCCCCGTGTAGTCGCGCAGCAGAGGGAAATCAGCCACCGGAATTTCTGACAGCGGCAGCCCCGCGTGCTTTACCAGCAAGGCGTTATCGGGCGCTCTGCGCCCGCCGCCAATCACCACCGGCAAACCCTTGAGCTGCGGATAGCGCAGCAGCTCCACAGACGCGTAGAACGCATCCATATCCAGATGCGCAATGCGTCTGGGAAGCTCTGAAGCATCTGAAAAGGGGGCTAAAGAATCACTCACACTGCCGATTTTGCCTGCGCTGGCAAGAATCAGCAGCAATGCCTGAAACAGGCATACACCCACCAGGAAACAGCAAGCAAGGGCTGCCCCCGCAGCGATGCTGTTGTCCCCCTCCCGCTAAGCTAGAGAGGGGAAGGCGCAAAGCGCCTCAGGAGGAGATTTTTTCTCGCTTGATGTCTTCCAGCTCATCAAACCGCATATCGGCATAGCTGACCCAGGTATTGCGCTTGACCAGCCAATAACCCAGCCAGAACACCAGAAACAGCGGAATACCCAGATAGGTCGAAACCACGCCACCCCAGTCAATACGGTCTTCCAGGAAGGCCTGATAGTTCTGGCCCAACGTCACCACCAGACACAGCACAAACGCGAAGATGGGGCCAAACGGGAAAGCACCCGCCTTGTAAGGCAGGTCACCCACGTCATGCCCGTGCATCACATAGCCACGGCGAAAGCGATAGTGGCTGACGGCAATGCCCAGCCAGACGATGAACTCCGTCATGCCTGCCAGATTCAGCAGCCAGATATAGACGGCCTGCGGGCTGTACAGTGACGAGAACAGGCACAGGCTGGCAATCAGCGTGCTGCCGATCAGCGCATACAGCGGCACGCCGTTCTTGGTCAATTGAGAGAACATGCGCGGAGCATTGCCCTCGGTCGCCATATTGAAAAGCATGCGCGTTGCCGCATACATGCCGGAGTTACCGGCAGACAGCACCGAGGTCAGAATCACTGCATTCATCACCGTAGCAGCCGACAGCAGACCCGCGTGCTGGAACACCAGCGTGAACGGGCTCACCGCAATATCGGCCACATCCGTGCGCAGCAGTTGCGGGTCGGTATAGGGAATCAGAAAACCGATGACGATGATGGCCAGCACATAGAACAGCAGAATGCGCCAGAACACCTGACGAATGGCACGCGGCACGTTCTCGCGCGGATTCTCGGATTCGCCAGCGGCCACGCCGACCAGCTCCGTGCCCTGGAAGGAATAGGCCACGATCATGGCTACGCCCACAAAGGTGGCGAAATTGCCCACAAACGGCGCATCGCCCGTAGTCCAGTTCTCAAAACCTGGCACATGACCGTTGCTGATAATGCCGAACAGAATCAGCACGCCGGTGATCAGAAAAGCCACGACGGCCACCACCTTGATCAGCGCAAACCAGTACTCGGCTTCGGCAAAACCTCGGGCTGAAAAAGCATTCAGGCCCACCATCAGCAGCAGAAATATTCCGCTCCAGATAATGCCCGGCACATCGGGCAACCAATAGGCCATCACCAGTTGTGACGCCACCAGATCGACCGCCACCACCACGGCCCAGCTGAACCAGAAGTTCCAGCCCAGCGCAAAACCAAAGCCGCGATCCACATAGCGCGATGCGTAGGTCGAGAAAGAACCTGCCACCGGCATGAACGCGGCCAGCTCGCCCAGGCTGGTCATGATGTAGTACACCATGATGCCGATGAGCAAATAAGTCAGCACCGCGCCGCCAGGGCCGACCTGCGAAATAGCCGAGCCAGAGGCCACGAACAGACCTGTGCCGATGGCTCCGCCAATGGCAATCATGCTCAGGTGGCGCTGCTTGAGCACCCGGTGCAACTGGGGTTTCGCGTTGTCACTGCTGCCAGTCGCCAGCGCGGTATGCGCGGGTTGCTGGCTTGAGTTGGGTTGGGACATAAATGTCTTGTTGTATTGGTTTGCGCCCATCTGCACAAAACACCCAACCATCCCGCAGGCGTTGCGGCAAGCAACGCAAAAAAGCGACCAATGCGATCGCAGACAACAAGGACACAGGAACGAAGCCATGAAGCAGAACGCCGAGGCCGGTAAGGCCCGTTGCATCCTGTATCGGCAGCTACCCCAGTCGGGCGCTTCAGTGGCAAAGCGGTGATATCGCTAGGCCAGTTGACAGGCAAAGATGTCATTTTGCCCAAAACCTTCAACGGCCATACCCGGCTGCGCCAATGCAGGGGCTGACTCTGGGGCTGCTCAAACCCACTTGACAGCTTTTTACGCTATGAAATTGGAAGCTTCTTGCGCTTACCTTTAGGCCACTTACGCATTATTCGGCTTCAAGACTCCTCAATAACAGGCGCAAGCCGCTATCTATTTTTCAGAAACTTGAACGCCAGCAAAGCCAGTAACTCTAGAAAACCCGTATACCCAACCACCCGACTTTTACCTACATTCGCCATCAGGCTCTCAGCCTAGTGGTGCCGAGAGAGACTGCAGCGAAAACTTTCGTATGCAGCGCCGAAGGAGCAACCGCCCCGGAAACTCTCAGGCAAAAGGATCGGCATCACTGCTTTAACACTCTGAAGAATGTCCAGACGTCATCGTCCGCCGGGCATACCGAAGGAGCAAGCGAATATCGCCCCTGGCGCTGCTTCGTGAATCTCTCAGGTCCAGAACAGAGGGGGCGTCCGCTGCGTATGTTGCGCACGGGCTCCACCCTTGACGTTTCTGGAACCTGAATCATGAAGACAATCGCCGTTATCGGTGGTGGTATCACGGGCGTGACCACCGCCTACGCCCTGGCGCGCCGCGGTTTTTCCGTCACCCTTTTCGAAAAGCAGCGCTACGCCGCCATGGAAACCTCGTTCGCCAATGGCGGACAACTATCGGCCTCCAATGCCGAGGTCTGGAACCACTGGTCCACCATTCTCAAGGGCCTCAAGTGGATGCTCAAAAGCGATGCGCCGCTGCTACTCAACCCCAAGCCCAGCTGGCACAAAATTTCGTGGTTCTGCGAATTTCTGGCTGCCATTCCCCACTACGAGAAAAACACCGCAGAGACCGCCCGCCTCGCCATTGCGGCGCGCGAGCATCTGTTTGACTGGGCCGTGCGTGAAGGCATTGATTTCGACCTGAAGAAAGAAGGCATTCTTCACATCTACCGCAATCAGGCGGGCTTTGAGCATGCGGGCCGGGTGTCCAAACTGCTGGCCCAAGGCGGGCTGGAGCGCCGCGCCGTGACGCCGCAGGAGATGCGTGCCATCGAGCCCACCTTGTCCGGCAGCTACTACGGCGGCTATTACACCGAGAGCGATTCCACCGGCGATATTCACAAGTTCACCAGCGGTCTGGCCGCTGCCTGCTCACGCCTGGGCGTGCGCTGCCTGTACGAGCAGGAAATTCTGTCCGTCAACGCCCATGGCAAGCAAGCCAGCGTAACGGCCCGCCAAGGGCAGGAAACCAGCACAGCAAACTTTGACGGCATCGTCGTCTGCGCAGGCACGGCCAGTCGCACGCTGGCATCGCAGCTGGGTGACCGGGTCAACATCTACCCCGTCAAAGGCTACTCCATCACCATCAATCTGCTCGATGAAGTCAGCCGCTCGGCAGCGCCCATCGTCAGCCTGCTCGACGATGAAACCAAGCTGGTCACCAGCCGCTTGGGCGACGACCGCTTCCGCGTGGCGGGCACGGCAGAGTTCAATGGCTATAACAAGGACATCCGCGCCGACCGGATCAGACCGCTGATTGAATGGGTGCAGCAATGCTTCCCTGGCGTCAGCACCCGCAGCGTCGTGCCATGGGCGGGACTGCGCCCCATGATGCCGGACATGCTGCCCCGCGTGGGTCGCGGCAGCAAGCCCTGCGTTTTCTACAACACCGGCCACGGCCACCTGGGCTGGACGCTGTCCGCCATCACGGCCGACATGGTTGGCGATATCGTTCAGCAGTCTCTGGGCAGCACAGCAACGACACCAAGGCCCGCTTCCATGACGCCAGCAAGAGCCTGATTCACACCACTCATTGTTGACAACCCATAAAGCCATACCAGACCTTTGCCTGCAAGGTCTGGTGCTCCGCTGATCCGCTATTGATTAAAGAGCTGCCTGCGCTTACTCACTGACTACTTTATTCACTATTCAATACAGAAGTGGCAAAAAACATGCGCGGGCAGCTCTCAAATTCAGAGCTGCAAACAGATCAAAACCAGTCCCAGCATCATCAGCGCCATGCCCAGTTTTTCCGTCAGCGACAGCTGCTCGCTAAACACGCGGCGCGAGACGAGGTAGCTGAACACCACCTCCACCATGCCCAGCGTGCGCACCGCCGCTGCGCCTTGCATAGCATAGGCGGTAAACCACGCCAGCGATGCCGCCGCGCCCATGCTGCCTGCCAGCAGCGATATACGCCAGGCCTTGAAGATGGGGCGCAGGCCCTGTTCATGGGTCTTCGCAATCCAGACGCCCAAGACCAATGACTGCATGCTCTGTGCTATCAGCACACCCCATGCACCAGACAGCCAGGGCGAGTCCACACCTAGGCGCGCAATCTCTACCGCGCCGCCACGAAAGCCAATCGTGGCCAGGGCAAAACAGGCTCCGCAAATCAGTCCATACATCGATGACTTGCTTGCCCATGCCGATAGCGTAAAAATCTGCCCGCGCGGCGGCAAGGACAGCATGAGCACACCGATAGTGGCCAGCACCATGGCCAGCAGCGCCCAGCGTGTTGGTAGCTCATGCAAGAACATGGCGGCAAACAAGGCCACCTGCAGCACCTCGGTTTTGGACAGCGTGACCGCCACGGCAAAGTTGCGCTCCTTCATGGCCATCAGCAAAGCCGCCGTGGCCGCAACCTGAAACGCCGCTCCCATCGCAATCCAGCCCAGATACACAGCGCTGAACTGCGGCAGCGCCCGTGGCTGATCGCCAAAGCCATACAGCGCCAGCAGATAGACAGCGGCAAACGGCAAGCCGTAGAGAAAGCGCACCAGCGTGGCAGGCATGGTGCCGACCTGCGCCGTCAGCGAGCGCTGGGCCGTGTTGCGCACCGTCTGCGCAGCAGCCGCAAACAGCACCACGATCACCCACACATATTCCGTTCCGATGCCCGACATGACTCGCCTTCTCTATTGTTGCCGCACCAGCATAGCGCCGCCCATTCGCGACTGCTGACGCAATTCATGCAGCCCGCCTGCTTGAGCCAAGGTGACGTGAAATGCGAATGCATACAGGACTGATGGCGACAGCCGCATCAAATACAAATATCCTCAAATCGAAGCCAATCAAACAGCTTTAGCTACAATTCACAGCGGGTGCCCGCCACATACGGTGGTGATGGCAGGTGAATCTTCATGCGCAGGTCGGGCCGCCAGCGCGCCAGTTGTTTGCAGCGTTTGATGCAGCAATGAGGCATTGCCTCATGCCTTTATGCATCTCGGGCAAAGGACTTCAGACACCTGAATCGATAGATGGACCCACAGACCATTGTGCAGGCCCCTGCGCCTTCTGCACCCCAAAACTCTCCTCGCATCCCCGCCCTGCAAACTGCTACCGAGCACATGCAGGCAAAAATTGCACATCTGCTGCATATCGAATCCTTTGCCGGTATGGTGCTCATGCTGGCTGCGGCTGCGGCGCTGATCTGGGCCAACTCCAGCAATGCTGAAAGCTATTTCGCACTGTGGCACGCCCCCGTCGCAATGACGCTGGGGCCCTGGAGCTTCAGCACTGACCTGCATTTCATCGTCAACGATGTGCTGATGACCGCCTTCTTTCTGGTCGTGGGCATGGAGATCCGGCGCGAGCTGCACAACGGCGCGCTGGCAAGCCTGCGCCAGGCCAGTCTGCCGCTGATGGCCGCCATAGGCGGCGTGGCCATGCCCGCTCTCATCTATGTAGCGCTGGTGGGCGGCGACAAGACTTTGCTCAACGGCTGGGCCATTCCCACTGCCACAGACATTGCGTTTGCCGTGGGCGTGCTGGCCCTGCTGGGTCGCAACATCCCATCCTCGCTGCGCATCTTTTTGCTGGCGCTGGCCATCATTGATGACATCGTGGCCGTGCTCATCATTGCCTTCTTTTACTCCGGCGGCCTGCAGGCCATAGGCTTTGTGATTGCCGGTGTGGGCGTGCTACTGGTGCTGCTGTTCAACCGCATGGGCATTGCCGCGGCACCGCTGTATCTGCTGCCCGGCGCAGTGCTGTGGTTTGGCCTGCTCAAGACCGGCGCCCATCCCACGCTGGCCGGTGTAGTACTGGGCCTGATGACGCCCGTGTTTGTGCGCCCTGCCAAGCAGCCACCGCTTATCACTGCACAAGCCGCCATGCGCAAGGCCAGCGAGCAAGTGCATGCTGGCAAGCCCGATCCGCAGCACCTGCTGCAAGACTTGCGCACAGCACAATCTGCCCAGCGTGATCTGCTGCCGCCTGCGCTGCGTCTGCCCATGATTCTTCACCCCTGGGTGGCTTTTGGCGTCATGCCCATCTTTGCATTGGCCAATGCGGGCGTGCAGTTTTCCGGCATCGACCTGAGCGCTGCAGCGCCGCAAACTACGGCCACAGCCGTGCTGGTGGCGCTGGTGCTGGGCAAGCCTCTAGGCGTCTTTCTCTGCACCTGGCTAGCCGTGAAAAGCGGCCTTTGCAGCCTGCCCCAAGGCCTGAACTGGCACGGTGTGTTGCTGGTGGGTCTGCTGGCCGGCATCGGCTTCACCATGTCAATCTTTGTCGGTGGTCTGGCCTTTGAAGATGCCGCTCTACTAGGTGCCTCAAAGCTGGGCATTCTAGCGGGATCGGCGTTTGCAGCAGTGCTGGGCCTTAGCTATGGCTTTGCCGCGCGCAAGCGCTTGCAGCGCAATTAAGCGCCTCTTGGTCACGATGCTCAGGCAGGTCAATAAGTCCCGAGCAATGAGGTCTTGCCGCCAGTCGATAGACCCGACTTGGCGGCAACCAAGCACGCGACGTGACTAGAATGCCTGCTCGCTGCGGCTCGCCGTCTATGTATCAGGAGCCCATCAAACTAGTCGCTATGGCTGGCATTTCATAGGCCCTCAATCCATCAAAAAGCGAGAGCAAGCAAGGGCCAGATGATCTGGCGACAAATTGCTTCACGCGGCCTCGGCTCTATCTTTCAGGAAAAATTCCTTGGACCCGCCTGAAGTCATGCCGAGTTTTGTCGCGGCAGGCTAAGCGCAGCGTATCTACCTCAGGAACATCAGGAAAAAAATGAAGAAACACATGCTCCCTCTTTACTCCGCTGCCGCATTGCTGCTTGCCAGCACCTTGGCAGTGGCGCAGCCCGCAGACCTGGTGCGCAAAGCACAGGCAGGTGATGCTCAGGCCCAGCTTGACCTTGGCCAGATGTATGTAGAGGGCCGCGGTGTGGCACAAAACGATGAGAAAGCCGCGCAATGGTTTGGCCTGGCGGCGGCACAAGGCAATGCCTTGAGCCAGAGCAATCTCGGATTGATGTACGACCAGGGCCGTGGCGTGGCGAAGAACGATGTGGAAGCCGTCAAGTGGTATCGCCTCTCGGCGGCGCAGGGAGAGGCCAACGGTCAGTTCAATCTGGGTGTGATGTACGAAGACGGCCGCGGTGTGGAGCAAAGCGATCAGGAGGCCATCAAGTGGTATCGACTCGCGGCAGCGCAGAACCTTCTCGACGCCCAGTACAACCTGGGGCTGATGTATGTCAGCGGCCGCGGTGTGGAACAGAGCGATAAGGAAGCTGCCAAATGGTTTGGCATTACGGCGGCCAAGGGCCACGACTCGGGCCAGGTCAACCTTGCCGTGATGTATGCCACCGGTCGCGGCGTGCCGCTCAATGAAAAGGAAGCCGCCAGGTTGCTGGGCCTGGCCGCAGAGCAAGGCAATGCAACGGCGCAGGTGAACCTTGGCACGATGTTTGAAGAAGGACGCGGCGTCAAACGCAGCCTGTCTCAGGCCTATTTCTGGTATGCCTTGGCGGCCGCTCAGGACCTGGAAGACACGGAGTCGCTGCGCGATGAAGCCGCCCAGAAGCTCAAACCTGCCGAGCGCGCTGCACTGGACAAGAAGATCAGTGCGTGGAAACCCAAGACAACGAACCGCTGAGTTTGCACGCTCGAAACCGCCACTCTTTATCGACAAATACGCCATGAAAAAGCAATTCAGCCATCTCCTCTGTGCAGCCGCCCTGCTGCTCTCCAGCCCGCTGGTCATCGCGCAATCCGCAGACCTGTTGCAAAAAGCCCAGGCGGGCGATGCACAGGCACAGTTCAAGCTCGCCGCCGTCTACCTCACGGGCCGGGGCGGGCCAAAAAATGATGATGAAGCCGCCAAGTGGTTCATGCTTGCAGCAAAGCAGGGCCATGCGGAAAGCCAGGCCAATATTGGCCTGATGTACGGACGCGGGCGCGGTGTGCCGCAAAGCGATGAAGAGGCGGTCAAATGGTATCGCCTGTCCGCAGAACAAGGTGATATCGATGGCATCTTCAACCTCGCCGTGATGTATGACGATGGCCGTGGCGTGGCAGAAAATCAGGAAGAAGCCGTCAGGCTGTACCGCCTTGGGGTGGCGCAAAACCATGCCTCAAGTCAAAGCAATCTCGGCTACATGTACGACCATGGCCGCGGCGTGGCGCAAGACAGCAAGGAGGCTTTCAAGTGGTACATGATTGCCGCAGAACAAGGCGATGCCAACAGCCAGTTCAACGTGGGCTCCATGTACGCCTTGGGCCGAGGTGTTAAGCAAAGCTGGCCCCAGGCTTATTTCTGGGCGCTGCTGGCAGCCAGGGATGGTGAAAAGGATTCGGCCAAGCAGCAGGAAATCATTGCCAAAAAATTGAAGCCTGCGCAACGCACAAAAATCCAGCAGCAAGTGCTGGAATGGAAGCCCAAAGCTGGCAATTCCTGAACGCCAGTCTGAGATCACGGCGGCTTGCAGCGCAGCAAGCCGCCAGCAAAGCAGATCAGATCAGATCAGATCAAACGGCCTAGGGTAGGTGCCGGGCAACAGGATTTCGCTGCCTACCTTGTTGATATTGGTGTGGCCGCAAAAAGCCATGGTGGTGTCCAGCTCCTTGTGGATGATCTGCAGCGCCTTGGTCACACCCTCCTGACCGTAAGCACCCAGACCATAGAGGAAGCTGCGGCCGATCATCGTGCCTTGCGCACCAAGCGCGCGGGCCTTGAGCACGTCCTGCCCGCTGCGAATGCCGCCATCCATCCACACTTCGATGTCCTTGCCAGCGGCCTCGACAATCGAGGGCAGTGCCGCAATCGACGAAGGCGCACCATCGAGCTGGCGGCCACCATGGTTGCTGACGATCAGCGCGTCCGCTCCACTTTGCGCGGCCAATCGGGCGTCTTCGGCATCCATCACGCCCTTCAAGATGATCTTTCCACCCCAGAGTTTCTTGATCCATTCCACGTCGCTCCAGTTAAGCGAGGGGTCGAACTGATCGGCTGTCCAGGACGACAGCGAGGACACATCGCCCACGCCATCCACATGGCCGACGATGTTGCCAAAAGTGCGGCGACGGGTGCCCAGCATGCCCATGCACCAGTGCGGCTTGGTGGCCAGATTGATCAGGTTGGCAATCGTGGGTTTGGGCGGCGTAGACAGGCCATTTTTAATGTCCTTGTGGCGCTGACCCAGAATCTGCAAGTCCAACGTGACCACCAGCGCCGAGCAGTTGGCAGCTTTGGCGCGGTGGATCAGCCGCTCCATGAAGGCCTTGTCGCGCATCACATAGAGCTGGAACCAAAAAGGGTGGCGATCTGTGTGTTCAGCAATGTCTTCTAGCGAGCAAATGCTCATGGTCGATAGCGTGAACGGCACGCCGAACGCCTTGGCCGCCTTGGCACCCAGAATCTCTCCATCGGCATGCTGCATGCCGGTCAGGCCTGTGGGCGCAATGGCCACTGGCATGGCCACATCCTCACCAATCATGGTCGTGCGAGTGCTGCGCCCTTCCATGTTCACAGCTACGCGCTGGCGCAACTTGATCTTCTGGAAGTCGTCTTCGTTGGAGCGATAAGTGCCCTGGGTGTAGGAGCCCGAATCCGCATAGTCATAAAACATGCGCGGCACGCGGCGCTTGGCCACCACACGCAGGTCTTCAATACAGGTGATTTTGGAGAGATCGCTCACGATTTCTAGCCTTGTTATTGGAACTGGACCCGATGGTAGCTTTCATCACTGCCACGCGAACAGCTTCTTGGGTTGAAGTGATTTATGCCGGTATTGAAATTTTCTACAGCGGCGTTCAATCGAGGGCTAATGCTAGGTCTATAAGCCCAGTCACACCGCCACCATCCTCGTCATCCATACAAAAAGGAGACAAAGGCAATGGTTTGGCAACAGGTCTATGACCCTCTCTCGAATATGTGGCTATCCACATTGCTAGCGGCAATTCCTGTCGTGGTGATGCTGGTCGGCCTGGGCTTTTTGCACATGAAGGCCCACCTGGCAGCCGGCGCGGGCCTCGTTGCCGCGTTGATTATTGCTGTCTTCGTCTACAACATGCCGGCCGAGATGGCCGGCCGCGCCGCCTTGTTCGGCGGCTTCACTGGTCTGCTGCCCATTGGCTGGATCGTGCTGACCATCATCTTTTTGCATCAGCTCACCGAGCAAAACGGCAGCTTCAAGGTGCTGCAGGATTCGCTGTCGGGCATCACCCCCGACCGCCGCATCCAGCTCTTGCTGATTGCCTTTGCCTTCGGTGCATTTTTCGAAGGTGCAGCGGGCTTTGGCACACCGGTAGCGGTGACGGCCGCCATCCTGATCGGTCTGGGCTTCTCGCCGCTGGCCGCTTCGGGTCTTTCGCTGATCGCCAATACCGCTCCCGTGGCCTTTGGCGCGCTGGGCACGCCGGTGATCACCCTGGCCAAGGTGCACGGCTACGACCTGATGGAAGTGACGGCCATGATTGGCCGCCAGCTGCCCTTCTTCTCGGTGCTCGTGCCTTTCTGGCTGATCTGGGCCTTTGCCGGACGCAAGGGCATGATGGAAATCTGGCCCGCCATTTTGGTCACCGGCCTGTCTTTTGCGATTCCCCAGTATCTGGTCTCCAACTTCATCGGCCCCGAGCTGGTGGACATCATTGCCGCCATCGTCTCCATGGTCAGCCTGGTGCTGTTCCTGCGCGTCTGGCAGCCCAAGAGAATCTGGACCTCGGCCTCGCTGCGCGGCAAGGATGTCAGCGCTGCTGAAGCCAAGCCACCCCAGCCCGTGGTCAAGCACAGCCGCTCGGCCCTGATTGCTGCCTGGATGCCCTGGTTGATTCTGTCGGTCTTCGTGTTCATCTGGGGCCTGCCTCCGTTCAAGGCATGGCTCAACAGCATCTTTGCCCCGGCCTTCCCCATGACGGGCCTGCACAATCTGATCGAGAAAATGCCGCCCGTGGTGCCCAAGCCCACCAAGGAAGGCGCGGTCTACACGCTCAACCTGCTGTCGGCCACCGGCACCGGCATTTTACTGTCGGCCATCGTCAGCGCCCTGATCATGAAGTACAGCCCGGTAGCCATTGTGCGCACCTTCTTCAAGACCATCTGGCTGGTTCGCTACTCGCTGCTGACCATTGTGCTGATGCTGGCCCTGGGCACGCTGACCCGCTACTCCGGCACCGACACCACACTGGGTCTGGCCTTTGCCAACACCGGCATGTTCTACCCCTTCTTCGGCACCTTGATGGGCTGGTTGGGCGTAGCGCTGACGGGCTCGGACACGGCATCCAACGTACTGTTTGGCGGCATGCAGAAGGTGGCAGCCGAGCAACTGGGCCTGTCTCCCAATTTGATGGGTGCAGCCAATAGCTCGGGCGGCGTGATGGGCAAGATGATCGATGCGCAGTCCATCGTTGTGGCCTCCACCGCCACCCGCTGGTTCAACCATGAAGGCGACATCCTGCGCTATGTGTTCTTCCACTCGATTGCGCTGGCCTGTCTGATGGGTCTGTATGTCACATTGCAGGCCTATGTCTGGCCCTTCCATCTGATGGTCAATTAATCGCTCACTGACCGATAGCAACAGCCGCAAGTCCCGTCAGGGCTTGCGGCTTTTTTGCACTCAATTTCTGGCCTGCTTCGCCCATCACCCACCGCTTCATTGCATGCAGAAATATTTCGGACAGCCTTTAGCCCCTCAATTGGTACTACCAATAAATCACAACAATCAAGGGAAAACCACTAATTTATCCATTGAAATCGATTTCTATAATGCGATCCACTCGAGTTTTACTTTAATTGGTCATACCAATTTACACCAAAGCACAAGCCAGCCACCCGGTGTCGGGAATGGCACAGCCCGCTTGCTGCACGGTGCTATTAAAAATTGACGGGAAGACTTCTGGAGCGCCAGGAGGCTTGCCCTTCCCGCGCATATCCAGGAGATCAAGGCAATGCAAGAAATCTGGTCGCAGAACTACGACCCCGCAGGCAATGTGTGGGTGTCGGCGCTGGTGGCGCTCATACCCATCCTGTTTTTCTTCCTCGCGCTAACCAAGCTGCGACTCAAGGGCTATGTGGCGGGCACCATCACGGTGGTGCTGTCGCTGGCCGTGGCGCTGCTCTTCTATCGCATGCCAGTCGCCAACGCCCTGGCTGCGGGCGTCTATGGTTTCTTCTACGGTCTGTGGCCCATAGCCTGGATCATTGTTGCGGCGGTGTTTCTCTACAAGGTTTCGGTCAAGACCGGACAGTTCGACATCATCCGCTCCTCGATTCTGTCGGTCACGGAAGATCAGCGTCTGCAGCTAATTCTGGTGGGCTTTTGCTTTGGTGCCTTCCTTGAAGGAGCAGCCGGCTTTGGTGCGCCTGTGGCCATCACGGCGGCGTTGCTGGTGGGCCTGGGCTTCAAGCCCCTGTATGCAGCCGGTCTGTGCCTGATCGGCAATACCGCACCAGTGGCTTTTGGCGCCATGGGCATTCCCGTCATCGTGGCCGGTCAGGTTTCGGGCATCGATCCCATGGCTATCAGCCAGATGGCGGGTCGCCAGTTGCCGTTCATGACCATCATCGTGCTGTTCTGGCTCATGGCCATCATGGACGGCTGGCGCGGCGTCAAGGAAACCTGGCCTGCCGTGCTGGTCGGTGGCGGAAGCTTTGCGCTGACCCAGTTCCTGACCGCCAACTACATCGGCCCCGAACTACCCGACATCACCTCGGCCATCGTCGCCCTGGTGACGCTGACGACCTTCCTCAAGTTCTGGCAACCCAAGCGCATCTTCCGCTTCGAGCCAGAGCCCGGCAGCGTCAGCATCAATACGGCAAGCCCTATCAAGCTGACGGCGGGCGTGGTGTTCAAGGCCTGGTCGCCCTTCATCATCCTGACAGCGATGGTGACGATCTGGAGCCTCAAGCCCTTCAAGGCGCTGTTCGCTGCGGGCGGTGCGCTGTCCAGCACGGTGTTCAACATTCCCGTGCCCATGCTGCACAACCTCGTGCAGAAGATGGCTCCCGTGGTGGCCGCGCCCACGCCCTATGGCGCGGTGTACTCCTTCAACTGGCTGTCGGCCACCGGCACGGCCATTGTGATTGCCGCCGCTCTATCCATCATCTTTCTGCGCCTCAAGCCTGCGGTTGCGATCAAGACTCTGGGCGAGACCTTCAAGGAACTGGCCCTGCCCATCTACTCCATCGGCATGGTGCTGGCCTTTGCCTTTATCGCCAACTACTCAGGCCTGTCCACCACGCTGGCCATGGCGCTGGCCCATACGGGCAAGGCTTTTGCGTTCTTCTCACCCTTCCTGGGCTGGATCGGCGTGTTCCTCACGGGTTCGGACACCTCGGCCAATGCCTTGTTCGGTGCCCTGCAGGCCACAACCGCCGCACAACTGGGCTTGCCCGAGGTGCTGGCCGTAACCGCCAACACCACGGGCGGCGTGACTGGCAAGATGATTTCGCCCCAGTCCATAGCCATTGCCTGCGCGGCTGTGGGCCTGGCGGGCAAGGAGTCGGACTTGTTCCGCTTTACCGTCAAGCACAGCCTGGCCTTCCTGGTGCTGATAGGCATCATCTGCACGCTGCAGGCCTATGTGTTTCCGTGGATGATTCCAACCACGTAAAACTCTCGGTAGATTCCATGCCCGCCCCACGCCTGTCCGACCGCGTTGCCCAGCAATTGCAGGAGCTGATCCAGAGCACCCAACTCCAGAGCGGCGACAAGCTGCCAACCGAGCGGGCGCTGGCCGAACAGCTGGGCGTGTCGCGCACGGCTTTGCGTGAGGCCATTCAGAAGCTGTCCAGCCGGGGGCTGCTCGAAAGTCGTGTGGGTTCCGGCACCTTTGTCTGCTCGCGCGTGCCGCTATGGCACCAGCAAGCCGTCGCGCCGCTGGAGCCGCTGCTGCTTGACGACCCCCAGTACCGCTACGACGTACTCGAAGCACGCCAGGCACTGGAACTTAGCACCGCCTGGTATGCGGCCCAGCGCGCCACGGCCAAGGACAGGGATCGCATCCGTCACTGCTTTGACGACATGCTGCTCCACCAGCAGGCGCGCGATGCAGCAAGCGCGGCCCGCTCGGACGCCCAGTTCCATCTGGCCATCGCCGAAGCCTCGCACAACGCCGTGCTGGTGCAGCTGATGGGCAGCCTCTTCGAGCTGGTGCTGGGCACCGTGGCCCAGAACCGGCGCCTGATGTTCGTCCACGACGATCCATCGACACTAGAACACCTGACGCACCAGCACCAGAATCTCATGCAGGCCATTCTCGACGGCGAGCCCGAGCAGGCCAGAAGCGCCATCGGCCAACATCTGAGCTATGTGCATGACAAGCTTTCCGAGTCCGATGCGGACGCCGCCCGGCTCAAGCGGTTGGACCGTCTCTCATCCAGCACAGCCTTTTTCTCATGATCATCTCCTCCACCACCGACTACCGTGCGGCCGCGCAAAAGCGTCTGCCGCCCTTTTTGTTCCACTACATCGACGGCGGTGCCTACGCCGAAAAAACGCTGGCCCGCAACGTCGATGATCTGGCCGACGTAGCCCTGCGCCAGCGCGTGCTCAAGGACATGAGCCAGCTCGACACCAGCATCGAGTTGTTCGGCGAAAAGCTCTCGATTCCCGTGGCGCTCTCGCCCGTGGGCTTGACCGGCATGTACGCACGCCGCGGCGAAGTGCAGGCGGCCATGGCGGCGGACCAAAAAGGCATTCCCTTCACCCTGTCCACCGTCTCGGTCTGCCCCATCGAGGAAGTCGCGCCCAAGCTCAGCCGCCCGATGTGGTTTCAGCTCTATGTGCTCAAGGACCGGGGCTTCATGAAAAACGCGCTGGAGCGTGCCCAGGCCGCCGGTGTCTCCACCCTGGTGTTCACCGTGGACATGCCCGTGCCCGGTGCACGCTACCGTGATGCGCATTCGGGCATGAGCGGCCCCAACTCCGCCATGCGCCGCTATCTGCAGGCCGCGACCCACCCGCACTGGGCCATGGACGTAGGCCTGATGGGCCGTCCGCATACGCTGGGCAACATCTCCACCTACCTGGGCAAGAACGTCAGCCTGGAAGACTATATGGGCTATCTGGGAGCCAACTTCGACCCCTCGATTTCCTGGTCGGATCTGGAGTGGATCAGAGACTTCTGGGAGGGACCCATGGTCATCAAGGGCATCCTCGACCCCGAGGACGCCAAGGATGCCGTGCGCTTTGGTGCCGACGGCATCATCGTCTCCAACCACGGTGGTCGCCAGCTCGACGGCGCCCTGTCGTCGGCGCGTGCGCTGCCGGCCATTGCCGATGCCGTCAAGGGACAGATCAAGATTCTGGCCGACTCGGGCATCAGAAACGGCCTGGACATCGTGCGCATGCTGGCCCTGGGTGCCGACTGCACCATGATAGGCCGCGCCTTCATCTACGCACTGGCGGCCGAAGGCGGTGCGGGAGTGAGCAATTTGCTGGGCTTGCTTGAGAAGGAAATGCGCGTGGCCATGACGCTGACCAGCGTCAAGAATGTGTCGGAGATCTCCGGCGATCTGCTGGTGCGCGAGAACTAAGCCCCCTGAGCGGCTGCGCCGCTTCCCCCGTAGGGGAACGACGGCCTCGCTGCGGGGCGGCCCTTGCTTGTCGTCCCGCGCTTCAGGTCATGACTGTTTTAGCGCAGCGCCCTGTTTAAGAACCGCTGGCCTTGGCCAGCGGTTTTTTCATGCCTATCTTTTTTTCTTGATGTCTTCAGGCCCTGCGACCAGCGCGCCAGCGCCGCGCACCTCGATATAGACGCTGTCCAGCAGCTTGCCCGATGCATCCTGCAGCTCCAGTTGATGCCGCCCTGGCCATGGCAACCAGCCAAGCTGGCTGCCGCGCCCAAGTTCTCGGCGCACTTCGCGCATCACGGGTTTGGTGTTGGGGGGCGACCCAGCAGGAGGTGCAGAGTATTGCCGCGTCACCAGCTGCCAGCGCAGACTGTTGTCATGCCAGGCCTGCTCTGAAGCCATGCCGGCCTGCCGCGCTACCAGTTGCACGCGCTGGCTGTCGGGCGGAATGTCTGGGTCCAGCGCCAGAATGGTTCCACTCGCCGGGCGCAGGATGCTGGCAGATTCTTTTGTCTGCTCCGGGTTCGCTGCAGATTTTGAGTCTTTTCGCCCTCTAGCCTTTGAATGATCAGCGCTAGCAGCTATGGAGTCCATAGCAAAAAGCGGCTGCTGCGTGCCAGTCACAAACCATTCGCTGCGGGTACTTTCAATCGGCATGCTGCCATTGCTCGCAAGGCCAAACTTCACTTGCTGATTCAGCACTCCGGCCGGTGCCTTGGGTGGCCTGCTGGGGGTCTTGCGGTGCAAAAACCCCATCACCTCAGCCCAGATGGGCGCTGCACCGCTGGTGCCACTGACGGAGTGCATGGCCTCGCCTCCCGCATTGCCCACCCACACGCCCACGGTGTAACGCTCAGACCAGCCCACGGCCCAGTTGTCGCGCATGTCCTTGCTGGTGCCGGTTTTCACCGCTGACCAAAAGCGCGTGGCCAGCACACTGTCGGTACCAAACGTGGGCGCGCGCGCCATGTTGTCGGAGAGTATGTCGCCCACGATAAAAGCGGCCTGGGCATCCAGCGCCTGCACGGGCTTGTCGTCGGCCACCGAATCACTGGGTTTGCTACCGGCCTTACGGCTGCCTGCAACCACCGCCCAGTTCACCGGCTGATAAACACCGCCATTGCCCAGCGCGCGGTAAGCGTTGGTCAGCTGCAGCAAAGGCACCTCGCTGCTGCCCAGCGCCAGACTGAAGCCGTAGTAGCCGCCGCTTTCGCGCAGCGGCAGGCCCAGATTTTTGAGCTGGGTAAAGAAAGCATCGGGCGTGACCATGACCAGCGTGCGCACCGCAGGCACGTTAAGCGATGAGGCCAATGCCGTACGGGCCGACACCCAGCCCTTGAAGCGGCGGTCGTAATTCTGTGGAATGTAGAGGCCGTTTTGCGTGTTGATCTGGGCCGAAGAATCTTCAATCAGCGATGCCGCCGTGATGCGCTTTTCAGCAATCGCCTGCGCATACAAAAACGGTTTGAGCGTTGAGCCAGGCTGGCGCATGGCTGTTACGCCATCGACTTCAGAGGCCTGGCTCATCGCGCCCGATGAGCCCACCCACGCCAGTATTTCTCCCGTGCGGTTATCCAGCACCACCAGCGCACCATCTTCCACATTGCGGCCTTGCAGCTCACGCAGATGCTGCTGCAGGCTACTCACCGCAAAACGCTGCAAGGGAGCGCTCAAAGTGGATCGCACCTGCGCCAGCCCTTTGTTTTGCGGCAGTGCCAGCCAGCGGCGTGCAAAGTGCGGCGCTACGCCTTCGCTGGCCAGCCACTGGCGGCGCTGCAGCACGCTGGCGGTGTAAAGCTGCAGGGCAGAGCCTGACTCAGCGCAATTGCGCGCCGCCACATCATCAGGAATCATGATCTGCAACACGCCACAGGCACGCTGGGCCACGCGCTCCACCGAGGCATTGGGCGCACGCACCAGAGCCGCAGCAATCGCGGACTCACGCGCATCCAGCCCATGCGCAGCCTTGCCGTACAGGCTTTGCGACAGGGCATCGATGCCAACGATCTCGCCCCGGAAGGGCACCGTATTCAGATAGGCCTCCAGAATCTGATCCTTGCGCCAACGCCTGTCCAGCACCTGGGCGGCCACCGCCTGCCCCACCTTCTGCACCACGCTGCGCCCGCCTGGTCCCTGTCGCCAGTCGCCATCCAGCAAGCCGGCCAACTGCATGGTGATCGTGCTGGCACCCCGGGTGCGCGTGTTCCAGAGATTGCCCCAGGCAGCAGATGTGACAGCCGCCCAGTCCACACCGCTGTGCTCATAAAAGCGTTTGTCTTCGCTCAGCACCAACGCGGTGCGCAAAGCAGGCGACACATCGGCCAGCGGCACCCATGGGCCTCTGCGCACCGTGCTGTCGGTGCGCTGGCGCTGCAGCAGCTCCCCTTCCCGCGAAAGCAGCAGTGTCTCCGAGGAGCGATGATCGCGGCGCACCTCTTCAAAACTGGGGACCGCATGGCTGGCCGCCGCGAGACCAAGCAAGCCCGTCATCACAGCCAAAGAACGCCAGTTCTTTCCCGGCTTCAGGGTCTTGAAATACCGCCACATGCCTTGTTCCATGTCTGTTGTACACCGTTTGAATTCATCAAGCATTGTCCCAAAGATGCACCAGCAGCTACGGGATAAAAAAAGCGGCTCCGGGGAGCCGCTGATGGGAAGCGTATTTCGCTTTTAGATAGCGGTGACTTTTTTGATCTTGAAGGCCAGGATCACCATCAACACGCCAAAGATGACCGCATAGGTTGCCAGAACCCACAGCATGGCCATCAGGCCCGCGCCGGGCTGGGCCAGCACGAAGATGCCGAACAACACCGATAGCAGACCGCCGAGCACCAGTATCCATTCGCCATCGATTTCCTTGCGCAGACGCAATGCCGCCACGATTTGCAGCACGCCGGTTATCAAGGCCCAGACGCCAATATAAATGGTCAGCACCAGCGCGGTGACTGCCGGATTGATGGCAGTGAGCACGCCGACGATCACGCCCGTCAGACCCCAGAGCAGCACCAGCCACCAGTGGCGTGACTGCTTGCGACTCTTGATGGCGGTATAGATGCCCAGCAGCCCATCGACAAACACATAGGCCCCGAACACCAGCACCAATGCCGCTGCGGAAGCCACGGGCTGCATCCAGGTCAGTACACCAAAAATAATGGCAGCAGCACCACGCAACAAGAGCACCCACCAGCTGCGGTGCAACATGATGGACATGGATGGAATTTCTACAGGCATGAAAGCTCCTCTCTTAAAGGGTTCAACAACATTGCAGCTTGCGCTGCAGCTCGTCTATTTCAAGCTCGACCATAACGGCTAGTTCAAGCCAGCGTCAACATCACAGGCTGATGGTCGGACGACTGCGTAGAGCTATCCACCCGCCAAGCTTGCACATATTCACTTAGGCTCTCGCTGACCCAAATCAAGTCACAAGCACCTGGCTCAGCGCCCCAGGTTCTGTCCACTAGCCTGAAGGTTGGCGGCTGCGGCTGCCCGGGGTTCAACACCTCCCAACTATTGAGCCACTGACCGGGCAGCAGACTGCCCTGCTCGCCGGCTGTCCAAGGTGCAGACAAGGCCGCATATTCAGGCTCATGCGGCTCAAAGTTGAAATCCCCGCACAGCACGGCATGGCGGGTGTGTGGCTTGGTCTGATAAGGCGATCCATCGCTGGCAGGCTGCGGCGGCGCATCGGCCAGCGCGCAAGCCTGTATCTGCAAATCACGCAAAGCGACGGCCTGCGCCATACGCTGGCGTTTCGAGAAATATTCAAGGTGAGTCGTCATGATGCGCACCGGCCCCAGCACCGTATCCCTCACGGTCACCACCGAGCACATGCGCTGCATGCAACGTAGGTTTGCATCAGCAGGCATGGGCAGCGGGTAGTGCTGAACCTGGAGCACCGGCAAGCGCGTAGCAATCACATTGCCAAAGCGCTGATGGCCCTGCGCGGTGAACTCATCAATGGATGCGCCCAGAAAGATCTGCCAGCCCGGCAGCAGCGCCTTTAGCTCATCCAATTGGTCGCCGGGCCTGCCTTGAAGAGCTGGATAGTTGACGGCAATCTCCTGCAGGCACAGTACATCTAGAGCGCCAGCATCGCCTTGCTCACCCATCTGCAACGCGTGCTGCACGACACGCTCCACACTGACCTTTCCATCCATACCGCAGCACCATTGCGTGTTCCAGGTCAGGACCTTCATCTCTTGGCTTTCTTATGCATTGAAAATGGCTGAATTGCTTATCTTTAAAGCGCTAGAAGCTATTATTTTTACAAAGCAAGGCTACTGATCTGCGAGCAGATTCTCGCGCAACTGGAACACATTGCCTTCGCAATCCATGGCGTTGCAGACCGCAAAGCCGGGGCCTTGCCAGCGCTCATCAAACACCTGCCCGCCAAGCTTCTCTGCCGCTATTGCGGCCTCGGCAATCGCAGGCACGGTGACGAAGAACTTGAGCGCCACATCGGAACGACGCTGCGGCGGTGTGTCGATGTGGACCTGCGTTGCAATCTCGGCAGGTATGGCATGAATTACCAACTGCAGCGCGGCGGACTCCAGCACGATGATGTGCTCATCTGCATGCAAGCGCTGCATGCGCAGCACCTGCTCATAGAAGCGGGCCAGACAATGGAAATCCTTGGCATAAATCAGCACACCAGCAGCAGCGGGTCCGGCCATCTTCAACTCCTTGAACAAAGCACTGAATATAGACCCGTACTTTGACGCACGCGTGAATGAGGCGCTGCACAGAAGCGGCAAACACCTCTCTTTCTCACGCGCTGGCCTGTTCAACTATGCCCGGGCGCGCGATTGAGCAGCTGCGTGCGCTGATCTGCACTGAGCGACAGATAGCGTTCGTAATGACGCAATATGTCGGCAATGATTTCTTCGGATCGCAGGTACTGAATGTCGTAACCCTGGCGACCATCCTCGAAGAAGGTCATGGGTTCGTAGACATGGCGACGTGTGCTTTCGCTGGCCGCATCTCGCATCATGAAGGTAGGCACGGCACGACGCGTGCTGCGCACGCCATAGACGAAATCACGCAGCGCCGGATTGGGAATCGTCAGGCGCAATTCCCCATCGGCAACAGACTCCTCGCTGACAACGGCCTGCACGCCACGCTTTTGCATTTCGACCGCAACCTCTCGCATGGCAGGAAGCACCACACCCGCAAGAAATTTGCGAACATCCGCACTCGAGGGCTGATGCACGATCTGCTCCAGACGTTTGCGCCAGTGCAAACCACTCCAGAAACTGGTGGCCGGTGCCAAGTCCTGCGTGAAATGCGCACGGTCAGCCAGCAGCCCCTTCCATAATCCGTAGCACAGCGCCAACATGATCAGGGTCACTGGCACGGCCGCTACCAAGGTCATCGCTTGCAGGGCCTTGAGACCGCCCGCCAGCAGCAGCACCAAAGCCGTCAAACCGAGCATCACAGCCCAGAACAGGCGCTGCCAGACCGGCGAGTGCGGGTGACCGCGTGAGGCGATGGTGTCCACCACAAAGGCGCCCGAGTCCGCCGAGGTGACGAAGAACACGGCGATCAGCAAGATGGCGAGCCAGGCCACCACTTTGAACCAGGGCAGATACTCAAAGAAACGAAACAGCAAGGCATCGACATTGCCCACTGTCTGACTGAGCGCCCCCTGTGCCACATGCGTATCAATCCAGATGGCGCTATTGCCGAAGGCTGTCATCCACACCAGATTAAAGGCCGTCGGCACCAGCAGCACACCGATGACGAACTGGCGAATGGTGCGCCCGCGCGAGATACGCGCGATGAACATGCCCACAAAGGGTGACCAGGAAATCCACCAGGCCCAGTAAAGAATGGTCCAGCCGCCAAACCAGGCCGGGTCGTTTGCCGGTTCATAGGCAAAGGTGCGTAGCGACAGCCGCACCAGATCAGAGAAGTAGTTGCCAATATTCTCACTGAGGGCCTGGAACAGAAACACCGTGGGTCCGGCGACGACCACAAACCCCAGCAACAGAAAGGACAGCGACAAATTGAATTCACTCAGACGCCTCACGCCCTTGTCCAGCCCCGATACGGCCGAGATACCCGCCAGCACCACCACGACGACGATGACCCCGGCGCGAAACCCCGTCGTTGATGTGTCCCAGCCCGTCAATGTGTGCAAGCCCGCAGCCAGTTGCAGCGCGCCATAGCCCAAGGTTGTGGCAATCCCCGCGATCGTCCCTACCAGGGCAAAGGCATCGACGCCATGACCTACAGGGCCATTAATACGCTCCTTGAGCAGTGGATACAGGCCTGAGCGCATTGTCAGTGGCAGGTTGTAGCGAAAACCAAAATAGGCCAGCACCAGCCCCATGGTTCCGTAGACAGCCCAGGCATGAAAGCCCCAATGAAAGAACGTTGACTGCAAGGCCTCACGCGCTGCCGCAGGCGTGGCTCCCGCAGCGGTGGGCGGTTTCAAATAATGCTGCAGCGGCTCACCAACGCCGAAATACATGAGACCGATACCCATGCCCGCAGCGAACAACATGGAGGTCCAGGAGAGAAAGCTGAACTCCGGCTCGGCATCGTCAGGACCCAGCCGGATATCGCCAAAACGGCTGGCTGCCAAGAGCACGAGAAACACCAGAAACAGCGTGACAGAGACCATGTAGAACCAGTCCAGATGTCCTACCACCCAGGCCTGGGCACCCGAGAACAAGGCATCGGCACGCTGGGGCATGAGTCCGCAATACAGCAGCAGAGCACCCAGCGCCAATAGCGCAGGCACGACCACCGGCGCAGCGAAGGTAGTGCGCGGAACAGAGTCCTCACCCGCGCCCGTAGAAGAAGGTGGAGAAGCAGCAGACGGCGTGGAGGTTTCCGTTGCTTTATCACTGGCTTCAGGCATGGATTTCTCCCCTGGCAGTTGCTCCATGATCCAGGTGTCAGACGCCCACTGGCATCGCGGACAAAAGGTCTTGGCGCATTGGGTTGCAGAAGGTCACATTGTGTATGTGCACACCATAACGAAATGCGTGGGACAGCGGCGAGAAATATCTGACAGCAACCTTTTTGTGCAGCCGTCTGACTTCCAAGTTGAGGCAATGCGTGCAGGCTGTTCTGGATAGCCCCCTTTCTCGCATGCACCGCTGAAGCCGGGTCTGCCCCACAAGCAGGGGCATAAATTAAATAGCACCCAGGGCTTGTTTCAAAAGCGCTGGGTGCTATTTTCACTCCACTCAAGTCTGCTTAAAGACGAGGCATCAGCCCCGACTCATCAGCGCTTGTCGATAACCTTCACGCGTGCGTTGGGCACCTCACCAAACATCTCAGGTGCATACAGCGCTTCGGCGCGTGTGGGCGGCAGGGCGAAGTCACCGGCGTTGTTAAGGCGCACGGTGTATTCGACCTTGGTCGTGCCTGCAGGCAGGTATTGGTAGTAGGCGCGGTAGGCCTCGAAGCTGCGCTCTTCATAGGCCAGCCAGCCTGCGCCCTCCTTCTGCTCGCCCTTGGTCGCAATTTCCGAGTCACGGCCCAGGCCGCCACCCAGAATGGTCGCCCCCGTGGGCACAGGGTCGGTAATTGCCACCCAGGTCATATCGGTCTTGGCCTGTACTTCCAGCGTCACGCGCAGCACATCGCCGCGTGAGTACTGACCACCACCAAACATGCTCTTGTCCGCCTGATCCACCGGCGTAATGGTCTTTTTGATGGTGTAGCCCGCGCTGAACGGGGCCTTGAGAGCCACGGCCGCCACGGACTGCACGGTCAGCCAGGGCTTGCCCGTGCCTTGCTGGGTCACGCTGAGCTGACCCTTACCGGCCTTGGCCCAGGGCATGAACATGCTGTTGTTCAGCAAGCCACCAGCACGCACAGGCTCGCCAAACATGCTCGTCGCATGGGCTGCGCCCTGCACATCTTCAGATGTAGCGCGCTTCACGTCGGCCCAGTTCACCTTGGCTTCGTTGCCATTCATGGTGGCGACTGTCGTACCAGCCACAGCCTCGGACTCAAACTTCTGCGAGAAGCGGCGCAGTGCCAGCGCCCCCCAGAGGTTGGCCGTAGTCGTGCTCCAGGCACCGCCCTGCTGACGCGCAATAAAGCCGCTGACCAGACGAGGCATGTCCTCTGCCCAGGCGGGATCATTGATGGTCACCAGCATCAGGCGCGCCAGGTTCACGTCGGGGCCCTGCATCAGCCACCACCAGCTATCGTCCTGATCGGTCGAGAAGCCGGCACGCGTGCCGTTGAAGGTCAGGCGGGCACGCAGAATCTGCATAGCCTGGGCCAGACGTTCATCGCGCTGCGGTGCATCGTTCATGCGCTGCAGCAGCATCACCCAGTCGATGACCGCATGCGTGGGCCACTGGTTGGGCGTGGCGTTGATGCTGTCAAGCATGCGTGGCGTGGCCTTGCCGGACTGCGCCAGCGCGGCAATGGCGGCCAGCTTGCGCATGTCCAGATCCTTGCGCGGGCTCCAGAAGTTACGCTGAATACGGCCTTCCACAAAGGCGATCAGGCCGTCCTCCATGTGCGCTCGCTCGGCCGCTGGCAGCACAAAGCGCTTGTCCACGCCCTGCGCCAGGGCCGACAGATTGATCAGGTGCGCCGTCAGCGTATCGCTGCCGCGATTCACGCCACCATCCGTCGATGGGAAGTAGTTGGCCAGGCCGTCGCTGTCCAGATAGTTGGGCAGCTGCGCCATGGTGCTAGCCCACAGCTCGGCGTTGTTCATACCAACGGCCTTGCTGGTCGTCTGCTCCAGGCAGGAGTAGGGATAGCGGGCCCACCAGTCGCGCACGCCGGGCAGACCTTCGGTCAGCTTCGGCACCAGCGACATCTGCAGGCCACCACGGCCGGGCAGCGCATCAGCGGGCGGGTTCACGGGCACGGTATATGTGCCGTTCACCTGCACCAGCGTAGCCTGCTGCACCGTCAATGGCACGGCGGGCACGATGCGCTGGCTGACTTTCAGGGCATCCTGCGCAGCGTCGGCACCACCGCTGGTGTCACGCGCGGCGATCTCCCAGATCAATGCTTCAGCACGCGTGCCTGATAGCTGGGCCGGAGCCTTGACGTCCCATGCCACTTCGCGCGCTTCTCCTGCCGGAATCTCTACGGTCTGTGGCTTGAGTTCCAGCATGGTGGCGCGCGGCGTCACTTCCACCTTCATGGCCTTGGCCGAGGTATTGCGCAGCGTCACCTGAGCACGGAACTGGTCATCCTCGCGAACCAGCGGCGGCAAGCCGCTGATGATCTGCAGATCCTGCGTGGTGCGAATCGCCGTCTGGCCTGTACCAAACAGGCTCACGCCCGCATCGGCTACGGCGACCACCTGGAAGGTGGTCAACGCATCGTTGAGCGGCACGTCGATCAGCGCCATGCCGTTCGCATCGAGCACCACATTGGGTGCCCACACCAGCAGGGTATTGAGCAGCTCGCGCGTTGGGCTGTGGCCACCGCCACCGCCCGCGGGCACGGCCTTCTTGCCATAGTGTCGTCGGCCAATCACTTCCATCTGCGCGGTGGATGTCTGCACACCCCACTCGCGGCGCGTCAGCATGGCGTCCAGCAGGTTCCAGCTGGTGTTGGGCATCAGCTCCAGCAAGGCCTGATCCACGGCGGCCAGCGCCACATGGGCACCTGCAGCAGGCTTGCCGTCAGGCAGCATAGCCTTGATAGTGACCTTGGCCGTGCCGCGCACCTTGTAGCTGCTCTTGTCCGAAGTCACCTTCACATCAAGCGTGTGGTTCTTCAAACCCACGCGAATTTCAGACATGCCGAAACGGAAAGCGGGCTTGGAGAGATCGACCATCGATGTGGGCGCAATGAACTCCTTGCCATCACTCCAGAAAGCACGCCACCACTCCACCGGCGACTTGAAGCCCCAGGTGAAGAAGCTGTACCAAGGCACTTCCATCAGACGGCCCCGCAGCGCCAGCACGCTGACGTAAACATTGGGCCCCCAGTTCTCTTCAATCTTGACGTCTACCGTCGGGTTGTCACCCGTCAGCTCAACGACTTGCGTGCTCACAACACCTTCGCGCTCCACTGACACCAACGCGGTTGCGCGGCGGAAAGGCATGCGCACCTGAAAGCGTGCGGTCTCGCCGGGCTCATAGCTCTTGCGCTCGGACAGCACATCCATGCGGTCATGGTCTTCGCCGCCGAACCAGATCTCGCCCTTACCCGTCACCCAGACCGATGCAGCGGCCTGGCTGCTGCGGCCATCTTTGTCAGAGGCCTTGACGATCAGCTCCACCTCACCAGGCTGAGACAGCTGCGCCTCGCACTGCAGCAGACCGTGGCTGTCGCTGGTGCCAGAGCAAATAGTGCCTAAAGGCTTGAGCGTGGTCTGGTTGTCATAGCTGTAAAAACCACCTACCAGTCGCTTGCGGCTGGAAGTGGTAATGCGTGCAACAGCCTCGACCTTCACAGGAACACTGGATTGCGGCTTACCGGCCGTATCCAGCGTCAGCGCCTGAAAGCTGAGCTTGCGATCCACCGAAATCCAGTTTTCGGAACGCACGCCAGCCACCACAGCCGCAGGCCAGATGGTGCGTGTGCCGCGTAGAGTCTGCACCTCGCCATTGGGGTCGGCATAAGTCGCTTCCATCAGCAGCTCGCGCGGCTCAGTGGACTTGGGCAGTTTGTCGATGGTGACCTTGCCCAGACCATTCTTGTCCAGCGTCACGGGCAGCTTGTCTGCCACCACCTTGGTGTCGTCGCTGGCAGAGCTCTCCTCATCATCACTGTTGCCCACATCCTGCGCGCTGCGCGGCGGGTTGAAGCTGAAGCCATCCCAGCCAGAAAAGTCTGGCGACTTGGAACGCAGCAGCGCCGACACCTTGACGGGCAGATTAGAAGCCGCACCACCGGAGACATAGTTGATCTGCACTTCAGCAGGCACGCTACTCGCGCCATACAGCGCATCTTTGCTGGCCGGGCCTACGCGGCCCTCCATCACAGGCAGGCGAAACTCTTCAACGCGGAAAATACCGGTGCTGAAGCTGGAGCGGCGACCGCTGTTGTTGCCATTCTCATAGCCAAGTTCTACCGAATACTCACCCAGCTTCGCCGCTTTGGAGATAGAAAATTCGCTGATCGCGCTGCCATTGGCAGACCAGCTCAAAGCCTGCGTAAAGCGCTGGCCGCTACCCAGATGGGTAATGGTCAGGCGGTCGGGCTTTTCTGGAGTCTGATCAAAGCCTTTGGAGTTCTTGCCTGCACCGGTCAGTGCACGCAGGTAATGCTTCATGGACACGGTTTCGCCCGCGCGGAACAGCATGCGGTCAAACACCGTGTGCGCCACTTCGTCACGCTTGCTGCTGGAGCTGGTTGGCACATTGAAGCGCCAGGACTCAATGCCCTTGTTCCAGTTGCTCCAGACAAACGCCAGCTCCTCGCCTGCATCGGTCTTGGCACGAGCACTCACAAAATAGGAGGCACTGCGGTAGTCGCCGTCATTGCGGCAGTCGGGCGGGCTGGGGTTGAGACCGTTGAAGGTCACCACGCCCTGCTCGTTGCTCACAGCCGAGGCAATTGCCTGACCACTGCAGTCCGAAACCTGAACCGTGGCACCAGACACGGCCTTGCCCTTGTCCAGCGTCGTCACCCAGGCCACGGAATTTTCGCGGCCCAGCTTGAAGTGCACGGCCAGATTGGTCACCAGCACCGAGGTACGCACATACATGGTGCGACCCGCGCCATAGCCCTCGTCGAGCAGCGACTGACCCAGCATGGGCGAGGCGATCTCGACAACCTGGAAGCCGGGATTCAGCGGAATACCGACCACTTCAAACGGACGCGGGTCATTCTTGGCTGCCTTGGGCAGCTCCAGCGTCTGTGTCTGGCTCTGTCCGTCCAGCAGAGACAGCATGCGTGTCTGCACCCAGTTCTTGTCGTCATTGATGACTGGAGGCAAAACCTTCACATCGCGGGCAGCACGCTTGCGTTCCACGCTATAGCTGTCATAGCGCTCGACTTTCTTGATCCAGGCGATGATGTCCGCGTCGGAGCCGCCCTTTTTGGTGCGCACCACGCTGGCATCCAGAGACTTGCCGGTAAGCTGCGGCTCCACATTGCGCAGCGTCACGGGCAGCAGCGCCGGGCCCTTGGGGCCTTCGGCAAAGCGCTCGACAATGCCGAATGGAGAAGCAGCAAACTTCACCAGTGGCGGCATATTGCCAGTGGCCGTGGCCAGCGGGAACATGTTGGCGTTGCTCAGCGTGCGGCCCGCAGCATCCTTGAACTGCGGCGGCAGCTCCACCACATACTTGGTGCTGGCCGTCATGGTGGCCGGGAAGGTCACGCTATCCACCAGTGAGTCTTCGGCCAGCTTGTCGCCGTTTTGCTCAATGATGGGAGCGACCGCCGAGGCACCGCTCTTCAGGCGAATCGCCTCAATCAGTTTGCGCGGCACAGGCGCACTGAAAGACAGTCGCATGGGGCGAATGGGCAAACAGGCGGCGTTGGCGTTTTCACGCTCGCAGCTGAAATCAGCCGTGAACGGCTGGCGCACCTGATACTGATAACGCTGCTCATCCTTGCTGGCCAGGCCATTGGCCATGACCACACCCTTGCCATAGACCAGGGTCATCTTGCTGCCCGAAGTCAGGCGGCGATTACAGGCCAGCACGGCATAGTTCTGCGGGTGCTTGACGGCATCCTTGTCCCAGTGCCGCTGCTTGAGCACGGCATCGCGATCCTTGCCCTCAATCAGTTGCACAGGAATGCGCTCACCCACGCCTTCAGACGTACACCAGACGCGCTGCTTGAGGCTGTCTGCCGTGGCCGCGCCCGTCAGGCGCAACGCAAAGTACTGCTGCTCATCAACCTCTTCATAGGTGTCCGGTGCGATATCAGCAACCTGCGGGCCACCCGTCTGAAATTGATAGCTGGCAGCGCCCGTCAGTACTTTGCCATCGACAGCTTTGAACTGAGGATTTAGCGAAGCCGTGCAGCGCACGCCAGCGGGCAGATTCTGGGTGAAGTCAAACACCCATTCCTTTTCGCTGTTCCAGCGGCCTTGTCCCTTGGCAGCCTGAGCATCACTGCACTGCAGGTTAATGGGAGCGGCGGCCTTGGGATCGCCAAAGCGCACGGCCGCTGCATCAAACTGCACGACCACCTGCCCCACCTTGCTCACATCACCCTGCGGGCTGAACTGGCGCACACCGGCTGCATGTGCAGCCACGGCGCTCAGGCCCCACAGCAAACTCGCATTCAGCAGCATGCGCCAGCGCGGTGCATGCCCCTCCGTTCTGCCCGTCTTTGCGTACGGCTTGGTCATACAGTCATCCTTTTTAAAAGCAGGCACTAGGCCTGCTCTGGCTGTTTGAATCTGGAGTCTGGAATCCACCACGACAGCGCGGCAAGTGCATCAACAAAAAAGCCCTGTCTCACAAGTGAGCAGGGCTTTGAGCATGTACTGCAAGCGCAAATTACTGCGGCTGGAACCCACTGCGCTGAATGATACCGGTCCAAACGCGGGTATAGGCTGTCTCTCTGGCCGCCAGTTGCGCAGGATTCATATAACCCACAGTAAGACCCAAGGCCGTCAGTTGCGCGTAAACGTCACGCTGTTTAAGCACATTGCCGACGGCGGCCGAGAAACGATCCACAAACGCCTGTGGCACACCCTTGGGCGCAAAGATGCCGTAGTAAGGCAGCTCTTCAAAACCCTTGATGCCCTGCTCCAGCAGCGTGGGCACATCGGGCATCGATGCCTGACGCTTGGCACCCAGCACGCTGATCACGCGCATCTTGCCGGCCTTGTGGTTCTCCATGAAATCGGGCACCGATGCGATGCCTGCCGGAATCTGATTACCCAGCATGTCCCCCAGCAGCGGAGCGCTGCCGCGGTACGGAGCAGCCACCAGATCGAGCTTGTAGTGATCAGCCAGAATTTTGACCAGGAACTCTGGCGTAGAAGCCGGTGCCGGAATACCGATTGTGCCGCGCTTGGGGTTGGCCTTGATCCATGCCACGTACTCGGCCAGATTCTTGGCTGGCGTGTTGCTGGAAACCGCCAGCGCATTCACAAACGTGGCAATGCCTGCCACGGGGATGAAGTCTTGCTGCGAATCAAAGCCGGGCTTCTTCACAACCTGGGGCAGGATGGAAATGGTGTGGTCATGCGAGAGAAACAGCGTATGACCATCGGCAGGTGCTGCCTTGAGCAACTGCGCCGCAATCTGGCCGCCAGCGCCGGGGCGGTTGTCTACTACCACCGTCACGCCGCCCAGCTCATCTTTGAGCTTTTCAGCCAGCAGGCGCGCAATCGCATCCGAGCCGCCACCAGGCGGAAAGCCCACCAAAATGCGAATGGGCTGTCCCGACGAAGCCCAGGCCACCGAACCCAGAGCCGATGCTGCTGCAGCCCCCACACCGGCCTTGAGCAATTGACGACGAGATTGGGTCATGTGTTTTCTCCTTGTGATTTTTGAGCCTAACCAAAACAAAAGCGCCCGGCAAAGGGCGCTTTTAAGGCGTGATCGTTACGCCACAGTGCGACTAGTCATCAAGCCAAACGAGCCTGATGCTTGGCCAGCTGGATACGCACCTGAGCCGGAGCCGTGCCGCCCAGCGTATTGCGGGCATTCAACGAGCCTTCAAGGCTCAGCGCCTCGAACACATCGGCTTCGATGTTGGGGTTGAAGGCCTGCAGCTCTGCCAGTGGCAGCTCGGTCAGGTCCACGCCCTTCATGGTGGCCAGCTTCACGGCATGGGCCACGGTTTCGTGGGCATCCCGGAATGGCAAGCCCTTCTTGACCAGGTAGTCAGCCAGATCGGTAGCGGTGGCGTAACCCTTCAAGGCTGCAGCGCGCATGTTCTCCGCATTGACGGTGATGCCGCCTTCCTTGGTGCCGGTCGCAGGGTTGAGCTGGCCGCCAATCATCTCGGCGAAGATGCGCAGCGTGTCCTTGAGCGTATCGACGGTGTCGAACAGCGGTTCCTTGTCTTCCTGGTTGTCCTTGTTGTAGGCCAGGGGCTGGCCCTTCATCAGGGTGATCAGGCCCATCAGGTGACCGACCACACGGCCGGTCTTGCCGCGTGCCAGCTCGGGCACATCGGGATTCTTCTTCTGGGGCATGATGGACGAGCCGGTGGTGAAGCGGTCGGCAATCTTGATGAAGCCAAAGTTCTGGCTCATCCAAATGATCAGCTCTTCGGACAGACGGCTCACGTGCACCATGCACAGCGATGCAGCAGCGGTGAACTCGATGGCGAAGTCACGGTCAGACACGCCATCCAGCGAGTTTTGCGACACACTTTCCATGCCCAATGTCTTGGCCACGCGTTCGCGGTCCAGCGGGTAGGTAGTGCCAGCCAGCGCGGCAGAGCCCAGGGGCAGCACGTTCACGCGCTTGCGCACGTCCAGCATGCGCTCGGCGTCACGCTTGAACATCTCGACATAAGCCAGCATATGGTGACCAAAGCTCACAGGCTGAGCCACTTGCAGGTGGGTGAAACCGGGCAGGATCACGTCCACATTCTTGGCAGCCACTTCAACCAGCGACAGTTGCAGCTCTTTGAGCAGACCTTCAATCAGGTCGATCTCGCCACGCAGCCACAGGCGCACGTCGGTTGCAACCTGGTCGTTACGGCTGCGGCCGGTATGCAGGCGCTTGCCGGCATCGCCCACCAGCGCGGTCAGGCGCGCTTCGATGTTCAGGTGCACATCTTCCAGATCCAGCTTCCACTCAAAGCTGCCAGCTTCGATTTCCGAAGTGATCTGCGCCATGCCCTTCTGAATAGAGGCAAAGTCATCAGTGCCAATGATCTTCTGGGCCGAGAGCATTTCGGCGTGGGCCAGAGAACCCTGAATGTCGGCCTGCCACATGCGCTTGTCAAAGAACACGCTGGAGGTGTAGCGCTTGACCAGGTCGCTCATGGGTTCAGAGAACAGGGCAGACCAGGCCTCGGCCTTGGTGTCGAGCTGGTTGTGCGAAGGAGCAGATGTAGACATGTAAGGACAGCAATCCCGTAAAACCACAGGCCGCCAATTCAGAAGATGAGTGCGGCGGCTGTGCAAAGCAGAAACAGGGATTTTATCGGCCTGACTCGTCCGCAGCGCCAGACAAGCCCAGAGCCATTGCCTTCAACTGCGACAAAGCAGTTTTCATTCAACAGTTACTCACATTTCAATAGCTGCAAGCGATTGATGTATAAGCGCTACAAGGCAATTTAGCTTAAACCCTGTGAATCTGGCTGCTGTGCTCTGGTTTTTGCCTTGCGCAGAAAATCGCGCCGTCTTCGCTTTCTTTCTCACTGGCCGCAGCCTTCAAGGCTTGTGCGCCGCCCCGGCATGCACTCCCGTTCTTCCCTGATTTCTGGCTTGGGCTTTGCTCTGGCCGCCTGCGCGCTCTGGGGCGCTATTTTTCTGGTGCCGGCCATGCTGCCGGAGTTCTCCCCGCTGCAAATCACCTTTGGCCGCTTTGTGCTGTATGGCGTGGTGGCCCTGTGTATTTTTTTGCCCCAGGCGGCACAACTGCTGCCCAAGCTGCAAAAAGCCGATATCTGGCACCTGATCTGGCTAGCGCTGACGGGTAATGTGGTGTATTTCGCACTCGTCGCCACCTCGGTGCAGTGGATTGGCATGGCCGTCACATCGCTGATCGTGGGCCTGGTTCCCGTCACCGTGCCGCTGCTGGGCCGCAACACCAGCGGCGCGATTCCGCTGCGCCGCATGCTGTCGCCCATGGCGTTGATTCTGGCCGGCATTGTGCTCATCAACGCCCACGCGCTGACTGCCGCGCCTGAGGGCAGCCAGAGCCGCTATTTGCTGGGCGTGCTGCTGGCTGTTCTGGCGGTGATCTGCTGGAGCCGTTATGCACTGGACAACACCCGCTATCTGGCGCAAAGCCAGTTCAACGGCACGCAATGGTCCACGCTCTGGGGTTTGGTGGTGGGGCTGATCAGCGCCCTGCTCTGGGCCTTGCTGTGGCTGGTGTCACCCGAGACCGATGCACCCGCCATCGCACCCGAGCGCTGGCAGATGTTCTGGTTGCTGAACCTGGCTGTTGCCATCTTCTCGTCATGGCTGGGCAACTGGATGTGGAATGCCGCCAGCGAGCGCCTGCCCATCACTTTTGTGGGGCAGTTGCTGGTGTTTGAGACGCTGTTTGCACTGGCCTACCACTATCTCTATGAGCAACGCCTGCCGCAGGCCAGCGAGCTGGCACCTATCGTGCTGATTCTGGCCGGCGTGGTCTGGTCGCTCAAACGGTTCAAGGCCGTGAAAAACGTTTAAGCAAGCACTGCGGCAGCGCAAGTGCTGATGCAACAAACCGACATATATCGGGCTGATAACGGACTGATTGCGCCTGCGCACAAGGCTATCGGCCAATAATCCAAGGCATCGTCCTGCTTCAAACAGCCTGTGCCCATTTCCCCTGTCACCGCTCACTCCATCTCACCACGCAGCGCGCTGGTGTTTGATGCCTGCAATGCCGGTGTGGTGCTGCGTGCCGTGCTGTTTGTGCAAGTCGTGGTGGGCACCGTCGCCATTTACGGTGCGGATTCGATCTGGGAATGGTTTTCCTCCACCGCCCTGCTCACCGGTGCCTGCCTGCCCGGCACCCTGGTCTGGCTGATTACGGCCTGCAGCCTCAAGCACCAGTTGCAGCGACTGGGCACACGCGGCCAGTATCTGGCAGGGGTGCTGCTGGGCGCGCTTGCCGGGCTTTATGCCTGCGCAATGCTGCAGTTTGTCAGCGTTGGAAAAGCCCCTTGGCTGGCCAGCGCAGTCACCGGCGGCCTGCTGGCCGCCTTGCTGGTGACCGCACTGGTGCTGCGGGCTCGCGGCAATACGCCCGCGCAGACACAGGCCCGCCTGACCGAGCTGCAATCGCGCATACGCCCGCACTTTCTGTTCAACACCCTCAACAGCGCCATCGCGCTGGTGCGCGCCGAACCGGCCAAGGCCGAGGCACTACTGGAAGATTTGAGCGACCTGTTTCGCTACGCACTGGCCGAGCCCAATCTCACAACCACACTGGCGCAAGAGATTGAGCTGGCCCAGCGCTACCTGTCCATAGAGCAGGTGCGCTTTGGCGAGCGCCTGCAAATTCAGTGGCAGCTGGATGAAAGCGTGCACAGCGCACTGCTGCCGCCACTGCTGCTGCAGCCCCTGGTTGAAAACGCCATTCGCCACGGCGTGGAGCCCAACCCGCGTGGCGGCAAGCTGCAGGTGCGTACGGAAAAGCGAGGCAACGAGGCCTTGATTCAAATCATCAACACCATACCGGCCACGCCTTCAACCACCCCCACCTCAGGCAGCGGCATTGCACTGGAAAACGTCAGGGCCAGACTGTCACTGCTGCACGATCTGCAAGGTAGCTTCAGCGCCCGCGCGCGCGACGGGCTGTATGTGGTGCGCCTGAGCGTGCCTTTGCCGCAGACCTCTTAAACCCGGGAGAATCTCGCCATGCACATTCTGATCGTTGACGACGAAGCTCTGGCCCGGGGAAGGCTACGTACTCTGCTGGGCGACTGCGCCCATGGCCCGCACCTGCTGCAAGAAGCCGCAGATGCACAGCAAGCCCTGCGCATTTTGCAAACGGCACAGCCCACGCCCGTGCAGCTAGTGCTGCTGGATATTCACATGCCCGGCCAGGACGGTCTGCAGTTTGCGCAGACGCTGAACAGCATGCCCAACCCGCCAGCCACTGTGTTTGTGACGGCCCACGCCAACCACGCCGTGCAAGCCTTTGAGCTGGATGCCTTGGACTACCTGACCAAGCCTGTGCGGCTGGAGCGCCTGCAGCAATCCCTGCAAAAAGCAGAGCGCGCACTAAGTACCCTCAGCGTGGTGGAAAGCGGCCCCGTGCTGCTGATTCAAGAGCGTGGCGGCACGCTGCGGCTGCCGCTGTCTGAGGTACGCTTTCTCAAGGCCGAGCAAAAATACATCACCGTGCGTACCGTGCAGCGCAACTACATTCTGGATGGCGCACTGGCCGATCTCGAAACCCGCCACTGCGAGCAGCTGCTGCGCATTCACCGCAATGCACTGGTGCTGCGCGCCGCCCTGCGGGGGCTGGAAAAATATGACGACCCGGAGGAAGGCGAAGGCTGGGGCCTGCGCCTGCAAGGCATACCAGAGCTGTTACCCGTATCGCGCCGCCAGCTGGCACTCGTCAAGACCGAACTCAAAGACGGAGCTTGACTCGCTTCTCCCAACAAAAAACCGGCCTGATTGAGCCGGTTTTTTGTTGGGATGGCACGCGCTATCAATGCGTGTGCTTTTTCTCTGCATCGTGTGAATGCACGGCCTCTGCCGCGCCTTCATGTGCATGCTCGTGTTCGTGGTCGTGCGCATGATTGTGGGCCGCTCCACTCATCACCGTCACCACCACAATTCCCACCAGCAGCCAGAAGACTTGCGCAGCCGTCTCTTTGGCACTCAGCCGTTTTTGCAGCTGCGGAATCAAGTCAGCCAGCGCCACATAGATAAAGCTGCTCGACGCAATCGTCAAAAAGTACGGCAGAAAATCATGCAGCTGGCCAATAAGGAAGTAGCCCGCCACACCGCCCAGCGTGGTCACGGCACCGGCCATGGATACCTTGATCAAGGCCACGCGGCGGTTGCTGCTGGACTGGCGCAGCACCACGATATCGCCCATGTGGTGCGGCACCTCGTGGGCCAGCACCGACAACGCGGCAATCAAACCCAGACGAATATCCGCCATGAAGGCCGAGGCAATCAGCACCCCATCGCCAAAGCAATGCACGCTGTCGCCCGTCAGAATGGCCCAGCCGCCCTTGGTATGGGCATGACCATGAGACTCGTGGTGATCATGCGAATGATCGCCCTGCTCATGCGCATGCACATCTCCGTGGTCATGGCCATGCGAATGCTCATGGCCGTGGTGCCACAGCTCGGCCTTGGACAGCAGAAAGAAAAACACCAACCCGACCAGCAGCACCACAAATAAATCGTGTGCCTTGCCGTGGCTTTCAAACGCTTCGGGCAGCAAATGCATGAAGGCCGTAGCCAGCAATGCGCCCGCAGCGAGACTGAGCAGGCGCTGAGGCATGACCCCGGGCGTTCGACCTCCTCCGAGGCTCATTAACAACGCGGCCACCCAGACACTGCCGATACCAGCAGCCAGGGTGGCCAGAATAATTGCTACCAATGTCATAGCTTTATGTGGCTTAACCGCAACCTTTTCAGGCGAAACACGGGGATTTTCGCAGAATGTGACAGCCTGAGCGGCTCCATCTGACTATCCCCATACCGTCAGCCCCGGATGCGCATCATGCATGGATCACGCACCGGGACTTCTTTCACCTTAGCAAAGCTGTCAACCCCCCCCGATCACAAAATCAGGCCACGCCTTGTTTCTTGAACCAGCTCAGCATATGCGCCCAGCCATCTTTCGCCGCTTGCTCACGGTAGCTGGGACGGTAGTCCGCATGAAAAGCATGGGGGGCATCGGGGTAGATCACAAACTCCGATATCTTGGCCGCCGCTGAGCCGCTCTTGAGTGCGGCCTTCATCGCGTCTACCGACTCTTGCGGAATGCCCGTGTCCTTGCCGCCATAAAGGCCCAGCACCGGGGCCTTGAGCTTGGCAACCAGATCAATCGGGAACGTTGGCTGCAGCTCATTCTTGTTGCCCTGCAGACGCCCATACCAGGCCACGCCCGCCTTGACCGGGCCATGCGCAGCGTACAGCCAGGTCATGCGCCCGCCCCAGCAAAAGCCCGTAATGGCCAGCTTGCTCGCATCGCCACCGTTGGCACCTGCCCATTGCACGGCCGCATCCAGATCACCCATCGCCTGCGCATCGGGCACCTTGGCAATCACCTCGCTCATCAGCTTGGCCATCTCGCCATAGGCCATGGGGTCGCCCTGGCGTACAAATAAATCGGGCGCAATCGCCATATAGCCCTCGAGGGCCAGTCGGCGGCAGGTGTCGGCAATGTATTCATGCACGCCAAAGATTTCAGAAATAACCAGCACCACTGGCAGATTCTTTTTGCCCGCAGGCGCGGCGCGATAGGCTGGCAGCTTGAAGCCGTGGACATCAATACTCACCTCGCCCGCCGTCAGGCCATCGGCAGAGGTCTTGATCGCCGTCTGCGCCATCACCGGCCCGGCCACGCTGGCATAACCCACGCCAAGTCCCGCGCCCAGAGCGGCCCGCAACGCAGCGCGGCGACTGGGTGGAGCGTCGGCATTGGCGCCAAGCAGGCCCTTCATATCCTGAGCGATGTCTTCGTACTTCATGAATCCTCCTCTGGTTGATGGAATCTCAAGCCACGGCAGTGCAATCAGCCAGCCGCCTGCGCCATGCAGTCTAAAGCCTGCCCATTCAAGCAAGCCAGCGCAGCAGCGCCGAAGCGGCAGCCCCCAGCACCACCACCAGCAGGAACGGGGCACGCAGCCACAGTGCAATCGCAGCCACCAGCAAAGCGCCCAAACGGGCATCCAGCGTCAGCTGCGTGCCGCTGGCCACGGTATTCATCACCGTCAACGCAGCCAGCAGCGCCACCGTCAGGCTGGCCGCCACCTGGGCCATGCGCGGGCTGCGCATCCAGCGCTCGGGCAAGCTATAGCCCAGCAGCTTGGTCACAAAAGCCAGCGCACAGGCCAGCAAAATCCATTGCCATAAAGACAGCGTCATTGCTTTGCCTCCGATGGCCTGACCCAGCCCCAGAACGCGCCCACTGCAGCGGCCAGCAAAATGGGCACGCCTGCCGGAACCACAGGAATGGCAATCGCCGTCACCAACCCGCAAGCCAGCGCCAGAGCCACCGGCTCGCGCGCATTCAGGCGCGGCCAGAGCAAGCCCAGAAAGGCGGCTACAGCCGCACCATCCAAGCCAAAGCGACGCGTATCGCCCAGTGCGTTGCCCATCAGCGCACCCAGCAAGGTAAACAGGTTCCACAGCAAAAACACACCTGCGCCAGCCACCCAGAAGCCACGGCGCTGCTCACCCAGCTCTTCCTGCCCGGATGCGGTTGCCGCAGACTCATCAATCGTCCAGTGCGCAGCCAGCCAGCGCGGCAGCCCTTTGACGCCCAGCAAGCGGCTCATCTGCATGCCGTAAATCGCATTGCGCACACCCAGCAACGTGGCAGCCCCCACGGCCGCCAGACCACTGCCACCACCGGCAATCACACCGATGAACGCAAACTGCGAGCCGCCCGTGAACATCAATGCGCTCAAGGCCATGGTCTGCCAGATATTGAGCCCCGCCGCCACGGACAAGGCACCAAAAGAAATGCCGTACAAGCCGGTGGCCACCGAAATGGAGAGCCCCATGCGTACGGCAGGTGTCATTGCAAAGTCTTTGAACAAAGAATCCTCAAATCATTTCAATAGCAGCTGGCGCATGTAAATAAGGCACTTCAGACATGAAATCATCTGAAATGCCCTGTTTGCTTACGCTAGAAGCTCACTTTTTAAAAGCGCTTGGCGCGAAAGGCTCAGTGAGCCTACGGTGAAAAGCGCATCAGTGCGCTTTTTCCCAGTTCTCGCCAAAACCGATCTCGGCCAGCAGCGGCACGGCCAGATCAGCCACACCGGCCATGATGGCGGGAATCTCGGCCTTCACCCATTCCCTGGCCGACTCGGGCAGCTCGAACACCAGTTCGTCATGCACCTGCATGATGACCAGCACCTCGGGCTTTTCCGCATCCAGCCTGGCCTGCACGGCGACCATGGCCTTTTTGATCAAGTCCGCCGCTGTGCCCTGCATGGGGGCGTTGATGGCGGCGCGCTCTGCGGCTTTTTTGCGCGGGCCGTTGCCGCCGTTGATTTCGGGCAGTACCAGGCGGCGGCCAAACACGGTCTCGACATAGCCTTGGGCGTGGGCCAGCTCCACGGTCTGATCCATATAGCGCTTCACGCCGGGATAGCGCTGAAAGTATTTGTCGATGTATGCCGCGGCGGCTTTGGTTTCAATGCCCAGATTTTTGGCCAGACCAAAGCTGCTCATGCCGTAAATCAGCCCAAAGTTGATGACCTTGGCGTAGCGGCGCTGCTCGCTGCTCACCTCGTCCACCGTCACGCCAAACACTTCGGCGGCGGTGGCGCGGTGCACGTCCAGACCGTTTTTGAAGGCATTGAGCAAGGCCTCGTCGCCCGAAAGGTGGGCCATGATGCGCAACTCGATCTGCGAGTAGTCGGCGCTGGCGATCAGCTTGCCCTCAGGCGCAACAAAGGCTTCGCGCACGCGGCGGCCTTCGGGGGTGCGCACGGGAATGTTCTGCAAGTTCGGGTCGTTGCTGGACAAACGCCCGGTCACGGCCACGGCCTGGGCGTAGTGGGTGTGCACGCGGCCATCGGTGGGCAAGGCCATCTGCGCCAGCTTGTCGGTGTAAGTGCCTTTGAGCTTGGACAGGCTGCGGTGCTCCAGCAGCTTGGCAGGCAACGGATAGTCCTCGGCCAGCTTTTCCAGCACTTCTTCGTCGGTGCTGCGCGCGCCGGTGGCGGTTTTCTTCACCACGGGCATGCCCAGCTTGTCGAAGAAGATTTCGCCCAGTTGCTTGGGGCTGGCCAGATTAAATGGCTGGCCCGCAATTTCGTACGCCTCTTCCTCCAACTTCAAAATGCGCGCACCCAGATCATTGCTCTGGCGTGCCAGCTCGCCCGCATCAATGCGCACGCCGTTGCGCTCGATGCGAAACAGCGCTTCGCTGGTCTGCATTTCCAGCTCATAAATATGCAGCAGACCGGCGTTGGCCTGAATCTGCGGCCACAGCACTTGATGCACGTTCAGCGTCTGGTCCGAGTCTTCGCAGCTATAGGCAGCCGCCTTGTCGACCGGCACCTGCGCAAACGGAATCTGGCCCTTGCCCTTGCCGCACAGGTCTTCGTAGCTGATGCCAGTGCGGCCGGTGTGGCGCAGCGCAAGGCTGGTCAGGTTGTGGGGGCGGTCGGCTTCCAGCACATAGCTTTGCAGCATGGTGTCGTGCGCATAGCCGCGCACGGTAATGCCATGGTTGGCAAACACATGCTGGTCGTATTTGACGTGCTGGCCCAGCTTCTTTTTGCTGCCGTCTTCCAGCCAAGGCTTGAGCTTGGCCAGCACGCTGTTCATATCCAGCTGCTCGGGCACGTCCATGCCTTCGTGGCGCAGCGGAATATAGGCGGCTTCGCCAATGGCCACGCTAAAGCTGATGCCGACGATCTGCGCGCGCATTTCGTCCAGCGAATCGGTTTCGGTGTCGATGGCGGTCAGCTCGGCGGCGTGGATCTTGGCCAGCCATTCGTCCAGTTGCGCTTGCGTCAAGATGGTGGTGTAGACCACGTCGCGCTGCTGGGCGGCCACGGCCACTTCAGTGGCTTGTGCGTCATCCACATCAAAAAGACCACCTTGGGCGGTGTCAACCTTGCTGGCCTTGGCAGGCTTGGCGGCTTTTGCGGGAAGCGCTTCAGAAACCGTAGAACCCAGCGCGCGCGCCAGGCCCTTGAAGCCGTATTTTTCATAAAACGGCACCAGCGCCGCGTTGTCTGGCTCGGCTAGGACCACGTCGTCCAGCTGGGGGAGGCCGCTGATGTAGTTCGCCAGATCGCAGTCGGTCTTCATGGTCACCAGCTGACGGCTCAGCGCCAGCTGGCCGCTGGCTATCGCATCACGCAGGTTTTGGCCTGCAACGCCCTTGATACCTGCGGCATTAGCTATCAAGTTTTCTAGCGTGCCGTGCTCTTCCAGCCACTTGGCAGCGGTCTTGGGGCCGACCTTGGTGACGCCGGGCACGTTGTCCACGGTGTCGCCCACCAGCGCCTGAAAGTCGACCATCAACGACGGGGGCACGCCGAACTCTGCGGTCACCCCGGCCACGTCGCGCTTTTTGCCATTCATGGTGTCGATGATGGTGACATGTTCGTTCACCAGCTGGCTCAAGTCCTTGTCGCCGCTGGAGACGATGACGTTAATGCCCTGGGCCGCCGCCATCTGCGCCAGCGTGGCGATCACATCGTCGGCTTCCACGCCGGGCACAGCCACCACTTTCCAGCCCAGCAGCTTCACCACTTCGTGGATGGGCTCAATCTGGCTGCGCAGATCGTCTGGCATGGGCGAGCGCGTGGCCTTGTACTGGTCGTACATGGCATCGCGGAAGGTGGGGCCTGAGGTATCAAACACGCACACCGCATAGTCGCCCTGCACATCCTTCCTCAGCGCCTGCATCATGTTCACCATGCCGCGAATGGCGCCCGTGGCGGGGCTGGCCGGGTCGCCGGGAATGGCCCGCAGATCGGGCATGGCATGGTAGGCGCGGTAGAGGTAGCTGGAACCGTCCACCAGCACCAGGGTCTTGGAATTGCTCATAGCCGCCAATTGTGCACGCGAGCCGACGCTGTAGGTCCCAGCCTCAAAGACAGGTAGCACCCAGTGTGACAATTCGAAGACGCCCTACAATCGGTACATCATGCGCGCTGCACCACTTTTCATCATTCTGAGCCTGGCTGCCGGATCCGTTCTGGCCCAGTCCCCCACTCCTGCCCCGGCAGAAACCGTGGTCGCTCCTGCGCCCCAGGGGCAAGAGGACAACTCGGCGCCCACCGGCAAGCACAACCAGCGGATTGAACATATCCGCGTGGAAGACGGCGGCAGCCGTGTCGATGAAACCCGTGTCGGCGGCCAGACCCAGAGCATTACCGTGCAACCCAAGGTGGGCTCCATGCCAGAGTACGAGGTGCAGTCAAACGACGGCGCCCGTGCAGCGCGTAACCGCAATAACAACAGCGGCGACACCACGGGCACCCGAGTCTGGAACTTCATCAAGTTCTGAAGCGCCGCGCGCTTTTCCCATTTATGACAGGGCAGTGCAGCACAGCACTGCCCTGTTGCGTATAGAACCCATCACCTGTTAGCTCGGCCGACTGTTACAGGCCGGCGCATTCACCATGGCTGTTTTCACCGAAGTTTCCGATAAAGATGCGCGCGACCTGCTGCGCCGCCTGTCCCTTGGCTCGTTCAAAGAATTGCGCGGCATTCAAGGCGGCATTGAAAACACCAATTACTTTCTGACGACGGATCAGGGTGAGTATGTGCTGACTCTGTTCGAGCGCCTTAGCTTTGAGCAGTTGCCGTTTTACCTGTACCTGATGAAGCATCTGGCACAGGCCGGCATCCCCGTGCCAGACCCGCAAGGCGAAACACGCAGCGGCGACATTCTGCTCAAGGTCTGCGGCAAGCCTGCGGCCATCGTCAATCGACTGGCTGGCAAGAGCCAGCTGACTCCCCAGCCCGTGCATTGCGCCGCTGTGGGCGACATGCTGGCGCGCATGCATCTGGCAGGCCAGAACTACGAACGCAACCAGCCCAATCTACGCGGCCTGCTCTGGTGGAACGAGACCGTGCCCGTGGTCCTGCCGCACCTGGACGAGCAAAAAGCTGGCCTGCTGCGTGCAGAGCTGGCATACCAGAACCACATTGCCGCATCGGCGGCCTATGCGGCCCTGCCGCGTGGCCCCATCCACGCCGATTTGTTCCGCGACAACGTGATGTTTGAAGGCGACAAGCTGACCGGCTTTTTCGACTTCTACTTCGCGGGCGTGGACACCTGGCTCTTCGATCTGGCCGTCTGCCTGAACGACTGGTGTATCGATCACGCAACAGGTGCGCACGATGCCGCGCGCGCCAAAGCCATGCTCGCGGCCTACCAGGCCGTGCGCCCGCTGAAGGCTGCCGAACGTGAACTGCTCAACGCCCAGCTGCGTGCTGGCGCGCTGCGCTTCTGGATCTCTCGCCTCTGGGACTTCTACCTGCCGCGTGAAGCGGCCCTGCTCCAGCCCCATGACCCCACGCACTTCGAGCGCGTGCTGAGCCAGCGCATTGCCCACCCGCTGACGCTGGACTAAGCGCCCGGCCTTACTCCCAAGTTGCAAAGTGCTACGGGGCTATTAATGGCCCCGTAAAGCCGTCTCGGGTACAGTGCAAGAAGCGACTTTTGCACGCTCTCGCAAAAGTATTTCAGCCTCTTCCATGAAACTTCAAATCGTTCCCGCCCGCACTGGTCTTCAGTGGGTGCTACAAGGTCTGCGCACGTTCAAAAGCCAGCCTCTGGCTTTGGCCGCCCTGTTCTTTCTGGGCATGGCCAGCATGTCGCTGATCTCGGCCCTGCCGCTCATCGGCCCCGTTCTCGCTCTGGCACTGCTGCCCTGCATCTCGCTGACCATGATGGTGGCGGCCTCCGAAGCCGCCCACGGCCGCAAGCCCACGCCCGCATTGCTGCTGGTGTCGTTTCGCTCCGGCAGCCAGCACCTGCATTCCATGTTGATGCTGGGCTGCATGTACGCCGCAGGCTTTCTGCTCATCATCGGTGCCTCCACCATTGTGGATGGCGGCAACTTCGCCAGCGTCTATCTGGGCCAGACCCCCATGACACGCGAGCTGGCCGAAGAGCCCGAGTTCCAGTCCGCCATGTGGCTGAGCATGTGCCTGTACCTGCCTCTGTCGCTGGCCTTCTGGCATGCCCCTGCCCTCATTCACTGGCATGGCATCAGCCCCGTCAAATCGCTGTTCTTCAGCTTTGTGGGCTGCATCCGCAATATCGGCGCGTACTTTGTCTTTGGCGTGTGCTGGGTCGGCGTCTTCATCGCCACCGGCATGGTTCTAGCCATCGTCACCGGCATTCTGGCTGCACTCATCGGCAGCATTGCAGGCGGGCTGATGGTGGCTACGGCGCTAGCCCTGGCTGCGGTGTTTTTCACCTCCATCGTGTTCTCCTTCCGCGATAGCTTCAGCCCACCCGATGCTGACCCGTCTCTGGTCGACTCCGCATCCGACGCCGCGCCGCCTTCTGATCTTTAAAAATCTGGCGCATTAGCCATCAACAGCCTCTGCCAAAAGCCGGGGCTTTTTTAATGGCCTCGCCACCCGCTTCGCCTCGCCACAGGGCGTTCATCAAGGTGTCATCAAGCAGCCATGCGGGTGTCATATTTGTTTCCTAGGATTCGCAGGACTGACCAAAGCGCGCATCTCAATGCCTTGGCGTTCATCCAATTAAGCGCGGCCCACAAGTCTGCGCTCCACCCCCACACTGCGAAACTCTCATGGCACAAAATCTGCTCAGCCGTCGTAAGGCCCTGCAACTGTTTACCGGCGCTCCTCTGCTCCCCCTGGGCTCGGCCATTTCGGCTTCCAGCCTGCTGGCCGCTTGTGGTGGTGGCGATGATGACAGCACACCGCCAGTCACTCCGCCAGTCACCAAGAACTATGTCTCGGCAACCTTTACCAGCATGGCTGCCCCCACGCTGACCACGCCGGCCAATATGGCCACCATGTATGTGGCATCGCAGCTCAAGGTCACTTTTGACGACAAGAGCGAGCAAGCCTACGACCTGGGTTACCAGCCCTTCTTCGTGACTGGCGACGATGTCTCGGACGGCAAGGGCGGCAAGATTCTCTCCGGTGGCTATTTCGACATCTTCAACAACAAGATCATCGACAGAACCGTCTCCGGCAAGGAGCGCCAGTTCTTCTCCGATTCGCCCGACGGCACATCGCTGCTGACAGTGCCCAACGCCAAGGTGGACGGCGTCAAGGGTCAGCCCGTGTTTGCCGTGGTGCAGTTCGAATACACCACTCTGGCCCAGGACAGCAAGACCGATATGTACGGCAAGCTGCCCTCGCCCATCGCCGTGCTGACGCTGGACCAGGACCAGACTACCGGCAAGCTGAGCCTGGTGAAATACCACAACGTGGACACCTCCAAGGTCCATGGTCTGTGGATCACCTGCGGTGCCAGCCTCTCACCCTGGGGCACGCACCTGTCCTCGGAAGAGTACGAGCCTGATGCCTTCAGCATCGCCAGCAACACCATGTTCCAGGCCTACAGCCAGAACCTCTATGGCGATGCAAACAAGGCCAACCCCTACCACTACGGCCACATGCCTGAAGTGATCGTCAACGTCGACGGTACTGCCACGATCAAAAAGCATTTCTGCATGGGCCGCATCTCGCACGAACTCGTGCAGGTCATGCCCGACCAGCGCACCGCACTCATGGGCGATGACGCCACCAACAGCGCCTACTTCGTGTTTGTGGCCGACAAGGAAAAAGACCTGTCCTCGGGTTCGCTGTATGTCGCCAAGGTCGGAGCCGGTTTCTCCATCGACCCCGCCGCCAAGAGCACGGCAGCACTGACCTGGATCAAGCTGGGATCGGCCACCAGCGCCGAAATCGAGAACCTGGCCAACACGCTCAAGCCTGCGGACATCATGACCGTGGCCAAGACCGACCCCAGCGACGCCAGCTACACCAAGATCGTGGCCAACGGCAAGACCGAGTGGATCAAGATCAACCCCGGCATGGACAAGGCCGCCGCCTTCCTCGAAACCCACCGCTATGCCGCCTTCAAGGGTGCCAGCCTGGGCTTTACCAAGATGGAAGGCACGACCGTCAACGCCAAGGACAAGATTGCCTACTCTGCGCTGCAGAATGTGCAGTCCTCCATGGTGGCCGGCAACGCCGCCAACGTGCCCGGCAACGGCGTCTCCGTGCCCAAGCAACTGGTGGCTGGCGTGGTGATGGCGCTGAACCTCAAGGGTGCCCAGAAGGACACCGACGGCGCAGCCATCAACAGCGAATGGATGCCCGTGGACACCGCCCCCTTGCTGGCCGGCGAAGATCTGCTGGACAGCGATGGCAAAACCCTCAAGGGCGATGCTCTGGGCAACACCGCCAACCCGAACAAGATTGCCAACCCCGACAACCTCAAGTTCTCGGAAAAAATGCGCACCCTGTTCATCGGCGAGGACAGCAGCCAGCACGTCAACAATTTCATGTGGGCCTACAACGTGGACACCAAGCAGCTGTCACGCGTGCTGTCCGTGCCCGCAGGCGGTGAATCCACCGGTCTGCACGCCGTGGACGAGATCAACGGCTGGACCTACATCATGAGCAACTTCCAGCACGCTGGCGACTGGGGCAGCATCCATGCCACCGTCAAGACCCAGCTCGATCCGCTGCTCAAGAGCAACTACAAGGACAAGTTCGGTGCCGCCGTGGGTTACATCACGGCCTCGCCATCACAGATGAAGCTCAGCGCCAAATAAGCGCCCAAGCCTCAAACAAAAAGCCGCAGCCTTGCAAAAAGGCGGCGGCTTTTTTCATGCCTGAAGACTTCAGAAGCTCAATCCACAATCGTCAGCTTGGCAATCGACAGCGCCAGCCACTTGGTGCCGTGACGGCCAAAGCTGACCTGGGCACGCGCATCGTCGCCCTGGCCCTCGACGGCCAGCACCTTGCCCTCGCCGAACTTGTTGTGGAACACCGCAATGCCCGCCTTGATGCCATGCGATGGCTCGACCTTTTGCTTGGGTACGGGCGGGCTGGCGAAAACTTCCGTCTGCTTGCTGCCCCAGTTGGAGCCAAACGGGCCTCCAGCCTTTGATCCATAAGCGCCACCAGCACCCGAATTAGGAGCAAAACTGCCAAAGCCGCCTTGCTTGGGCGTGATCCACTTCAGCGCCTCTTCAGGCAATTCGTCAAAGAAACGGCTCTTGGTGTTGTAGCGCGTCTGCCCGTGGAGCATGCGCGTCTGCGAATGGCTCAGGTAAAGGCGCTTGCGGGCGCGGGTGATGGCCACATAAGCCAGGCGGCGCTCTTCTTCGATACCGCCGCGGTCCATCATGGCATTCTCGTGGGGGAACAGGCCTTCCTCCACACCGCCGATAAACACGGCATCAAACTCCAGCCCCTTGGATGCGTGCACGGTCATCAGCTGCACCGCGTCTTGCCCGGCCTGCGCCTGGTTGTCACCCGCTTCCAATGCTGCGTGGACGAGAAAGGCCTGCAGCGGCGACAGAGTTTCGCCCGTGTCGGCATTGACCATGGACGCCGCCGTGCCAGCAGGTGCCTTCAAGGCTTCATCCAGCAGCGGTGCATTCGGGTCAAGCCCTTGACTGGCAGGTGACTGCGACAAAGCTTGAGCGGCATTGCCATGCTCATCCACCGGCAACGCCACCGCGTCGCGGCCAAAGCCTTCTTGCGTCACAAAGCTCTCGGCAGCGGTCACCAGTTCCTGCAAGTTTTCGATGCGGTCGGCACCTTCTTTTTCATTGCGGTAATGCTCGATCAGGCCACTTTGCTCTTGCACCGTTTCGATGATTTCGCGCAGCGTCTTGCCCTGCATCTGCTCGCGCAGCACATCAAGCTTGGCCACAAAGCCCTGCAGCTTGGTACCGGCTGAGCCCCCTACCGCCGTCACAGCATCATTCAAAGAGCAACCGCTGCTGCGTGCCGTGTCCTGCAGCACCTCAATCGTGCGCGCACCAATGCCGCGTGCGGGAAAATTCACCACGCGCAAGAAGCTGGTTTCGTCGTGCGGGTTCTCCAGCAGGCGCAGATAAGCCAGCGCATGCTTGATTTCCGCGCGCTCAAAAAAGCGCAGGCCGCCGTACACACGATAGGGAATGGAGGCGTTGAACAGCGCCGATTCAATCACCCGGCTTTGCGCATTGCTGCGGTAGAGCACGGCAATTTCCTGGCGCTTGAAGCCGTCGTTTTTGACCAGCTGCTTGATCTCGTCGACCATCCACGCGGCCTCGGCCAGATCGCTGGGGGATTCGTAAATGCGCACCGGCTCGCCCGGCCCTTGCGTGGTGCGCAGGTTCTTGCCCAAACGGTTGCTGTTGTTGCTGATAAGGGCATTGGCGCAGTCCAGAATATTGCTGTAGCTGCGGTAGTTCTGCTCCAGCTTGATCTGGTTTTTGACATCAAACTCGCGAATGAAGTCAGCCATATTGCCCACGCGCGCACCGCGAAAGGCGTAGATGCTCTGGTCGTCATCGCCCACGGCAATCACGCTGGATTGCGAGACATAGCGCTCGCCATCGGCCTCGCCCGCCAGTTGCTTGAGCCACTGGTATTGCAGCTTGTTGGTGTCCTGAAATTCGTCGACCAGCATGTGCTGAAAGCGGCGCTGGTAATGCTGGCGCAGATGCACATCGTCACGCAGCAGCTCAAAGCTGCGCAGCATCAGCTCGCCAAAATCCACCACGCCTTCGCGCTGGCATTGCTCTTCGTAGAGCTGGTACAGCTCTACCTTTTTGCGCGTATCGGGGTCGGTGGCCACCACATCGGCGGGGCGCATGCCTTCTTCCTTGCAACCCGCGATGAAGTACATCAGCTGCTTGGGCGGAAAGCGCTCGTCGTCCACATTGAACTGCTTGCACAGCCGCTTGATGGCCGAGAGCTGGTCTTGCGTATCCAGAATCTGAAACGCCTGCGGCAGCTTGGCGGCCTGATAGTGGGCGCGCAGCATGCGGTTGCACAGGCCGTGGAAGGTGCCAATCCACATGCCGCGCACGTTGTAGGGCAGCATGACGGACAGACGCGCCAGCATCTCTTTGGCGGCCTTGTTGGTAAAGGTCACGGCCAGAATGGAGCCTGGCGTGGCCTGCCCGGTCTGCAGCAGCCAGGCGATACGCGTGGTGAGCACGCGGGTCTTGCCCGAGCCAGCGCCCGCCAAGATCAGCGCATGGCCCGCAGGCAGCGTTACAGCCGCCAGTTGCTCATCGTTGAGGCCCGCCAGCAGGGGCGAGTTGGATGCGGGGTTTGCGCCTTCGGGCGCGAAGTCAAGCAGGTCGATCGGGAACATAGCTTGCCATTGTAGAAATGCTGGCGACTCCCTGCGATTTGCTGCTCCATTACGCTATGAAAAGAAAAGCTGCTTGCGGATGAATTGCATGGATTTCAAGCCTTTTCAAACCTGAAACCTATGCCAATCAAGCGCAAGCAGCTATTAATTCAAGAAGCTCTTAAACGCATTTAGTGACCACCGGCTCCCGGCTCGACGACGCGTGTCGGCTTGGGTGCCAGCCAGATCGCGCAGGCCGCCAGAATAAAACCGCCAGCAATGATGAACATGATCTGGTTGGTGGCCAGCATCACGCTCTGGCTGGTGATGAGGTGGTCGAAGGCCGAGAGCGATGCATCCGGGCTCATTCCCGATTGCTGCAGACCTTGCAGTACCTCGCCGCTGCTGTCGCTCAAACCCACCAGCTCGGCGTGATTGCGCGTGGTGCCGTTCTCCCATGCGGTGTTGACCACAGACACTGCCGCAGCCCCCGACAAGGTGCGCAGAAAGTTCATCAGCCCGGCTGCGTTGTCCATCTCATGCGGCTCCACGCTGGCCAGCGCCAGCCCGGTGGTCGGGATGAAGAAGAACGGCAGGCCAAAGCCCATGAACATCAGCGGCAGGGCAATGTCCCAGTAGCCCATATCGGTGGTCGCAAACGCGCGCCAGCAGGTGATGACACCCATCCAGAACACACCGCCAAAGATCAGTTTGCGCGGGTCCATTTTGGCGGAAAGCCCTGCGGCAGCCGGTGCAACAAACAGCGCAAACAGACCCGTCCAGGCCGTCACCATGCCCGCCAGCGTGGCGGTGTAGCCCATAAAGCTTTGCAGCCACAGCGGCGTGAGCACGTTGACGGCAAAGAAGGCCGCAAACGCCAGACTGATGGTGAGCACCGCCATGGAAAAGCCTCTGTGCCTGAACACCCGCAAATCCACAATCGGGTGCTCGGCATGCAGCTCCCAGATCATGAAGGCAGCAAAGCCCACCACAGCAACCACGGCCAGCGCCACGATCATGGGCGAGGCAAACCAGTCCAGGTTCTTGCCCTCATCCAGCATGAGCTGCAGCGAACCCACCCAGACGATGAGCAAAATCAGGCCCACGGTGTCAATCGGGTTCTTGAGCAGTGGCTGCTCATAACGCCGCACCAGATGCCATACACCGAAGGCACAGACCAGCGCCACCGGGATGTTGATCAGAAAGATCCAGTGCCAGGTGTATTCATCGCAAATCCAGCCGCCCACGATGGGGCCGAGCACGGGCGCAATCAGCGTGGTCATGGACCACAGACCAATGGCCCCCGGAGCCATGCGCGGCGGGAAGATGCGCAGCAGCAACGACTGAGACAGCGGCATCAGCGGACCACCGGCCAGACCTTGCAAAATGCGCGCAAACACCAGCATGCCCAGCGAATTGGCCATGCCGCACAGCAGCGATGCCAGACCAAACAGCGCCATGGAAGTGGCAAACACGCGCACCGCGCCAAAGCGCGAGGCCAGCCAGCCGGTCAATGGCACGGTGATGGCCTCGGCCACCGCGTAGCTGGTGATGACCCAGGTGCCCTGGCTGGTGGTCGCGCCCAGATTGCCCGCAATGCTGGGCACGGAAACATTGGCCACCGTCATGTCCAGCACGGCCATGAAGTTGGCCGCCGCCAGTACCAGCGCGGCCAGCCAGAGCGTTCCGCCTGTCAGCGGCACCATACCGGGTGCCATGGGTACGGCAGGTGCATCAGCCCCTGCTGCTGGCAAAGGGCTGGGGTGCACAGAACTTGCGTTGTGATCGCTCATAACAACAAGCTCACTGTGCGGCCGCCACGCCAGCGGCATCTGCAGGACCGGTGCGTGTATCCACCGTCACATGCATGGACAGGCCTACGCGCAGCGGGTTCTTTTCCAGCTCAGCCGGCTCCAGCTGAATACGCACCGGCAGGCGCTGCACCACCTTGATCCAGTTGCCTGTGGCGTTCTGCGCGGGAATGGCCGCAAATGCCGCGCCAGAGCCGCCGCTGAAGCCAACAATCGTGCCCTTGTACTTCACATCGCTGCTGTACAAATCCGCCTGCAGCTCTACCTGCTGGCCCACGCGCACCTTGCCCAGCTGGCCTTCCTTAAAGTTGGCATCTACATAAATTTGCTGCACAGGCACCACAGCCATCAGCGCGGCACCGGCCTGCACGCGTTGGCCAATCTGCACACTGCGTTTGGCAACCACGCCATCGACGGGAGCAAGCACCGTGGTGCGATCCAGATCAACCTGAGCCTGATCACGACGGGCCAGCGCCAGCAGCACTTCGGGATTGCTCTCGCCATCAGCGCCTTCAATCAGCGTGGCGTTGACCTGCTTGGCGCCAATGGCGGCTTCGCGGTTGGCCCTGGCCTGCGCCTGCGCTGCCACCGCCGATGCCTGCTGTGCCTTGGCGGCGGCAAAAGCGTTCTGCGCCTGCGTCAACTCCTCACCAGAGACCGAGCCACTCTTGGCCAGCGCTTCACGGCGCTTCAAGTCAATGGTGGCGCGCTCCATATCCGCCTGCGCGGCCAGCAACTGGGCCGCGGCGCGCTTTTCATCCGCCTCGCGTGCCGTGACCTGCGCTTTCAGCCCGCCATCATTGGCCACATAGCCCTTGACGCGGCGCGTGGCGCGGGCCAGCTCGGCCTCGGCCTGGGCCAGTGCCAGCCTGGCGTCCGTGGGATCGATGCGCACCAGCACATCGCCTTTTTTCACCGCTTGCGTATCTTTGACAAGCACCTCAAGCACCGTGCCGCCCACCGATGGAGTGACCAACGCCACCTCAGCCGCCGCGTAGGCGTTGTCGGTAGAGACAAAGTGGGAGGAGTGCAGCCACCAGTAGGCACCTGCAGCAATACCCGCCACGATGACCACACCGGCCAGTCCACCCAGCAGCTTGTTACGGCGCTGCATGCGGGCAGCAGGATTGGCGCTCACGGAAGTAGCGTTTTCAGTCATACGAAACCTTGGAATTATTCAGTTCTAGAAATCGATCAGGCCTGGGGCTGCTCAGCCGTCTTTTGCACGCTGGCGTCTTCGCTCCAGCCCCCGCCCAGTGCGCGGTGCAGGCCAATGTCCAGCGCCAATGCGCGCGACTGCACATCGACCAGCTGGCGTACGCTGGCTAGCAACTGGTCTTCGGCAGACAGAACATCGAGGTAGCGCGCCAGCCCACCTTCATAGCGGTTTCGGGCCACGCGGTGCGCTTCAGTCGCTGCCTCTACGGCCTGTTGCATGGCCGTCAACTGCTGCTGCAATGCGCGTTGGCTGGTGGCGTTGTCTGCCACTTCCTGCAAGGCGCGGTTGAGCGTGCTGCGGTACTGCGCTGTGGCTTCGTCATAACGGGCACGGGCCGCGCCCAGCTCAGAGCGCAGACGACCGCCGTTGAAGATGGGCAGGCTGATGGCAGGGCCAATGCTGGCAATGCTGGAGCCGCTCTTGGCCAGCATGTCCAGCCCCAGCGACTGCACGCCGATAAAGGCGCTCAAGTTCACATCGGGGTAAAACTCGGCCTGCTGCGCAGCTACGCGCGATTCCAGCGCCTGCGCCTGCAGCCTTGCTGCCACCACATCGGGCCTGCGACCCAGCAGGTTGGCGGACAGTTGCTCTGGCAAGGCCCAGTGCTGCCGCCATAGTGATTGCAGGCGTTTAGCGTCAATCTGAATATGTGCGCCGCGGTCAGGCGCAGCGCCCATCAACGCAGCAATGCTGTTGCGCTGCAAAGCCACCTGCTCCTGCATTTGCGACAGTTCAGCGCGGGCGGCTGCCAGCCTTGCATTCGCACTGTGTACGCTGCCCTTGTTTTCCAGGCCATTGGCATAGCGTTCGGCAAACAGGTTTGCCGTGGCCTGACGCACTTTGACAGACTGCTCCAGCGTCTGCTCATTCGCAGCCAGGCGCAGCAACTGCGCATAGGCACTGGCCACGTTGCTGGACAACAGCAGGCGCGCCTGCGCGGCATCGGCCTCGCGGGCGGCCAGCTCACCAGCAGCGGCGGCAACTGCTGCACGTTGCTTGCCCCACAAATCCAGCGACCAGCTCAAATCCAGCGTGGCGCGGCCATAGTCATTCATGCCGCGAGGAGTAAAAGCATCTGGACTCAGGTGGTTGTAGCTGAGCTTGTCTTCACTGGCCGATGCGCGGGCCGATAGCTGCGGCGCGCTGGCCGATTCGCGCACGCCCAGCACGGCCTTGGCCTGTTGCACGCGGGCTGCTGCAGCGGCCATGTCTGGTGCAGTTTGCAGGGCTTCGCCAATCAGCTGGTCAAGCTGTGCATCGGCATAGCGCTGCCACCATTGCTGTGTGGGCCAGTCCATGCGCGGGGCATTGCGCGTGGCCTGCAGAGCGTCTGGCACAGGCTGATTCAGCGCTGCCTTTCCATTCCATTCAGGAACCTGAGCGCAGGCGGCCAGCAAGATGGGCAAGCCAAGGATCAGCCAGCCATGGCGCGTGCGCGGGCTGCCCTCCAACGCAGATGCGATGCGTGTTGTCATTGAAATACTTTAATAATGAACTGTACGGTACAGTATATGTTTTAGAGTATTTCAATCGCAAGAGATACACTGAAAGACATCACATCAACCCAAGGACATTTCTCCTCATGCGCACCAAAACGGAGGAAAAGCGACAGGCCATCATTGATGTCGCAGCAGCCACCTTTGGCGAGCTGGGCTTTGAGCGCACTTCCATGTCCGAGATCTGCACGCGGCTGGGCGGCTCCAAGGCCACGCTGTACAACTATTTCCCATCGAAAGAAGCGCTGTTTCTGGAGGTGATGTTTCAGGCCTCCGAAGCCGACTTTCAGAACACCATGCTGGCGCTGCAAACGCCAGGCGACGATGCGGCGCAGACGCTGCGGGACTTTGGTCAGCGTTTTCTGGGCCTGCTGTATTCGCCCAATGTGATGGCTGTGCGCCGCCTGCTGGTATCAGAAGGCGGGCGCTCCAATATCGGCCAGCGCTGCTGGGAAATGGGGCCAGCCAGGGGTAATGCCGCCATCAAGGATTTTTTGCAGCTGGGCATTGAGCGCCAGCTGCTGCGCGCGGCCGATACCGAAATCATGATGCACCAGCTGCTGGCCTTGCTCGAAGCCGAGTTGCTGCCGCGCTTTGTGTTTCAGCATCTGCCGGCCCCAACGCCCGAAGAGATCATCCAGATCAGCGAACGGGCGGTTGAAACCTTCATGCGCGCCTATGGCTCAAAACCTTAAGAGCATCTAAATAATGTCTATATGAAATTCCATATAACCATCATAAGATCGTGTGGACATACGCTTTTGGCCAGCTCCATATAAAATCAATCACCGGGCCCAAGATTCTTGTGGTCCGGTTTTTTTTGCCCGCGTTTCGCATGCCGGGGGAAAACCGGTCTCCAAGCCAAGCGCCTATCCTTGAAATTTAAGCAAGCCATGGGCCTGCTGCAAACTCTCTGGAGCTTGGAAACAAAATGGAAATCTTCGACTACGACAACATTCTTCTGCTGCCTCGCATGTGCCGCGTTGAAAGTCGTTCGGAATGTGACACCAGCGTGGTGCTGGGCAACCGCAGCTTCAAGCTGCCCGTGGTGCCCGCCAACATGAAGACGGTGGTGGACGAGAAGATCTGCGCCTACCTTGCGCAAAACGGCTTCTTCTATGTGATGCACCGTTTTGACATTGACAACGTGGCCTTCACCAAGGACATGCAGTCCAAGGGTCTGTTCGCCTCGATCTCTCTGGGCGTCAAACAACCCGACTACGACACGGTCGACAGCTTTGTCGCAGACGGCATCTGCCCCGAATACATCACCATCGACATTGCCCACGGCCATGCCGAGAGCGTGAAGAACATGATCCAGTACATCAAGGCCAAGATCCCCGCGGCCTTTGTGATTGCTGGCAACGTGGCCACACCCGAAGCCGTGATCGACCTGGAAAACTGGGGTGCCGATGCCACCAAGGTGGGCGTGGGCCCCGGCAAGGTGTGCATCACCAAGCTCAAGACCGGCTTTGGCACGGGCGGCTGGCAGCTGTCGGCGCTCAAGTGGTGCGCCCGCGTGGCGACCAAGCCCATCATTGCCGACGGCGGCATTCGCAGCCATGGCGACATTGCCAAGAGCATCCGCTTTGGTGCCACCATGATCATGATTGGCTCGCTGTTTGCAGGCCATGAAGAATCGCCAGGCAAAACCGTGGAAGTGGACGGCAAGCTGTTCAAGGAATACTACGGCTCGGCGTCTGACTTCAACAAGGGCGAGTACAAGCACGTTGAAGGCAAGCGCATTCTTGAACCCATCAAGGGTCCTCTGATGAATACGCTGATCGAAATGCAGCAGGACACTCAGTCCTCCATCAGCTACTCGGGCGGCACCAAGCTCATGGACATCCGCAAGGTCAACTACGTCATTCTCGGCGGCGACAACGCTGGCGAGCATCTGCTGATGTAAGCGCGTAAGCGCAATTCACCAGCGCGAAGGTGAACCTCCAAAAAAAGCATCAAGGGCAGCTTAGGCTGCCCTTGTTGTTTCTGCGCCCAGGGCGCACAACTGATCTGTGTTCGCTCCAGTCATTGCCAGCGCCCTCAGGGCTTAGCATGTTGGCATTCATAAAAAAACTCCAAGGAAACAACGCAATGAGCACTTTGAAGATCGCCGTTCTGGGCACAGGAATGATGGGCCTGCCCATGGCGCGCCGCCTCGCTCAGGCCGGCCATGAAGTCCACGCCTGGAACCGCACCCGCGCCAAGGCCGAAGCACTGACCGCTGATGGCGTGACCATTCACGACAACGCCGCAGACGCCGTACGCGGCGTGGACTTTGCCGTGAGCCTGCTGGAGAGCGGCGCCATCGTCGGCGAAGTGCTGTTCAATCTGGGCGTGGCAGATGCCATGCCCAAAGGCTCGCTCTTCATCGACATGGCCTCCATCCAGCCACGTGAAGCCCGTGAGCACGCCAGCAAGCTCAACGCCTTGGGCGTGCAACAAATTGACGCCCCCGTTTCCGGCGGAACGCTAGGCGCAGAAGCCGGCACACTGGCCATCATGGCTGGTGGTGATGCTACAGATTTTGAACGTGCCCTGCCCGTCTTTGCTGCGCTAGGCCGTGCAACCCATGTGGGCCCGCATGGAACAGGCCAGCTGGCAAAATTAGCCAACCAGATGATTGTGGGCATCACCATCGGTGCCGTGGCCGAAGCCTTGCTGCTGGCCGAACGCGGCGGTGCCGACCCCGCCAAGGTTCGTGAAGCGATCTCGGGCGGTTTTGCCGACAGCCGCATCCTTCAGGTACATGGCGAACGCATGGTCAACCATGACTTTGCGCCGCGCGGCCGCATGACGGTGCAGCTGAAAGACATGCGCAACGCCACGGCCACCGCCGATGAAATCGGCTTTGACGCCCCTATTACTGGCTTGCTTGAACAACTCTATGCCGAAGGCGTGAAGAACGGTCTGGGTGATCTGGATCAAGCCGGCCTGTTCGTAGAATTGCAAAGACGCAACGCACTGGATTGAAAAAAACCACGGGTTTTCCTGCAACCCCTCCAGAAATAGCGCATAATTGCGGTCTTGCTTGCAGCGCAGGCGAGACGTGGGGCTCTTAGCTCAGCTGGTAGAGCAGCGGACTCTTAATCCGTTGGTCGAGTGTTCGAATCACTCAGGGCCCACCAAATATTCTTCAATCTGGTTTCGCATCAGATTGATCCTCCGGATTTACTCCGGCGGGCTCTTAGCTCAGTTGGTAGAGCAGCGGACTCTTAATCCGTTGGTCGAGTGTTCGAATCACTCAGGGCCCACCAAAATTTATTAGATCTGCTTCTGGCAGGTCGAAACCTCCGGTTAATTCCGGCGGGCTCTTAGCTCAGTTGGTAGAGCAGCGGACTCTTAATCCGTTGGTCGAGTGTTCGAATCACTCAGGGCCCACCAAAATTTGTTAGATCTGCTTCTGGCAGGTCAAAACCTCCGGTTAATTCCGGCGGGCTCTTAGCTCAGTTGGTAGAGCAGCGGACTCTTAATCCGTTGGTCGAGTGTTCGAATCACTCAGGGCCCACCAAATATTCAAAAGCCAAAGTTCTCACGAACTTTGGCTTTTTTGTTTGGCGCTTTCGCTTCCTCACTTCTTATCTCCCTGCCCACATCAAAGCGTGAGTTCTGTCACGGCTGCAGCGGGTATCTCAGGCATCATGCAGGCATATTGGCACCCAAGCCCGCGCACAACCGTGCAAGCCATCAAGATTCACTATGCAAAATAATCTCTCCACCTTCTGGCGTGGACCGCGCTGGACTCTGGCCATGCTGCTTGCCATCCTCGGCATGCTCGGCCCGTTTTCGGTTGACACCTATATTCCGGCGTTCTCGGGCATTGCCAAAGCCTTGGGCGCAACCCCTATCGAGATGCAGCAGACACTGTCTGCCTATCTTTTTGGCTTCGCCTTCATGAATCTGTTTCATGGCGCACTGGCCGATAGCTTCGGTCGCCGCCCCGTCATCCTCTGGGGACTGGTGATGTTCACACTGGCATCCGCCGGCTGCGCCTTGTCCCAGAACATTACCCAGCTGGTGATCTTTCGCACTCTGCAGGGCCTGTCCACGGGCGCTGGCATTGTGGTGTCACGCGCCATTGTTCGAGATATTTTTCCACCCGCTCAGGCCCAAGGTCTGATGGCACAAATCACCATCTTCTTCGGCATTGCTCCAGCGCTGGCACCCGTGATGGGTGGCTGGCTGTTTGTGCATCTGGGCTGGCAATCCGTGTTCTGGTTTCTGACACTGATTGGCATTCTGCTCTGGTCCATCAACGTGAAGTTTTTACCCGAATCGCTGCCAGCAAAAAAGCGCCAGCCCTTTGAGTTCAAGCCACTGATGCAGGGCTACAAAATTCTGCTGACGGACCCGCGCTTTCTGCTGCTGGCACTGGCCAGCGGCATACCGTTCAACGGCATGTTTCTGTACCTGCTGTCCGCACCGGCCTTTCTTGGCGATATCCTGCAACTGGAGCCGACTCAGTTTTTCTGGTTTTTCGTCTCCACCATTGGCGGCATCATGGCCGGCAGCTGGACCAGCGGAAGGCTTGCCGGGCGCATTGCGCCCAAGCGGCAGATTCGCCACGGCTTTCTGATCATGTTCGCGACCTCCATCATCAATCTGGCGGCCAATCTGATCTGGCCCGCGCATGTGAGCTGGGCGCTGATTCCCATCTGCCTGTTCGCCTACGGCTGGGCACTGATGGTGCCCGTGGTCACATTGCTGGTGCTGGATGTTCACCCCGAGCGACGCGGCCTTGCATCTTCCCTGCAGGCGGTTGTGGGCTCTGTCGCCAACGGCGTTGTGGCAGGGGTGATTGCGCCACTGGTCATGCACTCAGCCGTGCTGCTGGCCATAGGATCGATTTGCATGATGCTGGTTGGCCTGATTGCCTGGATGTATCTGCACCGCCACTGGCCTGAGATTGGCCGCACAGCTTCAGAGCTTTGAAATAACAAGAGCTGCCAGCGCCTGACACATAAGGAGTTCAGGCTCATTCATAGCTGAAATTCCTATTAATCAAACGCAAGCAGCTCCTCTTTTTGATAAAGCGCACAACAAAAAGCCGGCTACAAGAGCCGGCTTTTTTATGGTTCAAGCGAAAGCCTGAATCAGCGATTAACGCTCGTCACGACGGGGAGCGCGGGGCTTGCGGTCAAAGCCGCGATCGCCACCACGGTCACCGTGAGGCTGGTAAGGCTTACCTGCACCTTGGCCAAAGGCTGGACGACGATCGCCGCCACCACCAAAGCCACGCGATTCGCCACCGCGGAAGCCACCTTCACGAGCGCCACCGGCATGGGCGCCATCACGAGGACCACCAAAGCTCTTACGGGCTTCGCCGCCTTCGCTGCGACCAGCAAAACCGCCACGGTCACCACCGCGATCGCCGCCGAAGCCACCACGGCTAGGAGCACGATCACCGCCGCCGAAACCGCGCTGGTCGTCACGAGGACGGTCACCGCCAAAGCTAGGACGGCCGCCGCCGAAGCCACGATCGCCACCACGGTCACCGCCGCGATCAGCAAAACGGTCACCGCGAGGTGCGCCAAAGCCTGGACGATCGCCACCACGGTCATTACCGCGATCGCCACCGAAGCCACCACGATCACCGCCGCGGTCGTTACCACGAGCGCCGCCGCCGAAGCTGCCAAAGCCGGGCTTGCGGCCATAGCCGTCGCCATCACGACGAGCACCACCACCGAAACCACGGCCACCACCACCACGACGGCCATCACGGTCGCCGCCTGCGGGGGCGCGCTGTACGGGCTCCAGACCAGGAATCACTTCAGCCTTGAATTGCTGACGTGTGTAGGCTTCGATATCGAACACGCGGCGACGGTCACGGAATTCCGCAAACGTCACAGCAGTACCTTCGCGACCAGCGCGACCGGTACGACCGATACGGTGGGTGTAGTCTTCAGCCTTCATGGGAAGGCCGTAGTTGAAGACGTGGGTGATGGTGGGCACGTCGATACCGCGTGCGGCCACATCCGTTGCCACCAGAATTTGCACTTGACCGTTGCGCAGAGCCATCAGGCGGCGGTTACGCAGACCTTGGCTCAGAGCACCGTGCAGAGCCACGGCGGAGAAGCCGTCTTGCTGCAGGTCGGTAGCCAGGCCGTCACATTCAACTTGTGTGGATGCAAACACGATGGCCTGGTTGATGCTGCTGTCACGCAGCCAGTGGTCCAGCATCTTGCGCTTGTGCTGAGCGTTGTCAGCCCAGAACAGCACTTGCTTGATGCTGGCGTGCTTTTCCTGAGGCGAATCAATCGTCAGCTTCTTCACGCCGGAACCGTTGTCGTGCATCACACGCATGGCCAGCTGTTGCACGCGAGGTGCAAACGTAGCGCTGAACATCATGGTTTGCTTGCGCTGGGCAGTCATCACATTGACTTCAGCCAGATCGTCGGAGAAGCCCAGATCCAGCATGCGGTCAGCTTCGTCAACCACCAGGAACTGAACCTTGTCCAGCTTGATCTGCATAGAGCGCTGCAGATCCAGCAGACGGCCAGGAGTGGCCACCACCAGGTCAGCGTTTTGCAGCTTGGCGATTTGCAGCTGGTAAGGAATACCACCCACCACGTTGGCAACACGAATGCCGCGGCAGTGCTTGACCAGCTCGATGGCGTCATGCGCAACTTGCTGAGCCAGCTCACGTGTGGGGCACAGAATGAGGGCGCCAGGAGTAGCAGCCTTGAAATTGCGGTTGTTGGTAGGGTCCTTGCGCTTGGCACGCTTAGGAGCAGGTTCACCATTGGCTGCAGCTTCAGCGCACAGACGCTCGAACTCAGCCTTGGATTCAACTTCAGCTTGAGCGCGTTGTTGAATCAGGGTGTGCAGCACGGGCAGCAGGAAGGCAGCAGTCTTGCCGGAGCCAGTCTGGCTGGAGACCATCAGGTCGATGAAACCGTTGGCATCAGCGCCTTCACCCATGGCCAGAGGAATGGCCTTGACCTGCACTTGTGTGGGCTGGGTGTAACCCAGATCAGCCACGGCCTGAACCAGCTCAGGAGCCAGACCCAGTTCTACGAAGCCGTTAGGAACTTCTTCAGCCACTTCTTCAGCGGCAACCTCTTCAGAGGAAATTTCTTCAGCAGCAGCGTCTTCTGCGTCCATGTCGGCCAGCATGGCGTCCAGACGGGAATCGATTTCAGGCGAAGACAAAGCAATATCGGCAGCGGCCACTTGGCCCTGCTCTAGGGAGTTTTCTGTCATTAATAGCTCACGAAAAAAGCGACGCAGTCAGCGTGCTGCTCGCTTCTTTTGACGGTTGGTTATCAACATCCACCGTCAAACTTTGACTGGCCCGTTCGCAAAACGGGGCAGATGGGTGTTATGTCTTGGCGTATCGGCTGTATGCAGGCCGTTGTACGCAAGTAAGAACCCGTGTGTGATGGAGATGCGCAAAAATTACCCATTGATCGGGTAAGCAGCGTATTGTCGCACACACCGGGTTTTCCCGCAAGTGGCAAAATTCTATCTACCCTGCTGCGAACATGCCCATCCGCAGCCAACTGCACTCAGGCACTGAGCAGCTCCTTACGGTAGTGCTGCAGCTCGTCGATGGATTCATGCACATCAGCCATGGCGGTGTGACGCTGCGCCTTCTTGAAAGAGGTATAGGCCGTGGGCTTCCAGCGCTTGGCCAATTCTTTCAATGTGCTCACATCGATGTTGCGATAGTGAAAGAAGTTGTTGAGCTTGGGCATATAGCGTTCCATGAAGCGCCTGTCCTGACCGATGCTGTTGCCACACAGCGGTGTCTTGCCCTTGGGCACGTATTTGCTCAAAAAAGCAATCAGCGCAGCTTCGGCTTCGGCTTCGGTAATGGCAGAGGCCTTTACCTTGTCGATCAAGCCGCTCTTGCCGTGCGTACCCTTGTTCCATGCGTCCATGCCGTTCAGCAGTTCATCAGACTGGTGAATCGCAAAAACAGGGCCTTCAACACGCGTTTGCAAGTCGGAGCTGCTGACCACCACCGCAATTTCGATGATGCGATCGTGGTCGGGGTTCAGCCCCGTCATTTCGCAGTCCAGCCACACCATATTGAGGTCGGATTTGGGCAGAACAACAGGGGTCGCCGCCGCGGGCGCGGCGCTGGAGGAATTCGTACAGGAAGCTTCAGACATGGCGCAAATTGTCGCCTACACTGCCAATACATGGCTTCCAACCTAGATTTTTCTCTGCCGCTTTCGCTGCTATTTGCAGCCGCAGTGGCCCTTCAATGGCTGCTGCGTGTATGGCTCATCTCCCGCCAGGTACGCCATGTGGCCCAGCACCGCCCGGCAGTGCCCGCCGCCTTTGCGCACCGCATCAGTCTGGCTGCGCACCAGAAAGCCGCCGACTACACCTTGGCCAAGGCCAAGGTCTCGCTGATCGACATCACCCTGTCTGCTGCTGTTCTGCTGTGCTGGACGTTGCTGGGCGGGCTGGACTGGCTCAACCGCTCGCTGCTTGAATTCATCAACCCCAGTCTGTGGCAGCAACTGGCCCTGCTGGCCTGCTTTGCACTGATTTCTGCCGCCATAGAGCTGCCCCTGTCGATCTATCAGACCTTCAAGCTGGAGCAGCGCTTTGGCTTCAATCAGATGACACCGGGCCTGTGGCTGGGCGACCTGCTCAAGTCCACGCTGGTCGGCGCAATCATTGGCCTACCGCTGGCAGCGCTGATCCTGTGGCTCATGGGCTCTACCGGCCCGCTGTGGTGGCTGTGGGCATGGGCCGCATGGACTGCCTTCAATCTGCTGCTAATGTGGATCTTCCCCAGTTTTATCGCGCCGCTGTTCAACAAGTTCGAGCCTCTGGCCGATGAAAGCCTCAAAGCCCGTGTCACTCAGTTGATGGAGCGCTGCGGCTTTGCCGCCAAGGGCTTGTTTGTGATGGATGGCAGCCGCCGCTCGGCCCATGCCAACGCCTATTTCACCGGCTTTGGCAACTCCAAGCGCGTGGTGTTTTTTGACACCCTTCTCAAGCAGTTGAGCCCCGGCGAGGTGGAGGCCGTGCTGGCCCACGAACTGGGCCACTTCAAACACAAGCACATCACCAAGCGCATGGTAATGATGTTTGGCGTGTCGCTGCTGGGCTTTGCGCTGCTGGGGTGGATCAGCCAGCAGCCTTGGTTTTACTCAGGGCTGGGCGTGTCGGTTCTGGAGAGCAAGCGCCTCGGCGTACCTGCGGAAAACAATGCCATTGCCCTGCTGCTGTTCATGCTGGCCGTGCCTGTGTTCAGCTTCTTCATCACGCCTCTGATGTCCGCCATGTCGCGCCGCGACGAGTTTGAAGCCGATGCCTATGCCATGCAGCAAACCGATGGCGCTCAACTGGCTTCAGCACTGCTCAAGCTTTACGAGGACAATGCCTCAACCCTCACGCCAGACCCTTGGTATGTGAGCTTTTACTATTCACACCCTCCCGCAGTGGATCGACTGGCGCGCATGCCGGCTCCCAGCGGCAGTTTGTAACTCCACACGAGTTTTCTCATGAGCACCTCAACCCTGCAACAAAAAGACTGGTCCCTGCTCAAGCGCAGCGCCCTCAGCGCCGAGCAGGTGCGCGCACAGCTGGCCCCCCTTACAGGCTGGCAACTGGTGGGCAGCGATGCCAGCCCCGCCATCAGCAAGACCTACCGCTTTGTCAATTTTTACGAAACCATGGCCTTTGTGAATGCTCTGGCCCTGATTGCCCATCAGCAAGACCACCACCCCGATCTGGAAGTGGGCTACAACCGCTGCAAGGTGAGCCTGAACACGCACGACGTGGGCGGCATCTCTGAAACCGATATCGACTGCGCTAGCCGCATCGAAGCACTGCTGAAGCTGGCCTGATTTCTATGGCAAAACAAGGACAGCGCCCCCGCGCCCAAGCAAACTCTGACACTCAGACAGGCTTGGTGGTTGCCAGCTATGGCCGCCACTGCGTGGTCGAAACACCGGACGGCGAGCGACGCATCTGCCACCCGCGTGGCAAAAAAAGCCAGGCAGTGGTGGGAGATCATGTGCTGTGGCTGGCTCCCCCTCCCGGTCAGGGTGATGAAGGCACGATCGAAAAAGTACTCGAGCGCCGCAATGTCTTCTACCGCCAGGATGACATTCGCACCAAGACTTTTGCCGCCAATCTCGACCAGCTTCTGATTCTGATAGCGGCCGAACCTGTGTTCAGTGAAGTGCAACTCGCCCGTGCCTTGATTGCCGCCGAAGCCGCTCACATCACGCCCATCATTGCGCTGAACAAGATGGACCTGGAAGAACCTTTTCTGCGCGCCTGGGAGCGACTGGCCCCCTACCGCAGCATGCGTGATTCCGTGGAAGACCCGCCCCATTACATGGTGCTACCCCTGTCGCTGGAAGATGCCGACGATGAAGACCGCGACGCCATCATTGGCCTGCTGCAAGGCAAGACGACCCTGGTCCTCGGCCCTTCGGGCGTTGGCAAAAGCACTTTAATCAACCTGCTGCTACCAGACGCCAAGGTTGCTACCAAAGAAATTTCGCAGGCTCTGAACACCGGCAAGCACACAACCACCAGCACCACCTTGTACTGGGTGGATGAGGCGCGTACCACGGCCATCATGGACTCACCGGGATTTCAGGAGTTTGGCCTCTATCACATCGCCCCCACACAGCTGCCCGCGTGTATGCCCGACATTGGTGCCCATGCCAAGAACTGCAAGTTCTACAACTGCACCCATTTGCATGAGCCGGGCTGCGGAGTGATTGATGTGGTCAAAAATGGCTCTGACGATTTACCCATCAGTGATAACCGCTATCGTATTTACAGCGAACTGTTCGATGAGCTGAGCCAAGTGGGATATTGAATCTGCGCTGCGATAGCGGTCATCTCAGACATTCAATAAATCCATAGCAGCTAACGCTTAATCAATAAGCGATAGCTGCTTTTTTAATGAGTTATCCAAGCAGGCGAGCAAAGGTCAGCAAAGCCAGCAGCAGCAGCCAAACCACCACAGAGCGCCAAACCAGCCCCACCACGCTGCGCAAATGGGACATTTCAGGCTCGCGCCCCGGGGTGGAGTCACTGCCACTCTCCCACTGCGCATCAGCACCCTCTTCGCCATAACCCGCATCGCGGCGGCGCAGGGCTTCACCTCCCAAACGTACATTGATAGCACCGGCAGTGGCGGCCAAAATTACGCCATCGTTGTCATTCTGAAAGCGCTGGGCATAGACACGCCAGTTGTCGATAGCCTCTTCAAAGCTACCCACCATGGCAAAGGAAAGAGCGGTCAGCCGCGCAGGCAGCCAGTCAATCACATACCAAGCCTTGGCTGCAGCAGACTGCAGACGCTCACTGGTCGGAGCCTGCAAGCCTTCAGCACCTTTGCGTGACCAGGCACGCGACAGATATTCCGCCATACGGTACAGAATGGCACCCAGCGGGCCAAGTCCCAGCGCCGAAAAAACCGAGAACCAGAACAGCACGCCAAACACATGGCGGTGCGCGGCCAGCACTGAATATTCGATGACATGGCGCACCACTTCGCTGCGCGGGACTTCGCTGGCATCCACCTGCTGCCAGTCGGCCAGTGCCTGACGGGCGGCAAATTCATCCCCTGCATCCAGCGCATCACGAATATGCGTGAAGTGGTGGCTGAACTGGCGAAAGCCCAGCGTGACGTAGAGCACGGCCACGTTCCAGAGCATGGCGGCGGGCCAGCCAATCAGCTGCAGAAAGACCCAGAAGAGTCCGAGCACGATGGCGCAGGGCAGCAAGACCGCCATGATCCAGGCCAGCCAGCCGTGGTGGGCTTTGCCCGCATCAAAGTTGCGACGAACGGTCACCGTCCAGGCGCGATAGCCCCCTTGCACCAGGTTAGACCGGGCCAGCGGGCGCGCCTGCTCCAGCAGCAAGGCGATCAAGATGGCGAAAAAACTCATTGCTTCATCATAGCGGGGCTGTTTGTCAGCTTGTTACAACTGAGATCTCAAGCCACCAAAAAACGGTAAAGATTGCGCAGCATACCTGCCGTCGCCCCCCAGATGTAGCGCTGCTGCTCTCCATCCTGATAGGGCATGGCGAACCACTCTCGATCTACGCCCTGCCACTGCATAGCATGGCGCTGGTGGTGAGCTGGGTTGAGCAAGAAGGACAAAGGGACTTCAAACAAATCCGCTACCTCGCCCGGATTGGGAAAGTAACTGGGCTGTGGGTGCACCAGCGCCACCACAGGCGTGATATTGAATGCCGTCCCCGTCACATAGACAGGCAGACGTCCCAGCACCTCAACATTCTTGAGGGCAAGTCCCACCTCTTCATGCGCCTCGCGCAGCGCTGTGGCCTCGGCTGATACATCCTGCGGGTCGCGTTTGCCACCCGGAAAAGCCACCTGCCCGGAATGCGTGGACAGCTTTGCCGAGCGCACGGTCAGCAGCACCGTCGGCTGCTCACGCAGCACGATAGGCACAAGCACAGCGGCATCAGAAGGCACACGAGTGGTAAAGCGCTTTTCTGGCATGTGCTCGGGCAACCACTGAGGCGGCTGTGCGAAGCGCTTGCGCAGGGCCTGAGGCGTCTGCGCACCCAAGGGAACCGAGGGCAACTGACGGTCAATGCCCAGCAATCGCGCCAGACTGGGATCTACGGTGCCGATGGGAGGAGTAGAGGATTGATCAGAAGCAGGCATGTATTCAGCCCAAACAAGAACAAAAGCAGGAACAAAAGCAGGAACAACAAAACCATGGCAGCCATAAAAAAAGCCGCTACAGCGAACTGTAGCGGCTTTTAGGGAATCACTTCCGACGCGCGTATTACTGAGCAGCAGCTGCAGTCTTAACGCGGCGCTGAGGCAGCTTTTCCTTGATACGAGCAGACTTGCCGCTACGTTCACGCAGGTAGTACAGCTTGGCACGGCGCACATCACCGCGACGCTTGACTTCAATGCCAGCGATCAGAGGGGAGTAAGTCTGGAACGTACGTTCCACGCCTTCGCCGCTGGAGATCTTGCGCACTGTGAAGCCGCTGTTCAGGCCACGATTACGCTTAGCAATCACAACGCCTTCGTAAGCTTGAACGCGCTTACGAGCACCTTCAACCACGTTCACGCTCACGATGACGGTGTCACCAGGAGCGAATTCGGGGATAGTCTTGTTCAGGCGAGCAATTTCTTCTTGCTCGAGGGTCTGGATCAGATTCATGATGTAAATCCACTTGGATCTTGTCCGCGCCAGAATTGGCAAGCACCGGGATTGGTGCCATTGCTGCATTACAGGAACTGCCCGAAAGCAGATCCGTTATTCCTTGCAGCGGCCGGATAGAGGATCAAAGAGCCTCAGATTATAGCTTGGGAGCTGTTTTTGCCAAAAACCCTTCGTCCTTGGCATTGAGAAGGCCCTGTTTTCGGGCTTGCTCAATCAACTCAGGGCGGTGCTGCGCCGTAATACGCAGGCGCTGATCACGGCGCCAACGTTCAATATTGGCGTGGTGGCCAGACAACAGCTCAGGCGGCACATCCTGCCCATTCCAGACTTCAGGGCGGGTGTAGTGCGGGCAGTCAAGCAAACCATCCAGCGCGGGGTTGAAGCTGTCTTGCTGAAAGCTGCCTTCGTCGTTAAGCACACCTGGCTGCAATCGCGCCAGGGAGTCCAGCAGCACCATGGCCGCCAGCTCGCCACCGGAGAGCACAAAGTCACCCAGACTCAGCTGGTGCGTGACATAGGTATCGATAAATCGCTGGTCAATACCTTCATAGCGCCCGCAAAGCAGCACTGCACCACGGCTTTCAGCCCACTCAGCCACCACCGCATGCTTGAGCGTGGTGCCAATGGGCGAAAACAAAACCACGGGTACGGGCTCGGCCTGCTCTTGCGCATCAGCCTCGATACGGGCTTCGCGAATCGCATTCAGGCACAGCTGTAAGGGCTCGGCCATCATCACCATGCCGGGGCCGCCGCCAAAGGGGCGATCATCAACGCGGCGGTAATTACCTTCGGCCCAATCGCGAGGGTTCCACAAATGCACTGCGACCTGACCAGAGCTATAAGCGCGGCGAGTCACCCCGCTCTCCAGAAATGGGGCAAACAACTCAGGGAACAGGGTAATGATGTCGAAACGCATTATTTACAAAATGCAAGCAGCTATCTAATTGATAGTGCTTGCGCATTCAAATTCAATAATCAGACTGCCAGTCGGCGACGATGAGCTTCGTGGCCAGATCGACCGAGTCCACATAGGCGTCAACAAAAGGAATCAGGCGCTCCTGCTCCTTGCCTTCAACTTCATAGCCCAGCACCAGCACAGTCTGCGGGCCAGTCGACATCAGATCCGTGACAACGCCCAGAGCCACACCTTCGCGGTTGACTACGGACAGGCCCAGCAAGTCGACCCAGTAAAACTCGCCGTCATCGGTCTTGGGGAAATGCTCACGCGCTACAAAGATGCGAGCACCGCGCAAGGCTTCAGCCGCGTTACGGTCTGCCACTTCAGGCGAGGTCGCCACCACAGTATCGGAGTGAAAACGCGCCTGCTTGACTGGCAAGACCACAGTCCCCGTGAACTGCTTGGCGCCCTTTTCCGAGGGCAGCAAGAACCAGTTCTTGGCGGCAAACAGTGCATCAGGAGCGCTGCTGAACGCGTGGACTTTGAACCAGCCCTTGATTCCCCAGGCATCGGCAATGCGACCGACTTCAACGGCATCAGCAGGCAAGCTCGTAGCTTGAAGAAGAGGCATGTGGCTCATGGGAATCAGCGGAAGAGAGATTTCAGAAATTCAATAGAAAACGGGTCCCGTCAGGCAAGCCAACGGAACCCGCTTTGATAAGGCGCTTAAAAAAGCAGCCACCTAAAAATTAGGCAGCAACCTTCTTGGTAGCTTCCTTGATCAGGCGTTCAGCCGTTTCAGAAGCTTGAGCACCAACGCTCTTCCAGTAAGCAACGCGGTCCAGAGCCAGACGCAGGCCTTCTTCGGCGCCACGAGCGCTAGGGTTGTAGAAACCCAGACGTTCGATGAAGGCACCGTCGCGGCGAACGCGCTTGTCAGCAACAACTACGTTGTAGAAAGGACGAGCTTTAGAGCCGCCGCGGGAGAGACGAATAACAACCATGATGTTTCCTTCGGGTGGTTACAGCCAGTGCCATCAAAAATTTGACCAGCTGCGCAGGTTTTCTTACAGCGTTTGAGACACGCGACATGACCACCCGGCCAGCGACACGCCGTAAAACCGGAAATTATATCGATTTCTATCCACGATGCCTACAGCCCGACAAATGAACAGCTGCATTGCAAAGGTCTATCGCCAATTAGACCGCACTTGCCCTGTGCCCAAAGAGCGGCATGGCGGGAATAATGGACTGGTCCTCTCGCTTTCAGCTTCTGCTCCCAGCCATGAACCCTATTGCGTCCACTACGGCCTCCACCTCTCGCGCCAAGAACAAGACTGTCGCCGCTTGGCTGGCATTTCTGGGCGGCCCACTGGGCTTGCACCGCTTCTACCTCCACGGCCTGGGGGATTGGCTGGGCTGGCTTTTGCCCATCCCTACCGCACTGGGTATTTACGGCATTGAGCGGGTCCAGCAGCTTGGCCAGGACGACCAGCTGAGCTGGATTCTCATCCCCATGCTGGGCTTCACCATCGCCGGGTGCGCACTACGCGCCATTCTGTATGGGCTGATGGACAAACAGGCCTGGAATGCCCATTTCAACCCCGGCGCAGCCTCTGATGCACCTGCGGGGAGAACCCAATGGACCACGATTTTCGCCATTGCACTGTCGTTGATGTTTGGCGCCACCGTGCTGATGGCCAGCATTGCCTACAGCTTTCAGCATTATTTTGAATATCAGGTACAAGAGGCGCGAAAAATATCGCAATGAGGCTGATTCAGCGTCTTCAAACCAAAGGTTGAACTTATCAAACCTTATTTTCAAAATGCATTTTTTGTAAGCAAAAGTCTAATTTCAGGTTTAAGAGACTTAAAACGCTTCGCTAACAATCGACAGAACCCACAATGCAAATCTGAAGAACATCTTGCAACGACTTCGCCTCTCACAGACTCTGGATCCTTAGGCGTTCTCGCTGCACTTGCCTGATGAGGTTTTATGTCTGTACCTGCCGACAAGTCTGTCAAATCCGAAGTACATGGGCAAAGCCCCTTCCCGGCCGCCACCAGTCTGGTGGGCGTGTACGGAGAGCAGCTTTTCCGCATTCTTGAACAGACTAGTAGCGGTTATGTGCTGCTGGATGCGCAAAACCGGGCTCAGCGGTGGAATGATGGTTACCTGCGCCTCTTTCCCTGGCTTGCACCGGCTCTCAAGGTCGGCGCAACGCTGCAGACGGTACTGCAATCTGCTGCGGCATCTGCATCAAACACATCTGCGCCAGCTCTGAACAGCATTGCCGAAAGCCAGCTGTCGTTGATCACGCGCCAACAAACCAGTGCCCAGATTCAACTACCCAATAGGCGCAAGGTCAGCCTGTCGGCTCACGCTCTTTCGGCCAATTACACCGTGCTGGCCTGCAAGGAACTGGTTGCCGATGAAGGCGACGGGGAAAGCCTCGCATTCTTTGATGTTCTGACCAACCTGCCCAACCGCCGCCTGCTGCTGGATCGTCTGTCGCAATCCATGATCCAGTCTGAGCGCACAGGCTGGCGTGGCGCCCTGCTAACCATCGACATGGAGCCCGCCAAGGGCTTTACCCGCCTGAATGTCAATGAGGCCCATGCACACCTGGCGTCAGACATTGCACAGCGCCTGCTCAGCTGCGTGCGCTCCTGCGATACCGTGGCTCGCATGGATGCCAAGCACTTTGTCGTCATGGTGTCTGATCTGTCCCCAGATATTGAACTGGCCAACCTGCTGGTCGAGCGGCTTGGAGAGCGCCTTCAGGAAAGCCTGAACACCAGCTACAAGCTCAACAACCAGACCGTGACGCTGGAGGCGAATATTGGAGCCACCTTGTTCGGGCCTCACTCGCGCTCGGCCACCGAGCTGCTGCAGCAAGCTGAAACTGCTATGTACCGCCTGCGCGACGAGGAAGCCCCAGGGCTGCATTTCTTCAGCCCCGAGCAGAAAATTCAGCCCGTAGATCGATCCCGCATGGAACAAGGTCTGCGTGAGGCACTGCGTCTGGGTCAGTTTGAGCTTCACTACCAGCCCCAGTACTCCACCCGTGGCGACGTTAGTGGACTCGAAGCATTGCTGCGCTGGCGCCACCCTAGCCGTGGTCTGGTGCCGCCCAGCATCTTTTTGTCAATTGCAGAAGAAACCGACATCATTGTTCCACTGGGCCGCTGGAGCATTCAAGCCGCTTGCGAGCAACTGGCCCAATGGAAGAACGACCCACAACTGAGTAATCAAACCGTCTGCGTCAACATCAGCGCCAAGCAACTGCAACATGCGGATCTGGCTGAGCAAGTCGAGAGCATCATTGCGCACACGGGTGCCAACCCCGCCCTGCTCATGCTGGAGCTTTCAACCAAAACCCTGAACCCCGTCAATGCAGACATCATTCAAGCCTTGAGCCGCCTCAGCGCCATTGGCCTTCGTCTGTCGCTGGATGACTTTGGCAGCGGCTCAAGCACACCCGAGGTGCTGCGCCAATTGCCTTTGTGCCAGCTCAAGCTCGCACATTCACTGGTTCAGCGCCTCGGCCCCAACAATGCCAGCGAAGCCGCGGTTCAAGCAGCAATTGCACTGGCTGGCCGCCAAAAAATCGCTGTGGTAGGTGCGGGTATTGAAACCCTTGAGCAACGCGCCCTGCTGGCGCAGCATGGTTGCGAGCACTTCATGGGCTATCTGTTCAGCGCCCCGGTGCCGGTTGTTCAAATCAAGTCACTGCTGCAAAACCCTGCATTGTTTGGGCTACAGAAACATGTCGCCTGATCCCTAATTCAGGCATAAAAAAGGCTTCGCAATGCGAAGCCTTTTTTTCATCTAACCTTTGATTCATATGCACTAGCAGCTATGAATCAAGTAGCAAATTAATACAGCTGCAGGCTGACCCAATAAGCAATAGAAGCCACAAAGGCACTAGCTGGAATCGTCAGAACCCAGGCCCAGACGATATTGCCAGCAACGCCCCAGCGCACTGCGCTGGCTCGCTGGGTAGAACCCACGCCCACAATCGCACCAGTGATGGTGTGTGTGGTCGAGACAGGTACGCCCAGGAAGGTTGCGAAGAACAGCGTCAAAGCGCCACCGGATTCAGCACAGAAGCCGCCAACAGGCTTGAGCTTGGTGATCTTCTGACCCATGGTCTTCACGATGCGCCAGCCACCAAACATGGTGCCCATACCAATCGCCAAGTAGCAACTCACAATAGTCCACGTCGGTGGCGATGCGTCAGCGGCATTGGTGTAACCCGTTGCAATCAGCAGCAGCCAGATGATACCGATGGTCTTTTGAGCATCGTTACCACCATGACCCAAGCTGTAAGCGCCGGCAGAAACCAATTGCAAACGGCGGAACCACTTATCCACGCGATTGGGGCTTGCGCGGCGAAAAATCCAGGCCACCAGCACCATCATCAGCGAACCCAGCAGGAAGCCCAGCACGGGAGACACAAAGATGAAGGCCACGGTCTTCCAGATACCGCTGGCAATCAGTGCACCGGCACCAGCCTTGGCCATAACAGCACCCACAATGCCGCCAATCAGGGCGTGCGAAGAGCTACTGGGAATACCGTAGATCCAGGTGATGACGTTCCAGGAAATGGCACCAACCAGGGCACCGAACACGACGTGCGTATCCACAATACCCGGCTGAACAATGCCTTTGCCCACAGTGGCTGCCACGCTCAGATGGAAGACAAAAACCGCCACCACGTTGAAGAAAGCAGCGAAAATCACCGCCTGAGCGGGCTTGAGCACCCCCGTAGAGACTACGGTGGCGATGGAATTGGCAGCGTCGTGAAAGCCGTTCATAAAGTCGAACAGCAACGCAAGCACCACCAGCAAAATCACAACCCAGAGGGCTGCCTGTACCGGTTCCATGATCGGGCTCCAGCGAGAATCAGGAATTCTCGAGGACGATGCCCTCGATCAGATTGGCCACGTCTTCGCAGCGATCTGTAACGGTTTCCAGCAGCTCGTAAATAGCCTTGAGCTTGATCACTTCACGAACATCGGGCTCTTCACGGAAGAGCTTGCTCATGGCGGCTCGCATCACGCGGTCAGCGTCGCTTTCCAGACGATCAATCTCGTCGCAGGTCTTGCTCGTGGCATCCACGATGGAGGGGTCCGAGAGGCGATCCAGCAACTTGACGGCATCACGCACCCGCTCACAGCAACGCACACACAGGTCGGTCAGACGTGTGATTTCTTCCGTCATGTGACGCACGTCGTACAGAGCCATGGTCTCGGCCGAGTCCTGAATCAGGTCAGCCACGTCATCCATGGTGTTGATCAGCGAGTGAATGTGCTCGCGATCCAGCGGGGTGATGAACGTCTTGTGCAGCAACTTGGTCACATCATGAGTGATGCGGTCAGCGGCGCGCTCGGCGTTATCGACGTCTGCGTTGTATTTTTCGCGCAGATGGGGGTCGTTGTAATTTGCAACGAGTTGCGAGAAAGCATGAGCTGCTTCAACAATGCGGTCTGCATGCTGATTGAACATCTCGAAAAAATTGCCTTCTCGCGGCAATAGCTTGCCAAATAGCATGAATGCTCCTTACCGGGGAAAAGAAACCAGGCGACTCACAGCAAAAGAGCATGGTTCCCGGCTTAAACGGGGCGAAGTTTACTCTTGAGTCCTTGTGCGTTTCAGCGCGCAAACAAGACAGCCCTTCAAGGGCCACGAAAAATAAAACACACTGTGTTTTTCTCACAAAATACTGATAAAGCGCAGCAGTTCATGCTGAGAAAGAGATTTATCTCAATCAAAAGTGCGTAAAGCGCTCGATATGAAATGGCAGCAAAAAAATCACGCGAATAAGTTCTAAAAATTTCTTTTTGTAATAAGCAAATTTCTTAAAGGCATAGAAAAGAATTTAAAAGAACCAAAAGGAAATAAAAAAAACATTCAAAAAACCCAAAAAAACGTCATTTATTTGTCATCTTGTTCAGATTACGGGGATTTGCGCAGGAAATTGAGACTCCAGAGCATGCTCGAAACGAGCTGCCCTAAAGCCATTCTCAACCTCTCGAATACCCTAATGAGGATCTACTCGCCCAGATAGGCGGCGCGCACACGCGGATCCTTGAGCAAAGTCTGCCCTGGGCCCGTCATGGTGATGATTCCAGACTCCATCACATAACCCCGGTCAGCCAGCGCCAGCGCACGGCTGGCATTTTGCTCCACCAGCATCATGGTGACGCCCAGAGCATAAACATCGCTGACCACCTCAAAAATCTTGTCCACCATGATGGGAGACAGGCCCATGGATGGCTCATCCAGCAGCAGCACCTTGGGCTGACTCATCAAGGCACGCGCCATGGCCAGCATTTGCTGCTCACCACCAGACATCGTTCCCGCCAGCTGATCTTTGCGCTCTCTAAGACGCGGGAAGATGCCAAACATGCGCTCAATATCGGCCTGAATACCGGCCTTGTCATTGCGCGTGTAGGCACCCATAAGCAGGTTTTCCGTGATCGTCATGCGTGCAAACACGCCGCGCCCTTCGGGCACCATGACCAGGCCTTCAGCCACCAGGTCCCAGGCACCTTTGCCCTTGATGCTTTTGCCCAGATACAGAATTTCTCCATCTGCAATAGGCAGGCCACGTGTAACGGCTTTCATGGTGGTGGTCTTGCCCGCACCATTGGAGCCAATCAGTGACACCAGTTCGCCCTGATGCACGACAAAATCCACCCCTTTGACGGCCTGAATACCGCCGTAGCCCACCTTGAGCCCGCGCACCTCCAGCAGCGCCGGCGCTGCGGATTTGACCACCTGAGCTTGTTCCAGCACTTGTTCCTGCATATTCAATGGCCTCCGGTGCCCAGATAGGCTTCAATCACTTTTTCGTTCTTTTGCACTTCGGCGGGCGTGCCTTCGGCAATGGGTTTGCCGTAGTCCAGCACTGTCACGCGATCGCACAGGCCCATGACCAGCTTGACATCGTGCTCAATCAGCAAAATAGTGCGCTGGTCATTGCGGATGCGGTCAATCAGCTCGCGCAGTTGCACCTTCTCCGTGGCATTCATGCCAGCGGCTGGTTCATCTAGCGCGATCAACTGCGGATCGGTGGCCAGCGCTCGGGCAATTTCCAGCCGGCGCTGATCGCCATACGACAGCGTACGGGCCTTGAAGTCAGCATATTTTCCAATGCCCACATAGTCGAGCAGCTCTCGCGCCCGCTGGCGAATCGCAGCTTCCTCGGCCTTGAAGCCCTTGGTACGAAACACTGCCCCCAGCAAGCCTGAATGTGTGCGTACATGGCGGCCCACCATCACATTCTCAAGCGCCGTCATTTCGGCAAACAGGCGAATGTTCTGGAAGGTTCGGGCAATTCCCGCTCTTGCCACCTTGTGCACGGCCGTAGGTTCGTAGGGCTTGCCAGCCAGCTCAAACTTGCCGGTATCTGGCGTATACAGACCGGTGATGACGTTGAAAAAAGTCGTCTTACCTGCACCATTGGGGCCAATCAGGCCATAGACCTGCCCCCGCTCTATCTTCATGTTGACGTCGGACAGTGCCTGCAAGCCGCCAAAGCGCTTGGAGATGCCCGAGACGTTGAGGACCGTGGAAGTCGTGTTCTCTGCCATATCAGTTCACATTCCTTGTCTTCACTGTCATCAGGACACATGGTCCAGGTTTTTGGCGCGCTCTGGCGTGGGCCACAGCCCGCGTGGACGCATGAGCATGATGACGATCATGGCCAGCGCAATCAGCAACTGGCGCAGGATGGAGGCGTCTAGCCGCCCGCCCGTCATCTCCTGCAGAGGGCCAGCCACATAGCGCAGCGCCTCGGGCAAGGCCGAGAGCAGAACCGCCCCCAAAATCACGCCGGGGATATGGCCCAGACCACCGAGAACCACCATGGCGACGATCATGACGGACTCCATAAGGCTGAACGACTCTGGCGAGACGAAGCCCTGAAAAGCAGCGAACATGGCCCCGGACACACCGCCAAACGATGCGCCCATGCCAAAGGCCAGCAGCTTCATGTTGCGCACATTGATACCCATGGCCTTGGCGGCGATTTCATCTTCACGAATCGCCATCCAGGCACGGCCAATACGCGAGTCCTGCAGGCGGTAGCAAATCAGCACCGTGAACAGCACCAGCACCAGAAACAGGTAGTAGTACATCGTGACCGATGCCACATCAAAACCAAAAAACTCGTGGCGCTTGGCCAGGTCAAAGCCAAAGACCTTGACCGAGTCGATCTGACCAATGCCTTTGGGGCCATTGGTGATGTTGACGGGCTGATCCAGGTTGTTCACGAAGATGCGGATGATCTCGCCAAAGCCCAGCGTCACGATGGCCAGATAGTCCCCGCGCAGCCGCAGCACTGGCAGCCCCAGCAACACCCCTGCACACGCTGCAATCAGCATGCCTAGCGGAATAACCAGCCAGATAGAGGTGTGCAGCCCGTCCGGGAACATGGCCGCGAACCCCTCAAAAGTCTCAGCCAGATGAGGCGATGCCATCAGCGCAAACATATACGCGCCCACGGCATAGAAGGCCACATAGCCCAAGTCCAGCAGACCGGCGTAGCCCACCACGATGTTCAGGCCCAGCGCCAACATCACGTAAAGCAGGGCCAAATCGGCAATACGCACCCATGCGTTGCCAAAGTACTGCAGGATGAATGGCAACACCAGCAGGCCAATGCCACCTAAAACCCAGGAAAGTATCTTTTTGTTTTTCATGGGTAATCCTCAGGCTCGATCAGCCACACGCTCACCCAGCAGACCCGAAGGACGCAGCGTCAGGATGATGATGAGCACGACGAAGGCAAAGATGTCGGTGTACTGGCTACCCAGAACCCCGCCCGTCAGATCGCCGATATAGCCCGAGCCTATGGACTCAATCAGCCCCAGCAGCAGGCCACCAACCACCGCACCGGCCAAGTTGCCGATACCGCCAAATACCGCTGCCGTAAACGCCTTCAGACCCGGCAAGAAGCCCATGGTGTGGTGCGCCGTGCCATAGTTGGAGGCATACAAAATACCTGCAATGGCCGCCAGCACCGCACCGATGATGAAGGTGGCAGAGATCACCATGTCCGGCTTCACACCCATCAGCGAAGCCACACGCGGGTTCTCGGCCGTGGCGCGCATGGCGCGGCCCAGCTTTGTGTAGTTCACCAAGTACATCAGCGTAGCCAGTGCCAGAGCCGTGACCACCAGCACCAGAATCTGCGTGGGCGTAATCACCGCTGTGCCAATTTCATAAGGCGTGCTGGAAAGCAATGTGGGGTAAGCCTTGTAGTTAGGCTTCCAGATGATCATGGCCAGCGTCTGCAGCAGGATGGAGACGCCAATGGCCGTAATCAGCGGCGCAAGGCGCGGGCTGCTGCGCAGCGGGCGGTAGGCCACTTTTTCGATCACGAAGTTCAGCGATGCAGCCACCACGCAGGCAATGATGGCGGATATCAAAAGCATGAGCCAGCCCGGCAGATAAGGCATGGCTTCCTGCATCAGACCGATGCAGCTCCAACTAGTTAAAGCTCCCACCATCAGCACTTCACCGTGGGCAAAGTTAATCAGCTGAATGATGCCGTACACCATGGTGTAGCCCAAGGCTATCAAGGCGTACATGCTGCCCAACACCAGACCATTGATGATCTGTTGCAGCAAGATATCCATAAGCGCGCTCCCCTTCTCTCGACCCAAGACGGAGACACAGCGAGCCTCTCATCCCGAACGACGGAGCCAGCAATGCCATGGTTCCTCTTTTGCAGTCCGCCGCTTTGTGAGCCGCTTGTCGCAAAAGAGTGAATCGATTCTAGGGAGCAGTTTTCATGCCAGAGGGCGGGGGTTTCCCGTGGCAGAGGCTGTTGATGCCGCAGCGCAAAAAGTTATCGGCCACGCAAGTTCAATAAATTCAGACACTTAGTCAGCATCAAGCGGCACAAATAGCGATAAAAGCCAAAAGCATCAGTAAGAGTGCCGCATTCCACTAGTCACCGTCTTGCAACACTGAGCAAATGGCCTACGGGCAGCGCTTGACGAAGTTACAGCTCAGGCTCAGGTTCCTGCTGCGGCTTGCCAGCACGCGCCGCCTCATTCAGCTCGCGCAGTTGCTCCAGCTTCTGGCCAATCTTGATTTCCAGCCCGCGCGGTACCGGCTGGTAAAAGCCGGGGTCTTCCATGCCATCGGGCAGATAGCTCTCGCCGGCCGCAAAACCGCCTTCTTCGCTGTGCGCGTAGCGGTAGTCCTTGCCATAGTCCAGCTGCTTCATCAGCTTGGTCGGTGCGTTGCGCAAATGCAGGGGCACAGGGCGCGTGGCGTCGGCCTTCACAAAGGCCTTGGCCTTGTTGTAGGCCATGTAGCCCGCGTTGCTCTTGGGAGCCACGGCCAAATAGATCACCGCCTGCGCCAGCGCCAGTTCGCCCTCGGGACTGCCCAGGCGCTCGTACGTCGCCGCTGCGTCATTGCACATCTGCATGGCGCGCGGATCGGCCAAACCAATATCTTCCCAGGCCATGCGCACAATGCGGCGCGCCAGATAGCGCGGGTCTGCACCGCCATCCAGCATGCGAGTGAACCAATACAGTGCGGCATCCGGGTCAGAGCCGCGCACGGATTTGTGCAGCGCGCTGATGGTGTCGTAGAACTGCTCGCCGCCTTTGTCGTAACGGCGCATGCGCTCTCCCAGCACCTTGAGCAGCCAGACATCGGTAATCGTTTCCACCTTGGCCTGCTCAGCCGTGATGGATAGAGTCTCCAGCGTGTTCAGCAAACGGCGTGCATCACCGTCGGCATAAGCGATCAGGCGTTCAATCGCTTCGTTTTCGATAGCTGGAAGCGCTTTTATGGCCTGCGCTTTAGCCACTATTTGCTTTAAATCTGCTTCCGCCAGCGACTCCAGCACATAGACCGCCGCACGTGAGAGCAACGCCGAGTTAACTTCAAACGACGGGTTCTCCGTCGTCGCGCCGATAAAGGTGAACAGGCCGCTTTCCACATGAGGCAAAAACGCATCCTGCTGGCTTTTATTGAAGCGGTGCACCTCGTCCACAAACACGATGGTGCGCTGCTGCATCAGCCCGTCGCGCGCCAGCTGCGCCTGCTCCACGGCTTCGCGAATGTCCTTGACGCCGCCCAGCACAGCGCTGATGGAGATGAACTGCGCATCAAACGAATCGGCCATCAGGCGGGCAATCGTGGTCTTACCCACGCCGGGCGGGCCCCAGAGAATGCAGCTGTGCGGGCGACCCGACTCAAACGCCAGGCGCAGCGGCATGCCCTCACCCAGCACTTGTTGCTGACCGACCACCTCGCCCAGCGTGCGCGGGCGCAGACGTTCTGCCAGTGGCTGATGGGAAACCGCCGAGTGATGGGAAACCGCCGAGGAATGAGTGTTGTTGTGCATGACCATGACCCCTCAAGTATCCAACGCGCCAGCCCTGCGCGCAGCCGAAGGGGCTGAGCTGTTTGGCACAGCTACCTGCATAGCCAGTGCCACCTGCGTTAACCTTTATTTCCTATCAGAATTATTGATAAGAGAAAATAGCGTTTTAACGGATTAAATCTCTCCATTAACGAGGTCACCCCTCGCCTTCATGGAGGTACTGCCCCTGTTCTGCCTGCCAAAAGCCAGGTCAGCCATGCGCGGCAGCGCGTTTAGATTCATTGCCAGCTGCCCCACCTTCGGCAGGCAATGCCTGAGACTGATACGGCTACCGCCTGTCAGCCAGCACTCAATCGAAAGCATCCGCAACTTTCCTTGATTCCAACTGACTCTGGGCGCGCTGCTGCAAGCACCGTGCGCCAGATCCTATGCGTATGAAAAAACTCAAGACGTGGGACATTTTTGCCCTCGGCTTCATGACCTTTGCCTTGTTCCTCGGGGCAGGCAACATCATCTTCCCCCCCATGGTGGGCATGGCTGCGGGTGAAAACCTGCTGGGCGCATCGGCCGGCTTTTTGCTGACCGGCGTGGGCCTGCCACTGCTTGGCGTGATCGCTCTGGCCCGCGTGGGCGGTGGTCTGGACACCCTGACTCACCCCATCGGCCGCATTGCCGGTCTGGTTCTGGCGGTTGCCATTTACCTCACCATAGGCCCGCTGTTCGCCACGCCGCGCACAGCCACGGTCTCGTTTGAGATGGGCCTGGCTCCGTTTGTGGGCAACACACCTGGCATGCTGCTGGCCTTCACCATCACCTATTTTGTGATGGTGGCGCTGCTGTCGCTGTTCCCCGGCAAGCTGATGGACAACGTGGGCAAGATCATCACCCCCGTGCTGATTGTGGCTCTGGCTGTACTCGGCGGCTCTGCCGTGCTGGCCCCCGTGGGCGGCTACAGTGTCAGCACCACGGCCTATGCCACGCAAGCTGCAGCCTTCTCCGAAGGCTTTTTGCAGGGCTACCAGACCATGGATGCGCTGGCTTCGCTGATCTTCGGCATCGTCATCGTCAACGCCATCAAGGCGGCTGGCGTGCATGACACCAAGCTGCACACCCGCTACTGCATCTACGCCGGCATCATTGCCGCCGTGTGTCTGGGTCTGGTCTATGCATCACTGATGTACCTGGGTGCCACCAACAGCAATCTGGCAGCCAATGCCACTACCGGTGTGCAGATTCTCACGGCTTTTGTGCAGCAGACCTTTGGCCCCGCAGGCCTGTGGCTGCTGGCCATCGTCATCATGCTGGCCTGCCTGACGACCGGGATCGGCCTGATCACGGCATGCAGCAGCTTCTTCAGCGAGCTGACCGGCATCAATTACCGCGCCATGGTCATCGGCCTGTCCGTCTTCAGCGCTGTTGTCGCCAACCAAGGCCTGGCCCAGCTGATTGCCGTGGCCGTGCCTGTGCTCGTGGGTCTGTACCCTCTGGCCATTGCCCTGATCGCCCTGAGCCTGCTGCACCGCTGGAACCAGCCATCGCGCGTCTACATCCCCGTCATGGCCGTCGCACTGGTCTTTGGCATGTTCGACGCAGCCAAGGCTGCCAACTTTGATTTGCTAGTCCCCGCATGGCTGAACAGCCTGCCCGGTGCCGCTATGGGCATGGGCTGGGTCACTCCCGTTGTCTGCGTGCTAGTCATTGCGGGCGTGCTGGACTTTGCCACCGGCAGCAAACAAGCCATGAGCGCCAAACGCGCCTGATGGCTCCATCTTGAACCGGCCCAGCCACTATCAAAAGCGCAGCACGTTACGCTTATATATAAGGGCCACAGCCTGATTCAACAATAAAAAAGGCCTGCGGAGATTAATCCGCAGGCCTTTTTTGCGCTCGCCACCCAGGGCTAGCCATGTTTACTGCTTGAGCACGTCCGCACCCTTAGGCGCTTTGAACTGGAAGGTCGATGCTGGCAAAGAAGCCTGTGTCTGCAAAGACTGGAACTTCATCAGCGAATGCTGGCCGAAGCTGTCTTCAATGCTGAGCGCCGCCAGCTGCCCTTCGGGCGTAAAGCCAATGCGCACGCTTTTAAGCTGACCGCCCTTTTGCTTGGGGCTGGCCAGCACCCATTCCATACCATCGCCATTGGGCTCGTTGCTCAGCTCAAAGTCTGCCTTGAGCGCCTTCAGATCCGTGGCCGAAGTCAAAATTGCCGCCGGCGTGCTGCCCAGAGCCTGCGCCTGCGCGCGCTCTGTGACTTGATTCAGGTCGGCGTCATACAGCCACAGCGTCTTGCCGTCCGCCACGATCAGTTGCTCAAACGGCTTGACGTAGTTGAAACGAAACTTGCCGGGGCGCTGAAATTCAAAGCTACCGCTGGAAATCTTGGTGCGCGCCTCCTGCCCCTGCTTGGGAGGAGCCGTCACCGACTGCGTGAACTCCGCCTTGCCTGCGCGGACGTTCTTCATAAAGGACTCAAGGCTTTTCAAGCCATCAGCCATTGCTGTGCTTGCGCCAGCAGCTATCAAAATTGCAGTCAAAAGACGTTTCATCTTTTCTCCAAAAATTTATCCATTGAGGCAGTGGCTTAGCGAGAGACACCAAGCAAGAGCCGCCTCAGGACGCAGTTTCCCCTCAAAGGGAAGCCGCAACGGTGCTCAGGAAGCATCCCGGTTCGGCACCAGCACATCACGCTGCCCACTGGAGGTCAGCGAGCTAACCAGTCCGGCCTGCTCCATCTGCTCCAGCAGGTTGGCCGATCGGTTGTACCCAATGCGAAGTTTGCGCTGAACGTAGGAAATGCTGGCCTTGCGGTCTTTCAGCACAATTTCCACAGCTTGGTCATAGAGTTCATCTTTCTCGCCACCGCCGCCTTCGCCACTCGCTTCTGCGTCACCATCGACAGTTCCGCCTTCCAGAATGCCTTCGATGTAGTCAGGATCGCCCTGCGCCTTGAGGTAGCTGACCACGCGGTGCACCTCGTCATCCGACACAAAAGCGCCATGCACGCGAATCGGCTGGCCCGTACCGCTGGCCATGTAGAGCATGTCACCCATGCCAAGCAAGGATTCGGCCCCCATCTGGTCCAGCACGGTACGGCTATCGATCTTGCTAGATACCTGGAAGGCAATACGCGTGGGAATATTGGCCTTGATCAGACCGGTAATCACATCCACGCTGGGGCGCTGGGTGGCCAGAATCAGGTGAATGCCTGCAGCACGCGCCTTCTGCGCCAGACGGGCGATCAGCTCTTCAATTTTCTTGCCCACTACCATCATCAGGTCGGCCAGCTCATCAATGACGATGACCACATGCGGCAAGCGCTGCAGCGGCTCGGGCTCTTCAGGCGTCAGACTGAACGGGTTGGGAATCGATTCCTCACGCGCCTTGGCCTCATCAATTTTGGTGTTGTAGCCGGCCAGATTGCGCACTCCCAGCTTGCTCATCAGCTTGTAGCGGCGTTCCATCTCGGCCACGCACCAGTTCAAGCCATTGGCCGCCTGCTTCATATCCGTCACCACAGGGCACAGCAGGTGGGGAATGCCTTCATAGACCGACATTTCCAGCATCTTGGGGTCGATCATCAGCAAGCGCACATCGCGGGCCTCGGCCTTGTAAAGCAGAGACAGAATCATGGCGTTGATACCCACGGATTTGCCGGAGCCGGTGGTACCCGCCACCAGCACGTGGGGCATCTTGGCCAAATCAGCCACCACGGGGTTGCCCACGATGTCTTTGCCCAAGCCCATGGTCAGCATGCTCTTGGCATCGTGATAGACCTGTGAGCCCAGCACTTCAGACAGGCGAATCGACTGGCGCTTGGCATTGGGCAGCTCAAGCGCCATGAAGTTCTTGCCCGGAATGGTCTCAATCACCCGCACAGACACTAGCGACAGTGAACGCGCGAGATCCTTGGCCAAGTTGACGATCTGCGAGCCCTTGACGCCCGTGGCGGGCTCAATTTCATAGCGCGTAATTACAGGACCGGGCATGGCCGCAACCACCCGCACTTCCACGCCGAAGTCTTTCAAACGCTTTTCAATCAGGCGGCTGGTCATCTCCAGCGTCTCGGCAGAGACTGACTCCTGGCGCTGAGGTGCCTCGTCCAGCAAGTCAACCTGCGGCAGCTTGCTGTCGGGGTGATCTGTGAACAGCGGCTTCTGGCGCTCCTTCACCACACGGGCGCTAGGCTGGGCCGCTTCTTGCAGCACAGGCTCAATAATCTGCACCGGCTGATGTACAGGGGGACGAATTTCGCCGTCAGTGCGGTCAAACACGACTTCCTCGCGCTCGCGGGCTGCCTTTTTGCCGACGGAAACATCCTTGGCGATCTCGCGGCGCTCGCGGCCAAATTGCACCAGACCATCCAGGCGCGCGCCCAGACCTTCGGCCAAAGAACCCCATGAAAAGCCAAATACCATGGCCGCACCCAGCACGAACAGGCAGATGCCAATCAGGCCAGAGCCTGCAAAGCCCAGCCATTTGAGGCTATTGAAGCCCATCATGTAGCCAAATACGCCGCCAGCCGGGCCAGGCAGCAGGCTTTCAAAACGATAAAGACGAGTCCACTCCAGCGCACAGCTGGCCACCATCAAGACAGCCAGACCGCCCCAGAACAGAAAGCGGCGACGCCACAGCGGCATCAGCGCTATTGGTGAGCCATCTTTGTTCACGCCACCACGCATCCAGCGCACCAGCGATGTGATCCAGGTCTGCACCGAGGCCAGCACCAGCCACCAGATGGACATGCCAAAGCCGAAATAGCAGGCATCTGCCAGCCAGGCACCAACGCGGCCCATCCAGTTTTGAACAAACGGCCTTTGCCCGGCACCAGAAGTGGACCAGGCGGCATCCTGCGGGGAATAGGTCAGCATGGCTGTGAGCCAGAAAACCAGAGCCAGCAAGCCAATGAGCAGCAAAACTTCCTGACTGAAGCGAATCACTCCATAGCGCGGAGTGGTTGCCCGGGCTTTGGATTTGCTGGAGGAAGACGCCTTCGAAGCGTTCAATGTGTATGTCATACGCAGGCGCAAGCTTACCTTAGCCCTTTATCCAAGCGGTGATTCAGCCAGTACGATTTTCCAGCCTAATGCAAGCACATGCAACAAAGCTGCCAGTCAGCACAAATAAACGCTTACTCACTATCATTTTTAACAATTGCAGTGATTAAAAACAGCAGAGCACACAGTCCTTGATACGGAGCGATACTCCCATACCTTTTCAATGCTTTCATGACTGCGCGCCGGTTGTCGGCCTGCTTATTTTCAGAGTCACGCTTCATGTCCTCCACCAAACACGCACAAGTTCTCATCCTGGGCTCCGGCCCTGCTGGCTACACGGCCGCCGTGTACGCCGCCCGCGCCAACCTTAATCCGCTGCTGATCACTGGCATGGCCCAAGGCGGCCAGCTGATGACCACCACCGAAGTGGACAACTGGCCAGCCGATGTGATGGGCGTGCAGGGTCCCGAGCTGATGCAGCGCTTTCAGGAGCACGCAGAGCGCTTCAAGACTGAAATCGTGTTCGATCACATCAACAAGGTCGACTTCTCCAAGCGCCCGTTCACACTGACTGGTGACAGCGGCACTTACACCTGCGACTCACTGATTCTTGCGACCGGCGCATCGGCCAAGTATCTGGGCCTGCCCTCTGAAGAAGCCTTCATGGGCCGCGGCGTTTCTGCCTGCGCCACCTGCGACGGGTTCTTCTACCGTGAACAGCCTGTCTGCGTCATCGGCGGCGGCAACACTGCAGTGGAAGAAGCGCTGTACCTGTCCAACATCGCCAGCAAGGTCACTCTGGTACACCGCCGCGACAAGTTCAAGGCTGAACCCATTCTGGTCGACAAGCTGATGGCCAAGGTCAAGGAAGGCAAGATCGAGCTCAAAACCCACTTCACGCTGGATGAAGTGCTGGGCGACCAGAGCGGCGTGACTGGCATCCGCATCAAGAGCACGCAGGACGGCCACACCGAAGAAATCAAGCTGCTGGGGGCCTTCATTGCCATTGGCCACCACCCCAACACCGACATCTTCCAGGGCCAGCTGGAGCTGGAAAACGGCTACATCGTCACCCAAGGCGGCCTCAAAGGCTTTGCCACACAGACTAGCGTGCCCGGCGTGTTTGCCGCTGGCGACTGCCAGGACCATGTGTACCGCCAAGCCATCACCAGCGCTGGCACGGGCTGCATGGCAGCCCTCGACGCACAGCGTTTCCTGGAGCAAGAGTCCTGATAGACAGCAAGCGCCGTTATTAATGGCGCTCACAAAAGCCCTTGAGCTTGGCCTTCTTTGGCCCGCCTCAGGGGCTTTTTACTGAAAACGCTATAATCGCAGACTTTGCTGAATTCAAGGTAGTACAGACCAAGTGCTTTATGCACTTTGTGCCATCGGGACTTCCGCAATCGGGCTACCGCCACCCATTACAAACTGGCGAGGTGAGGTTGTCGGCACCTTCTGCGCAATGCAGGATGGCAGCGCTGGCAGCCGATTCAACTATCGGAGTGTCCAAATGGCACGCGTATGTGAAGTTACGGGCAAGAAGCCCATGGTGGGCAACAACGTTTCCCACGCCAACAACAAGACCAAGCGTCGTTTCCTGCCTAACCTGCAGTACCGTCGTTTCTGGGTCGAAACAGAAAACCGTTGGGTGCGCCTGCGCGTTTCCAGCGCTGCTCTGCGTTTGATCGACAAGAACGGCATCGACTCCGTGCTCGCAGATATGCGCGCCCGTGGCCAAGCTTAATTTCCACTAAAGGAGAATCAACATGGCTTCCAAAGGCGGACGCGAAAAGATCAAGCTGGCTTCTACTGCTGGCACCGGTCACTTCTACACCACAACCAAGAACAAGAAGACGATGCCTGAAAAGATGTCGATCATCAAGTTCGACCCCAAGGCTCGCAAGCACGTCGAGTACAAGGAAACCAAGCTGAAGTAATTCAGCCTGTTTCTTGAAAAACCGCCTCACGCAAGTGCAGGCGGTTTTTTTATGCTGGCAGCGGTGCAACAGCTCGGGCCAGGACCCTCTCTATACTGGGTGCTTTGCAACGAATAGGGATGGATCACATGAATCGCAAGACGCTGAGCACATTGCTTTTTTCGCTTGCCGTGTCGCCAGCCGTCTTCAGTCAGACTTTCATCTGCCCCACGGGCCCCGGCCCCGGCCAGCGCCAGGTCGGCATGACAGGCGGCTCACCAGGCCTAGCTTCCGTGCCTGTCTGCGAACAGTTCAGCACAGCGCCCGCAACCACCCAACGCGCCGATCCGTCCCCCGCAGATGCCCTTGGCGGCTTGGTACGGAGTCAGATCGAGCTATTGCGAGAGGGGCAGGAGCTGGTCAAGGAAGGGCAGAGAATTGCACAGGACCCGCAGTACCAGAAACTGCGCAAGGGCTACTGGATGTTTTCGCATGACGAGAAAAACCCGCGCTCGGGTCTTGAATGTGCGGCGATTTTCGGCAACATCTCCGGTGCCGTTCAGCTTTCAGGCCCCACAGCCAAACACAACGGTGCCCTGCTGACTTTTCTGGGCATGGACATTCCTCAACCCGCTAGCCCGCGCAAGGTCAGAACCACGCTGACCCAGAACCAGGACAAGCCCCAAGAGGTTGGAGCCATCAACTACACCATGTCCAATGGCAAATGGGGAGCCATCGTCTATGCGCTTGGCGGATCCGAAGCGCTGGTCAAAGAGCTTGGGGAAGAGGAAGAATCCCGCTTCAAGGTCTCTGTCGAAGGCAAGGAGGTTATCAACACCTTCTACAAAGAGGGAGCCAAGGCCCGTGAGTTCCTGCGCCAGTGCATGGCCGGTCAGCTAGCGAAATAAACACACAGGGCCGCTCTAGCTACGCGGAGCCTGCCCCAGTTGTCGGCAAGCCATCGCTCCGAGATCCTGCATCGCCCTCTCCATGAGTTCGTCGACCGGATGGGTGCAGGCCAAGCGCATGCAGTTCTCGTAGCGACCAGAGTTGGAAAACATGCTGCCCGGCGCAATCCTGATGCCCTTGTTCAGGGCCGCCGTGAACAGCTCCGAGGTGCGCATTTCTGCGGGAAACTCCAGCCACAAACACAGCCCCCCTGCAGGCAGGCTCATGCGCGTGCTCAAGGGAAAAAATCTGGCCACCAGTCTGGCCATGGATTCACGCTGCTTCTTCAGCTGCTGCCTGAGCTTTTCCAGACTGCGCTGATGCGTGGGCGAGCCCAGCACCTCGGCCACCACGAGCTGCCCCAGCGTCTGGGTATTGCGGCTTTGCGCAAATTTGAGCATTTGCACCCGACCATGCCACTGGCCGCCATTCATCCAACCCTGGCGCAGACCCGGTGCCAGACTCTTGTTGAAAGCCTGGCAGTAGATCACATGACCCGAGACACTGTCCCAGGCTTTGAGCGGCTTGACGGCCTGCTGCCCCTCCACGAACAGGCCGTAGGAATCATCCTCAATCAGCGCAGCGCCATGCGCAGCGCACAGGGCGACCAGCCTGGCCTTGTTCTCGTCAGGCATGCGGGCACCCAGCGGCATCTGCAATTCCGGCACCACCACCACGGCCTTCAGCCGTGGCTGGGTCTGAAATGCCAGCTCCAGCGCCTCGATGGACATGCCTGTGCGCGGACTGCAGGGAATCTCCAGGGTTTGCAGCTGCAGCGACTCCACCACCTGCAGCAGCCCGTAATAAGTGGGTGACTCGACCGCCACCAGATCACCTGGCGAAGCCACGGCCGCCAATGCCAGACTCACTCCTTCTGAATTACCCGTCGTAGCCAGCACATCCGCCGGGGCCACGCGTATCCCGGCGGCCAGCGCCCTGCGCGCCATGGCCTGCTGAAACTGGGGATGATTGCCCTGATTGGCCAGCAAAGAGCGGCCTTGCGAAAGCAGCGTCGGGTGCTCGCGCAACAGCCGCGTCACGGTCTTATTCAGGTAATGGTGGTCGAACAGCGCGGCAGGGGGCGTGCAGCCGCCGATATCCATATACACATCCGACTGGCGACCACGCTCCAGCAGCAGCGAAATATGCTCATTGATGCCCACAAAATGCGCATAGGGGTTGGGCTGCACAGGCTGGCTCAAGTCGGGCTCGCTCGTCAAAGGCACTGTGGCAACTGCCCCCGTTTCGCGCACGAAATAGCCCACGCGAGGCCGGGCTTCAAGATAGCCGTTCTCTTCCAAATAGCGCAGCACCTGCAAAGCCGTGGACAGACTGACCTCATGCCGCACCATCAGCTCACGCACCGAGGGCATGCGCTCGCCGGGTTTCAAGGTTCCCAGCGCCATGGCGGCGCTGTAGTTGGCAGCCAGCCGCTGATACAGCGGCAATGCCGGGCTATTGGCCTGGCTGTTGGCGAATGACGAATCAAGAGTGGCGGAAGTCAGCATGGTGACGGTGCGAGCTGCTGGGCCTGCATCATGCCAGCAAGACCTGTTCTGCAACAGATACAGAATCACCGCAAACAAGGCAGAACAGGGCAACCCCGATCTGCACTGATACGCCTTGGCAACTTGTGCGCTGTACCTGTTGCGCAAGCCGTGTCAAACCTACGCTTGAGGCTTGGAACACTTCTGACAAAAATCCCATGCATTGCCCTCAAAGCACGCCATCACAGTACCAGCTTCGCAGCGGTCAGGCCTTGTCACTGCATCTGCCTCAAGGCCACGAACTGTTCTGCCAACAAGGACCGTTGCAACTGGCCATCGGCCCCTTGAGCTTTACCGACAACCATTTCGGCCAGCTCATGGTGCTGCACACGGGCCAGAGCTGGCGCTCACCCTCAAATACCTGGGTACAACTGAGCACCCGGCAAGCGGGTCATGCCCAAGTGCAGGTTCATCAGCCCCAGATTCAGCAAAGCTGCACTACTCCCATCGAAGAAGCAGTGCAGCTTGCTAAAAATGACCAGCCTCCGGGCCTGAACTCCACACCGGCCAAAACCTGGCGGCAGGTACTGAGCATGCGCAGTCTCAGCTGGAGCAGCTTCAGGCGCGGGCAGCGCGCAGCTTGACCGAGAAGTCTTTGAGCGCGGCAATACCACTGGCTTCTGCACGCTGGCACCAAGCCTGCAGCTGACTGGTCAGTTGCTCGCGGCTCAGCGTGGTATTCAGCCACAGCTGGCGCAGCTCTTCACGCATGGTCAACATCTGATCAATCACCGGGTGGGCGGCCCGCGCCTGCGCCAACTGGCCTTGTGCGCGCTCTGGCACTTTTTCTGCATCACGATGCAGCCAGCGCTGAACACCCTTGAGTAAAGAAACATCTGATTTTTGCGCCTGCTTTTGCTTGAGCAAGTCCAGCTCTTGCTGAACAGCAGAGCGCACGCCGCGCGCATAGCGGGCCATGACTTCGTAGCGGTTGGCGATGATGGCTTCCAGAGTCAACTCATCAGCCACCGGCTTGACCGCGCCCATGCGCAGGCGCGGCGGCGTCTTCTTGACCTTGGCCCAGCCCAACTTCTGCATGATGCTGATATAGAGCCAGCCAATATCAAACTCATAGGGCTTGACCGAGAACTTGGCCGACGTTGGATACGTATGGTGGTTGTTGTGAAGCTCTTCACCACCAATGATGATTCCCCAGGGCGACAGGTTGGTGGAGGCGTCCGTTGCCTCGTAATTGCGATAGCCCCAGAAATGGCCTAAGCCATTGACCACGCCAGCGGCCCAGAAGGGAATCCAGACCATCTGCACCGCCCAGATGCTCATGCCGATGACGCCGAACAGCGCCAAATTCAGAATCAGCATCAGCGTGGGGCCCCAGACCGAGTGCTTGGAGTACAGATTGCGCTCCAGCCAGTCATCGGGCGTGCCATGGCCAAACTTCTTGATCGTTTCCGTATTCTTGGCTTCGCTGCGGTACAGCTCAGCGCCTTCGCGCATGACTTTGCTCAGGCCACGCGTCTGCGGGCTGTGAGGGTCGTCCACGGTTTCGCACTTGGCGTGGTGTTTGCGGTGAATGGCCACCCATTCCTTGGTCACCATGCCCGTACCCAGCCAAAGCCAGAAACGGAAGAAATGGGAAGGCACAGGCCCCAGATCCAGAGCCCGGTGCGCCTGACTGCGGTGCAGAAAAATCGTGACACCCGCAATCGTGAAATGGGTGGTGATCAAGGTGTACAGCAGCAACTGCCACCATGACAGATCCCACAGCCCGTTGGCCATCCATTCCACGACTTCATTCCAGAGCAAGCCAATATCCAGCGACATAAATAACAAAGCCTTTGGCAAAAAACCATGCTCTACCTTATAAAGCACGGTCGTGCAATTTTAGGTGAGCTGCTTACAAGCCTACTGCTGATACCCTGACAGCTGATACCGGATTTGCACTGAAGTTACGCTTTCTTCACCCAAACAGCGGCGAAAAACCCGTCAGTTTCGTGCTGATGCGGCCACAGGCGCAGATAGCGCTTACCGTCACCTCCACCGCTGCACAGCTTGTCGCCATCGGCAATCTTCAGCTGCTCCAGCACGTCGGCAGCATTCAAGGGCTCAAACTCAGGGTGAGCAGCGCTGAAGGCTTCGGCAATGGCTTCGTTTTCCTGCGGCAGGATGGAGCAAGTAGCGTAGATCAGGCGGCCACCGGCCTTGACCAGACGGGCGCTGCTTTCCAGAATAGCGGCCTGCTTGACAGTCAGCTCTTCCACGGCCTTGGGGCTTTGGCGCCACTTCAGGTCAGGGTTGCGACGCAAGGTACCCAAGCCCGAGCAAGGCGCATCCACCAGCACGCGGTCAATCTTGCCGGCCAGGCGCTTGACGCGTTCATCACGCTCATGAGCAATGGCTGCGGGGTGCACATTGGACAGACCCGAGCGCGCCAGACGTGGCTTGAGTGCATCCAGGCGGTGACCCGACACGTCAAACGCATACAGGCGGCCGGTGTTGCGCATGGAAGCGCCAATCGCCAGAGTCTTGCCGCCGGCACCGGCGCAAAAGTCCACCACCATCTCGCCGCGCTTGGCATCCAGCATCAGTGCTAGCAGTTGCGAGCCTTCGTCCTGCACCTCAATCGCACCACGATTGAAGGCATCGACCTTGGCCAGCGCAGGCTTGCCATCGACACGCAGACCCAGTGGCGAGAACGGTGTGGGCTTGGCCTTGATGCCAGCTTTTTCCAGTTCTTTGCGCACTTCAGCGGGCTTGTCGTTCAGGGCGTTGACGCGCAAGTCCAGCGGCGCAGCCTTTTCCATGCTCGCAGCCAAGGCCCAAAATTCGTCACCCACCTGGGCCTTGAGCGGCTCAACCAGCCACTCGGGCAGGTTGTGGCGGTGGGATTCCATCAGCTCTTCAGGCTTGATGTTGTCGCAAGCGTCCAGCCACTTGAGTTCCTGAGGCGTCAGCGCAGCCTTGATAAAGGTCTCGCTGTCCTGGCCGTCCTTGTTCTTGACGTTGCCTTGCTTCTTGCCCTGCTCACGCAGGACAGCAGCAAAGCCGAGAATGGCCAGACGGCGCTCACGCGGGCCGCTGCCGGAATGTGCCAGGCCTTCAAACAACAGCTTCTTGCGCAGCACGGTGTAAGTGGTTTCGGCCAGAGTGGCGCGCTCACGCGGGCCGAGGTAACGGTTTTCGCGGAAGAAGTAAGACACCACGGAATCAGCCGCGTGTTCAAAAGTCATGGCGCGCTTGACGAGTTCAGCGCAAGCGTCGAGAAGCTGTTTGGGATGCATAGCCCCAATTGTCCCACTGTCACCCTGGCCTTGGCTTGCGCCAGAAATCTATGGCCCCAAGCGTCAACGAAGATTCATAGTAAAAACAGGCTCTAGCCCTTTTAGAGCATGCACTAACCGCTCATCTTTTAAAAACATCATGTCCGACCACAACCTGCCGCCCCTCATCACCACCCCGCCCGGCCTGTACGAACATTACAAAGGCATGCCCTATGAAGTGATTGACACCGTGCGCCACAGCGAAACGCTGGAGCCTCTTACGCTGTACCGCGCCCTGTATGGCGAACGTGGCCTGTGGGTGCGCCCTGCCGCAATGTTTAATGAAACCGTGGTGATTGATGGCGTGGAGCAGCCACGCTTTCGCCGTCTGCCGGAAGAGCAACAGAAATTGGCATAAAAATGGCTGCTAGCGCTTATTCAATAAGCGCTAGCAGCTATCAAATCTGATTTAGCTCTTGATCAGATCAAGCACCGCACGCGGGTAAATGGCGTGCTCTTGCACCAGCACGCGCGCGGCCAGCAGGTCGGCTGTATCGCCGGGCAGCACAGGCACCACGGCTTGCTCCAGAATCGGGCCCACATCCAGCTCAGCCGTCACGCGGTGCACGGTGCAGCCTGCAAACTTGCAACCTGCATCAATGGCGCGCTGATGGGTGTGCAGGCCCGTAAAGGCGGGCAGCAGCGAGGGGTGGATGTTGATGAGGCGACCTTCGTAATGCGCCACAAAGCCGGGCGTCAGAATGCGCATAAAGCCAGCCAGCACCACCAGATCGGGCGCATGGCGGTCAATCACCTGCATCAGCTCGGCATCAAAGGCCTCACGGCTATCAAACTGTTTGTGATCCAGCACCTCGGTGGCGATGCCGTTATCGCGCGCAAAGACCAGTCCTTTGGCCTCAGCCTTGTTGCTGACCACGGCCGCGACCCGGGCGTTGTACTGCTTTGCCCAGTTCTGCTGCTGGGATGCACGCACAATGGCGGCCATGTTCGAGCCGCCGCCCGAGATCAGGATCACGATGTTTTTCATGGGCGGCGATTGTCGCATTGACGGGCTAACCCTTGGTGGCTTGCAGCCGTTCCCGTGCGCCGTTCTAGACTTTTGAGGAGACAACATGCCTTTTGACCCACGCAACATCCCCCTCACTCCCATTGAGGCCCGCGTTCTGGCCACGCTGATGGAAAAGGCCCGCACCGTACCGGATAGCTATCCGCTCACGCTCAACAGCCTCATCACCGGCTGCAACCAGAAGTCCAGCCGCGACCCGGTGATGGAAATCAGCGAAGGCGAAGCCCAGGAAGCGCTGGACAACCTGCGCATGAAGACGCTCGCCGTGCAGATCAGCGGCACCCGCTCAACCCGCTGGGAGCACAACTTTCCCCGCGGCATCGGCGTGCCCGACCAATCCGCCGTGCTGCTGGCCCTCTTGATGCTGCGCGGCCCCCAGACGGCGGGCGAGCTGCGCATCAACTCCGAACGCTGGCACCGCTTTGCCGATATCTCCTCGGTCGAGGCATTTCTGGATGAACTGCGCGAGCGCAGCGAAGAAAAAGGCGGCCCGCTGGTCGTACTGCTGCCCCGTGCGCCCGGTGCCCGCGAATCGCGCTGGGCCCATCTGCTCTGCGGCCCGGTCGATGTAGCCGCCCTGCAAAGCGCAGCCAGCGCCAGCGGTGGCACGGGCGGCGGCAATGCATCTGCCCTGCAGCAACGCGTGGATACGCTGGAAGCGGAAGTGGCTCAGTTGCGCGCCACCGTGCAGATGCTGTGCGAATCACTGGGCGTGGAGCCACCTGCCATCCAGACAGCGCCAGTTGAGTAAGCCGTCGCATTGAAATTGATAGCTGCTAGCGCTTGATGAATAAGCGCTAGAGACATATTTCAATCAAATGTAAAAAACTGGCGCGCTCCAAGCCAGAGACAGCAGGGCCGCCATCACACTCAGGGGACGGCGCAAAGCGCCTCAGGGGGGTCAACAACCTCGGGGGAACCCTTCCTTGTCACGACCCGGACAGGAAGAAAAAGAACGTGCGTGCTACAAAACATCCAGATTTTCTGGAGACACCGCATGGACTTGGCATTCACCCCTGAAGAACAGGCTTTTCGCGATGAAATCCGCACCTGGGTGCGGGCAAACCTGCCCGAGGATATTGCGCACAAGGTGCGTAACGATCTGCACCTGACGCGTGACGACATGCAGCGCTGGGCCAAAATTCTGGGCAAAAAAGGCTGGCTCGGTTACGGCTGGCCCACTGAATTTGGCGGCCCCGGCTGGTCAGCCGTGCAAAAGCACTTATTCGAGGAAGAATGCGCTCTGGCCTGCACGCCGCGCATCGTGCCCTTCGGCCCGGTGATGGTGGCCCCGGTCATCATGGCCTACGGCACACCCGAGCAGCACAAGCGCTTTCTGCCCGGCATTGCCAGCGGCGAAGTCTGGTGGAGCCAGGGCTACAGCGAACCCGGCTCGGGCTCTGACCTGGCCAGCGTCAAAACCCGCGCCGAGCGCGTGGGTGACAAATACATCGTCAATGGCCAGAAGACCTGGACCACGCTTGGCCAGTACGGTGAGTGGATCTTCTGCCTGGTGCGCACCAGCAACGAGGGCAAGCCCCAGACTGGCATCAGCTTCTTGCTGATCGACATGAAATCGCCCGGAGTGACCGTGCGCCCCATCAAGCTGCTGGATGGTGGCCATGAAGTCAACGAAGTCTTCTTCGACAACGTGGAAGTACCCGCCGACCAGTTGATCGGTGAAGAAAACAAGGGCTGGACCTACGCCAAGCACCTGCTCAGCCACGAGCGCACCAATATTGCGGACGTGAACCGCGCCAAGCGCGAGCTGGAACGCGTCAAGCGCATTGCCAAGGCCGAAGGCGTGTGGGAAGACCAGCGCTTCCGCGATCAGATCGCCCTGCTGGAGATTGATGTGATCGCGCTGGAGATGCTGGTGCTGCGCGTGCTCTCGGCCATGAAATCGGGCAAGAACCCACTCGACATTGCCGGTCTGCTCAAGATCAAGGGCAGCGAAATCCAGCAACGCTATGCCGAGCTGATGATGCTAGCCGCCGGCCCCTACGCCCTGCCCTATGTGCAGGAAGCCATGGAGGCAGGCTACCAAGGCGACTTCCCCGGCGGCGTGCTCAGCAACGCCCCTCTGGCCGCCACCTATTTCAATATGCGCAAGACCACCATTTACGGCGGCTCGAACGAGGTACAACGAAACATCGTGGCTCAGACGGTTCTTGGCTAAAGGCCACAGGAGACAAATATGGATTTCGATTTTTCCGACGACCAGCAACAACTGCGTGATGCCGTGGCCCGCTGGATCGACAAGGGCTATACCTTCGAGCGCCGCCAGAGCATTGCCAAGCAAGGCGGCTTTTCGCGCGAGGTCTGGAACGAGCTGGCCGAACTGGGATTGACGGCTCTCACCGTGCCCGAGCAATACGGCGGCCTGGGTCAGGGCGCAGTCGATGTGATGGTGGTGATGGAAGAACTGGGCCGCGGCCTGGTGATGGAGCCGCTGACTCAGGCTTTTGTGGCCAGCGCCCTGCTCAGCCAGTTTGGCAGCGAGGCCATCAAGCAAAGCTGGCTGCCCCAGATTGCAAAGGGCGAGAAACTAGTGGTGCTCGCATCTCAGGAGCGCAAAGCGCGCTACCGTATTGACGTTTGTGATTCAAAAGCCAATAAAACTGCCAACGGCTATACGGTAGACGCTACAAAAAACATAGTTCTTGCTGGCGACAAAGCCGATACCTTCATCGTGCCTGCCCAGCTGGATGGCAAGATTGCGCTCTTCCTCGTCGAAAACGGTGCCGAAGGGGTGTCAACCAAGGCTTATGTCACTCAGGATGAAGCCCGCGCCGCCGATCTGGTCTGCAAGGCAGCGCCCGCCACGCTGATCACCAGCAACGGCCTCGCCGCACTGACGCTGGCGCAGGATGTGGCCAACGCCGCACTGTGCGCCGAAGGTGTCGGCGTGATGGAGCAAACGCTCAAGCTCACCACCGAGTACATGAACCAGCGCAAGCAATTCGGCGTTGCTATCTCCAGCTTTCAGGCCCTGCGCCACCGCGTGGCCGATATGAAGATGCTGCTGGAGCTGGCCCGATCCATGAGCTATTACGGCACGCTCAAGCTCAGCGCCCCGGCGGAAGAGCGCCATCTGGCCATGGCTCGCGCCAAGGTGCAGCTGGGCCAGTCCATGCGTTATGTGGGCCAGCAGTCCGTGCAACTGCATGGTGGCATTGGCGTGACCGATGAATACGTGGGCAGCCACTACTTCAAGCGCCTGACGCAGATGGAGATGACGGGCGGCGACACCCTGCACCATCTGGGCACTGTGTCTGCGCACATGCAGGACAGCGCTGGCGTCTTCGCCTAGAAAGCCGCAGAAATACATAGCAAATTACGGCAACTGCATTCAACATAAAAGCAAAAGTCAACAGCACGCTATGGCGTGCTGTTTTGCTTTAGGCATGCGCTATGCACAGCTCTGCGCTTCCTATGATCTTTGCGCCATTCACAAGATCAAGGAGACACGCATGAGCACGCAAGACACCGAAAAGTACCTGTTGGAGTCCATCCGCCTGGCCATGGGCAACGTCAAAGGCCGCGAACGCGCCACCTGGCCCTTCGGAGCCGTTCTGGTGCGTGACGGCCAGGTGCTGGCTCGCGCCGTTAATCAGGTCGATGAGCTGTGCGACCCTTCGGCCCACGCCGAGATGCAGGCCCTGCGCATTGCCGCCAAGGAGCAAGCCAGCACCGATCTGTCCGGCTCGGTGATGTATGCCAGCGGCTACCCCTGCACCATGTGCCACACGGCCATGCTGCTGGCCGGGGTGAAGAAGGTCTTTGTCGCCTACTCCAACGAAGAGGGCAAGCCCTATGACCTGTCCGCCTCCCGTGGCTACGACGAACTGGCTCGCCCTGAAGACAAGCGCGAGATGCCCGTCATCAACCACCGCGTGCGTGATACGGGTGAGGATCTGTACGAAGCATGGCAAAAAGCCGTGGATGAAGATCGCGCCACCGTCTAAGCAGCACAAGCGCCAGGCGCTATCAAAAACCAAGCCCTGAATGATGAGTTCAGGGCTTTGTTGTTTTCAGCACAGCGGCTTCAGGTCAGCAGATAGTCCACCGGCTTGAGGGGTGGTGGCACCTGCGGATCGCCCAACGACTGGCTCAGGCTGATCTCAATGCCACGGCACATGGAGTCCAGTGCCAGATCATTGCTCTCCATGCCAAAAGGCTCTTCCAGCTCATCGCCAAGGGCATCAAGACCGTAGAAGGTATAGGCCACGATGCCCACCACAAAGGGGGTCATGAAGCCCGTGATATCCACCAGACCAAAGGGCAGCAAGAAGCAGTAGAGATGCGCCGTGCGGTGCAGCAGCAAGGTGTAAGAGAAGGGAATTGGCGTGTTCTGAATGCGCTCGCAGGATGCTGCAGCCGAGGTGAACCCGCTAAGCGTCCTGTCAACCGACACCGCCAGACAAGGATCGATGCGCTTGTCCTTCAGGCATTGCCCCAGGTCCTGCCCCATGGCCAGAACAATGGCGTCTGTGCGCTGGCCCAGCGGCAATTGCTTCAAGCGCAGCCATTCGTCATCGGTCAGCCATTGCTGGGCCGCCACATCGTCATTCAGGCCGCGCAGCTGGGCGCGCAGCGCGTGGGCAAAAGCCACGGCGCGGTGCACCATGCGCACGCGCACATCGTTGGCACGCTGGCGCGGGTCAATGGGGTGATCGGATTCAATCAGACTCTGGCACTGGCGCGACAGGGTGCGCGCGTAGATGACGATTTCGCCCCAGAGCCTGCGCCCTTCCCAGTAGCGCGAGTAGGCGGTGTTGTTGCGAAAGCCCAGAAAAATCGCCAGAGGCAGACCAATCAGCGTGAACGGGATAGGCGTGATGGGAATCTTGGTGTGAAACAAGGTGCCGTGGGCCACCGTGACGATGACGGCAAGCACAACATTCACGGCCAGCACACTTTTGATGCGTTGCAGCACCGAGCCCCGGACAATCCAGAACAGCCTGAAGCCCGATGGGCGATCTCTGACGATCATGAAAACCTAAATAGGTATAAACCCCAATTCAATCACAGACCCCGGGAGCTTTCAGCCAGCGCAGCAAACTCCCACTATCTTGCTCAACTGCGCCAGCGCGAGCCACGCGGCACGTGGGCGACGAGAAACTCCATCTGGTCGGCCAGAATGCGGCGGTTTCTCAAAATGAAGTCTTCCCACAGTGTGGGAGTGTAGGGGGTGTAGAGCAGCGGCATGCGCGCCTGCTCGGGCGTTCTGGCACCCTTGCGGTGGTTGCAGGCACGGCAGGCGGTGACCAGATTCATCCAGGTGTTCTGGCCGCCGACACTTGCGGGAAGAATATGCTCGCGCGTCAGGTCGCCCTCATGGAACTGACGCCCGCAATAGGCACAGACGCAATGGTCACGCGTAAAGAGCTTGCCGTTGGTCAGACCCGGCAGCAGCTCGTGCGGGTTGATACTGGGCATGCCCTTGGTGCCAATGATGGAGTTGATGTGAATGACTGACTGCTTGCCGGTCACCGCATTGTGGCCACCCCGAAAACAGGCGATTTCGGCACCGGCTTCCCAGCGCACATCTTCAGCTGCATAGTGCAGCGCCGCTTGCTCTAGCGTTACCCAGGACTGCGGCAGCCCTTGGGCTGTCAGCTTCAAGACTTTCACAACACGCCTCCAGTCAGTCAACAAGACCACAGAAAACGGCAGAGCGTCTTGGCGCTCTTTTGCAGCCTCCTCAGCTGCATTGATTGAAGCAATATACTCTGAAATTATGTCAAATAGACGGCTTGCGCCGCATGCATAGGCGCTAGCTGCTACAAATAACAAAGCAGCCCATGAAGATTTTTCGCGGTATAAATCATCCCGGACTGGCCCCCGCCTGCGCCGTGACCATTGGCAATTTTGATGGTGTGCACCGGGGACATCAAGCCATGCTGGGCCTGCTCAAGGCAGAAGCCGCCCAGCGTGGCATTCCCAGCTGCGCGATGACCTTTGAGCCGCACCCGCGCGACTACTTTGCGCAAAAGCTGGGCAAGCCCGAGCTGGCACCGGCGCGCGTGGGCACGCTGCGCGACAAGCTCAGCCAGCTCGAAATCTGCGGCGTCGATCAGGTCGTGATCCTGCCCTTCAACGAGTCCCTGGCCAGCCAGCGCCCCGAAGACTTTATTCAGGATGTACTGATTTCCGGCCTGGGTGCCAGATACGTGCTGGTGGGCGATGATTTCCGCTTTGGCAACAAGCGCGCCGGCGACTACGCCATGCTGGACAACGCCGGTCAGGCTCTGGGCTTTGATGTGGCGCGCATGAACAGCTATGAAGTCCACGGCCTGCGCGTCTCCAGCACCGAGGTGCGCGCAGCCCTGGCGGCCGGCGATATGCAGCAAGCCGCCAAGCTGCTGGGCCACCCCTACAGAATCTCGGGCCATGTGGTTCACGGCCGCAAACTGGGCCGCAAACTGGCCGAATCCCAAAACGGTGCCAATGACGGCTTTCGCACATTAAATTTGCGCTTTGACCACTGGAAACCCGCGGCCAGCGGCATTTTTGCGGTGCTGGTGCATGGACTGTCGGACCAGCCGCTGCGCGGTGTCGCCAACCTGGGCGTGCGCCCTTCTCTGGACCCCAATGACATCAACGGCGGACGCGTGCTGCTGGAGACCCACTGCTTTGATTGGCCCGCACAGCTGGGAGGGGAAGGTGCCTACGGTAAAATCATCCGCGTGGAACTTCTGCACAAACTGCACGACGAGCTGAAGTATGACAGTCTCGATGCCCTGACGGCAGGCATCGCCAAGGACTGCGATGACGCGCACGCGTTTTTCGCCTCAGGCCACACGCCGTCTCATACTTCTGCACACACAGAGACTCGTCGCCAGACCACGCGCGACCGAATTTGACGCTCGCTGCTCGCACGCCAAGGCGCAGCAGCGCATCTGGCGCTCACCTCATCATTCACGCCCAGGCAGCACTGCCCGGGCCCAGTATTGCTCTCAAGGTTTCCCATGTCTGATTCGAAGTCCAACAAGCCCGAAGCGTCCGTCTATCGCGCCACGCTGAACATGCCCGACACCCCCTTCCCCATGCGCGGCGACCTGCCCAAGCGCGAGCCGGCATGGGCCAAGGAGTGGGACGATCAGGGCACCTATCAAAAGCTGCGCGTGGCACGCAAGGGCGCACCCATGTTCATCCTGCATGACGGCCCCCCCTACGCCAACGGCAAGATCCACATCGGCCATGCCGTCAACAAAATCTTGAAGGACATGATCGTCAAGAGCCGCCAGCTCGAAGGTTTTGACGCGCGCTACGTGCCCGGCTGGGACTGCCACGGTCTGCCCATCGAAAACGCCATCGAAAAGCTGCATGGCCGCAACCTGCCCCGCGACGAGATGCAGGCCAAGAGCCGCGCTTTTGCTACCGAGCAGATCGAGCAGCAAATGGTGGACTTCAAGCGCCTGGGCGTGCTGGGTGACTGGGACAACCCCTACAAGACCATGAACTACGCCAACGAGGCGCTGGAGCTGCGCGCCTTGAAAAAGGTGATGGAGCGTGGTTTTGTGTACCGTGGTCTGAAGCCCGTGTACTGGTGCTTTGACTGCGCCTCGTCGCTGGCCGAATTCGAAATCGAATACCAAGACAAGCAAAGCCAGACGCTGGATGTGATGTTCCCCGCTGCCGAGCCCGCCAAGCTGGCCGCAGCCTTTGGCCTGCCCCAACTGGACAAGGAAGCCTTTATCGTCATCTGGACGACTACGGCCTGGACCATCCCCGCCAATCAGGCGCTGAACGTCAACCCCGATCTGGAATACAGCCTGGTTGAGACCGAGCGTGGCCTGCTGATCGTGGCCTCGGCCCTGGTAGAAAAGTGCCTGACACGCTGGAAGCTGGAAGGCACCGTAGTTGCCACCGCCCAGGGCAAGGCACTCGACCACATGCCCTTCAAGCACCCGCTGGCCCATGTGGACAAGGGTTTTGACCGCATCTCGCCCGTGTACCTGGCCGACTACGCCACGGCTGACGACGGCACCGGTATCGTGCACTCCGCCCCTGCCTACGGCGTGGATGACTTCAACAGCTGTGTCAGCAACGGCATGGACTACAAGGACATCCTGAACCCCGTGCAGGGCAACGGCGTGTACGCAGCCGATCTGCCCATGTTCGGCGGCCAGTACATCTGGAAGGCTGTGCCCGTCATTCTGGATGCACTGAAGGTCGCCAACCGCCTGATGGACACCAGCAGCCTTGAGCACAGCTACCCCCATTGCTGGCGCCACAAGACGCCCGTCATCTACCGCGCTGCAGCGCAATGGTTCATCCGCATGGATGAAGGCGATGGAGTGTTCACCGACCCCGCTCAGAAGCCCGAAAAGACTCTGCGCCAGATCGCGCTGGACGCCATCGAGCAGACCCATTTCTACCCGCAAAACGGCCAGGACCGCCTGCGCTCCATGATCGCCGGTCGTCCCGACTGGTGCATCTCGCGCCAGCGCTCGTGGGGCGTGCCCATCCCCTTCTTCCTGCATGTGGACACGGGCGCTCTGCACCCGCGCACCATGGAGATCATCGACCAGGCGGCCGACATGATCGAGCAAGGCGGCATCGAGGCCTGGAGCCGCGTGACGACCGAAGAAATTCTGGGCGCTGAAGAAGCCAAGCAATACACCAAGAGCACCGACATTCTGGAAGTGTGGTTCGATTCTGGCAGCACCTTCTGGCATGTGATGCGCGGCACGCACAACGACATGCACCACGACCAGGGCCCGGAAGCCGATCTGTACCTGGAAGGTCACGATCAGCACCGCGGCTGGTTCCATTCTTCGCTGCTGCTAGCCTCAGCCATCTTTGGCCGCGCCCCGTACAAGGGTCTGCTGACCCATGGTTTCACCGTGGACGGTCAGGGCAAGAAGATGTCCAAGTCTGTGGGCAACACCGTGGCGCCGCAAGACGTCAGCAACAAGATGGGGGCTGAAATCATCCGCCTGTGGGTGGCCGCGACCGATTACTCGGGCGATCTGGGTATCGACGACAAGATTCTGGCCCGCGTGGTGGATGGCTACCGCCGCATCCGCAACACGTTGCGCTTCTTGCTGGCCAACGTCAGCGACTTTGACGTAATGACCGATGCCGTTGCCTATGGCGACATGCTGGAGATCGACCAGTACGCGCTGGCCCGTGCGGCGCAACTGCAAAAAGAAATCATCGGCCACTATCAGGTCTATGAGTTCCACCCCGTGGTCGCCAAGATTCAGCTGTTCTGCTCGGAAGATCTGGGCGGCTTCTATCTGGACGTGCTCAAGGATCGCCTGTACACCAGCGCGCCCAAGAGCCTGGCCCGCCGCTCGGCCCAGACCGCACTGCACCAGATCACCCATGCGCTGCTGCGCTGGATGGCCCCCTTCCTGTCCTTCACGGCCGAGGAAGCCTGGAAGATCTTTGGCAACAGCGAAACCATCTTCCTGGAGAAGTTCACCGACCTGCCCGAAGGCGACGACGCCCTGCTGGCCAAGTGGACGCGTCTGTGCGAAATCCGCAACGTGGTCAACAAGGACATCGAGAACGTGCGCGCCGACGGCAAGCTGGGCTCGTCCCTGCAGGCCGAAATCACGCTGTCCGCACAGCCCGAAGACCTGGCTTTGCTCCAATCGCTGGCGGATGACCTGAAGTTTGTCTTCATCACCTCGGCCGCCAACGCGGTGGCTGGCGATGCATTGCAAACCACAGTGAAGGTGAGCGAGAACGCCAAGTGCGAGCGCTGCTGGCACTACCGCGAAGACGTTGGCGTGAACCCCGAGCACCCCACCCTGTGCGGCCGTTGCGACAGCAATCTGCATGGCGATGGTGAAGTGCGCACCAAAGCCTAAGCCTTTAAAAAGTGAGCTGCCAGCGCCTGCTGGCAGTCTCTTTCAGCATAAAACCATGCTGAAACCTTTTTACATTAGGCGCTAGCCGCTATCAAAATCATTAGCAAAGAGCTGTCATGAGCAACACCCAGACATCTTCCGCAGGCTTTGGCCGAATCTGGCCCTGGCTTTTGTGGGCGCTTGTCATCATCGGCGTGGACCAGATCACCAAGCAGATCATCCTGACCCATTACCAGCTTGGGGACTGGACGCCCGTCACCAGTTTCTTCAACATCGTGCGTGCGCACAACACGGGCGCAGCCTTCTCCTTTCTGGCAGATGGCAGCGGCTGGCAGCGCTGGTTCTTTGTGGGCATTGGCGTCATCGCCACCGTGCTCATCGTCTGGCAGTTGCGCAAGAACCCCAACGAGAAAGTATTCTGCCTGTCGCTGTCCAGCATTCTGGGCGGTGCCATTGGCAACGTGGTTGACCGCCTGCAGCACGGCTATGTGGTGGACTTTCTGGACTTCTTCTGGGGCCGCAGCCATTTCCCAGCCTTCAACGTGGCGGATATGGCCATCACGCTAGGCGCTGTTTTGCTGATTCTGGATGAAATCCTGCGTGCGAGACGCGCCAGGAATCAAGCCTAAAAAAAGGCTAAACCCACGTCCAATAAGCGCTAACCACTATCTTTTTAAAAGCCGCAACCCACTGGGTCTGCGGCTTTTTTTATGGCATCTCGTACTCAGGAGTATTGGCCCAGACCAGTTGCCCATCCTTCCAGTAACGCACTGAAATGGGCGTGGTTTGATAGCAGGTATCCAGCACCCAGTCGGCCAGCGTCAGCGTCTGTGCTTTCTCGGGGATGACGAAGGGGTCACGTTCTTGCCTAGCGTTGAACTGCACCATATACCCCGCCTCACAATCCTCGGCAGGCCGCCCCTCACGCGCCGCAAACTGATGTGGCCTGGACAACTCCAGAGTCAGCTGGCCCGTCAGGCTCAGGGCATTGACCCATAACCCGCCCACCTCTACCGGCACGGGAAAGCGAATGTCCTGCACCGTGCGCAAATCGGGCTGGCCGTCAGCGCGCTCCACGCCACCTTCCGGCATATCGCGATACACATGGCTGCCAGCTGGCAAGGTGATATCACCCCAGACCACCGCGCGAGTCAGCGTGATGTGCATCAGCCTCTCCTGCTCGGCCATCTGCGCATCGCTATAGCGCTGACTCAACGTCATCTGCACCAGCATCACCCCTGTCGATATGGGCAGCACGGACAAGACCACGGCCACAATCCATTGCCACACCGCAAGCGGCGGCCTTGGCGTGCCACGCCCCACATGCCACAGCCGCCAGCCCCACCATGACAGCAAGAAAGCGCCTAACAGCGCAGCCAGAACCATCAACAAAAAACCTGCGGCGGCTGCGCCCCCTGCACCAGGAATCATGAAGCACCTTTTTCGTAGCGGCTTATACAAGCACGGTCACCACACTCGGATGAAATTTAGTCTGTTTCCTCCGTAAAAACGATGTTTGAAACCGTTCGCTTTTGTTCTATTGTGTTCTTTATTTCGCACTTGTTTGTGCGTTAACCGACGTCAATCCAAGCAGACTACCCCTTCTCAGGGGTATATTAGATCGCTCCTCCGCGGGCAGAACATGAAGCATTTATTGAATCTTTTAGCAGCCATTGCCCTGTTGATCTGGGGCTCTCAGATGGTTCGCACCGGCGTTCTGCAGGTCTTTGGCGCAAACCTGCGCAACATCCTTGCTCGCAGCATGAGCAACCGCTTTTCGGCAGCGCTATCGGGCATGGGTGTCACCGCTCTGGTGCAGTCCAGCACAGCCACATCGCTCATGACCTCGTCCTTTGTGGGTCAGGGCCTGATCACCCTGCCATCAGCGCTTGCTGTCATGCGCGGTGCCGACGTAGGCACCGCCATGATGGCTGTGCTGTTCTCAGCCGATCTGTCGTGGCTGTCGCCCCTGTTTATTTTTGTCGGCGTGCTGCTCTACATCACGCGCAAAGATTCCAAACCCGGCCGCATTGGCCGCGTGTTGATTGGTCTGGGCCTGATGCTGCTGGCCCTGCGTCTGGTGGTCGAGGCGACCGAGCCCTTGCTGCAAGCGCCTGCCGTGCGCACCCTGCTGGCCTCCGTCAGCAGCGACCTATTCATGGAGCTGCTGCTAGGCGCGGTGCTGGCCGTGGTGTCTTACTCCAGTCTGGCCGTGGTGCTCCTGATTGCTGCCATGGCAAGCTCAGGCGCCATTCCCATTGATGTGGCACTGGGCCTGACACTGGGCGCCAATCTGGGCAGCGGTCTGGTCGCAGCGATCACCACAGCCAAGTCTGCGGTGGAAGAGCGCCAGGTCACCATCGGCAATCTGCTGTTCAAGATCATGGGCGTAGCCATTGTTGCGCCCTTCATCGGACTATGGACGCAATACGTGCAGGTCTACCTGCCCAATGGCGGCCAGAACGTGGTGATGTTCCACCTGGCCTTCAACATTTTCAACAGCCTGTGCTTTATTGGCCTGACCCAGATCGTCGCCCGCTGGGTCACAGCCATCCTGCCCAAACCGGAGGATGAAAGCACCTCTACGCTGCTGCGCCCTCGCCACCTGGACCCTTCGGCGCTCTCCACGCCATCATTGGCCATTACCTGCGCCGTGCGTGAATCGCTGCATCAGGCTGACGTGATCGAATCCATGCTGATCGGCCTGCAAAAAGTGGCTGAGACCGATGACATCAAACTCTCCGAAGAAGTGCGCAACCTTGAAGGTACGGTGGACGATTTGTACTCCGCCATCAAGTACTACATGACCAAGATTTCGCGCACCGAACTGGACGAGCGAGAAGGACAGCGCTGGACGGAAATCATCAGCTTCACCATCAATATGGAGCAGATCGGGGACATCATCGAGCGCGTGCTGCTGGACCTGGAAGATAAAAAAATCAAAAAAGGCCGCAAGTTCTCGCAGGCCGGCATGCAGGAAATTCACGAACTGACCCAGCACCTGCTGGATAACCTGCGCCTTGCCATGAGCGTCTTTCTCAACGGCAATGTGCGTGAAGCGCAGAAGCTGCTGGAAGAGAAAGCACGCTTTCGCGACCTGGAGCTAGCCTACTCCGCCACCCACCTGGAGCGCCTGTCGCAGCACACCGTCAACAGCATCGAAACCAGCTCGCTGCATATCGACATGATCAGCGACTTGAAGCGCATCAACTCCCTGCTGTGCTCGGTTGCCTATCCAATTCTGGAGCAGGCCGGGGCGCTGGCACCTAATCGCTTGAAGCCCGTGATTACGGACACTCCGCGTTAAGCCTTGCCTGACTCGACATAGCGAACATGGTAGCCACGCGCTTCCATTATCCGCATCAGCTCGGGCTAGCCATACATGCCTTCGATGTCTTCCCGTGAGCAATGGCTGCGAACTGTCAGTGGGTGCAGTGAGGCCAGTTGCCAGTTACGCGAATGATGTCCAAAAATCCCAAATGCATCGGCACCTGAGTGCAAGGGGCCCGCGTGTTCAATCGCAAAACCAAGCGCAACCTCAAGGGGCGTAAAACACCGCTGAGCTGCACGTCCTCATTGAGCACATCGCCAGCCCAGCCAAACTGCAACCGCGACTAGGAAAACCAGTCTGGCGCAGAAACCTCCACCCGCAGCGCTGGATTCTCTGCAAACACGCGCATCAGCTTGCGGCTGCGCAAACTAAAGCCCTCCATCCAGCACCCAGCCATCGTCCTGACCGACCAGCGCACAGTCGCTCTCGATCCGCGCCAGAGCATGAACAGCATGAACCAGCTATAGCCCTGATAGTCCATAGGAGCAATAGCTCGATGCTCAGCGGAGGGCGGCGGCGGGACTGCACAGCAGCGCCCTTCAACCGGGCATTTGCGCCTGACTCAAGGCCAGTGCCCAGCCTGCAGCTGGCAGGCCTGTGACGGAGACAACCGTGATGCGACGCGCAGATTCTGTGGAGATAGCGGTGGGTTCTGGCATGGACATCCATTGTGACGATTTCACCCTCGCCGGAAACCCGAAAACTGCGGCTATGGCTACCAGCCCATATAGCTCGCCAGCACCAGCGATGCTTCGGGCGTAAAGCGCCCCTGCACCAGCCAGTCCTCCAGCGCACTCAAGGTCAGCCTCTCAAAGCGTTGCACCTCACCATCCTGATTCACAGGCTGCAGCACATCGGGCACCAGCGCCGAGAACCAATCTATGCGTTCGACCATATAGCCCTGGCCTTCGGCCTCATCACTGGGTCTGGAAAATTCGATGCATCCGCCATGTGCGACATGTGCCAGCTCGGTCACGTGCAGACCCGCCTCTTCCCAGGTCTCACGCGCCAATGCCTCGGGCAAGCTGTCTTGGGCAGAGACCATGCCGCCCATCAAGGTGTCCCACATGCCAGGGTTGTTCGCCTTGTCTTCTGAACGCTGCTGCACCCAGAGCGCGCCGTCCTCACAGTAGCCGACCAGATGCACCGCGCGCGTGGCAATGCCCAGCGGCCGCACGGCACCACGCTCAATCGTGGCAACCTTTTGTCCAGCCGCATTGCAAACCAGCAGTTGCTCATCGCGCCAGGCTCCAGCCAGACCTTGCGCACGCATGAGCTTCGCAAGTTGATTGAGCCTGAGCGTGCCATCAGTCTGCCCATCCAGCACCCAGGTGTCGTTGCGCCAGTGAAGATCCAAGCCGTACTGCTTGAGCGCATCAGCGCCCAGTTGCAGGACCAATGACTCCTCTATGCTCCCTATCAGCTCACCCTCTACAGACAGCCCATGCCTGGGCCTCTCAGGCTGCTGATGAGCCAGCAGGCGCTGCGTCTGCAGCCAAGCCGATGTTTCTTGCTTCATTGCCAATCTCCAGTGCTGCTCATTGTCACAAGCTTTCGCAAAGCGCCATGGCTTGCATCACCATTGATGACCGATATCCATCACCTGCCAAGCACCATCTGGGGAGGTATAGGTATCGGCACCCGTGACCACCGCGTTACAGTGGTTCTCCATGAATTCTTCACTCAAGCCCTCCACAGCCGCCATGCTCAGTCTGGCTCCTGCGCTGTGGGCCGGTAATGCGATTGTGGGTCGCCTCGCCCAAGACCTGATCTCGCCATTTGCGCTGAACTTCTTTCGCTGGTGCATCGCCTTTGTCCTGCTGCTGCCACTGGCCTGGCGGGTGCTGCGCAAAGACAGCCCCATCTGGCCGCTGTGGCGGCAGTACATGTTGCTGGGTCTGCTGGGTATTGGCTGCTACAACGCCTTGCTGTATCTGGCGCTCAAGACTTCTACGCCACTCAACGTGACGCTGGTCGGCTCCAGCATGCCGGTGTGGATGCTGGCGATTGGCCGCCTGTGCTGGGGGACTCCGGTCAGCCGCAAGCAGATGAGCGGCGCCCTGCTGTCTGTGCTGGGCGTTGTGGTGGTCATGTCGCGCGGTGATCTGCAAACGCTGCTGAACCTGCGCTTTGTGGCGGGCGACTTATTCATGGTGCTAGCAACGATTGCCTGGGCTTTCTACACATGGCTGCTGTCGCGCAGCACTGGGCCGCAGGAAGTGAAGTCGCACTGGGCGAGCTTTCTGTTGGCGCAGATTCTGTTCGGGCTGCTTTGGTCTGGCCTGTTTACGGGGGCTGAGGCAGCTCTGGGCGGCTTTCGCTTTGTGGTGGGCTGGCCGGTGCTGGGCACGTTGCTCTTTATTGCAATAGGCCCGGCCATTCTGGCCTACCGCTTCTGGGGCATGGGCGTGCAGCGCTCCACGCCTGCCATTGCAGGCTTTTTTGGCAATCTCATCCCGCTGTTTACGGCACTGTTCTCCATTCCCGTGCTGGGCGAAACGCCGCATCTGTATCACGGCATAGCCTTTGCCTTGATCGTGGCCGGTATCGTGGTTTCGTCCCGCAAATAAGCAGCAATAGCCATAAAAAAGCCTCGCAATGCGAGGCTTTTCAGATGTGCTCGAAGAGCGATCAATAAGTACCGGGGTACAGGCCACCGTCGGGCAGAAGGTTCTGGCCCGTCATATAGCCCGCCTGACGGCTGCAGAGGAAGGCACAGATCGCGCCAAATTCTTCAGCCGTGCCAAAGCGCTTGGCCGGAATTTGCGCAGCCTGAGCCTGACGAACCGCATCCAGCGCCTGGCCCGTCTTGGTTGCCGCTGCCTGATGGGTGGCCACCAGACGGTCGGTATCAAACTTGCCGGGCAGGATGTTGTTGATGGTCACGCCCTTGGCGGCAATGCCAGAGCGAGCCAGACCCGCTACAAAGCCCGTCAGGCCGCTGCGCGCACCATTGGACAGACCCAGAATGTCGATGGGCGCCTTCACCGCACTGGAGGTGATGTTGACGATGCGGCCAAAACCGCGCTCGGCCATGCCGTCCACCGTGGCCTTGATCAGCTCAATGGGGGTCAGCATATTGGCGTCTACCGCCTTGATCCATGCTTCGCGGTCCCAGGTGCGGAAGTCGCCTGTGGGCGGGCCACCGGCATTGGTCACGACGATGTCATAGTCCTTGCCCGGGCCGCCAGCGGCTTCAAACACGGCGGTGCGGCCTTCAGGGGTGGTGATATCCGCTGCCACACCAATCACCTTAATCTGCGGAGCGATGGCTTGCAGCTTTTGCACGGCGGTCTGCAGTGCTTCGGGATTTCTGCCGTTGATGACCAGATTCACGCCCTCTTCAGCCAAAGCCTTGGCGCAGCCAAAACCCAAGCCCTTGCTGGCGCCGCAGACCAGTGCCCAGCGGCCGGTGATACCAAAGTCCATTTCAAAGTCCTTTCACACAGTTATCAGACCGGGCAATGCCAGCCCGGAAGTATCAAAATCTATAGCTACTAGCGATTTATTGATAAGCGCTAGCGGTCAATTTCATGATTGACGCCCATGAAACAGCTTGTGGTGTAGCCTGCGCAGCGACCACCAGACACAAAAGGCCACCACCGGGATGGCAACGGCCGCAGTCGACTCAGGCGACCAGGGCCAGCCCAGCTTTTGAGCGCCCTTGGCCAGATAGCTGATGAGACCGGTGATGTAGTAGGTAATCGCAGCAACGGACAAACCTTCCACCGTGGACTGCAGCTTAAGCTGCGTGCCCTGGCGGTCATTCATGGTGCCCAGCAGTTCCTGGCTGCTTTGCTGCTGCTCAATCTCGACGCGCGTGCGCAGCAGACTGCTGACCCTGGAAACCCGTTCAGACAGCGCATTCTGGCGACGTGTGGCCCACTCACAGGTCGCGCGGGCGGGCGTCAGCCGTCTATCCATGAACTCGCGAATGGTCTGAATGCCACTCAGCCGGGTTTCCTGAATCTCCTGAATGCGGCGGTCCACCAGCTCAAAGTAGGCTGAGCTGGCCGAAAAACGCGAATGCGTAGCTGCATATTCGCTCTCGACCTGGCCGGCCAGACGCGTCAGCCGATCCAGCAACGCAGGCTCGGCGTCGCGGTCTGCGGCGCGAATGGCATGGGCCAGCTCGGCCAATTCACGCTCTGCCGTCGCCAGCACTGCGGCGGCCTTGCGCGCAGCGGGCAGACCCAGCAGCGCGGCCATGCGATAAGTTTCAATCTCCAGCACACGCTGCACCAGCCGACCCAGACGGCGTGGTGTCAAGCTGGCTCCCGCCAGCAGCAGCATGCGCGAGAAGCCATCGGGGTGAATGGCAAAGTCGGTATAGATGGATCCTGCATCGCCAGACACACGCGAGCCGACAAGGGTGTCGGCATGCAGCATGTGGCGAATCAGGTGCTGCGCATCCACATCCTGCTCGTTCAGCGCCCACATATGCAGGCTGCTCAGGCAATGGCCGGGCAAACTCGCCACCCAGTCTTGTGGCACCGCATCAATGGCTGTTTCGGGCTCACGCACATCGGCCACGGCGGCTTGCTCCATGGGCGTGGTGAAGGTCCAGGCCACAAATTCGGTGTGCTGCTCCCAGCGCAGGCGAAACGCGCCCAGGTCGATCAGCACATGGGTGGTGGCAGCATCGGGCAAGGGGCGGTGATGATTGCGCAGCAGCGCCACTACATGCTCGCGGCTGGCCTCGCGCTGGGCAGCATCGGTCAACATCACGATATGCGTGATGGCCAGCGGCGCCTGCATGATTTCTGCAGGACGGGCGTGGATTTCGTTGTGCAGCAAGACCCGCTGAGGGTGCTGCGCGGGCAATAAAGACAAGGCCATGCAATCTTTCCAGTAACTGCATCTATTTTGCAGCCCGAATCCGTATTTTCCTGAGCAAAAGTCCCCAGATAAAAAAAGCGGCCCTTTTGGGCCGCTTCAAACTTGATTCAGCAGTCTGGCAAGACCTTAGTCTTCCACGAAAGCTTCTTCACGCTTGTTCTTGACTGCAGGCATCAGAACGATGACCAGCAGAACCACAGCAGCAGCCAGCAAGCAGGCGGAGATAGGACGTGTCACAAACACGGACCAGTCACCACGCGACAGCAGCAGAGCGCGGCGCAGGTTTTCTTCCATCATCGGGCCCAGAATGAAGCCCAGCAGCAGCGGTGCAGGTTCGGTACCCAGCTTGTGGAACACATAGCCAATGAAACCGAAGATACCGACCATCCACACGTCCCATGCATTGTTGTTGGTACCGTACACGCCGATAGCGCAGAACAACACAATGGAGGGGAACAACCAGCGGTAAGGCACCGTGAGCAGCTTGATCCAGACGCCGATCAGCGGCAGGTTCAAGATGATCAGCATCAGGTTACCAATCCACATGGAGGCGATCAGACCCCAGAACAGCTCTGGGTTGCTGGTCATCACCTGAGGGCCGGGCTGAATGTTGTGAATCGTCATGGCACCCACCATCAGCGCCATCACGGCGTTCGGGGGGATACCCAGAGTCAGCAAAGGAATGAACGAAGTCTGCGAACCGGCATTGTTGGCCGACTCAGGAGCGCACACACCACGGATGTTGCCTTGACCGAAGGGAACTTCGCCGGGTTGCAGCTTGGTCTTCTTTTCAATCGTGTAGGCAGCAAAAGCCGACAGCATGGCACCGCCGCCAGGCAAGATACCCAGAGCAGAGCCCAGAGCCGTACCGCGCAGCATCGCAGGAATCATGCGCTTGAAGTCTTCCTTCGTAGGCATCAGACCCGTCACCTTGGCGGTGAACACTTCACGCTCGTCATCTGGCTTGGACAGGTTGGCAATAATTTCGCCGTAACCAAACACACCCATGGCGATCACGACGAAGTCGATACCGTCGGTCAGCTCAGGAATATCAAAGCTGTAACGAGCCACACCGGAGTTCACGTCCGTACCGACCATGCCCAGCAGCAGACCCAGCACGATCATTGCGATCGCCTTGAGCAGCGAGCCGGAAGCCAGCACCACAGCACCGATCAGACCCAGGGTCATCAGCGAGAAGTACTCGGCAGGGCCGAACTTGAAAGCGACTTCAGTCAGCGGAGGAGCGAAAGCAGCCAAGATGATGGTGCCCACGCAACCTGCGAAGAAGGAGCCAATACCGGCCGCCGCAAGCGCGGGTCCCGCACGACCTTTTCGGGCCATCTGATAACCGTCAATCACAGTCACCACAGACGACGACTCACCTGGCAGGTTCACCAGAATGGCGGTGGTGGAGCCACCGTACTGAGCGCCGTAGTAAATACCGGCCAGCATGATCAGCGCCGCCACAGGGGGCAGAGCGTAGGTTGCGGGTAGCAACATGGCGATGGTCGCCACTGGGCCAATACCTGGCAGCACACCGATCAGCGTACCGAGCAGACAGCCCACAAAGCAGTAGATCAGGTTCTGGAACGTGAAAGCCACGCCAAAACCTATCGACAAGTTATTAATCAGATCCATGGACAAAGCTCCTAATTAACCAGCGATGAAGCTAGGCCACACGGGGAACTGCAGATTCAGTGCCCACACGAAAGCGATATAGCTGCCTGCCGCCAAGATGGTGGCCAGGACGGCTGTTTCCTTGAGATTGAAAGTCTGACCTGCCAAGCTTGCGATGAAGACCAGCGCGTAGATAGCGATGATCAGACCGAACTGAGGGATACCCACAGCAGGCACGCCCACCAACAAGATGCCGAAGGCAAAGTTGGCAGCCAGCACGAAGAACACAGGCTTCCAGGCCCACTTGCCAACCTTGTCGCCATCAGAGGGGCCCTTGGTCAGGCCGCCTACGCAGATGGCTGCACCCAGGATGGACATAAGTACACCCAGAATCAGCGGAAAGTAACCGGGGCCCATACGTGCGCCAGTACCAATGGTGTAGTTGGATGCGCCGATCGCAAATGCGAGTCCGACGACCAAGAACATCAGACCGGAAAAAAAGTCTTTTTGGCTCTTGATTTTCACAAAAATGTCCCCTTACGGAAATCACGACTTGGCGATTCTCGTTTCTTAAAAATGCCAAATTGATGTGGATTCCACCTACAAAGGGCTTACCCTATGGCCGATGCTCTATACGCATTAACCGCAAGCACGGCATAAAAGTGCTGATTGATTAGCCTGCGCAAGACAAAAAGCAAGCACTTGCACTCAAAACGTTTTTACGCATTCCTTGGTGCCGAACCAGCAAATGCACGGGCACTAAGAATGGAGATGAAATCGGGTGATTTTTTCGCGCAACGGCTTGCTTTTCCCCCCGGGAAAGCTGCGTCGCATCACTGCGAACTCACCCCCGGTTGCGGCTCAACGCGACACCCTAGAGATAGATAAGCACGCTCTTGAATCGTCAGATTTCGCTCATCAGCGGCGTGCAGGCCAGCACTTCTGACAATGTGGTGATGCCTTCTGCGACGCGCAAAGCACCGGCCAGACGCAGCGGGCGCATGCCGTCCTGCACGGCCTGACGGCGTAAAACATCCATGGATGGCGCATCGTGAATCTGCTTTTTCAGACCCTCGCTCACAATCAGCAGCTCATACAGGCCCATACGGCCGCGATAGCCGGTCATGCGGCAATCCTCACAGCCCACGGGCTTGAAAGGCTGGTAGCTACCGGTCAGCTTCCACGGCTTGACGCTCTCAGCCAGCTCATCGGGGGCAGCTGCTTCATCGCGCACCTTGCAGCTGATGCACAGCGTGCGCACCAGCCGCTGGGCCAGTACGCCCAGCAAGGTTGCGTTAATCAGGTAAGAAGGCACACCCAGTTCCATCAAGCGGCTAACGGCACTGGGAGCATCGTTGGTGTGCAGGGTGGAGAACACCAGATGCCCCGTCAACGCCGCTTGCACAGCCATCTCCGCTGTGGCGAGATCACGAATTTCACCCACCATGATGATGTCCGGGTCTTGGCGCATCAGCGCGCGCAGGCCTTCGGTGAAAGTGAAATCGAGCTGAGGCTGAACCTGGGTCTGGTTGAAGCTGGGCTCGATCATTTCGATGGGGTCTTCCACCGTGCTGACGTTAACCTCTTCGGTCGCCACGCGCTTGAGTGTGGAGTACAGCGTGGTGGTCTTGCCCGAGCCTGTAGGCCCGGTCACCAAAATAATGCCGTGCGGGCGCTTGACCAGATCTTCCCAGCGCTGCGCATCATGGGCACTGAAGCCCAGAGCATCGAGGTTCTTGACCGTGTTTTCAGGGTCAAAGATGCGCATCACCATCTTCTCGCCAAAGGCCGTGGGCAGCGTGGAAAGGCGCATTTCCACTTCTTCGCCGCGCGGGTTGCGGGTCTTGATGCGGCCATCCAGCGGGCGGCGCTTTTCCACCACATCCATGCGACCCAGCAGTTTGACCCGCGCCACCATGGCATTGAGCACACCCATGGGCATTTGATAAACGGGGTGCAGCACGCCATCGATACGAAAACGAATCACGCCCTGCTCGCGCCGCGGCTCCAGGTGAATATCGCTGGCGCGCTGGTCAAACGCGTACTGCCACAGCCAGTCCACCACCTTGACCACGCCTTGGTCGTTCGCATCCAGCTGCTTGCTGCTCTTGCCCAGCTCTACCAACTGCTCAAAGCTCGCACCACCTGTGGCACCACCGGCCTTTTCAGCCGCACGCACAGACTTGGCCAGTGCAAAGAATTCAGCTGTATAGCGTTTGATATCCAGCGGGTTGGCGACCACACAGCGCACACTGCGGCGGGCCTGGCGCTCTACCTCGCTCATCCAATCGGTAATAAAGGGCTCAGCCGTGGCAATCACCACTTCCTTGGACGTGACCTGCACGGGCAGCACCTTGTGGCGCTCCGCATAGCTGGCGCTCATGGCCTCGCCCACGCGGCCCACATCCACCCGCAGCGGATCAATGCGCAGATACGTCAGACCACTGCGCTGGGCCAGGTACTGGGTCAGGGTTTCAAGATCCAGTGGCTTCAGCGTCTGCGCGCTGACCACGCCCACATTGGCCAGTCGCACCAGCGGCAGTTGCGCGCTTTCAGCGGCAGAACAACGCATCACTGTGCGCTCAGCCTCCTGCGCGGTGATGACGCCATCATCCTGCAGCCAGCGCACCAGCATGCGCCAGTCCAACGGACCTTCGTAGCGGGCTGGCTTGATGGGCTGGGGAAAAATGGATTCAGTCAATGACATGGCAGGCTGTGGCGATAGAACTGCCTTGAATGTACCCCGATCGGCAGAGCCTCTTCAGCGGGCCCGCTCCAGGCGGCCCCCATCCATGCGACTTCTCTGATTCAGCTCAGGCGTACTCGTCAAGCAGACTGCCAAGACTGCCATCGCTGCGGCTTTTGCTCTGAGGCTGCACATCCTGCGTCGGCCTGACTGACTCCAGCCCACGCTGCGCAGACTTCTGCGCCTCCAGCGTCTGTTGATTCTGCAAGGCTTCTATCTGTGCCTGCAGCATCTGGATCTTGGCCTGCAGCAGTTGCAACTTCTGTTGCTTGGTCTCGGCATCAGAGTCGCTGTTGGCAAGCTGCTTGAGTTCATTGTTCGCTTCCTTGAGCTGGTTTTGCAGCTGCTGGATGCGCGATGCCGCATTCGCACCCGAAGAAACGGAGCTTGAGGAGCTGGAAGAGATGGCACTGATCGTCATCTTCCTATGATCGGCAGAAATTAGCTCGACTCAACCCCTGCATCCCAGCTTTACTCAGACTTTGCGATCAACTCGCCTTGACCCGACTGGCCTTGGCCTTGACTGACTTGCTCCCCGCCTCTGCATCGCGTGCAGTCACAAACACTTTGGACCAGCGCAGAGTTGGCAGGTCCCAGCGGGCCTGAACCTGATCACAGGCAGCTTCCAGCTCGGCGCTATCCAGCACGCGCGGCGTGCGCTGGGCCAGCACCACGGTGTTGCCCTCGCGCGTGGGGCGAAAGGCCCAGAGAGCATCTTCACCAAAGGCCTGTGCCATCTGGTCCAGACTCTTGTCAAAGCTCGACGAGCGACCGAACAGGTTGACCGTCATGATGCCGTCTTCGGTCAGCAAATTGCGGCAATCGGCATAGAACTCGGCACTATCGAGCACGGGGGCCGCCGCCTCGTGGTCGTACAAGTCCACGGCCAGCGCATCTACGGTGCCATGCCATTCGCTTTTCTTAATCTCCAGCGCGGCATCGGCCAGCACCACCTTCAAAGTGCTGCTGTCGGGCGGCAGTTTGAACCAGCTGCGGCACACGGCCAGCACCTGCGGGTTCAGCTCAATAGCCGTGGTCTTCATGCGCAGCTTTTTGTGGCAGAACTTGGTGATGGCTGCCGCGCCCAGACCCAGCTGCATGGCGTGCTTTTCAGGCACGCTTGCCGGGTCGGTGAACAGCAGCCAGCCCATCATGCGCTGCACATATTCCAGATCGATATCGAACGGGTCTCGGATGCGCATGGAGCCCTGCACCCAGGGCGTACCCAGATGCAGATAGCGCACATCGCCGTCGTCAGAAACGCTGACTTCGGGCAACTCCTGCACGCTGGCAGCATTCTTGTCTTGCGCGGGCTTTGCGCCACCACGGGTTTTACGAATCACGTTTCACACCAATCTTCAAAGCAGGCCATGAGCCGCCAGCGCGTCGCGCCAGGCCTGCAGTTTTTTATCGAATGACCAGCTGGCATGCGCCGGGCTGGTAGATGGCAGCTTCAGAGCCGTCAGCCCCAGCGCCTCGGTCTGGCGCGCGTGCTTGTAGCTCTCTGCGCCGTTATGCAATGCCAGTTTCAAATCCGGGCAGCGCTGACGCAGCCCTGCAAAGTCGTTGACCTGAGCGGCACGAATCGCGCTATCCAGACTGCCTTCTCGCTCGCAGCTGGCGTACACATCCCACAGACCCAGCCCGCGCGCCAGCAGCCATTCACAGCGGCCCGCATAGTCATCGCGCGGCGGCTGTGCATATTGCGGCCACAAGGCCTGCAGCAGCGGCCAGAGCTGGTTCTGTGGATGGGCATAATACTGCTGCAGCTGCAGCGATTTCAGCCCGGGGAAGCTGCCCAGCACCAGTGCACGTGTGCGCGCATCGGCCACCGCAGCCAGCCCCTGCCAGCGCGTGCCAGTCCGGGTTGCAGAAGAATCCTCAGTCATGCCTTATTGTCGCCCAGCCGCCATCAGCGTGCGCTGCGCACTGCTATTCAAAAGATGAGCAGCTAGCGCTTTATCAACAAGGGCTGAGCCTTGTTTTGGCTTGAACTATGCCAGCTGCAGCGCAGGCAGACCTTTGAGCGCCGAGCGGGCATTGGCCGTGCTGGCCTGCGCCAACTCAGCAGCGCTGATACCGCGCAACTGCGCCACTTCTGCAGCAATGCGCGGCAGCTCAGCCGAGCTGTTGCGGCCTTGCGGCTGACCAGCAATTCGCTGCTCTGCCGTGGTGTAGAGCCAGTGCGGGGGAATGTCAGGCGCATCGGTTTCCAGTACCAGTGCATCCAGCGGCAGGCTGGCAGCCATTTCGCGCAGCTTGAGCGCTCTGTCATAAGTCACAGCCCCGCCAAAACCCAGCTTGAAGCCCAAGTCGATAAATGCCTGCGCCTGCTGGGCGCTGCCGTTGAAAGCATGGGCGATGCCGCCCACCACCGGATGCTTGCGCAAGGTCTTGAGCAGGCGATCGCTGCTTTTGCGCACATGCAAGATGACGGGCAGATCAAACTCACGTGCCAGCTTGATTTGCTGCTCGTAAAACCAGATCTGCCGGTCCACATCAAGACCCGGAACAAAAAAATCCAGCCCGACCTCGCCAACAGCCACCAGATGCGGGTCATCACGCTGCTGCGTCAGCAACTCGCGCAGCGCTGCAATATCGGACTCATCTGCGCCCGGCGTATACAGCGGGTGTATGCCCAGCGCGTAGCTATCGCCATGGCGGTGCGCCAGCGCAATCACCTCCTGCCAGTGGCTGCGCTGCACAGCAGGAATCACCAAATGACTTACACCCTCAGCACTGGCGGCGGCGCGCACGGCATCGCGGTCTGGCGCGAATTCGGCAGCGTCCAGGTGGCAGTGGGTATCTATCCAAGTCGGCATTTGCGCATCATGCACCGGCTCTTGCGCCTGCGTTGCAATGCCATTTGAGGCGAGTCGGTGTAAACCCACAGGCAACATCCAATTTTGTCCTACACGAAACAGATTGAAACAAATAAAACATTGGGCAACCTCACCCTCTGCACTTTGCGACTGGCCAAAGGATCACGTTATGACAGGACTTCTGCAAGGCACGCTCTGGCAACGACTGAGCCGAAACCAGCAACGCAATGACATGCAAAGCAAGCTGGCCGCGCTTGATCAGGTGCAGGCCGTGATCGAGTTTGATCTGCAGGGCCATGTGCTGTCGGCCAACGAAAACTTTCTGCGCACCATGGGCTATGAAGCCGAGCAGATCATTGGCCAGCACCACCGCCTATTTGTGGATGAGGAAACCCGTGAATCCGCCGAATACGCACAGTTCTGGCAGCGACTGGCAGCGGGCGTGCACGACAGCGGGCGCTACCGCCGCATCAACAGTCAGGGGCAGGATGTGTGGCTGCAGGCCAGCTACAACCCGATTCTGGACAGCCACGGCAAGCCGCGCAAAGTCATCAAGTACGCCACCGACATTACCGAGCAGCAGCAAAACGAAGACGATGCACGCGGCCAGCTGGAGGCCATTGCCAAAGTGCAGGCCATCATTGAATTTGATCTGGATGGCACCATCATCACGGCCAATGATCTGTTTTTGCAGACCATGGGTTACCACCTTCAAGAAGTAGTGGGCAAGCACCACCGCATGTTTGTGCCGCCGCATGAGGGCCAGAGTCTGGCCTACCAGCACTTCTGGCAAAAGCTGGGCATGGGTCACAACGATGCGGGGCAGTACTTGCGCATAGGCAAAAACGGCCGCCAAGTGTGGATTGAAGCCAGCTACAACCCAATTCTGGACGCTGAGGGGCGGCCTTTCAAGGTTGTCAAATTTGCCACCAACATTACTCAGCGCGTGACGGCTGCGCACACTTTGCGCGCCACAGTGGAAGGTCTGACTGAAAGTGCCAACCATGCACGTCAAGCCAACGAACTGGCGCAAGACGCCTGCAGCGTGGCCGAGGCCGGTGGCCGCACCGTGCAAGAGGTGGTCACGACCATGGAATCCATCAGCGCGAGCTCACGCAAGATCAGCGACATCATCGGCATGATGGATTCCATCGCCTTTCAGACCAATCTGCTGGCGCTCAATGCAGCGGTAGAAGCAGCGCGCGCTGGCGATCAGGGCCGGGGCTTTGCCGTGGTGGCCAACGAGGTGCGCCAGCTGGCCCAGCACAGCGCAGAAGCGGCCAAGGAAATCAAGCAACTGATTCAGGCATCGGTCAATCAGGTTACGCAAGGCGTCACGCAGGTACGTGAGGCAGGCACAACCATGGCCGAGATCGTCACCTCATCGCGCCAGGTCACGCAGATCATGGGCGAGGTGGTTCAGTCATCGCTGACCCAGTCGGCCAGACTGCGTGAAGTGACTGACGACCTGACAGCGCAGGATGCTTCTGGCAATCAACGCACAGAACGCCCCCACGCATCGCTGCAGAATAGTCAATCGGCACGTGCGCAAGCGCATATCGCTATCAAAAACGCAGCTGCTACCGCTTATTGAATAAAGGTTGCATGCCTTTATTCATCAAAAAAGGCCCGGAATCTCCGGGCCTTTTGTTCATGCAATAGCTATCAGCCTAGCTGACCAAGACCCAGTCTCACCATGCGGTCGCAGCGGGCCGCCAGTGCTTCGTCATGGGTGACCATCACAAAGGCCGTGCCGTTGTTGCGGGCCAGCTCCAGCATCAGCGCAAACACGGTGTCAGCCGTGCCGCGGTCCAGATTGCCCGTGGGTTCATCGGCCAGCACGCAGGCCGGGCGGGTAACCAGCGCACGCGCAATGGCCACGCGCTGGCGCTCGCCACCAGAGAGTTCGGCCGGGCGGTGCGTCAAACGGTCGCCGAGGCCCACAGCGCGCAACATCTCGGCGGCACGTTCCATGCAGTCATCCTTGGCATCGCGACGAATGCGCAGCGGCATGGCCACGTTTTCCTGCGCCGTAAATTCGGCCAGCAGGTGGTGAAACTGGTAGATAAAACCCAGATGCTGATTACGCAGCATGCCTTGCTTTTGTGGGCTGAGCTGGTTCAAGGGCTGGCCCATCAGGCTGACGCTGCCAGTGGTCGGTGCATCCAGCCCCCCCATCAGGTGCAGCAAGGTACTCTTGCCCGAGCCCGACGCCCCCACCACGGCCAGCGTTTCGCCGGCCTTGACTTGCAAGTCCACGCCCTGCAGCACCGTCACATCCAGCTTGCCTTCGGCAAAGCGCTTGGTCAGGCCGCGCGCTTCAAGCACGGTCTGTCCCATCACAACATTATTCATAGCGCAGTGCCTCCGCAGGGTTCACGCGGCTGGCGCGCCAGCTGGGGTAAATCGTGGCCACAAAAGAAAGAATCAGAGAAATCACGGCAATCGGCACGATGTCTGTGGACTGCGGCTCACTGGGCATCTTGCTGATGAGGTAAATGTCCTTGGGCAGGAAGTTGGCGTGCAGTGCCTGCTCAATAGCGGGCACGATCACATCAATATTGAAAGCAATACCCAGACCCAGCACCAGACCGGCCAGCGTTCCAATCACGCCCACCATGGCACCCTGGACCATGAAGATGCCCATGATGGACGAAGGCGAAGCGCCCAGGGTGCGCAAGATGGCAATGTCGGCACGCTTGTCCTGCACGCTCATCACCAGGGTGGACACCAGATTGAAAGCCGCCACGGCCACGATCAGCGTGAGGATGATGAACATCATTCGCTTTTCAAGCTGTACGGCGGCAAACCAGGTCTTGTTCTGCTGCGTCCAGTCGCGGATGAACAAGCGGTCGCTCAGCGTATCGGCCAGCTCATGCGCCACGCGCGGTGCTTCGTGCAAGTCCTTGAGCTTGAGGCGAATGCCGGTCGGGCCTTCCAGGCGGAAGAGGCGCTGCGCATCTTCGTAATGCATCATTACCAGTGCCGAGTCGTATTCGTAGTGGCCCGAGTCAAACGTGCCCGCCACCGTCATCTGTTTCATGCGCGGCAGCACACCGGCAGGCGTGACCTGGCCACTCGGAGCAATCATGGTGATGACATCGCCCTCGATCACGCCCAGCGAGCGGGCCAGCTCAATGCCCAGCACCACTTTGAATTCACCGGGAATCAGGCGCTTGAGCACCTCGCCGCTGGTCGCAGCCAGATCGGTGACTTCGCCTTCCCGCGCCGGGTCAATGCCGCGCACCAAGGCCCCTTTCATATCTTCACCGCGCGCCAGCAGTGCCTGAGCAGCTACAAAAGGTGCAGCGCCAATCACGTCCTTATTGGAGCGCGCCTCGCGCATGGTGCGCTCCACATCGGGCAAGGGTGCGCCTTGCGGGGCGTAGATTTCCACATGGGAGACAACGCTGAGCATGCGGTCGCGCACTTCCTTCTGGAAGCCGTTCATCACACTCAGCACAATGATCAGCGCCGCCACGCCCAGCGCAATGCCAAGCATGGAGACACCCGAGATAAAGGAGATGAAGCCATTGCGGCGTGTAGCGCGCCCTGCACGGGTGTAGCGCCAGCCCACGGCCAGTTCGTAGGGAAATTGCATGTTGACCGCATTGTGGCATTGCCCGGGATGCCCTGCAGCCTGCGCCAGCCTTGTGCAAATTTTTACCAGTGCAGCCTTCCAGCCCTTGCCGGGGCATATGTAGCGGCCATGCACGACAATAGCCAGCATGTCTTTGACCGCGCCTTTGCTACCTGCTGCCCACGCCCTGGGCACAGGCACCTCTGAAATCATTGTTGCCTACGCCAGCGGCCCTGCCGACATTCCCAAAGCCTGGGATGGCCTGCAACTCCCCCAGCTGCAAGCCCTGCTGGCAACGCTGACGCCCACCTCGGTGGTGCAAGGTGACGAGATGGATTTCTCGCCCCCGCACGAGCGAGCACTGGCCCGCGCCATGCAACTACCCGACACACCGGGCCTGATCCCATGGGCCGCACTGGCATCGGGCGAGACCACACAGCCCTGCGCCTTCATCACGCCCTGCCACTGGCATATCACGCCCGATCAGGTGCACCAGACTGATCCCGCCAGCGCCCCGCTGAGCGAAGACGAATCCCGCCAGTTGCTGGCGCTGATTGCGCCGTGGTTCAGTGATGACGGCATCACGCTGGAATATCTGCTCCCCGACCTCTGGCTGGCGCGCGGCGCAGCATTCAAGGACTTGGCCACCGCCTCGATGGACCGCGCTCTGGGCCGTGATGTCCGCCCCTGGATGCCCAACCCGATTCAGGGCGCCATCATTCAGCGCCTGCAGACCGAGCTGCAAATGCTGCTCTACACCAACGTCTTCAACGACCAGCGTGCCGAGCGCCGCCTGCCGCCCATCAACTCCTTCTGGGTACATGGCACGGGCAGCCTGCCCCGCTTGCCCGTGACCAAACCACAGGCTGTCTGCATCGACGACCTGCGCCAGGCCACCTTGCAAAGCGATGTGCAGAGCTGGCAAAAAGCCTGGCAAGCGCTGGACAGCGGCCTGATCGCCGACCTGCAGCAACGCGCCGCCAAGGGCGAGCCCATCAAGCTCACTCTTTGCGGCGAGCGCAATGCCGTGCAATGGCAAAGCCAGCCACGCAGCTTCGCGGAAAAAATAAAGAGTCTTTTTGGAGCTAAGCGCTTACCAGATTTGCGAGAGATGCTATGAAAATCAAATCTCTCATCGCCCTGCAAGCCAAAGCCGCTCAGCCATGAAGATCACGCCCCGCACCATTCCCAGCGACAGCGTATCGACTCTGCTGCAGGCCCAGATTCACCCGCTGCTGGCCCAGCTCTACGCCGCGCGTGGCGTGTGCTCTGCCGATGAGCTGGATGACGCGCCCGCCTTGTTGCTGGCTCCATCTGGCTTGCACGGCATAGACAACGCTGTGCAGTTGCTGGCCGATGCCATTGCCCAGCAAAAGCGCCTGTGCATCGTGGCCGACTATGACTGCGACGGCGCTACCGCCTGCGCCGTAGGTATGCGCGGCCTGCGCCTGCTGGGCGCGCAGCATGTGGATTACCTCGTGCCCGACCGCGTGGTCGATGGCTACGGCCTCACTGCCCCCATCTCCCGTCGCGTCAAGGAAACCGGTGCCGACATGCTGATCACCGTGGACAACGGTATCGCCAGCGTAGAAGGCGTGGCCGTGGCCAAAGAGCTGGGCCTGTCTGTCGTCGTCACCGACCACCACCTGCCCGGCGACAGCCTTCCTCAGGCCGATGCCATCGTCAACCCCAACCAGCCCGGCTGCACGTTTGAGAGCAAATCCATGGCGGGCGTGGGCGTCATGTTCTACGTGCTGCTGGCCCTGCGCACCGAGCTGCGCAGCCGCGGCCGTTTTGATCGCCACACCCAGCCCCGCCTTGAACAATTGCTGCCACTGGTGGCACTGGGCACCGTGGCCGATGTGGTCAAGCTCGATGCCAATAACCGCCGGCTGGTGGCGCTGGGCCTCAAACAAATTCGCAAAGGCATCATGCAGCCCGGCATTCGCGCGCTGTTTGAGGCGTCAGGCCGCCGCTTTGACATGGCCAGCACCATCGACTTTGGCTTTGCACTGGGCCCGCGCATCAACGCCGCAGGCCGCCTGGCCGACATGACCATCGGCATAGAATGCCTGACCACCGAAGATGCCAGCCGTGCCGACAATCTGGCCCGCATGCTGGACAGCATCAACCGCGAACGCCGTGAGATTGAAGTGGGCATGCGTGAGCAGGCTCTGCTGATGGCCGAAGGCCTGTTCAAGGACGGCATGACGCCGCCGCCCGCCATCAGCGTGTTTGACCCCGACTTTCACGAAGGCGTGGTGGGCGTGGTCGCATCCCGCATCAAAGACAAGCTGCACCGCCCCAGCTTTGTGTTCGCCGCCAGCGGCGCGCCGGGCAAAGAGCATGAAATCAAGGGTTCGGGCCGCTCCATCCCTGGCTTTCATCTGCGCGATGCACTGGACCTGGTCAGCAAACGCCACCCCGGCATGGTGCTGCGCTTTGGCGGCCACGCCATGGCGGCAGGCTGCACGATTGACAGAACACGCTTCAAAGACTTTGAACAGGCACTGGCCCAGGTCGCTCAGGAATGGCTGGATGCCGCCACGCTGATGCGCAGACTGGAAACCGACGGCCCGCTCTCGCCCCAATGGCTGGACACCGCCCTCATCGAGCAAATGCAACTGGCCGTTTGGGGCCAGGGCTTTGCCGCCCCCACCTTCAGCGAAGAGCTGGAGATCACCTCCCAGCGCCTCGTCGGTGAAAAACACCTGAAGCTGGAGCTGCTGCACCATGGCTCCAAAGTCGATGCCATCTGGTTCAACCATACCGACCCGCTACCCGCCCGCACCACGCTGGCCTACCGCCTCGACATCAACGAATGGCGCGGCGAACGCAAAGTGCAATTCCTCGTAGAAGCCGCGCAGGACTTTGAAGGCGGTGCCGGCAATATGGGCTTTTGACGCTGGCCAAATGAGCAGCCGCTACACAACGCAGAGGCTGCTCTTTTCAGCGTTTAGAACTGCTCCCAGTCATCGTCAGCCGCAGTGGCAGCAACCGGCTGCGGCTTCCTGGCGGCAGTCGCCAGCCTGGGCGCAGCCGATGCGGGCAGATTCGACGGTTTCATCACTTTAGCCGCAGCCATGCGTGGCGCAACTGCTGGGTCTGAAACGCCGACAGAAGCCCGCGCAGGCGTATGGATAGCGGCTGCCGTTTGCCGGCCAAGCTTGAAGACCGACACCACGTCCGAGAGACGGCGGGACTGCTCCTGCATGGACAAGGCCGCCGCACTGGACTCCTCCACCAGCGCCGCATTCTGCTGCGTCATCTGATCGAGATTGGTAACGGCCTGATTCACTTGATTGATACCGTCGCGCTGCTCAGTCGAGGAGGCGGTGATTTCACCAATCAGATCACTGACGCGGCGCACGCTGGCCACGATCTCGTTCATGCTCTTGCCTGCCAGCTCCACCTGCTGCGAGCCCGACCGCACGTTGTCCACGCTGGTGGTGATGAGCTGCTTGATTTCCTTGGCCGCATCGGCACTGCGCTTGGCCAGGGCTCGCACCTCGCTGGCCACTACGGCAAAGCCTCGGCCCTGCTCACCGGCACGGGCGGCTTCCACCGCCGCATTCAGCGCCAGGATATTGGTCTGAAAGGCAATGGAGTCGATCACGCCGATGATGTCGGAGATTTTGCGGCTGCTGTCGGTAATCTGGCCCATGCTTTGCACCACGCGCTGCACCACCTGACCGCCTTGCTCGGCAGCCTGTGCAGCAGTTGATGCCAGCTGATTGGCTTGACGGGCAGTATCGGCGGATTGAGTCACCGTCGCGGTCAGCTCTTCCATGCTGGCGGCGGTTTCTTCCAGATTGGCGGCAGTCTGCTCGGTGCGGGCTGACAAATCCTGGTTACCCGTGGCAATCTGGCCCGAGACCGAGGAGACGGACTCCACGCCCGATCGCACCTGACCGACCACTGTGCGCAAGCGCGCAGCCATGGCATTGAGCGAGCGATGCAGATGACCTAACTCGTCATCTCGTTGATGGTCTGTAGTGACGCTCAAGTCAGCATCTGCAATGGCATCCGCCAGTTCAACCGCCTTCATTAGCGGCTGGGTAATGGATCGCATGATAAGCACGCCGCTCACCAGCCCCAGCGACATGATCAAACCGCAGGCAGCGGCAATAACCCAATAGGCTTTGGTGCGGCTGGCTTCTCCATCTTCCAGCGCCTGCAGGCGATAACGATCCTGCAGTTGCACATAGGCATCAAGGGCGGCGTAGTATTTCTGAGCACCCGGGTTGAGCTGCTCTTCAATCAGTTTCTGAGAATGCTCAAAATCACGTGCACGCCGGGCTTGATCGACCTCCTTGTTCGCTGCAAACAAGGTGTCGCGGTGCTTGTTGACATCAGCCATCAACTTCTTGGCTTCATCGGTATGCACTTGCGCCAGCACTTTCTCACGCAGCGCATTAATGCTGGCGATCAGGCTTCCCATCAGCTTGTACTGATGCTCCACCAGGTTTTCCTCAGTCGACATGGCTGCCGCCGTAAAGCGGTCCATGCTCATCTGCGTCAGGATGCGCCATTCTTTGGCCTGATCAGCCGCAGTCTGTGCCTGCACGGCTGCCGAGAAAACGCTTTCATTGACACGACTGGAATAGGCCAGACTGCCCGCCACCAGCAACAACATGCTCGCCAAAAGACCGATCACCAGCACCCATAGCTTCTGGGCCACCGTGAATTGAAACAACTTCATGAACCAACCAATCCAGACAAGAAAATCCAAACACTGGTACGTCACGCATCGTGAACTCTGGGCTGGCTTATTCATGACTCTGACGGTCAATTCCTGGCCCTTGACGTCCTCTCTCAAGCCAGGCGGAGATAGCTCCTCAAGGCTGCCCCGGAATATTAATAATTGTTACAACTGCTTTCTATCTTGAACATAGCACTTGTTATCAGGACTTTCCCGCTTACCGCAACACGTCATTTCATAAAGAAGGCGTGAAAAAGCCCGCAGCTTCTTTTCAGACGCTGCGGGCTTTTGGCATGCGGATGCGGCTGCTTAAAAAGTTTCCCAGTCCCCATCATCAGCCGCTGCAGCGGACTTGCTGCTGTTAGCCAAAGACTTGGGCATAGCGACCTTGCTGGCAGGCTTAGTTGTCATCGCTGCTGCACGCGGCTTGACGGGCGCCATGGCTGGCACCGTGCGGCTTGCGGCACGCTGGGGTGCAGCCACCTTGGGATAGCCGCTTTCATGGCCCAGCTTGAAGATGGAAACCACCTCGGCCAGACGCTCTGCCTGCTCTTGCATGGAAAGCGCAGCCGCACTGGACTCTTCCACCAGCGCCGCATTCTGCTGCGTCATCTGATCGAGATTGGTGACGGCCTGGTTCACCTGGTTGATGCCGTCGCGCTGCTCAGTCGACGAGGCCGTGATCTCGCCAATCAGGTCGCTGACGCGGCGCACGCTGGCCACGATCTCGTTCATGCTCTTGCCTGCCAGCTCCACCTGCTGCGAGCCCGACTGCACGTTGTCCACGCTGGTGGTGATGAGCTGCTTGATTTCCTTAGCAGCATCGGCGCTGCGCTTGGCCAAGGCTCGCACCTCGCTGGCCACCACGGCAAAACCACGCCCCTGCTCACCAGCACGGGCCGCTTCCACCGCCGCATTCAGCGCCAGGATATTGGTCTGAAAGGCAATGGAGTCGATCACACCGATGATGTCGGCGATTCTGCGGCTGCTGTCCGTGATCTGCCCCATGCTCTTCACCACCTGCTGCACCACCTGGCCGCCCTGCTCGGCAGCCTGTGCAGCAGTTGATGCCAGCTGATTAGCTTGACGGGCAGTATCGGCGGATTGAGTCACCGTAGCGGTCAGCTCTTCCATGCTGGCAGCGGTTTCTTCCAGATTGGCGGCAGTCTGCTCGGTACGGGCTGACAAATCCTGGTTACCCGTGGCGATCTGGCCCGAGGCAGAAGACACGGATTCCACACCCGAGCGCACCTGTCCGACCACGCTGCGCAGACGCTCGGTCATGGCGTTCAAGGCCTTGAGAAGCAAACCTAGTTCATCATTGCGATCCGCATTGACGGAGGCCGTGAGATCGCCCCCCGCAATGGTGTTGGCCAGGGCCACGGCTTCGTTCAAAGGATGGGTCACGGAGCGCACGATCAGCACGGCCATGACCAAGCCCAGCAACACCAGCAAGCCGCACACGCTGGCGCTGACCCAGTAGGCGTTGCTGCGCAGCCGATCGCCATTGCTTCTGGCCTGGTCACGGTGCTGCTCTTGCAGGCGCACAAAGGCTTCCTGGGCATCGATATAGGCCTTGGCGGTGGGGCGCAGCTGCTTTTCCACGAGGTCGTAGGTTGCGGCAAAGTCGCCGTTGCTGCGGGCCTGCTGCACTGCTGTATTGACTTCCAGCGTCTTGCGGCGATGCTCCGCAATGCCTTCCAGCGCCTTTTGCGACTCTTCGGAACGAGCGGTTTCCGCCACCTGCTTTTGCAGGGCATTGATGCGCTCAATGCCCTGGGCCATCAGCTGGCGCTGCTGCACGACCAGGTTTTCCTCGCTGGAGATGGCCGCCACGATGGAGCGATCAATGCTGGTCTCGGTGAGGTTGCGCCACTCACGCGCCAAGGTAGCAGCGATCTGGGTGCGGTCTACGTTGTCGGCGATGGTGGTGTTGACATTGTGCAAATACACCAGGCTGCTGGCGTTCACCACCAGCATGCCCAGCAACAGGCCAATCACCAGCACCCACAACTTTTGGGCCACAGTGAGTTGATTCAACTTCATGGAAAACCAATCTAAGCAATACGTTTGAGCAAGAGCAGCCCCAGTCTGCACGGACCCCAACCGCCAGGAGCGTTTGGCGGCGCCCATGTCAGTCCGGAACGGCGTCCCCCGTATCATCGTCATCGCCCTGAGAATATTAAATACTGTTACAAATCAAGCACTCCGCACTCCGGCACCTTGCCTGCAAAGCCATATCAGCCCGGATGGGCAACACAAAAAATACGGCAATCTACAATGAAGCCGTGCCAAAAACATATCTGAACGCCGATCTCCACTGCCACTCTGTCGTCTCCGACGGCACTTTGACGCCTGAGCAACTGGCCCAGCGTGCCGCTGCGCGAGGGGTGGAGCTGTGGGCGCTGACCGATCACGATGAAGTCGGCGGCCAGCACCGCGCAGCCGCAGCGGCCAAGGCGGCCGGTCTTGACTATCTGACGGGCACTGAAATCTCCGTCAGCTACGCAGGCAGCAGCGTGCATATCGTGGGTCTGGGCTTTGATGCCGACAACGCGGAATTGACGCAAGGTCTGTACGACACCCGCCATGGCCGAGGCCCGCGTGCCCGCGAAATGGCGCGTCTACTGGAAGAAGCAGGCATTCCCGGTGCCTACGAAGGCGCACTGCGCCACGCTGGCAACCCCGAGCTGGTCTCGCGCACCCACTTTGCGCGCTTTCTGGTGGAGACCGGGGTTTGCAGCGATACCTATGAAGTCTTCAGGCGTTACCTGACAGAAGGCAAACCCGGCTATGTCTCCCATGTCTGGGCCAATCTGCGCGATGCAGTGCGCTGGATTGTGGATGCCGGAGGCGTAGCCGTCATTGCCCACCCGGCGCGATATGACTTCAGCGCGCTTGAGGAATACGCGCTGTTTTCAGAATTCAAGCAACTGGGCGGCCAAGGCGTAGAAGTTATTACCGGCAGCCACCGCCCGCATGAATATGTGACCTATGCCGATATGGCCAAAGAATTCGATCTCGCCGCATCACGCGGCAGCGACTTCCACAGTCCCGAAGAATCACAAATCGACCTGGGACAGCTTCCCTACCTGCCCGACAACCTCACCCCTGTATGGGAGTTGCTGCAAGACCGCATTCAGCGTGCCTGAATCTCAACGAAAGCTCGCATGACCACCGTTTTTGAAGTCTATCCAGAGAACCCTCAGCCCCGCATCATCAAGCAGGCTGCAGACATGCTGCGCAAGGGCGCGATCTTGGCGGTGCCTACAGATTCGAGCTACGCCCTGGTCTGTCACCTTGATGACAAGAACGCAGTAGACCGGCTGCGCCGCATTCGCCAGATTAACGACAAGCACCACCTCACACTACTGTGCCGCGACCTGTCAGAGCTGGCTAATTACGCCCGCGTGGACAACCGCCAGTACCGCCTGCTGAAGCTGGCCACGCCCGGCCCCTACACTTTTATTCTTGAAGCCAGCAAGGAAGTGCCCAAGCGCCTGAGCCACCCCTCGCGCAAGACCATCGGCCTGCGCGTGCCTGATCGCAAGGGCCTGCAACTACTGCTGGAGGAACTGGGCGAACCGTTGCTGGCAACCACCTTGATTGCTCCCGGAGAGACCGAGCCGCTCAACGATGCGGAATCGATTCTGGAGCGCTTTCCGCATGAGCTCGACGCCGTAGTTGATTCCGGCGCTTGCCCGCAGCAGCCGACCACCGTGCTCGACCTCACGCCCATGGCCCTGAATAACCCGCCCGTCGTGGTGCGTCAGGGATTGGGCAGTCTGGAAGACATTGGCCTTCAAGCCGACTGAACTCAAAAAACTCTTCACCCAATATTGATAGCACATAGCGCATGTCAATATTAGGCTACAGCCTTGTTTCACCTGAAATCAGTATTCTTCATACGCCAGCGCTGGCTTTGATAAGGCAGATGCACGCCGTCCCGCAGGCGCCATGGCTGGGTGCAGCGGCAACATGGTCGCGGGCGCATCGTCGTCATCCAGCTTGAAAGCACCCACGGCCTGCTGCAAATCTTGCGTGCGGGCATTGAGCGCGGCCGCAGCCTGCGTGGCCTGCATGACCAGCGCTGCGTTTTCCTGATTGGTACTGTCCATATGCGCCACGGCCGTATTCACGTGGGCAATGCCCTCGCTTTGCTCCTTCAGTGCGCCGGAGATTTCGCCCAGCAACCCCGTCACCTGACCTACGGACTGCATGATGTCCTGCATGGTGCTACCGGCTTGCCCCACCAACCCGGAGCCACTTTCCACCTGCGCCACGCTGGCGGTAATCAGCTCCTTGATCTGTTTGGCAGCCTCAGCACTGCGGCCTGCCAGAGAGCGCACCTCGCTAGCCACCACGGCAAAGCCACGGCCTTGCTCGCCGGCGCGGGCGGCTTCCACGGCAGCGTTCAGCGCCAGGATATTGGTCTGGAAGGCGATGCCTTCAATCACCTGAATGATGTCCACAATCTTGCGTGAGCTACCGCTGATGGCATCCATGGTGTCGACCACCTGATTGACCACCTGCCCACCGCGCCCTGCATTAGCCGATGCCGTCACGGCCAAAGAGCTTGCCGAATGCGCACGCTCAGCGTTCTGGCGCACTGTGATGGTGAGCTGCTCCATGCTGGCCGCCGTTTCGGTCAGCGCGCTGACCTGTTGTTCGGTGCGACTGGAGAGGTTGGAGTTACCTGCATCAATCTCATACGCCGATACGGCCAGCGAATCCGTGGACTGCTTGATGCGCCCCACCAGTTCAGTCAGCGTGTCCTCCATGGTGCTCAGCGCTGTCAGCAGACGACCAAACTCACCGGTGGCGTTGGATGAAAACTCTTTGCTCAAGTCACCCGCAGCAACGGTCTCGGCAATCAAGATCGCTTCCTGCAAAGGCGCCACAATGCCCCGGCGCAGACTGAACCACGACCACGCGCAAGAAATACACACCCATGCCCCCAGCGCCAGCAACCACCAGCGCGAGCGTTGGACTTCAGTCATCAGTTGCTGCGACTGCTGGGCCGTGAGCGAGCCCGCTTGCAGCACCGTCAGCACATCAGACATCGCCACCCACGCAATGCCCATCAGCGCCAGCACAAATACGCTGATGCTGACAAACGCAACCACCAGTCGATTGCTCACCGTCATATTGATCCCCTTGCCCAGCCCTGCTGTGCCGAACGCGTTGTTATTAATTGATTTATCTGTCTCGCATACGACCTGAGCAGCGTCCAAGCGCTGACCTAAAGCTGCATGCAGGTTGCATTTTGCAACACTTACTTGATCTGGCAATTATGTGCAACCCGAATTTCAGGCCCTGAAACTGACTTGTGCGAGAGCAAGACAGCGCCAAGGCGCGACGTCTGAGACAATCACTGGGTGGAATTCGCCCAACTCATTCAAACCGTCCTGATCTACGCACTGCCTGTGCTGTTCGCCATTACCATTCATGAGGCGGCGCACGGCTATGCGGCGCGTCATTTTGGCGACAACACCGCAGCCATGATGGGGCGCATCACGCTCAACCCCATCAAGCACATAGACCCCATCGGCACCATCCTGATGCCGCTGATGCTGTACTTCGCCACGTCAGGGACTTTTTTGTTTGGCTACGCCAAGCCCGTTCCCGTGCGCTTTGACCAGTTGCGCAATCCCAAGCGAGACATGATCTGGGTGGCGCTGGCTGGCCCGGCATCCAACTTTGTGCAGGCCATTTTCTGGGCGCTGGTACTGGTGATGCTGGTAGCACTGGGCCAGCACGAGCGCTTCTTTTTAGAGATGTGCCGCGCCGGCATCACGGTCAACCTTGTGATGTGGGCCTTCAACCTCTTTCCGCTGCCGCCTCTCGATGGAGGCCGCATCCTGGTTGGCCTGCTGCCCTGGAAGCAGGCGCAGGCCGTGGCCCGTGTTGAGCCCTATGGCTTTTTCATCGTCATGGGCCTGGTTCTGCTCGGCGTGGTCGGCAGCTACTGGCTGCGTCCGCTGATGAGCCTGGGCTACTCGGCCATCGACCTGATCCTCTACCCCTTCATGGCCTTGCTGCGCTGACACAGGCGCGGCTGACTGCTATCGATTTTTGCTGTTGATTCCTATGAGTACTACCCGTTTCCTGACCGGCATCACCCCCAGCGGCACCCCACACCTGGGCAACTACGCAGGCATGATGCGCCCCGCCATTGAGGCCAGCCGCAACAAAAACGTAGAGAACTTCTACTTTCTGGCCGACTACCACGCGCTCATCAAGTGCCAGGACCCGGAGCGCGTGCAGCGCTCCACCATCGAGATTGCCGCCAGCTGGCTGGCCGCCGGTCTGGACCCAGAACACGTCACCTTCTACCGCCAGTCGGACATTCCCGAGATTCCCGAGCTGACCTGGTTCCTGACCTGCGTGACCGGCAAGGGCATCCTCAACCGCGCCCATGCCTACAAAGCATCCGTAGACAAAAACAACGCCGCTGGCACCGAGCCTGATGACGGCGTGACCGCTGGCCTGTTCATGTACCCCGTGCTGATGGGCGCTGACATCTTGGTCTTCAACGCCAACAAAGTGCCGGTGGGCCGCGATCAGGTCCAGCATCTGGAGATGGCGCGCGACATGGCTTCGAGCTTCAACCACATCTACGGCGGCGAATACTTTGCCCTGCCCGAAGCCGTGGTGGAAGAAAGCGTTGCAACCTTGCCCGGCCTTGATGGCCGCAAAATGAGCAAAAGCTACAACAACACGATTCCGCTGTTTGCCACGCGTGAACAGCTCAAAAAACTCATCAACGGCATCACCACAGACTCGCGCGCGCCCGGCGAGCCCAAGGAAGTCGAAGGCTCGGCACTGTTCCAGATCTATCAAGCCTTTGCCAGCGCCGAAGAAACCGAAGCCCTGCGCCAGCAATACGCCGCAGGCATTGCCTGGAGCGATGCCAAGCAGGCCCTGTTCGAGCGCATCGATCGCGAAATCGCACCCATGCGCGAGCGCTATGAATACCTGATGGCCCACCCCGCCGAGCTGGAAGAGATTCTGCAAGCCGGTGGCATCAAGGCCCGCAAGCTGGCCACCCCCTTGCTGCAGCAACTGCGCAGCGCGGTGGGCATCCGCAATCTAGCGCAGACCAACAAAGCCAAGGCCAAGACGGCCAAAGCCGCCCTGCCCCAGTTCAAGCAGTACCGCGAGGCTGATGGCCAGTTCTACTTCAAGCTGGTGGCCGCCGATGGCCAGCTGCTGCTGCAAAGCCAGGGCTTTACCGCCCCCAAGGAAGCAGGCCAGAGCATTGCCCAGCTGCAGCGTGAAGGCGCAGCGGCTCTGGAGGCGATCAAGCCTCGCCTGCAGTCGCTTGACGGCATCAGTGACGCACAAGTGGCTCAGGCGCTTGAGCAGTTGAGAGAAGCCTCAGAACAGTAAACTGTTCTCGAATCTTGGAGAAAGCTGCCCGTGCCATTGCCGGGCAGTGGTACTTCAATCCTTCGCACGAAAGGGATGAGAAATGCGCATTGCCGCCCTGGATGACGATCCTTTGCAATTAGAAATGTTGCGCCAAGTCGCCACAGAAGCAGGCCACAGCTGCCACACCTTCCTCAAAGGTGCAGCGCTGCAGCAAGAGCTGCGCCGGGAGAGCTTTGATCTGCTGCTGATCGACTGGGAACTGCCCGACACCAAGGGCCCCGATGTCGTGCGCTGGGTGCGCGAGCAAATCAGCAAGGATGTGCCTATCATCTTCATCACCCACCGCAGCGAAGAGGCCGACATTATTGAAGGCCTGGCCAGCGGTGCTGATGATTTCATGATCAAGCCCATCCGCGCGGGTGAATTGCGCGCGCGCATCTCTTCCTTGCTGCGCCGTGCCTACCCGCTGGCTGCGCAAAGCGTTCTGACTTTCGGGCCTTACCGCTTTCTCACCGCCACCAATGGCATTGAGATGGATGGCAAGCCCGTAGAAGTCACGCACCGCGAATACACGCTGGCACTGACGCTGTTCCAGAACCGGGGCCGCCTGCTCTCGCGCGATCATTTGCGCGAAGTGGTCTGGGGTCATAACGCCGAGGTGCAATCGCGCTCGCTGGACACCCATGTCTCGCGCCTGCGCAACCTGCTCAATCTGCGTGCTGGCCAGCCCTATGCCATTTCCGCTATTTATGGCTATGGCTACCGCCTGGATGCCCCCGAAACCGCTGGGGCCGAAGAGCCCAGCGTTGCCTGATTTTTAATAGCACCAACCCCATATCTCACCGCCACAGCATGCCTATTCGCCCTCAGTCCCGCTTTGCAACCCACGCCTCGCTGTATGGCCTTGGCTCAGGTGCGCTCTGGGTGACATTTGCAGGGCTGATGGGAACCAATGCAGTCAACGCGCAGATCACACCGCAGCCACGCGGCGGCGACTTTATCGCCCATCGCGTGGTGGCTGGCGACACACTGGAGATGCTGGCCGCCCGCTATCTGGGTGACCGCACACACTGGACCGCGCTGCAAAGACACAATCGCGTGGACAACCCCTTTCAGTTGCGCCCCGGCTCGGTGCTTGAAATTCCGACGCGTCTGCTGCGCGCAGCCACGGCATCGGTAGAGTTTGTGCAAGGTGATGTACGCAGCTCACGCTCTTTGAGCCATCTCGCAGACAACGCCAATACGGACAGTGCCACTTCGCAAGCTGTGCAAAAAGGCCAGTTGCTGCAAGAAGGTGACTCGCTCAAGGTTCCGGCCAACGCCTTTGTGTCGGTGCGTCTGGCTGATGGGTCGCTGGTGCGGGTGCAGTCAGAGTCTGATGTAGAGCTGCGCCAGATGCGCCGCAAGGGCCGCGCCGGCAGCTTGCAATCCGTCATCGACCTGCGCGAAGGCGGGGTTGAGGCCTCGGTGCCCAAGCAAGCCAATGGAGAGCGCCGCTTTGAAGTGCGCACACTGGCTGCATCCACCAGCGTGCGCGGCACCCAGTTTCTGGTGCTGACCGATGCCGCAGGCCAAACTGCGGCAGCCGTGGATGAAGGCTCGGTCGCCGTTCAGGCAGGCCAGCCCTCTGCCCTGCTCAAGCCCGGCCAGGGCCTTGCCGTTTCAGCCGGAGGCCCGCTGGGCAAGCCTGCCGCCATGCTGGGAGCGCCTGATATTGCTGCATGGCCAGCACTGGCGGAAGACGCCAACTGGGTCAGCCTGCCTCTGCCCGCCATGCCCGGTGCGGTGCGCTATCAGGTGCAACTGGCCAAAGACAAAGATTTCACCCAGATCGTGCGCGGCGGTATGTTCACACAATCTCCTGCCCGCCTGATAGGCGTAGAAGACGGCAACTACATCGCCGCCATTCGCGCCATTGATGCCAATGGCATTCCCGGCGCCCGCAGCCTGCAGGCCCTGCGCGTCAAGGCTCATCCCGTACCTCCGCACTACGAATCGCCCGAGCCGGATGCCACCATCGGCCTGGGCCAGCGCGGCCTGCAATGCACCAAAGTGACGGAGGCCTCCGCCTATCGCATTCAGGTGGCCAGTGCCGCTGGCAACTTCAGCCAGCCCCTGCTTGATGCGAGCGACCTCAAAGATTGCATCCTGCCCGCCGATGCCCTAGCCAAGCTGCCCGTGGGCGAGTACCAGTGGCGCGTTGCCAGCATTCGCACGCTCAGCAATGGTCAGCTGGATGCTGGCCCATTCGCCGCGCCCCAGAAGATGAAGCTGGCCCAAGCCCCAAAATCACTAGATCTGCAACTGGATGGCGGCGCGGGTGAAGGCAGTCGCAGCATTCGCTGGGCCGGTGAAGAAGGCCAGCGCTACCACATCGTCGTGGCCAGCGAGCCCGGCTTTGCCACGCCAGTAGTCGACACCTGGATAACCCAGCCCCAGTGGAGCACGCAAGACCTTCCCGCAGGCGCTTACTACCTGCAGATGCAGGTGGAAGACCGCAACGGCCTGCGCAGCAATTTCTCGGCAGCACGCCAGTTCCAGACCGGTAACTGGGTCACCTCGGCCGAGGGTCAGACCCTGACCTCTGGCGATGGCTCCCACCTGACGCGCCAGTAAAAACAGTAGCTGCCAGCCCATGATTTCAATGGAATGTCATGGGTTTCATGCCTTTAACCGTGATTTGACAATCGCTGCCAGCTATTGTTTTATGACTGCTTCACCGCACTCTCTGCATGACTGAAGCACCACCCACACGCAAAAACCGCTTGCAAGACCTGCGCCTGAGCTGGCTGCTACTCAGCGCCTTTTTGCTCGGCCTGACGTACTGGCTCAGTGGCAGCAATCAGTTGGTGCGCATCAACGGCATCATTCAAGACACCTCGGCCTGGCTGCACCAGCGCCCTGTATCTGCCGATATCGTCATCGTCGCCATTGATGACGACAGTATTGACAGCATTGGCCGCTGGCCCTGGCGCCGCGCCCTACACGCCGCTGCGCTGGAACGCATTCAGCAAGGCCTGCCTCGCGCCATTGGAATGGATATCGTCTTCAGCGAAGAAGACCTTGACTACCCCGGCGATGACCTGCTGCTGCAACTCTCGCTACAAAAAAGCGGCAAAGTGGTTCTGCCCATCACCCGCGCCGAGCGGGGCGAAGCAACACCACCGCTGCAAGGCCTTGCCAGTGTGGCCGCTGCCTTGGGCCACACGCAAATGCCCATGGATGCCGATGGCGTGGTGCGCCGCTTTTACGCACAAGAAGGACGGCCCGGCCAGCTCTGGTGGCATATGGCGCTGAGCCTGCACTGCGTGGGCGAAACCACTCAACCCTGCCCGCCCGCTGAAACGACTCAGATCCCTGCCAAGCCTAGAGCGATATGGCAACGCCTGCAGCCCCGGTTCATCGCCTTTGCCAGCGCAGCGCAAGACAAGCAGCAAAGCCATCAGTCACCGTTCACCACCTATTCCTATATCGACGTTCTGCGCGGCAACATTCCCCCCGCAGCGTTTCGCGGCAAATACGTGCTGATTGGTGCAACTGCTACTGGGCTGGGCGAAAAATTCACCGCGCCTATCGGCTTTGATGCACGCCTGGTCTCCAATGTGGAAATGCTGGGCCATGTGCTCAATGGCATCTTGCTCGGTACGCATCTGGAAGCGGCCTCGCCATCCCTCAACCGCGTTCTCAATCTCCTGCCCGTGCTGCTGTGCCTGCTCGCGCTGGCATGGGGTGGCCCCTCCGGCGGCTTGATTGCCAGCGCATTGCTGACGCTGCTCAGCTTGCTTATCGCCGGGCTGGCCCCGCGCTGGGGCCATGTGCAGACTGCACCGGCTGCGGCGCTATTGGGTCTCTCACTCGCCTACCCGCTTTGGAGCTGGCTGCGCCTGAGAGCCGCCACCCGCTTTCTGGCGCTGGAACTGCAAGACCTGCAAGGTCAGGGCCTGCCGGTCATCAGCACCAGCGCACTCAAAGGCGATGCGCTAGACCAGCGCATTGCTGCCGTCGAGCAAGCCTCACGCCAGTTGCGTGCCCTGCACCACTTTGTAAGCGAAAGCCTGCGCCAGCTGCCATCGGCCACCTTTGTCTGTGACCGCGATGGGATGGTGCTGCTGGCTAACACCGCCGCCTACCGCTACATTGAAAGCTTGGGCACCAGCCTCAAACAAGGCGATGATTTGATGACCCTGCTGGCCGGCCTGCACAACGCAACCGGTCACGACTACCGCTCAGCCAGCCTGCCCACCAACAGTGCGCCACTGCTCAGCCGCAACGCCCTCCAGCAAGCCACCCTGCCGCGCCAAAGCGAGGGCCGCGACACGCAGGGCCGCTATCTCATGCTACTCAGTCAGGCGTTTAAGGCACCGCCCACATCCGGCTGGCTGATCACTCTGGTCGATATCAGCGACCTGCGCAGCGCACAGGCCCAGCGCGATCAGGCCATGCAATTCATCTCACACGACATACGCGCGCCAGTCGGCTCCATCATCACGCTGCTGGAGATGCAGCGCACCAGCAAACGCATCGAGTCGGAAGAAGTTTTGTTTGCTCGCATTGAAAGCTACGCCCAGTCATCGCTCCAGCTGGCGGACGACTTTGTACACCTGGCCAGAGCGCAGGAACAAGACTACCGCAGCGAACTGCTGGACCTAGGCCTGCTGGCCGATCAAGCCGTATCTGACTGCTGGACACAAGCCCAGCAGCAAAACGTGCAGCTGGTGTTTGAGCTGCCAGAGACCGAAGCCAGCGTGCATGGCGACCCTGGCCTGCTGCACCGCGCCGTCATCAACCTGCTGACCAATGCCATCAAATACGGCAAGCCGCAGGACAGCGATCAAGCAGCCATCGTCGAATGCAGCATTGTGGAAGACGCACAGAGCTGGGGCATTGCCGTGCGCGATCACGGCCCTGGCATGGATGAAGCCTCGCTGAGCAAACTCAGCCAGCCCTTCGAGCGCCTGCAGCATCATGAGCGCATGGATGGTGTAGGTCTGGGCCTGGCCTTTACCCGCACCGTAGCCCAGCGCCACGGCGGCAGCCTGCAGATCAGCAGCAGACTGGGTGATGGCAGCACGTTCACTCTGCATATCCCAAAGGCCTGAGGCCAGAACACACCTGATCGCCAGAAACGAAAAAGCCTCAGAACTTTTTAGTTCTGAGGCTAGACGTTTTTTGGTGCGGCTGGCAGGAATCGAACCCACGACCCCTTGGTTCGTAGCCAAGTACTCTATCCAGCTGAGCTACAGCCGCAACAGGGTTGTATTCTAGCGGTGAAAAAACACCTCTCAGACCAAATCAGCAACTTTTTCGCAATCAAGCAAAGAAAAAGCCTGTCACCGATGAAGATGACAGGCTTGATACATGTTTGGTAGGGCGTGACAGACTTGAACTGTCGACCAAAGGATTATGAGTCATGATAGCTTAGCTAATACTGGATTTCACTGGATTTTAAATTTTATCATAACTCATTGATTTTAAACATTTAATTTTCCAACGCAATCCAACAGCATCCAGTATCATCGAAGAAAATTCCGGAACCAAACCGGAACCAGAAATCGCCCTTCAATGACTACAACCCAGACTCCAGGCCAAATTTTTCAAGCTTTACCTGCCGGAAAATTCGCCACGCTCGCAAAAATAAATCCACGTGGAGCGCTGCAACTACGCAAGCTCAAAAACGGCACCGGCATGTTCTACTGGCGCTCCGAGCACAACGGAAAAGAGCTGCGCGAGCCAATCGGCGCGTTTGACACGTCAGCGCCGCCAAAGAGCATCAAGCCAACAGAACGCGGCTACTCATTCAGCGCTGCGGTTCGAGCTGCTGAAGTTCTCTCCACGCAGCATCTTGGCAACATTGACGGTGGCGGCTACCAGACCCTCAAGAAAGCCAAGAAAAAAGAGCATGCTCAAGCAATGGAGCGAGCACAAGAGTTGGAAGAGCAAACGCTTGAGAAGCTACTGCTGGCCTACTGTGACTATCTCCAAAATCTTGGAAAAATTTCTCACCAAGAGGCAAGGAATGTGCTACGGCTCCACGTCATAGAAGCATTTCCAAAACTTGCCAGATCGCCAGCATCGCAGATCACTACCGAGCAAGTGGCTGATGTGATGCGGCGACTGATACAAGATGGCAAGCGCCGCAGTGCCAACAAGCTGAGAAGCTATATGCGCGCCGCCTTCCAGTGCGCGAAGTCTGCCAAGACCAATCCCAGCATTCCGCTGAGCTTCAAAAGCTTTGCGATTTCCATCAATCCAGTCTCAGACACAACGCCGGACCCGCAAGGCAACCAAGCCGACAAAAATCCCATCAACTTTTTTGGACTGCAGAGGTACTGGAAGCACATCAATAGTCAGAACGACTACCGCAGCGCCCTGCTACGTTTTCATTTGGCAACTGGCGGTCAGCGCATAGCTCAACTGCTGCGACTCACCAATGCAGACATTCATAGTGACCACATCGTTCTGCATGATCCAAAGGGACGAACCGGCCAGCGGGCTCGTACACATGTGGTTCCTCTCACCAACGTGGCGCGCCTTGCCCTTGAGCAATGCCGTGCGCCCGGTGAATTTGCTTTCACCAGCGATGGCGGAAAGACTCATTTAACGGGAACCACGCTGAGTGCATGGGCGCAAGCTGCTGCAGCCGAAGCCGGTCTTGCAGACTTTCAAGCTAAGCAAATCCGATCCGGGGTTGAGACTCTGCTGGCAAGTGCAAGTGTCAGCTCCGACATTCGGGGAAGACTACAGTCGCATGGCATTTCAGGCATTCAGAATCGGCACTACAACGCCTATGAGTACCTGCCTGAGAAGCGCCAAGCTCTGGAGAAGCTGCTTGATCTGTTGGAGCAAGAATAGCAACTGATTTTTCGTTAAACAGAAGAATCTGTTTCGTTGGCGCTTGTCGCCACAAGCAAAGTTCAATTGTCCACCCATAAGAGAGGCAAAAGCTGTGTCAACGTTGTCCAAGGAAATCAACCGTCGCTCAGAAAATAGACCTACGGCCCAACCAGCTTCATCAACAAGGTTGGCTCTGGAAGCTCTTGCATTGATTCCCTTGTATATGTTGGCTGAAGGACGGAATCAGAGCATTCCCAGCCTGATCCATGATCTAACTGGGCTGTCAAAAGCACGAATCTCCAAGGGCAGCATAGACACGATTCGCCCATCCACTCTGAAAAAGATAGATGAACATCAGCAACGGTGGTTAGCGAATTACCTTGAAGACCCCGAAGCACTTGCTCACGCTCACGAAAAGATTGCGACAGCACCGAAAACCAAGTCTGGAAATTATGCATCTTGGACTGGTTGGATGCATCAGCTTGAATTTCCGCCAGAGGTTCCTCTTCCTATGAGCAAAGCAGTGGCGTTGACCATAGATGAGTTGACGGAGGCACTGGTAGCGGCCTGCGACGAAGACGACCTAGCTAAATTCAAGCAAATTTTGCTGAGTCACATTGAGCGACATGGATCAGCGGTCAGTATTGCTGGAGAAACCGGTTTTGAACACGCGACAGAGCAGGAATTGAAAGAGCTACAGACCCTGAATGACTGGGCGCAAACTACCGTTTTTATCGAGAAAGTTCGCGACACACTGTATTGGGACATGATTAGTACGCTAGACGCTGAATGGAACAGTCACTATTTCTCCGGCCGCCAGAGACGATCACTGTTTCCTCTTGTCATGGTAAGGGTGCAAGACGGTTTGCTTGAAGGCCGTAAACCACTTTCAAGAAAAAACATCATCTTCCGTCCGTCTCGACGATTGCTGGAATTTCTGTACGCCTTGCTGTTCTACATGCGGTACAAAAAATGGCCCGACGGGGCACCAAGCCCTCAAGTTCTCGCAAGCATTCTCTCCAAACCTAGCGCGCAGGAAGTATTGAGCAACAGCGACGTAAGCAACTATTTCGACGGATCAACAAAGCTTACTCTTGATCTTGTGTATGACCACTGGGTGCAGATGCGCCAACACTTCACGCTTGAAAAAGCTGGGCAGGGGCCAGGACTACCGTTTCCGATAGTCATGCTCGCTCTTCATTGGCAGACCTTGCTGGTACGAGACAAAGGGAAATCGTTTTTGCTACCTGACCTGGAGAGATACAACCTCTTTTGGAACCACCGTCGCCAACAGTGGGAATCTCAGCAATCCGCGCAACATGAGTTTCTACACAATGCAAGCCCCAAGAAGGGGGAACCTATCGAGTGGCCTGCATGGATGCTCAGTCAGTCTTCGTTGTCATCCTGAGTAATTCGGTCTTCCCAGTCATCGGGACGATCATCTTCACCGCGTGAGTGCCAATATTCGTCGTGGTTTGGATTGCATTGATTGGCGTGGTTATCGTTGTCTGATTGGCGGGACATTTTGTTCTCCAGTAGATGAGGGGCTAGATTAATTTGCGGTCTTTGCAAGGGTCTGCTGCATACGGCCAACATATGAACCTTTCGGAACCCCTCCCCCACTTTGTTTAGCAACAGCGCTTTGAACGCGGGCGACTGCTGCTGGAGTTGTTGGCGACTTGACGGTACCACGTGACACCTGAGCGCCGTTGCGAGATGACTTAGACATAGAGCCTCCTTTAAAGTTAAGTGCATGGCCTACTTCGTGCGGCCACAGAAGGACTTTCGTTCAAGTCGTCTGCGCAGTTCATCCAGAAATGTTCACTTTCGGCTTTATCGGCTCCGCATTGATGACCTCATGAGATGTGGAACGGCAAGGGGATAGTGCTTGGTTTCATACGCGTCAACCAACAAGCCCAGTGAATCGCCCCACTTTTCCCTGTCATCAATCAAAATTTCTTTTGAGTCAACTTGAGCATCTTGCTTTGCCGTTTAAGCTTGAACTTGATTTCGTCTGAAAAGACGTGTACCAACTGATTGAATGAGAGCGATGGCGACCAGCTTTAATCCAAACAAGAATCCATATGCCGATGACCTCTTGCGCTTGAGCAAAGTGCCAATGTCGCGCTTTACTCCTCAAGAACGCCATCTCTCCGCGACCTTGCTCGCAAGCAAGCTCTATGGACTTGAGTTCGCTCATCTGCGCAACTATTGGTGGCCGGAACACGGTCCTCTTTTTGCCCAACGAAACAACCAGTTGGTTTTAGTTGAGGTACTGTTTGAGTCTGAATTTGATAAGGCTCGTTTGAGCGAGTTGCGGCATCGACTCTTTTTCGCCGAAGAGTTCTGGAACAGTCACCTCATCGTGCTCAAGGTTGGGATCAGCGGAATCAGCGAGCTATACAACGGAAAGTTGGATACCACACGGTTACGGGAATTCATCGACGCACAGTTGCAACTTACGGATGCACCTGCGCGTTCGGATGGCCCAGGACAAGATGCAATTCCGCCAAGAAGCGATGAGGAAGCCTCTTCAGCATACTTTGGCGACGCAGCCGCTAATAATGGCGCAGGTGGTGGCGGAGATGGTGACGGCTTCCGACAGGGAGGCGGTGGCGGAGGGTTTAGAGGAGGAGAGGGAGGAAACGGAGGCCAAGCTCCTGGCGCGGGAGGTGTCCGAGAACTGATCAATCATCCTGTGCTCTTCACCGTCGACGAAGAAGCTTTACGCGCAATTCTTGAGAACGCCTAATGACAACTCTAAGTACACCGGCGGATGCGCTGCCACTGCTCTCATGCAAAATTGCCCCGCGCCAATTTGACCTGAGCTATAGATTCTCCAGCATCAGCCTGCGGGACCAAATTGTTCGTGCACAAACGTTGATACGGACACTTGTCGAACAAGGTCTAGTAGCATGCCATCTCCCCGAGGTCTGTGCCGAGTTCGAGCTTCTTATCGTGGGGGGCGGAGCTGCTGGGCTTGCTGCGGCACATGAGGCATCCATGCACGGAGTTAGCTTTGTGCTCATTGAGCAAGGCGATGATGTACCGGGAGGTGTATTGCGCAGCTCAGCAAAGAGATATGTAAGCACGGCCATGTACGAATGGCCCCACCCCAATCATGCGGAGCATGATTTCCCTCTTGCTAAGCCGCATTTGCTTGGTCGAAACAAAGCGTCAGCAACTCTTCGACTGAACTTCAAGAAGCCAGTGACGGTTGGTGACTTTGGGAAAAGGCTTCTTAGAGAGTTGCAACCCAGTTTGAAAAGATGGAAGTCAAACTACACAAGTTTCTGTCTGAGCAAGCGCTTGTCTTCGCGTGAGCTTGTGATCACAGGCGCTCGCCTGAGCGATGCAGCCAAGACGTTGTTGCTAGACACGTTAAAAGGACGCGTGAGTATTCATGGCATTCCGCTTGATGAAGTCACCCTTCCTAAAATCACATTAGAAAATAGCTCTAAATCTTCCCTAGGGTGTTTCAAATTTCAGTACATCATCTATGCCGTTGGATTTGGAGTTGAAACCAAGAGCTATTCCAGTCGCAGTGTGTCCCCTTACGCAGGCTATGACCACCGCCCGTTCTGGGAAGCAGACCTCATCCCTGCGAAAAATCTAGGGTTTTCCCAAGCACCAAGGATTGGAATATTAGGTTCCGGTGACGGTGCATTGCAAGATGCACTGCGTTGCTTGGTTGACCCCAAGTGCCCCCACCCCCTTGCCATCTGGAATGGAATCTTGGAATGCCCCCAAAACGGTCTACCTCGGCTTAAGTACTCTCGGCATGTGGACAAGGCCTTGGCAAGAATCGCTGCAGCGGATATGTACACTACTGCTGGCGCCGTCTGGAGTCCTCAGCCCCATATCTTTGAGTCGCTAGATGAAGCTTTCATAGAAATTGCTTCCGACCTCATCGCGAAAGAGGGGGGAAGCTGCAAACAGCAATTGGCTCGATGCTTCGTAATGATGTGCAGAGAGTTACCATCATCACCAGAAACGGCCACTTCACAAAGGCGTATGCGCTCAACCGCTTTCTTGCGCATCTCTTCCATGGTGCACTAACGAAGTGGTGGCCTGGCCGTTTTGAGATTTTATCGGGCGAAGTCATTTCATTCACGCAAATCTCTGGCAGCAATCGGGGGCCATTCTGCAGATTAAGTCGCCGCCAACATCATCATCTATCTCTCTGCAATGCGAGCTCGCAATCATTCGTGGCGGCCTCGATAAAGAGACTGCGCCGACACAACTTGCAGGCCTTACAGGGATAGACACAGGGCGTACGGAGTTAGGGCGAATCCCGCCTGCCATTCGGGCGATTGGGCAGCCTTAAGCAGTTTGATTGGATAGGTGGGCCAGGCATCTACAGATGCATTTCTGAATTCGTGCGATCTAGAGCCGCTCAAATGACCAGATCAACGCGATTGCCTGCTCACAGCATCTTGCACCGCAGGCAGAACATCTTCGTAGTTGAATCCACTTTGCAATTTCTGCAGTGGCTTGGTGACTCTCTGGCTGAGCCACGCAGCCAAGCTCTGGCCCTCACCTTGGCGCACCAGCGGATCGTGACTGTTGCCGGGGTAGCGAAACTCCGTGAGGTTTTCCGGGTGAGCTTTGAACTTATCCGTGAAACCAACCGCCGGATATTGCTTGCTGCCACCAGCCCACGGGTCTTCGTCTTCGATAGATGACCACATCGGCAGTCGCGTGTCCCATTTCCACAAATGCTCGTACTGTCGGTTGACGCTCTGCTTGTGACAGACCCCGCCAACGATTTGGGGATCAGCACGATCCCAGTGGTAAGTGGTGCGGCAGCCCTCGCTATGACCGCTCAAGATAATGGGCAGATTGGAGAAGGTCTTGAACCAGCGGACGACTTCTGCAATATCGTCGCCGCGTGCATCCAGGCGCGCTGGATTGACGGCTGTGTACACGCCTTCGCGTGCCCGCTCGCTGGCTTGCTTAAGCATTTCTTCAGTTGAGCCGCCTGGACAACCGAGCTTGTTGCCGTCCCGCGCCACGAATTCTGGCGTGATGACCGCAAACCCTTCTCGGTAGTAGAACTGGGCCACCGTGGTTTCCCATCCCCACATGCCGCCACAGCCATGGTTGTGAATGACAAGTCCACGCACTGTGGGATGGCGCGGTATTAGCGCAGTGAACTTGTCGCGGTATACCGCCCCAAACAGCGGCAGGTAGAAGACGCTGCGACCAAGCACCGTTCGGGTTTGAGCTTTGTCGTAGGCCGGCACTTGGCGACTCTGCTGAGCACTGGTATTTGAAGTCAAAAGCGACTGCGACAGTGCCATGATCAGAACGCCCCAAGCAGAAAATTTTTCACTGCGCATAACCATCTCCCTCTCTACTAGATCATCTATTTTTCAGCGACGACGACTTTGATGTGCGTGCCACCGTGCAGATCAAATACCGACTGGCTTAAGCCGTGATTTCAAGGCAGCAGAAGTGGACGTTGATCTTGACCAAGGCCCAAGCTCTGCAACTCTGATGTCCCCAGCTCAGACATACGATCCGCTTGGCAGCGCAGGTCTGCAATCCGCTTTCCGTTTTGTTCGACTACGATGCCTTGCACCGTTGTCATGCTGCCATACACGGCATAGCGGTAGTTACCCTTATCAAACGACACAAACAGTAGTGGCAGTCCATTGGCACCAGCGTGCGTGCCTTGCTTGAATGCAGTGCTGGCTACGACGGTTGCACTGGCCGGATAGACCATCTCTGGCGCGCCATCAAGCGGAGCCAGCCGGTATGCCAGCTCATTGCCACTGCCGCTCATACACAGCGATGCACGCTTCTTGCCAGTGGAGCACGCAAACACCGGAGTCTCTTCGGCTGAACACAGCGTTGGCACTGCCGAATTCTGGCTAGGTGTCGCTGCTGCTGGTGTTACCTGAGCTTGCGAACTTGACGCAGCTTGGGGCTGCCGTGGTGCCGGGGTTGATATTGGCGTTGCCACAAGCGCAGGCTCTGACGATGTACCCTCGGACTCTGCTTCCATCTCGGCCTGGCTGGCAGATGGTGCCTGAGTTTCGGCAGCTTTCTTTGCCGCTACTTGCGCACGCAGCATACGGTCATAGCGATCCATGGCTATGTCGTGGAAATAGCCCATGAATGGCATGAAGCCGTTGAGTGCCACCTGTAATGCTCCAGTGTCTTCGGTGCGCTGCACGGTGTATGACACTTGACCCCAGAGCTTGGTGCCATCCAGCACTGCACCTTGTTTTTCATAGATGGCCCGCATGTATTGCTCCATCTGCGGCTCGGCCTTCACAGCATCTTCCGGGAAGACAGTCGTCAGCTGTGCCGAACACACAGCTTTGCCGGTATTAGCGTTGCTGGCATCGGTGGTGATGTTCTCCAACGCAACAGTCGTGTCCTTGACCGTGAACTTCACACGCTGCTGACGCTCTTCACTCATGGCGTTGTGCTGCTTGTCGAACTGCTGCTGGTATATCTGTTTGACCAAGCTGACAGTCTCCGCATCAGCGCAGGTCGGGGTATTGCTGCTGCACCCAGCAAGCATGGCGACAGCCGCACAGACGCTACTTATTAGAGTCTTTCTCATCATTTCTCTCTCCTGTTGTATGTGTTCTATACGACTCAAATCGTAGCGCATTGTGTCGTATAAGACGTTGGTTGAAAAGACACATTGGCAGACCCTCAGCGGCCATGAGAGCCAAGGAGTCTGCCCCGTCGCAACTGAACACCACGCCAGTGGTGAAGCTGCCAAATGCCGTCACAAAAGCATTGGGGGCCAAGCTGCGCAGCTACCGCGAGCTGGCGCAAAAGTCACAAGAGCAACTGGCGCATGACGCCGAAGTGGAGCGCTCGCGCATCTCCAAGCTGGAAAACGGCCACATCAATCCATCGCTGCTCACACTCGCCACGCTGTGCCATTGCTTAGGCATCACGCCAGCAGAGCTCTTTGAAGGCGTGACGGCCACTCTGCCACCCGCATCGCAAGGCGGTGAACTGCGTCGCCGCAACCAAGCACACGCCGAGAAGAGTCCAGCACCATCCAAAGTTGTCGATGCCGATCACCGCGCTAAACGCTCCAAGGCATAGGCCACTCACTGCAACTTGCGCACGCGCACCGCTGCCAGCAATCGCACCAACTCCGCAGACCACGACTCCGATTCGTAGTGCCAGAACACTGTCCATGGCTTGGCGTCACCAGCAGATAGATGCAACTGCTTGGCGCGGCGACTACCAAGGCCAGTGGTAGGCAATCGCAGCCGTGCATTGAATGCTTTAAAGCTTGGCTCACCACCGCCAGGGTCCAGCAGCAAGATGCGCTGCGGCTGATGCTTTGATCCAGAAGCCATGCCTTCCACACCGACCGCCAATGCCCAGTGCTTGGTGCGCTGGTGTTTGACCGATGCAAATGCCACCGCCACCAGCTCACCGCGCATCAACCAGTCCAGCGCATGTCTATCCACATGCTCTTTGGCTCCGTACTTGGCAGTCAACTTCAAAGGCAGCTCTAGGCTTTTGACCAACTCCACCCACTCTTTGGCATAGATGCCGCTGAAGTACTTCGGACCGAATGCATTCCAGACCGCTGCGGCCACGCCGTACTTTCGCTGGCTCATGTCGTACATGGCCGAAGCTTTGGCCAGATCGAAGATCACTAAGAGCATCGCCAGTACGTGCGTTCCGCAAGCGCCGTCGAGCATGGATTGCTGCATAAAGCAGCGCACCGGCTCTTGGCGCTGCTGCTGAACGGTCAGCGCATGGCCGGTCTGCAATGCGGCATGCACGCGCTGGAATCCATAGCGCTGTGGTGCAGAGATAGACGTTCCTTGACGCATCAATACTCCGATGGAAGCAGTAGCGTTGTGGCCGAGCGGTCAGCTTCTGTGATGATCCACAGGGTAGGCAAGCTGCTGCGTTTGTCTTGCGGCGTCTGCTGCAGCGCTTCTGCACCCACCAGCCGGTAAACGCTCATCACGCGCATACGTTGCCGAACGGCTGCCTCGTTAGTGGCTTTGTCTTCATCACAGCAGTCACCCCAATCGCCATGCACATGGCGTGATACCAATGCCAAGGCACTGAAGCCGGTTTGCTCTAGCAGCTCCAAAGCGGCAGGCGTTGCCACCAACTGGCCGAGAGCAAAGCGCGGCGCATTGCTCATCAAAGTCATGCGGTGTGCCGCAACAGAACGAGAAGAATTTGCTGACATGGAAGTACTCCTTGGTTGAACGTCAGACACAAGAACTCCACGTGCGAATCGCCGACGCCGCTGCCCCATACGGGCGAGCGCAGTCCTCCGCATGCGTGGAAACGGATAAAAAATGGACCGGCAAAGCGGTCCATCAAGAGATACAGAAATCAGAGCAGCGGCGACTTCACATCGCCATCACAGGCCAAGCCACCGGCGCTGTGCTAAATCGACAGTCCCACCACAGCGAGAAGCTCAGCATCTGTCGCATAGCTGAGACTTAGTGCTTGAACCGTTGCCGGCCATATGCCCAGCAACGACTTCAAGTCAGTATTGGCGTCGCACGGCTCATACTGATCCAGCACGCCAAGCAGGCTCAGTTGCTCATCCAGCGCCACATCGACAGCGGCCAGATCAACACGCCACCATTCAGCCAGCAGAGCACGCAGGGATGAAGCTGGTAGTTCAAAACACGGCCACGCCGCACCGCCATAGTCCAGGTATGCACACAGCAGCCGCAGCCACTCAGCCGAAGACAAGTCCAAGTGCTTACGAAGCCGCTCCAGATTGCGAGCCGCTGGTGCTACATCTACCGGCAGTGCTGGGCACGGTGCAGCCATCAAGCGCTCCACTACCAGATCAGGCTCCATTGGCTGATCCGGCATCATTGAACCAAGGAAGGTTGGCACTTCAAAAAAGCATGGACTCTGCGCATGGCCCAGCACCGGCCAGTACAGCAACTCCAGATCGCGTGACACATCCGCCAGTTGCTGTGCATCGAGCACATCTACCAGCACCAGCAACAAGCGCTGCAGCATCAGTATGCGGTGATGGCGGCGAAACGCCAGATTGCTCAGCGAATTCAATCCAATGAGAAAACAAGGATTGGGATTAAAACTCTGCACGCTCATATTGAAACCATCAATATCTAATAATGCTGCACCGCACTACAAATAATGCATATTTATCCGTGCATAATGGTATTATATCAATAATATAAGAAAATGCCGTATTTTTAGCGGTTTTATGGCTATTTAAGCCATATATACAGAACAACTACATAAACTCAGCAAAAACGCTGAATTGCAAGTCGTTCGTTGTAGTAACTCAAATCCCCAGCCATCCCTCAAAACCAGCAGTAGACGCGCCTGTAGCAATGGCGTACCCCACCTGCGCGTGCTTTGAAGCTGGCTGAATCCCATTCAAATCCTGACTATCGATAATCAATCGTTATCGATATTTAAACTGGAGATTTCATGAGCAATAAACACTCGACAATTTCAGTCGCTGGAAAATCTCACACTCGAAAAACAGTGAAAAATATCACAAATCGGATTACAAAGAATAAGATAGTAAAAAGCGGCTCAGTTCAAGAATATATGGATGCAAGTCAAGCCGGCGCCACAAAGCGAGCCTACGGCTCAGACTTGCGGCACTTCCTGGCACATGGTGGCGCGATGCCTTGCACGCCCAAGCGCTTGGCAAAGTATCTGGCTGAGTCTGCAAACGATGGCTTGGCTGTTGCCACACTGGAGCGCCGCGTCACCGCAATCCACAAGGCGCATGTCGATCAAAAGCACGGATCACCAGCGCACAGCGAAATCGTCAGACAAGTCATGCAGGGCATACGCCGCACGCTCGGCACCAAGCAGCGGCAAGTGAAACCACTTACAAAAGATGACTTGCTGCCCGCACTTGAAACCATAGAGAGCGTTCACATGCCGGTCAGAGCAGCGCGAGACCGAGCGATTCTATTGATCGGCTTTGCGTCGGCCATGCGCCGATCTGAGCTCGTTGGCGTGTGCGTGGAGCATTTGACGTTTTCACCGGCAGGGCTTGAAATTGAACTACCAGTCAGCAAGACGGATCAGGAACAGCACGGTCGCACCGTATTTATCCCGCGAGCCAATGGCAGTCACTGCCCGGTCACCGCACTGATGTGTTGGCTTAAGACCGCAGGCATCAGAACGGGGCATGTTTTTAGGTCCGTCAACCGCTACGACGGCATTGCCACGCAAGGATTGACGCCGCAGTCGGTGGCTCTCATTGTGAAGGGTGCCATGGCACAAGCCGGAGCTGATGCTCGAATTTTCAGCGGCCACAGCCTGCGAGCAGGTTACTGCACTACCGCCGCCGAGCAAGGCTTGCCGTCTTGGCAGATACGTATGCAGACGGGGCACAAATCCGATGTGACACTGGCACGATACATCCGGAAATCCGACTGGCAAAAAGCGCAAAGTCTGCTGTGACCGGCGCAGGTCGCGCCAGAATTCGCACAGAGGTCATATGAGAATGCCGTATCGATTTTTTTGGTCATACTCGTCTTTAAAATCAGGCCCTTATGGCAAATCAACTTACCCTCGACACGCTCGAATCCTGGCTCTGGGAGTCAGCAAACATTCTGCGTGGTTCCATCGACTCGTCGGACTTCAAGAACTACATATTTGGCTTGCTGTTTCTCAAGCGCTTCAACGACGTGTTCGATGAGCGAGTCCTTGCACTTCAAAAAGATGAAGGGCTTAGCGAGGTTGACGCCTTGGTTGAGGTGCAAGACAAGTGGGGCTCGTTTCCCAAAAGTGCTCGCTGGCCAAGCTTGATTGCCCAGACTGAAAACATTGGTGAGGCGCTGGACAAAGCATTCGCCACGATTGAAGCCCACAACACAGAGCTTCAGTATGTGTTGACGGCCACCCAGTACGGCGATAAGCGCGTGCTGTCAGATGCCACGCTCCAGCGCTTACTGCGTCACTTCAACCAGTACAAGCTGGGTAATGATGACCTTTATAAAGCTGACATGCTTGGCGACGCCTATGAGTACCTGATCAAGCAGTTCGCTGATGATGCAGGCAAGAAGGGCGGAGAGTTCTACACCCCTAAGGCTGTGGTGCAATTGGTAGTAAAACTCATCGACCCACAACCTGGTCATAGCGTGTACGACCCAACCTGCGGTAGTGGCGGCATGCTGGTGGAAAGTGCTGACCACATTGCTACATTGCCCAATGGTCTGCTGCTGGGCAATAAGCCCAATGTGCTGTTATACGGGCAGGAAAAGAACCTTGGCACTTGGGCCATCGCCAAGCTCAACCTCTATCTGCACAACATGCGCGCCGAGATTGAGCGCGGTGACACCTTAGTCGAGCCCAAGCACCTTGCTGGTGATTACCTCAAAACCTTTGATCGAGTGATTGCCAACCCCCCATTTTCTGCGAAGGCCTGGTGGTCACCTCTGGAGCTTGCCAATGAATCCGAACAGGAAGATGGTAAGAAACCTAAGGCACCAAACTACAAACAGGTCAGTGACCCCTACGGGCGCTTTGTCTACGGCATCCCGCCGCGTGGCTATGCCGACCTCGCCTTCGCCCAACACATGCTGGCCAGCCTCAAGGCCGATGGCCGCATGGGCATCATCCTGCCGCACGGAGTGCTATTCCGCAGTGGCGAAGAAGGCAAGATTCGCGAAGGCCTGCTGTTCGGCACCGATACCGCCAGCGGCAACCAGCCCGGTGACCTTATCGAGGCCATCATCGGTCTGCCCTCGGCCCTGTTCTACAACACCGGCATTCCGGCCTGTGTGCTCGTTCTGAACAAGCGCAAGCCTGCTGCACTCAAAGACAAGGTCATCATCATTGAAGCCAGTCGCGACTACCTCGAAGGCAAAGCCCAGAACAGCCTGCGCAGCGAGGACATCGCCCGCATTGCCGACACGCACAAAGCTGCTTTCGAGCAGCAGACCGAGGTGGAGAACTACTGCCGGGTCGTCACGCTGGACGAAATCCGCAACAACGACGGCAACCTCAATATTGCCCGATACATCGACAACGGCGAAACCGAAAAAATCATCGATGTGGAAGCCACTTTGTCGCAGTTGGCGGCGCTGGCAGAAAAAGAAGCGCAGATTGATGCGCGACTAAATAGCTATTTGGCTGAATTGGGTTTGCTGGAGGCTGACGCATGAGAGCCGGCAAGCAGGGCTACAAGGAAACCTCAGTCGGTTGGATACCCATTGACTGGGTGGCAACAACACTAGGCAATGAAGTCGCAACAATTATCGGCGGAGGAACCCCTTCCAAAGAAGTAGCCGAGTATTGGGGAGGTGACATTCCGTGGGCGAGTGTCAAGGATTTTGTCGGTTCGCGATTGAACAAGACCCAAGACCGCATAACTCGTCAAGCAATTAAGGCAAGTGCCACCAATCTAATACCTGCAGGTACATTGATTACACCAACAAGAATGGCGCTAGGACGTGTCGCTGTTTTTGACTGTGAAGTCGCCATCAATCAAGACCTGAAAGCTATTTTCCCTAAGTCATCATTGCTAAAAGAGTTTCTCTTTTACTGGTTTCAGGCCAACGCTGACCGCATTGAAGCAGCCGGTACCGGCTCTACTGTCAAAGGGATTCGGTTGGAGACACTGCGTGAGTTTTGGCTCGCACTTCCGTCACTCCCAGAACAACAAAAAATCGCCGCTATCCTGACAGCCGTGGATGACAAGCTGGATGTGATTGCGCGCCAGATTGAAGTCACCCAGACTCTCAAGCAGGGCCTGATGCAGACCCTGTTCAGCCGGGGTGTTGGCACCCAAGATGCCGATGGCCGCTGGGTGCCACACGCAGATTTCAAGGACAGTGAGTTGGGGGTGACTCCGGCAGGGTGGAAAGTTGGAGTAATCGGAAACTACGTAAGCGCACTTCGTTCCGGAGTTAGCGTAAATGCTGAAGATAGAACCCACCAAGAGGGCGAAGTAGGTGTTCTTAAAGTCAGCGGCGTATTGAATGGCCAGTTCCGCCCAAATGAACACAAAACGGTATTGTCTGAGGAGCTTTCCCGAGTTGCTGAACCTGTAAAGCAAGGCCGAATTATTATTAGCCGCGCTAACACGCCAGCACTTGTAGGGGAGTCTGCTTATGTGGACTCAAGCCGACCAGACCTTTTCCTCCCGGACAAACTTTGGCAGACGCAAGCGTCTGATACGCCTCATTCAGTGAAGTGGCTTGCTTACTACCTGCAAAGCCCATCCGTACGCCAAGAAATCAGCAAGGCGGCGACCGGAACCAGTGGAAGCATGAAAAACATTGCAAAACCTGCATTTTTGGGAATTCCAATGCCCCTCATACCTCTACCTGAACAAGAAAAGATGGCAGATATATTGACCGCCGTTACATCGAAACTGACTGCTTTGGTCGGCAAGCAAGCCCACTTTCAAGCACTAAAGCGCGGCTTAATGCAAAAGCTACTGACGGGCGAGTGGCGGGTCAGCGTGGACGCCAGCGCGACCGGAGCGTAAGGGACTGGATGGCGTCGCAAGCACTGCTCACCCCTGACTCCCCACTTGAACTGCAGCGTGATGTACAGCGCAAGCTGGGGCGGTGCTTGCTGCGCCTCCAACAATACGAAATCCTGCTCAAGGGATTGGTAGCTCACAGCGACCTCGCCGGGTCTCCCGCAGAATTGCAAGCTGTGCGAGACGCTCAGGTGGCCAGCGCCCAGAAGAAGACCTTGGGCACCTTGGTCGGCATGCTGACCGAGCGCCATCTGGCCTTGGCTGATGACTGTGATAGCACCGAAGACCCACAGCAAGACAACAGTAGTCTATGGTGCCAGTTTCGTTTTCGGGTGCAACTTGATGCCAGCCAGCACCAAGCGACAACCGCCGCACTTAAAGAGTTGGTGGACCTGCGCAATGAGCTGGTCCATCACTTTTTGCAGCGGTTCAACATCTGGGAGCATCAAGGCTGCATAGACGCAGACGCCTATCTCGATGCCAGCTACGAGACGATTGACGGCCATTACCTGACCTTGCGCGGGTGGGTTCAGACCTTGGAAAAAGCCCGTAGCGACATGGCTGCCTTCATGAAAACCGCGACGTTTGAGGACCTACTTGTGAACGGCATTGCGCCGGATGGTTCGGTGGACTGGCTCGCCAGCGGGGCCGTTCGCTGCCTGCGCGATGCGGAGTCTCGGTTCATGGTGGATGCGTGGACCCAGCTCAATACTGCAACCTCGTGGATTCGAGCCGAACACCCCGACCAAAATCCTCAGCGCTATGGCTGTGGCAGCTGGCGTCAAGTCATCCACGAGTCTCAGCAGTTTGAAATTCGCAGAGTAAAGAACAAGGAACAAGGCTGCGGCGAAGTTTGGTATCGCAGCCGCCTGGAGGAGAGCAGCATGCAAAGAAAGAAAAGCCCATGAGCCAGTCACCTGAAAAGACTGGCGTTGAAACGCCTGCCATCGAGTCGTTGGTCAAGCTGGGCTACACCCATCTGCCCGGTCACACAGTGCAAATGGAGCGCCGCCACCTCGCCCCGATAATTGAGGATGTGCTGCGCCCCCGGCTGCTGGCCCTGAACCCGTGGCTGGCCACTGCACCCGGTGGAGTGGATACGGCCCTGATTGAACTGCGCAAGCGCGTCAACGACGAGCTGCTGGTTGCAAACAAGGCGTTCTGGGAGCAGGTGGTGCACCGCTCGGACATTCAAGTGAAGGATGCCGAGGGCAAGCCGCGCAGCGTACGCTTCTTCGATGCAAGTCAAGTAGTTCTCAACGACTTCCATGTCGTGGACCAATACGTCGGCAAGAATGCGGATGGCGACCTATTCCGTCCAGACCTGCTGCTGTTCGTCAACGGCTTACCGCTGGCCATCATCGAGTGCAAAGCTAGCCATCACCGCTTAGATGAAGCGCTCGCGCAACTGGATGGTTATCAAGCGAGCTTTCCGGCTCAATTCGTATTCAATCAAGTTTGCGTGGGTCTTAATCGTAGGCAAGGCTTGTATGGAGCCATCCTTACCAAGCCTGCCTTCTATGCACGCTACCGCTTGCAGGACGCAGAACTCGCGATGGTGGAGAAGACTCTGGGCACAGACCCGAGTGAGCAAGATCAGCTACTGTGGGCACTGTTTGAGCCCAGCCGCTTCCTGGAACTCATCACCCACTGCGTCCTGTTTGAAACCCGCGATGGCAGGACCATCAAGAAGCTGCCACGCTACCAGCAATGGCGGGCTGTAAGCAAAGCCATCGCTCGATTGAAGGCAGAAAAGCCTATGGGCGGCGTAGTCTGGCACACCCAAGGTAGCGGTAAATCGTTAACCATGGCTCTGCTGGCTCGAATACTCAGGGCAGATAGCACTGGGCTGAGCAACCCAACTGTGCTGGTTCTGACCGACCGCAAGGATTTGGACAAGCAAATCTTCGATACCTTCCACGCGGTAGGCATCAAGGCTATTCAAGCTGTCTCTGTCGATGGTCTGGTGAAGTTACTTGGGAATGACTATGGCAGTGTGTTTACCAGCACGGTGCAGAAATTCCAAGAGAGCGAAACTGCCACCGAAAGCGCTGACAGCACACCCGATGAAGAAAACGACTTGTTCCAATCCATCCGGCATAGGCGGCTGCGCGAAGACAAAGATTTCTTCATGGTTGAGGAGCGCAACGCCAATCATGGTTTGCATGACGATGATGGTGTACTGCTGGAAGCCAAATGGGAAGAAGTCGGCCGCGAAAAGGTCAACTTCCGCGTGTTAAGCGCCAAGCCCAATTTCTATGTCTTGGTTGATGAAGCCCATCGAAGCCAATACGATTTCTTGGCTGCCTTCATGCGGGCCAGCTTGCCCAACGCTAAGTTCATCGCATTCACCGGCACACCACTGCTGCATGATGACAAGCACACGCTGGCCGAGTTTGGCGGCGACACTTATATTGACGAATACCGCTTGCACGAGGCAGTTGCTGATGGTGCGACCTTACCCATCAAATACCGAGATGCTTGGGTTGAGCTTATTCCCAACTCCAAACTAGATCAGGCATTCAAAGATAAGTTTGCTCAAGAAGACGAAGCTCGGCAGCAAGCATTGAAGAAAGAGCTGCTTGCCAGATGGCGTAAGGCTGAAGGCCGTATGGAGCAGGTAGCAGCTCACTTGGTCGATCACTTTCTTACCAATGTGAAGGCCAAGGGGTTGAAGGCCATGCTGGTCTGTGATGGCCGCGACATGGCAATCCGGTACAAAGACCTACTGGATGCATTGATGCAAGAGAGGCAAGCCAAGGGTCTGCCAACGTTTGAAAGTCGTGTAGTTATTTCCTTGGCGGGCGCAACGGCCTCCCGTACAGGAGCCAGCGAGCAGGCTGCAGCACAAACAGCCGGAGTCACCAAGGAAGCAATTCAGACCATTGAAGAGCGTGTCAGGGCCGAAATCAAGGCTGACAAGCAGCCAGTCGCTCTACCAACAGAGCAAATATCCAACTTTGTCTCCAAGCTGTTCCCTTTGCCGTATGGCGATGAAGCCAAGGGGGCCGATGGGCAACAGCACGCAAATAACGTGGGCCTCATCATCGTGTCAGACATGCTGCTCACTGGATGGGATGCTCCCATTGTCAGCACCATGTACCTCGACAAGCCTCTGAAGGAGCATACCTTGCTGCAAGCCATTGCACGTGTGAACCGCACCATGGCAGGCAAAAACGCGGGCTACATCGTTGACTATCACGGCGTGGTTGAGCATCTCGACCACGCGCTGAAAATTTATGGTGGAGAGGTCAAACCGTCGCAAGTCTGGGAAGGGGTAGAAACTGAGCTTCCCAAGCTGCAGGCAACTCTTGAACGCATCCTGTCTTTGCTGCCAAAAAAGCATGACCCCGTTAGTCAACGCGAGGACTACAAAGAGGATGCTGAACGATTCTTGGACCCCGCCACGCGGTTAGATGCTGTCGAAGATTTCTTGGAATTGGTAAAGCACTTTAACCGCAGCATCGACATTATCTTGCCCGATGTGCGCGCTGTTCCCTTTAAACCGTACTTCACGCTGCTTGCAGAAATCCGCCTGATGCTGCGCGACAAGCTGCCAGACACCACGTACCGCGAACGCATCACCAAGCTGGAATCTGTATTGCTGCAGCAGTTGCTGGATGAGTACATTGACGCAAGCCCGGCTAAAAGCTTGCTTGGAAAAGATGTGTCCATTCTGGACGCCAGCGACATGGCTAGGTTAAAGAAGCTTGCGAGTCCTGGCAGTCAGGCGCTGGTGATGAAAAACCAGTTGAAGCACACCATCGCCACCGGCAAAGACAAAGACCCGGCATTTTTTGACAAACTGGCCGAAGAGCTTGAAAAGCTCCTGGCCGAAGAAGCGGTAGGCCGCATCAGTCAGGCTCAGTTCTTGGAGCAACTCGAACTGTTTGGTCAACGTATCAACGATAAAGACAATACAGGTTTCCAGCATCCTGCCCACTCGGCGGTCTATCACTATCTAGCAGCACTTCTGGGTGAGGCTACGGCTCGTATCGCCACAACGAAGCTGTTTGAGGACAACGACCTGAGCAAAACCTTAGCGGCCGCCAATTGGAAGCAGATGTTCGACCTGCACCCAGATTTGCGCACGTTGCTGCACAAGCTGTTGATTCCGCTTGCGGGATGGGAGCGTTCGGTCGCAAGAGAGCATGCGAAGCGCATACTGGACATTCTGCTGAAGAACTGACATGCCTTTGTTGCAGTACGGACGAACCACCATCGAATGGCGCTTTCAGCCAGATGCAACTTTGAAGCGCCACTACGTGACAGTCGAACGTGGTCAGGCTGTACTGCTGCGTGGACCCTTGGTAAATGAAATTGAGCAAGAGGCTCTTGTTCGCCAACGTGCTCGCTGGATTCGAGAAAAGCTATCGCAGGTCAATCAGCCACAAGCTATTGAGCCTATCGTCACGGGTAGTCGCTTGCGCTACTGTGGTCGCAGCTACTTCACGGAAGTAAGGCATGCGCCAAACTTGACCACGCCTCAGCTGACGTTCACAGCATCCCGCTTCATCGTAGAAAACCCAACGGGGTTGAGCATCGAGCCCGACATACTCGCCCCTTTACTAGATGGCTTCTATCGTGAACGTGCTCACGAAAAACTCTTGACTCGTGTGCGTCACTGGGAGCGTCAGACGGGAATGCAAACTCATGGCACACGCATTCGGCATTTCCAGAGTCGCTGGGCCAGCTGCAACTCGCAAAACGTATTGGAGTTTGATCCACGTGTGATGGAACTATCGGCTAGCGTGCAAGACTATGTGATCGTGCATGAGCTGTGCCATACAGTGGAAAAGAGCCATACCAAAGCTTTCTGGGGATTGGTTGCCAAGCACATGCCTCGCTGGCAACAACACCATGCACTGCTTGATGCTGCCAATCTAACTCCGCGCAAAATTTAAATGCGGTGCAAGCTGCTCGACCCATAGAGCGACTTCATGTCACATTGAAGTTCTTTGTTTAGATCGGCTTCATAGTGGCATTTAACTGTCATTGGGGCTCTTACCACCGAAGGATGACAGCCACAACACTCGGAATCACAATGGCCAAACAAAAGCCTAGATAGCGAATCGTGTATCCATTTTGGTGACGCCTCCATGCTTCCAGCTTCACTTCAGGAGGATCACTTTGGAAGTACTTGAAATTGTCCGGTTCTTTGGGAAATTTTGGCATTGGCATAGTGATTCCCTTCCTGCTCAAGGCTGTGCCCATAGATGCGCTGCGATGGCGGCCTGCTCATTGCGCAACTGGTCGATTTGATCTTGTAGGTTGTCCTCAAGCTCTAATGCTTGGATGGCCTCATCTTGTTGTTGAGAGTTGGGCAGCCATATCGAAAGCGCCATAAGTTCTCGCAACTGAATCAAGGGCGTCGTTGCACCAACCACAATGCTTTGCAAAAGCTCCTGCCCCTGGTTGGAACGTAGTAGCAGGAACAATGCTCGTGCATCTATGGGGGTGGATGCATGCATGCGCAGCACAATCCCCGATTGGCCGACAATCCAAGGTGTGGATAACTGAAGTACATCTTTTGAAACGATGCCGACTTTTCCTGCACCACCTTTAACAATGAGCACTATGTCTAGCGGCTCTAGGTAGAGCGATTCAGTCTGAGCCAAAAGCTGTACAGGTAGGTCAAGCTGCCGTTGTGCATCCCTAATATAGCCATGAGAAGGCAGGTCTTGTGCACCGACCTCATGCACTCTGAAGGTGCTCTCCATCGACTGCGAAGCTTTGCGAAGAGTCGGATGCAGTGGGCGCACTGTATGCACTAAATCTGCTAAACGAACCAATGGTTGCGAAGGTGATGGCGTAAATGAGGATGTTGCTTGCGCAAGGAGACGACTGACCTGTAACGTATTTGCGTCCAGTATTTCTGAGCGTGTTCGCGTAGCCTCGTTTGTCGATGGCAACAAAGCTGGTGACTGAATACGACGAGCTAAGTGAACTGGGTCAATCAAGCTCCACCGTGTTTTGGACACTGCTTTATAAAAGGGGCCATTGCCCACATCAATAAAGTGAACTTGCTCATTCCCTCCGCGCGGGTCCAAGACGAGAACTGCAGTGGCAACACCCGTGACTGGCAGCAGTCCTTTAGGCATTGCCAATACTGCGTGGATCATTCCACGTTGCACAAGATCATTGCGCAACTGAGCTTCAGCACCGGCACCAGACAGCAATGTACTGGGCACAAGAACTACCACTCGACGCTTTGCCTGGGCCAACAAATGCCTTACGACAAGCACGGTGCCAGATGTGGTTTGCTCAGGAAATCGGCACCATTGATCTTGCTGTGACAAATCACGCTCATAGCGCATCCCGAAGGGGGGACATGCAAGAGCCACATCGAACTGAATCAGTCCGCCCTTCTGACTTAATGCTGTCGGGTGCACCACTGGATCAGTGCAATGCACAGGCGCTTCAAGATTAGCAAGTAATTGCACGAGACGCGTGACATTTTGGCGTTCAGGAGTCTCGGTGTACGGCATGGCACCCAGCCGATGCACTGCAACAGAAAACTGAGAAGACGTGTCCCAAGGAGTGTAGACATTGTCGCGCCCCTTTACGTCTCCAAGCTCCACCATAAGTTCAACTAACTCGCGAGGGAGTAACGGAAAAGAGCCGTATGCATGAGAAGCTAGCGACTCACCTTGCCCAAACGAGTCTGTATTCAGAGACAGAACCTCCTCCAGCGACAGATTGTCTAGTTTGCCGTTTTGCAGAATCTTCCAAGCCGTATGAACCAGCGTCTCAATATTTTCTTGAGGCAGGCCTTTGAGGGGCAGTAGATCACTCAGAAGTTGATCTTCCGAAGCCGCGATGGCTTGCGACAGAGCATTGCTGATAGACGTTTGCCCATGTTTCAGGGCGTTTTGGACCTTAGCCGATTCTGGCAAACGATTGAGTTCAGAGAGCTTAGCCCACCCAAGAAGGGCCCACCCCACAGCAAAGGCGACACTCGGACTGAGTGCTTGATCAAGCAAGTGGCGGAAAAGGTCTGAAGGTTGGGCTGCATTCATGAATCGAAGTATTACATACTTCGGATTCATTCATCAAGAGCGCCAACAGAATTTTGTTTTGCTTGCTCAGCATCGGTGCCCAAGGTCCCGTCAATTTGGCTTTAAAAGTTTTTGGGGACCATGCTTTTGGTTGCAGTCAGCAGTCACTAACTCAAAGCCAAATGGATAGTCTGGACGGCATCACACGATCAATGTCTGCAAGCTCATTTCCGTAGACCAGCCGCGTTCCACGATGCTAGCGAGAAGCCACCAGAACGGCCATGGCGGCGTTTCCTGCAGCTTGGCTATGTGGTGCAAAAATTCGCTCTTGGAACGAAAAATGACCAGACAGCGCATGCCATCCGGCCATCAGTTCAGCAGTCATACTGCCACCAACATCACAAAAGCTAGCCCTGCACCTGAGTCAAAGTTCGTTGAACATTGGCTGGCTGCAGCAGGCTACTGAGTTCCTTAGACTTTTTATAGCTTTGAGCATGCGGCATAGGGGCGTAGTACAGCCGAACGGCATTGCGTGCCCGCGTAACGGCAACATACAGAAGCCGACGCTCCTCTGCCAGCGCGGTCTCCGACTTGGCATGGAAGATCGGCAACTCACCGTCAGCGACACCGACCACAAACACGTGGTCCCACTCACCACCTTTGGCTTTGTGGATAGTCATGGTCTGCACCACTGGCTTCTCTTGCTTGGTAGCGCGGAGCATTTCAAGGCCATTGGAATAGTCACGGCATTTCGCGCCCCAAAAATTTAGACCATCTCGGACGTCCTTGTTGGAACGCACGCCGCCGAGAACTTTCAAGTAAATGTCCCGGCATTCTTTGTAGCGCCCCTCTAGCGAGGATGAGCTGGCTGCTTTCTGCAGACTGCGCGCCCTGCTTTTCCAGTCTTGCTTGGCCGTCAGCTTCACTTTGCGAAACGCATGCGCCACCGCATCAGGATCAATTGCCGCTTGAATACGTTCATGCCGATCAACCAGACTAACCAGTCGCAGCACACGCTGAACATGCTGTAAATCACGCGCAATGCCCTTCCTCGCGGAATTTATGTCCAGAGCCAGCAAGCTCTGCTCCACCGTCTTCAAAGTTGAGTTGGTACGAGCAAGCACAGCAATACTTGAGGCATCGACGCCCTGCTCCAGTAGTTGCTGAATGTCCCGGACAACGACATGCGCCCGCTCTATAGGGCCACCGCTAGTCACCAGTGCCGGCTTCACGCCATCCCGCATAGTCACGATCTTTTGAGTGCTCTTGCCAGCAACAGCCATTGCCAGCTCTGCGGTCTGGCGGTGCAGGCGGTGAGACTCCGGCAGAGGCATGACAACGACATCGTCAACAACCTGATCCAGCGGCGTATAACTGCTACCGCTAAAGCCGTAGATCGCCTGCTCAGGGTCGCCAAAGGCCATAAGCTGGCAACCACGCTTGACCAGTGAGGCTAGCAGCAAATTTTGGGCGGCGCTGCCATCTTGGAACTCATCGACCAGCACATGGGTGTAAGGAATTTCAGCCCCGCCATCAAGTACATCAACCGCTTTTTCCAGCATGTCTCCGAAGTCCAGTTTGCCCGCAGCTTTTTTTGCACGCGCAAAGCGCTTCTGCACGGCCAAGGCAATCGGGGCATAAGTAGCAAGACCAGCTGAGAACTTTCGTGAGGTCATCACATCACTGAGCTTCTGCTTCGAGGCCTGAGCAAAGCTCAGCGCTTTTAACAACTGCTTCAAACGACGCGAGTCCTTCAGCAACTCACGCACCAGACGAAGCCGCTCCCGGCGTTCGGATTTATTTAACTTGACCCACAACTTGCGATCAGAGGCATCTTTCCGGCAACGGCGCAAAGCTTCTTTCAACAACACTAGACTTTCTGTGCTTGTAGGCACACCACCACCGCAGCCACCTGCGCGGGTCACTAGACTTAGGGCAAAGGCGTGAGTGGTCTGTGTGGTGGGCAACTCATTACCAACAGCAGACTTCTTCTGCGGTAGTGACTTCTTGCCAGAGTTGCCCTTCTGCTTGAGGCTGCGCTGAAGTCGATTGCGGAACTCATCAACAGAATTTTTGGCGAAGCTCAAGACCAGAATTTGTGAAGCTGGCGTTCCGTTGCGCATCAAGTGCTTGACACGCTGTATGAGCGTGGTGGTCTTGCCACTGCCAGGACTGGCGCGCACTTCCACGCATGGCAGCGTGGTATGCACTATCTGGCGCTGATGAGTGGTTGGCTTCATTTGGGTTATGGTTTTATGGCCTGAATTTCAGTGATTGCATGTGCCATGCAGATAAAGAAATCATCGAGAAAACACATGTTTTTTGAAGAAAAGAGCTGGTGAGATGACTCGTTTTTTTGACGTGTTTTCCGAAATAATTGGCTTCTATATCAGTAGTGCTCGGCCTACTTTTTGATGCGCTTCATCAGCCCGTTCCAGTCTGTTTTTGCCAGATGGCGCTCAAGCTCGGGAGTCGCCTTGAGCGCGTTATGCATGATGAACCGGCCATCAATGCTGTGCTTATCGATCCAACGGTTTGCACGTTTGAGGTATGCCGTGTCCGAAGCATCTGCGCGGCCGCCACAGCAAGCGGCCAGCAAACGGCCCAACTCAGTTTTGCTTGGCGGCAGCGCGTAGAACTTCAGGCTTCTTCCCCAGAACTGCTTATGGCTAAAAACGATGAGGTCTTCCAACGTGCGGATGCCGTGCTTTCTCAAGGCATCCTTGCCACTCAGGCGCAGCTCAACGTGAAAGCACTCCATGGCGTCGGCATCTGGACGCGCATTGTTGATCTTGCTGGCTTTATCTGCGTAGACCGCCAGGACACTGCCATCACGACCACCACTTTCTGCCCGCTGACCGCAGTAAAAGGTGCCTTCGCATTGAACGAAGAGTGACCGCTGGCTCGGCACTTTTACGGAACCGAGAAACGCAGTGAGTAGCGCCATGCGAACCCTGTTGGGTAGAGTCACATCGCGGGCCAACTCGACATAGGTTGGATCGGCATTAGTTTCTGCCCTCAGAATTTCTTTCGCCATACGCAGACACTTGCGTGTCGGCTGAAACAGCTCCAGCTTGCACTTGCGGTTAGCCTGAAATTTGGGCTGATCGTTCGTCACAGTCAGACAAGTGCAGTGCTCGCGCAGCTCTTCAAATTCAGCGTCTGAAGCCGGACGGTCTAGCCATATCGTCACACGATCAGCCCCATATACAGGCGAACGAGACACCGCGTTGTTCTCGATAGTCATAATGAGTCTTCTAGAGATTGGGGGGATGTTGCAGGTGTTGCGCGAAATCTGGCTTTGCTTGAGATAGCCGCAAATCACGCAACACGTGCAACACAGAGATCACAGACGGTCACCGCGCAAATGGAAAGGCAATGCACCCAGGCGACGAGAGATGGTGCTTTTGTTGTAGCCCAAGGCTTCACCGATCTCCTCCAACGACTTTTTCTCTTCACGCAGGCGATAGATTTCGCGATCCAGTCTGTCTGGAGAAACGCAGGGCAGGCAGTGGCGTTCAACGCGACCCTCAGCGTCCACGCGGATGTTTTCAATCACCGCACTGTGGCCCGTTGCCGCGAGAAAACTACCAGGGATGGGAGTGGCCATAACCGCCGATGAATAGCCCTTGTCAGGTTCACAGCGGCAGACTGTGAATACGCCGTTGAAGCAGGAAGACAAGTAGGCTTCTTCCTCTTTGCTGAAGCCCTGAAAGATAAAGATGATCAGCGCCCCCTTGCCCGCTACAGCACGCTTGAATGCAGACAAATTAGCTTCGGACCAACGCGCCTTTTTGTTAGCAGCGGGGACAACCACGACATGACAGCCCTCTGCTTTCGGCGGCCCCATGAGAGCACGGCCTTCTTGGCGGCGATAGTCGGGAGGAGTCGGCGTCTTAGGGACGATCACGGAGATATTGGCTTCGCCATCGACAAAACGAGACACCTGAAATTTCAGATTACTTGCGGAAACATGATCAGCCGCGAATATCTCGACGTTCTTTTGCTGTTCTACAGGCAACCCGAAGATTGAGCCTGCCGCGCACAAGTCAGCCGCGATTCCATAGGCCACCAACGCTGAAGAAACACCTACACCTACCGAGACCCCGTAGCAGCGAGACTCCGCCAGAGGCAAGGATTTGTTAGAGACTGAAGATTCTGCCGAACCGCTGCTTTGCGCATCCTTCTTCACAGTTGGCACTGCTGGTTTTTGAGCATTGATTTCACTTGGATTAGATGTATTCATGGGTAGTTAGCTCCTGGGTGGTAAAAAAATGGCAAAGTGAAGCCCCTGCACCTGTTGATCAGGTGCATACGGTATGAAAAATGGGGGGCTGTTCCGTGAGCCAGCACTAAGCTGGGATCAGAACTTCGGTGGGTTTGCGATGAGTTCGCGGATGGCGGCACGAGACCAGCCGACTGAGCGGGGGCCAAGTTTTACGCCTGCGGGATAGATGCCTTTGAGGACGCCGTCGTACCATGCCGCACGCGAGACCGGATATACCGTCAGAACGTCATTGAGACGTATATAGCCGTCGCTATCCAGACAGATCATTGGAAACGGCTTGTGGACTGGATTTTTATAGCGGGCATCTCGGTCAAACTCAGCAGCACTCTCTGGAGTTATGGATGCCACCTGAACCACCTGAGGTGTGTCCTGAAGTGCAGCCGTGGCGGTCTGAGTATCGAAGTGCAGGCTCTGCGACACCGTCGATTTACCCACACGCTTCAGCTGTTGGAAGGCGCGAGAACGAGCCGCCACAGAAGCTTGAGCGAACAACATACGGGGACCGCCGTTCGCGGAGAGGGGAGAATTCATGATGCAAGGCTTGGTGAGTGCTGATGCCTTGCATTCTGGAATTCGTTGGAAATCGTTGGAACTGGGAAAAATGAATTCCCACGTCGGTTTTTCAAATTTCTACGTGTGCGCCGCAGGAGAGGATTGTGCCGACTTCGCATTCTCTTCAAGCTTGGCTCGAATCTTCTTTACCTCTTCTTCACCGAGCCTCTGAACGGCGGTCACAAAAGCATTCTGTACAGTGCCACGATCACCCAGGTAAGAAACTCCATTTTCTTTACTAATGTCAGCAAGCGGCTGATACAACCCACTACCTTTCACCGAATCCGAGGACTTTTCTGGTGGCCAATCCGGGATGAATTTGTAGTGCTCAATGGCCATAAGCACCAAAAGCCGTGCCCAAGCTTTATTAAGCCTTTCGTTGCTGTTCTCAGCAGGTTTAGGGACCTGGGCCGACTCACCGCTGAAAGAGGATGCACACGTATCCTCTTCAAACTCAAAAGGAAGAGGTGGATTCAGTTCACTGAACTCTTCAGGAAAGTTAAAGCCTTTGAACAAAGCTCCAGTACGAACCTGCTCTACGAAATCGCGTAAAACGATATAAGTGCCATCTCCCGACTTACATTCATAGTCTTCTCCGGGGGCGATCCGGATGCCTTGAACATAAGTGATCCTCTGCTTCAATGTCTTGAGATGCGGACGAAAGTACTTATTGCGAGCATCATCAGCATCAAGCTTCGAGTAAGCAGGAGGATGTATGTCATGCAACAAGCAAATCGCTTCCTGAACCGAAGCAACGGGGCGATCCTGCCAAATTAGCCAGTCTGGTTTGTACTTCCACTCACTTGTTTGAGACTGCGGCGAATCGGTTGCAGTCACTCCAGATTTTGATAGTTCCACCTCAGAATCATCAGTCACCGTCTGATCAATCTGAGCATGTTCAAGTGATGTTGATCGCTTCGCAGGCATGAAAATTTATAGGCTGTGAGTGGGCATTATTTCCCAACTATCTTGCTTCAAGCAACCAGCGAACTCCGTGTGCTTTTCTGCCTACTGGGAGGATGCACTGCTTAAAAATACAGCATCTTTGTAGGCATACCGCAGCACTTGCACTTGAGAAAAATTTCCAAAAAAGTCTCACTCAGGACCAGCCACTCGGACTAGCCATGTCCGAAGAAGTACAGCCACATCTTGCAAAATTCCGGAACCAAACCGGAACCAGGAATAAAAACAAAAAAGCTTGCTATGTTTTTTATAGCAAGCTTTTATTTATTTACAACAGTTTAATGGTAGGGCGTGGCGGACTTGAACCGACGACCAAAGGATTATGAGTCCTCTGCTCTAACCAACTGAGCTAACGCCCCAGCACTGACAACAGCCGTGGCTGCCACCAGAAAAACTATGACATTGTAGGGCCTAACGCTTGTGGCTCAGGGCATTGCTCACCAATTTGGATGTGATGTCGACAATCTGGATCATCTTGTCGTAGTGCATGCGCGTGGGGCCGATCACACCCAGGGTGCCCACAACCTTACCGTCCAGCTCATAGGGAGCACTCACCACGGAGAGGTCTTCAAACGGGACGGTCTGGCTCTCGCCACCGATGTAAATTCGTACGCCATCGGCCTGATTGGAGAAATCCAGCAGGCGCAGAATTTGCGTTTTTTGCTCAAACAGATCAAAAGCGCGGCGCAGATTGCCCATGTCGCTGGAGAAATCACTGACCGACAGCAGGTTACGCTCGCCGGCAATCACCACGTCTTCCTGGTCATGGTTACCCATCACTTCAGAGCCCACATTCACGGCGGCCTGCATGAGGCTAGCGACTTCGCCTTGCAGTTGCTCGACTTCGGTCTGCAGCCTTGTTCTGACCTCTTCCATGGTCAAACCGGCGTAATGGTGATTGAGGAAATTCGAGGCTTCGATCAACTGCGAAGACTCATAATCCACATCCGTAAAGATCACGCGGTTTTGCACATCGCCTTCGGGCGAGACGATGATGACCAGAAAGCGCCGCTCCGACAGGCGCACAAATTCAATGTGCTTGAAGACGGAGCTGCGGCGCGGCACCATGACCACGCCCACAAACTGGGAGAGGTTGGAGAGCAGGTTAGCCGCATTGGCGATCACCTTCTGCGGCTGCTCATGGATCAGCCCGGGCGTGATGAGGTTGGAGCGGTCCACCGTCAGCATGGTGTCGACAAACAGTCGATACCCTCTTGCGGTAGGCACGCGGCCTGCGGATGTGTGCGGGCTGATGATCAACCCCATTTCTTCCAGATCGGCCATCACATTGCGGATGGTGGCAGGCGACAATTCAAGCCCGGATGCACGCGAAAGAGTGCGCGAGCCGACTGGTTGACCATCAGCGATGTAACGCTCAATCAGCGCTTTCAGCAATAACTTGGCACGTTCGTCGAGCATGATTTCATTTTACTTACGAAGCACTCGTTTAACCCAGCGCCCCCTACCCTCATGCCGATAAATGTGATCCCGTAGACACGCGATCGACACCCCCATCATCTCAGCCAGGACGCGCTGTAGATACCAACCCGAGCGCCAAGCGAGAACAATCTCAGCTACTTCGGACTCAGAAAAGTATCTTTTCCTCCCCCAAGTCTTACCAGCCGCACGCGCAGCGATCTGACCAGCAAGACACCGTTCCCGTATCAATTCCCGCTCAAATTCCGCAAATGCAGAAAGCATGTGAAGAAACATGCGCCCATGGGGACTATCAGTCTCTATTGACTCGGTAAGCGAGCGAAAAGCCACACCCCGCGAACGCAACAACTCAAAGACTCGCACAAACTGCGAAACAGACCGAGCCAGCCTGTCGAGCTTGTAAACAACCAAAACATCGCCCTTCTTTAGCTCAGCAAGGAGCCGATCCAACTCAGGCCGATCACGAACAGCGGAACGCTTTTCTTGAACAATATTTTTAATACCAGCGCGCTTAAATGCAGCCAGTTGAGCAGTCATGTTTTGATCAAGTGTCGAAACACGAGCGTAGCCAATCAGCATGAAATCCCCCCTAGTTTTATGAGCGGATTTTGTCCCTTCGGGTACGTACTGCGCCCGCACTGGTGCCCCTGTAACCTCATGTCTCTCCGTGGCTCAGGAACCCTGTAGCCTCATGTCTCTCCGTGGTTGAGCAACCGTGTAGCCTCATGTCGTTCCGTGGTTGAGCAACCTCATAACCTCATGTCAATCCGTGGTTCTGTAAACAGTAACCTCATGTCTTTCCGTGGTTTGAGAACGCTCTAACCTCATGTCTCTCCGTGGCTCACGAACGCTCTAACCTCATGTCGTTCCGTGGCTCAGGAACCCTGTAGCCTCATGTCGTTCCGTGGTTCAGGGGCACCAGCGCGGACGCAGTACAGCAGCTACGCTGCACAAAATCCTTAGTGAACTGTTCCAGGTATATCGATGGGTTTCGGCTCAGTCACAAGCCAATACCGGGCACCCTCAAAGCGTTCGAGGGTCAGGCGATGGGACACGATGACCTCACCCTCTGCACACTCAAAAGTCATTTCGATCATGTCTTGCAGGGATGCACCCCAGATGCGGATTTTTTCAGCCTTTGGCATGGAGGTGACACCATTGCCGTTATGGCTCCTGCTGTACCTGCTGGAATGGCCAGGAGCGTCCGCATAGTCCTTAGTGATGTACTTGGACACGTAAGAAGCAATCTTGGCAATGGAGCGCTGTTTGATGCGTCCTTGGGGAGTCTTGCGACCACCAACGAAGCACAAGCCATTGTCCTTACCAACGATGGAGCGCCAGACCTTAGTGCCGAGTTCCCAGCCTTTGACTTTGACGTCCTTGTGCACAGCGTGCTTGGGGAGTTTGTGGCATGCGATGTGGACATGCATGGCCCCCCTATCCTGCCTCTCAAAACTCGCACAGTAGACGAAGCGTCCACCGAGCGCGCTTTTCATGCGACGAACCCATTCTTTGAAGTGCTTTTTGCAGAGATCACGGTCTTCTTGATTTTCCCGGTAGGTCAACGTGAGCAGCTCATTCAAGCCGTTGGCTTTGATGAACCAGCGGCAGGCAGATTTGGCCCTGTTCGCGTTCTGTTCAAGCTTCTTAAGGCGACGGGCTTCCTTGTCCTCTTCGATCTCTCTCTCACGCCATTCGCGCTCTTCACCATCCCACTGAGAGAGGTAGGCTTCCTCATCAAACGGAGGGGGCGCGATCTTGTCGGTTTCAGACCAGGTGATGACATTGCGGAAAGAGATTTCCCGATGGCCATTGACGCGCTTGACATACACATCCCAAGAGTCTTCATGGACTTCGCCTTGAATGACTATGCGTTCCCCGGTAGGGGCAGTTATGATTCTCTCCATTGCAGCTACTCCAATTAGTTGCGATCACGAGTCCGAACGGTTCCAGCCGTTGCGGGCTCTTTTTTTTCCTACAGATTCAATCAGCGCCCAGAGGCAAAACGATCTCTTGTTCTAAGTTGAGGTATGAATAAATTAGGCACGCGCTGCGCGCGTGCCTGCCCGTCCGCTTCGCTGCCCGTGCAGGCCCGCTGCACAGCTTGTGCCACAACCACCGCAGTGAGAGATACGAGCCCATTAGGGAGTTGAGTGCAGAGGTGCTCTTGGCCGCACGGCCAGCCCATGCAGCCGCAAGCTTCGCTTACGTCCACAAGGGCCATCATTGGAGTACCGACCTGACCTGAGCATTGCGCGCAGCTAAGCCTTGGCTGTAGCCATCAAGAGCCGCAGGAGAAGGACGCTCTTTGGGTTCAGGCATGGGGACGGTCTGAGGAACTGGCGCCGACTGAGCAACAAGAGACGGACGCTCTTGCAACCCAGCCGGGCCCGAGTTGTTGGCTTGAGGCTTTTCCCAGTCAACGAAGTAGCCGTTTTTAACGATCTGGGTGCAGATTTCATCTGGCACCAGCAGCTTGGTTCCCTGCTGCGAATAGCAAGTACAGCCTTTGGACTTCATTTCCACACATGCGGCCGGGTATGGCGCTGTGACAGGCTTTGTCACATCGTCATACCGCGGCGCAGTGTGAGGAAAACCACCCAGACGCGATTTAAAACTAGCAGCGTACTCAGCAGGAGTCATAGGAGGACGCACCCCCTCAGACCCGCCCCCGCTTGCGCTGGAGGCCCCCGCCGCAGCCTTGGCAGTGACAGATGAATCCGCGCCGCCAATCGCACTGACACGCCCAAAACTGATATAGGCGAATACCAAGGCCACGGCGACCGCGATCAGAAACATCCAAGCAGCTTTGGGGATCTTCTTTTTATTGGTGTGAAGAGTGGCGGACTCGTACCACGTGTAAACCTCCTTTGGAAATTTGACAGTGGTACTGGTGCCGGTGGACTTGCTGGAGCCGGGTTTTTCGCAGTTGAGATTGACGGAGTCCCACTCAAGGCAGGAGACAACATCCTGACCCCAGATGCGCTTGAGATGGCGGTGCCAGCCAGGAGAGCCAATCAGACGGCGAACAAACGAGTCAACGTTAGCGGGATGTTGAGAGATCAGGTAGAAGTCAAAGCCGCGCCGGCGGTGCTCGGCAAGCATCTTGACGGACTCAGGAACAGCTGCCCCAGAGGGCCGGTTCGGCAGGTCGTTATGGCACTCATCAATGATGAAGATAGTCCCGTCAGGTTCTGCCTGCCAGTCCTTGAATTCAATCTGTTTCCAGCCCTCTAAAGGCCCGCCGGGCACGGGCTTGAAACGGCCGTTATGGGCAACGGGACGGTTCTCCTTTGTCGCCCGTTCCATCACCCATTTCAGGGTGTTGAGGGTCTTACCAGACCCGTTTGTACCAGTGACCAGATGGAGCATACCGGCCTCAGCTGAAGATCATTTTCTTGAGGGACGCGCCGCCCGTGATTCCGTTCATCACCATGTTTGCGAACATGCAGCTGAACAGAATCGTGAGCGCCCTACCCACTTGCAGAACCCCAAGATTGCCAACACATCAGGGGGCAGATTGTGGAGGTTCTGAGCCACCAGATTTTTCAGAAAATCCAGCGCCTCAGACACACCGTAATAGCTAACGAAAGCGATACCCAGAGAGGCGAGCGTGCGCCCCACCAGACCACCCACCAAACCGATGAGCAGACCACCCAGAGAGCCAAGCAAAGGTAGAGCCATTACGACTGCCTCCTAATGATGATGAGAGCGCCCGCAATAGACGCAAAGATGACGTTGACGTAACCGAGCATTTGCAGCCAAGGACACAGCGCAGAAAACGGCAACGCCAGAGAGCCGAACCAGAAGTCAATGACTCGATCAGCAGGGCAACTGCCCGAGCCAAGAAAGTCATCCCGGTCAGTGACAGATATGTCAAAGCGCTTGTTACCCGGGAGGTCAGTCGTGACGTTCTTAGTACCCAAGTCCTTGACGGTCTCCCAAGCCTTGTACAAAGGGCCATCCTTGAGAGCATCAATCTGGCAATTGCGGGTATGAACTTCCTTGGCAAGCGCACAACTAATGCCGTCACCTTCACAAGTGAAACCACTTGCGCAGGTGCCTTCAAACTTACCGGGCTTGTCTTCGCAGTCTTCGCCCTCACACTTGCCATCCCCCTTGTCGGTTCCATCCTTGCCGTCCGGGTTCTTGTCGCCGTTTGTGGCGGCACAAACAGCGCTGGATTTATTGCTAGCGCAGTACGAACTTTGGGAGCTTGAAGAGGTGGAGCTGGAGGTGCTGGTGGTAGCCCCAGAACTATCCTTGGTGGTAGTCACCGTAGTGGTGGTACAGACACCCTTGTCACAGGTGGTAGATGTCTCTTTGTTAGAGGTAGTCCCATCAGGATTTTTAGCGGACTCAGTCTTCTTGTCACCAGTGGCAGCTTGATTAGGGACACAGGTACGAACCCCATTAACGTCACCAACAGAACCAGCACAGTCCGACTCTTTTTTCTGAGGAACGTCAGAGGGTTGAGGGAGAGTGCAAGTGCCACCTGTTACCCGGTATTCCTGACTAGTCATCCAAGAGCCGTCAGAGGTTTTGTAAGAGACACCAATACCGACCTGTTCGGCAGCACAACCCATGGCGCAATTCGGACGCGCACTATCAGCTGAGCAGCCAGGAGGACTTGCAGTCCCCTTCCCTTCTAAGTTGATCTTTCCACCCTTTAGGCCAGAGCAGAAATCACTGAGGCCATTGCAGGTGTTGGTGTTGTTTAAGACGCACTGATTGCCGTTCTCAGAATAACCAGTGTTGCAGTTGCAGACGCCGCTTGTAGCGATGGAATTTGCAGGGCACTGGGTGAATGAGAGGATTGAAAAATTCGCGTACTCATAGTTATCAGCAGTGCGCTTGATGACGCAACGACCAGAGACAACAGTTCTGGAGTAGCCAGACGCCGCAGGAGCCCAAGAGTTACAGGCCTCAGACTGAGAAGCGTAGTTAGGATCAGAAGCAGCGCCACCCAAGTAATAGCGGGTATTCATAGGCACAGATGCCGAGGCTGACAGCGAGAACAGCGCAAGAGCGAATGCAATCAGGCGGTAAAGATGAGCCATACAGCACCGCATAGAGCAATAACAACGAAGAGTCCCATTTGCTGCCCTTTCCTAAACAAGCCGGGGTTTGCTTAGAAAAGGACAGGGCCGAAGCCCTGCCCAGAACTGGAGCAATCAGTCCATTACTTGATGGAGCGACGGATCCAGTTGAAGCAGACGATGGCCAAAACCACGCCAAGAATGGCCAGACCGATGGAGCCGACAGATGCCTTTTGACCAGTGATGTCAGCAACCAAAGTTGTGACATCAACAGCCTCAGCATGAGCAGTGCCCACAGTTGCCAGAACGAACGCAGGAACAGCCGCGAGGGCCAGTTTCAGTTTTTTACCCATGAGAGTTCTCCTCAGTTTTTCCGCCATCGCGGAGGGTTTGAATAAGGGCACGAATTGCCCAGCCAACAGCCCAGACGGAGATCACCGCCAGACCGATCTGCGCACCCTCTGCAGGAGTGAGACTCAGCACAGGGAACACAAATTCATGCTGCACAGTGACCGTGCAGGCTTGAGAACAGTGGATGACCTGATCGGTCATGGATAAGGGTCCTGCCCGCACTGAGTGCAAGCAGCGTGATAAACCTCGTCACCCCGGACAACGGCTTGAAAGTCATGCTCTGGATACTTACCACGGCAGACCAGCGGAAGCTGATCGACCACGGCAGTTTTTGCATACTCTTTGGCCTCATGCCTGAGGTCCATACGGTCCGCAACACCCACAAAACGCTCCCCAAGGCTTCGCCAACGCGCAGCACGCTTGCGGGACATATCAATGCGGTGCTTACGGTCAATGAAGTAGGTGACTTTGGTAATTAAGCCAATGGCCAAGCCTTGCAGTAGCTGCATCAGCAGGGCACCCACCATGCCCATAACGAGGCAGAGAACCGAGATCACGCGAATCGCGTGATCGAACTGTTCAGAGGTGAGCGTGACCATGGTCAGGCCTTATCTGCAGGAGCAGCAGAGCGCTCTTGCTTAGTGGGCAGACGGGTCAGATTGGTGAGCCGAGACTCGATTTTTCGGGTCTGGTAATGAGCCGCCAGCGAGAACGTGGCGGTATAGGTTCCGGGAACGATAGTGCCGATCATTTCCTTAGGAACGTCGAGGACGCCCACTTGCGAAACTGCGCCGTCACCATCAAGCAGGATGCACTCGGCCTCTTGCATTTGCCATGGTTTGTTGTTCTTGCCAATGCCAGAACGAGGATCATTGACCTTGAGAATTTGAACTACAGATGAATGCTGCATATGGCCTCCTATGGCGAAAATTTCCCTTGCAGATAGGGCAGTCGTAGAATTAACCCGTGGCGGTTTAAAGTAAACCATCACGGGTTAGTAACAATGTAATCCACGGAGGTTTAGAAATGCAAGAGAAAGTTGCAGAAAAAGCCGCACCTACTGAAAAAAAGACAGTGGGCACACCGGACCGTGCACGAATCAAAAGACTGGTGGACGCAGCAGCCGGGAAATGTCACGGAGGGTTCAGACAGCTAGCCGATGTGATGGAAGTACACCCACAGCTAATTTCGAACTGGCGCAACGGGCTGAAGACACCATCACCGGAAGCACAAGCAGATCTGGCACAAATCGCGGGACAAAACGCATTGGTGGCCGGACTGATGGCCATGATCGAAAAGACAGACGGGAACCGTAAAAAACGGCTGCAATCGGCATACAGAGACTGGTCAGCAAAGGCAGCCGCAAATTTAGAGAAAATGACATCTGTTTAATGATGTAATTTCCCAGATGACATCCACGTTCCGCCATATTGCCTTGATCGGCAAGTACCACACCCCCGACGCAGGCGCCCCATCCGACGCTGCCAGCGAAGCTTTGCTGCGCATTGCGTCTTATGTGCGCAGTCTGGGTTGCGAGGTGATTCTGGATACCCAGTCTGCGATCTATGCAGGCCTGTCTGACTACCCAAGCATGGACGTGGATGGCCTGGGCAAGTATTGCGACCTGGGCTTGGTCGTGGGTGGCGATGGCACCATGCTGGGCGTCTGCCGTCATCTGGCTCGCTACGGCACGCCCTTGGTGGGTATTAATCAAGGGCGCCTTGGCTTTGTCACCGATATTGCGCTGGATGAGTTTGAAGCCTCCATCACGCCCATTCTGCAAGGCGAGTACGAAGAAGACGAGCGCCCCCTGATGCACGCCCTCGTCATGCGTGATGGTCAATGCGTATTTGAAGCCCAGGCCATGAACGACGTGGTGGTCAACCGTGGCTCAACCTCTGGCATGGTGGAGCTGCGCATTGAGGTGGGCGGGCACTTTGTCTCCAACCAGCGCGCCGATGGTCTGATTGTTGCCACGCCCACTGGCTCAACCGCCTACGCGCTGTCTGCCGGCGGGCCCATGCTGCACCCCTCTATTCCCGCGTGGGTGATGGTGCCCATTGCGCCGCACAACCTCTCGAACCGCCCCATTGTTCTGCCCGATTCTCAGGAGATCACGATTGAAGTCGTCGGAGGGCGCGGCGATGTCAGCGCGAACTTTGACATGCAATCTCTCGCATCGCTGCAGCACGGCGACCGCATTCTGGTCACCCGCGCCAATCACAGCGTGCACTTTCTGCATCCCAAGGGCTGGAATTACTTCTCCACCCTGCGCAAAAAACTGGGCTGGAATGAAGGGGGCTCCTGATCATGGCTTTGAAGCGCATCGCCCTGCAGGACTTTGTGATTGTTCAGTCCCTTGATCTGGACTGGCAAGCGGGCTTTACGGTACTGACCGGCGAAACCGGGGCAGGAAAATCCATCATGCTAGATGCCCTGCAACTGGTGCTGGGCGCCCGTGCCGATGCGCAGGTAGTGCGCGAAGGCTGCAATCAGGCTGACATCTGCGCCGAGTTTGACTGCCCTCAAAACCTGCGCCCCTGGCTTGAAGAAGCCGGTTTTGCACAAGAGCAAGAACTGCTGCTTCGCCGCGTAATCGACAGCCAGGGCAGAAGCCGCGCATGGATCAATGGATCTCCCGCCACAGCAACCCAGCTACGCCACCTGGGTGATCAGCTCATCGATATTCACGGCCAGCACGCCTGGCAAAGCCTGACCCGCCCCGATGCAGCCCGGGCCATGCTGGACACCTATGGCAGCATTGACACCGCCCCGCTCAAGTCGCTATGGCAGGGCTGGCGCCAGACCAGCCAAGCACTGGAGCAGGCTTTGTCTGCCCAGGACAATCTGCAGCGCGAGCGTGAACGCCTGCAGTGGCAGATTTCAGAGCTGGACAAGCTCTCGCCTCGCGCAGACGAGTGGGATGAGCTCAACGCCCAACACACCCGTCTGTCGCACGCTCAGACCTTGATGGACTCTGCCCAAACCTGCCTGCACCTACTGGAAGATGATGATGCAGGTGCCGCCAACCTCTTGGGTAAAGCGCACCACCTGCTACAAGATCAAGAGCATCTGGAGCCCGAGTTTCAGAATATTTCTGATGTACTAGGCTCCTGCGTGGCGCAGTTGCACGATGCAAGGCACTCGCTGCAAGCCTACCTGCGCCGCGCCGACTTGGACCCTGAATTACTGGCTGACTTGGACGAACGCCTTGCGCTGTGGATGCAGCTGGCGCGTCGCTACAAGCGCACACCCGAAGAGCTGCCAACGCTGCTCGAAGGCTGGAAGCAAGAGCTGCGCCAGCTTGATGCAGCTGTGGATATAGATGGCCTTCACGCCACAGAACAAGCCGCTTATCAGCAATATCAAGCTGAAGCACGCCAGGTCTCTCAGCAGCGTGCACTGGCCGCTCCCCGCCTGTCACGCGCTATTACCCAGTCCATGCAAAGTCTGGGCATGAAAGGTGGCCGCTTTGAGGTACAGCTGGAGCATGCCGAATCGGCGGCTCCCGCAGGCACAGACAGCGTAACCTTTCTCGTCGCAGGCCACACCGGAGCCACACCCAAACCCATTGCCAAAGTGGCATCGGGCGGTGAACTATCCCGTATTTCTTTAGCTATTGCCGTCACCACCAGTGAGCTGGGGCAAGCCGGAACACTGATTTTTGACGAAGTCGATTCCGGTGTGGGTGGCGCTGTGGCCGAGACCGTGGGGCGCCTCATGCGCTCTCTCGGTCGTTCGCGCCAGGTATTGGCCGTTACGCACTTGCCGCAGGTCGCCGCTTATGCCGATCAGCATTACCGCGTCACCAAACGCCCCAAGTCCAACACCACCATCAGCAGCGTGGATCCACTGGATGGCGAAGAACGCGAAATGGAAATGGCCCGCATGCTGGGCGGCGAGCATCTGTCTGAAGCCACGATGGCCCACGCCCGAGAAATGCTAAACATGGCAAGATTGTCGGCAAGCGAGCTGCTGAACAGCAATGGCTCGCCTGCCTCAAACGCCAAAAGCAAGAGCAGCAAGGCCGCCACCACGCGCAAAAACACCAGCAAAGTCAGGGGAGAGTGAAATCATGTCTATGGAGATTGTTCTGATCAGCGGCATGTCCGGGTCGGGCAAATCTGTTGCACTGCATGCGTTGGAAGACGCAGGCTTTTACTGCGTGGACAACCTGCCGCCAGAGCTGCTGCAATCATTTGTGGAGCTGAAGCTCACTCACAAGGATGAAAAAGTAGCCATCGCTATGGATGCGCGCAGCGCCCAGGGCCTGCCGCAATTGCCTGAGCAACTGGCGCGTCTTGAAAAACAGGGCCTGATCCCTCGCATGATTTTTCTGGATGCAGGCAACAGCACGCTGGTGCGCCGCTTCTCTGAAACACGCAGGCGCCACCCCCTGTCCCCCGGCTCGGCCGCCACGGAGCGGCAGGCGCTGGAGCAGGACATTGAAAAAGAACGCGAGCTGTTAGGAACACTGCGCGACCGATCTGTCGTCGTCGATACCAGCGACCTCAAATCATCTCAGCTGCAAAGCTATATCAAGCAAGTCATTGAAGCGCCCGAGGGCCAGATGACGCTGATGTTCCAGTCCTTTGGCTTCAAGCACAACATGCCCGCAGACTCGGACTATGTGTTTGATGTGCGCATGCTGCCTAACCCGCACTATGAAAAAGATCTGCGCCCGCTGACAGGGCTTGATCAGCCTGTGGCGGACTATCTGCGCAATCTCCCTGAGGTGCAGCAGATGCAGCTGGACATTCAACAGTTTCTGGAGCGCTGGCTGCCCCTACTGGCCAGAGACCACCGCAGCTACGTGACGGTGGGCATTGGCTGCACGGGCGGCCAGCACCGTTCGGTCTTTCTGGTAGAAGCACTGGCCAAGCATTTCGAGAAAACCTGGCCTACCGTGCGCCGCCATCGTTCGCTGGATTTTCGTGGGAATTTCCTGCAGGTTTCTCAGCAGTTTTTGACCACTGACACCCCGCCTGCCTCGCACTGATCAAACCTCCGATGCTCAGTACCCAGACTCCGGCCCTACGCGTGCTGCTCCTGGAAGATGACCCCGCCATTGCGCGCACCATCTGCTATACGCTGGAACGCGAAGGCATTGCCGTGACCCATAGCCTGCTGATTGCCGATGCGCGCCAGCAATGGGCATCCGTCATATTTGATGCCTTGCTCATGGATGTGGGCCTGCCCGATGGCAATGGTCTGGACTGGTGCCGAGAGCTGCGTTCTGCACGCTCTATCGCTCCCGTGCTGGTTCTCAGCGCCAGAGGTGAAGAGATGGACAAAGTGCTGGGGCTTGAGCTGGGGGCCGATGACTATCTGACCAAGCCCTTCAGCCCCCGCGAGCTGCTGGCCCGCACCCGCGCCCTGCTACGTCGTTCAAGGCAATTTCAGCCTGTAGCCCAGATACAGCCTGCGCAAGCACTTCAAATAGATGAGCAAGGCCAGCGCATTTTGCTTCACTCGCAAACCATGGATTTGACGCGCCGCGAGTATCAGCTGCTGCAAAGCCTGATCCAGAGCGCAGGCCGCATCCTCAGTCGCGATGCGCTGCTGGAGCAAATCTGGGGGCTGGGCAGCGAGAGCACAGACCGCACGGTGGACACCCACATCAAGACCCTGCGCGCCAAGCTGCGAGAGCGCTTGCCGGATCACGAAGTCATCATCACCCACCGCGGGCTGGGCTACAGCCTGAACCAACCCGGATAAGCCCGATGCGCCTGGGCCTGCGTCTATTCTTCGCTTTCTTCCTCATCAACGGGCTGGCCGCATTTTTTGTGCTGCGCGTCTTTATGGTGGAAGTCAAACCCAGCGTTCGCAAGGTGACTGAAGACACGCTAGTCGAAACCGCCTATGCGCTGGCAGCGCTTGCCAGTGCGGACTTGGCCAAAAACCTGTTTCAGCCGGGCCAAAGCGGCCCCTTCGCGACCCAGCTATCGAACTACACGCAAAAGCCCATTCAGGCCTGGATCTGGGACGCCCGCAAAACCACGCTGGACATGCGTATCACCGTGACCGATGCACAAGGCATTGTGCTGTTTGACTCGCAAGGCAAAGATCAGGGCTCAGACTATTCACGTTGGCGCGATGTCTATCTGACGTTGCGCGGCGAATACGGTGCGCGCACCACAAGAGCGGTCAAGGAAGACGAGTCCAGCAGTGTGATGTATGTCTCCGCACCCATCATGGTGAACGGCCAGATTGGCGGTGTACTCACAGCCTCCAAACCCTCCAGCTCGGTACAGAAAATCGTGGATAGTGCAGAACAAAAAATTCTGCGTGGAGGTCTGCTGTTTGTGCTGCTGTCTGCTGGCGTAGGCTGCGCCGTGACCTGGTGGTTTGTGTTGCATGTACGCCGCCTGCGCAACTATGCGCAGCAGGTTCAGGCACCCACCCTCAATGAATCGACCCACCCTGCGCAGATGCCCCAGCCTGTGGCCGTGCCCAATATGCCCGGCGAGCTGGGCGAGCTGGCTCAGGCCATGGACACCATGCGAAAACGCCTTGAGGGGCGCGACTACATCGAAGGCTATGTGCGCGCCCTCACCCATGAGCTGAAAAGCCCTGTCGCCGCCATACGTGGCGCGGGCGAATTACTGCAAGACGACCTGCCCACCCCAGACCGCATCATGTTTGCCAAGCAGGTTGTGGACCAGAGCCTGCGCCTGCAAAACCTGATTGACCAGCTACTGCAACTGAGTCGACTGGAGCAGCGCCAGCAGCTGGATAAAACCCATAGCTGCAGCCTGATGGAATGTGCGCAGCAGGCCATGAATGCCCTGCAAAGCACCGCCCAGCAGCACGGCATTGCGCTGCAGCTAAAAGGCGCAGACAGCCACGGCCCATGGGAGGCTGGCCTTGTCACCCTCGCCATCAGCAACCTGCTGCAAAACGCGCTGGATTTTTCGCCTGAAGATCGCGTCATCACGCTTGAGTTGAGCCCGCATCGCATCACCATCAGCGATCAAGGCCCGGGCGTGCCAGACGTCATGCTGGCCCGTTTGGGCGAGCGTTTCTTCACCACACCCAGACCTAATGGCGAGCGCAGTGGCACCGGCCTTGGCCTGTCCATCGTCACCCGCATCATGCATCTGCACGGCGGCAGCATGGCGATACGCAATCTGCACCCAGGACTTGCTGTGACTCTGGACTTCGCTCCTGAAAATCAAACCCACTAAGAGAGGCTAAAGCTACAGGTTTACGGTTGAGACAAGACGAAGCAACGACGTATCAAGGGTTGCGTTAGGGTCTCTAAGGAATGAAGCGCGACTTCACACTCGCTTCACAGACTTCATTTCATCCACACAGTCGCTGAAGACACTGCCTCCTGAAACCTCATATTTCAGGAGCAAGCATGAAAAACCGACTGCTATTCAAAACAGTCTCACTGCTGATCGTTCTGGCAATGCTCATGTTGGGCTTGTCCATGATTCAGGACGTGGTTAAAGACCGCATCCGTAACCGTGACTACGCCGTGCAAAGCGTGGTATCCAGCCTGGCCGGATCACAGACGCTGATAGGCCCGGCGCTGGTGCAGAACTGCACGGAAACCACCAGCAACCCCAACGGCAAGAAAATCGAATACACCACGCGTGAATTTCAGCGTCAGTTGCTGCCCGACAGCGTGAGTCACAACGCCAGCGCAGCCATGGAAGAGCGCTCACGCGGCCTGCACCTGATCAACGCCTATGTGCTGCACGACCAGATTCAGGCCAGCTTCACCAACGCCGATCAGCTTGCCCAGCCACCCAGCGCAACCGGTGCCGCCAAAGCCACCGTCAGCTGCGGCAAGCTCTATCTGAGCTTTGCCCTCAGCGACCCGCGCGGTATTCGCAGCGCGACTGTTGAAGCCAACAACAAGGAGCTGAACGTGGAGTCCGGTACCTCGCTGGAGCACTACAGCAAAGGCATTCAGTCCGAAATCAACCCCGCCACACTCAAAAAAGGCGAGCCACTGAGCATCAGCCTCAAACTGCAGTTGCTGGGCACTGAACGTCTCGCCTTCACGCCCATAGGCGCTGAAAACAAAGTAACTCTGACTACCGACTGGCCACACCCATCGTTTGGCGGCAGCTTTCTTCCCGCCCGCCGTGAGGTGACGGACAACGGCTTTACCGCCAACTGGGAGATCTCCTCACTCGCCACCTCGGCCAGCACCGCCTTCACCCGCCAGCAAGGGCTCTGCAGTTCCGGGTATGGCGACAGCGAGCCAGACTACACCGTAACCAGTGCTGCGCGTGCAGTCGCATCGGGCAACGGCCCCTGCCTTGAGACCATGAACACGGAGTTCGTCAACCCCGTCAATGTCTATTCGCTGAGCGACCGTGCCACCAAATACGGCTTGCTGTTTGTGATTCTGACTTTTGTGGCCGTCGGCCTGTTTGAGGTCATGAAAAAGCTGCGCGTTCACCCTGTGCAATACCTGCTGGTGGGCTCTGCGCTGTGCAGTTTTTTCCTGCTGCTGATCAGCCTGTCCGAGCATCTGGGTTTTGCCACTGCCTATGTCATTGCCGCAAGCTCCTGCGTCGCACTGCTGGCCTTCTACGCCAGCCATATTCTGGGCAGCATCAAGCGTGGCCTGCCGTTTGCCGCAGCCATCTCTGCGTTGTATGGCCTGCTCTATGTGCTGCTGCAACTGGAGCAGACCGCTCTGGTCGTCGGCTCTATTGCGCTGTTTGCCGTGCTGGCTCTGGTCATGATCTGCACCCGACATGTGGACTGGTATGCCTTTGGCCAAAGCGATAGCGATGCACCAGCCAAAGCAGTGGCAGACAAGGAACTGGTATGAACACCGTCCAGCATTCGCGTGAGATTCAAGCCCTGCTGGCCATCTCATCGCAGCACCTGCTCAATGAAGGCAGCGTGCATCAATACCAGCAGCTCTGGCTGGCTGCACAAAGCAGTGGCGACCGTGCAGCACAGCAGACCGTTCGCCAGCATGTAGCGGACGCCGGGCGACTGCTGCAAGCACAGCGCAGCAACCCACAGGCCAGAGCGCTGTGGCTGGCCTTGATGAGCCTGCGCTGCTCCATGCTGATGCCGCGCCTGCGATTCTGAAACTATCTACCCCCAGCAAAAAAGGTGACATGCGTCACCTTTTTTGCTGGGACAAAGCCAAGACTCAGGCCAGCTCAGAGTCCAGCAGTTTGCGTATCGGCGCAGGCAAGCCCAGCTCAGCCCAGCCTGTGGCATTGACCCAGCAGGATTCATCTGCTTCAAAAACCATAGCTGCCTGCGCTTGATCCATAGTGATCAGCACCGGGTGAAGGTGCAAATCCTTATGCGTCAGCACATGCAGAAAACCGGGCAGGTCTTGCCAGCGGTGCGCAGCACTATCAAGCCAGGTCACGTTTGCAAAGCGCTTCAAGGCCTCATAGCTGTCAAAGACTGGCGGGCTGTAAAGCCCTGCCCAGATGCCAACTTGCGGACGCTTTTGTAGCCATACGCGACGCTGACTATCCACGGCCACCAGCAGCCACCACGCTTCAGATGTTCGTTTGACCTTGCGCGTGCGCACCGGATAGGCCTCAGGGTTGCCAGCGCGTCCGGCACGGCATTCATCGTGCAGCGGGCAGACCAGGCAGCCGGGCTTGCGCGGCGTGCAGATGCTGGCGCCCAAATCCATCATGCCCTGCGTGTAGCGCGGCATGGCTTCGTACAAATTCTCTGTGGGGCAAAGCTGCTGCGCATGCACCCACAGCTGCTTTTCATTTTTAGACTGCGCCAGATCGCCATCAAAGGCCAGCACGCGCGTGAGCACCCGGCGCACATTGGCATCCAGAATCGGCACGCGCTCAGAAAAGCAGAACGAAGAAATCGCACCAGCGGTCGAACGGCCAATGCCAGGCAGTGTCGCCAGCTCTTCGGCAGTCTGCGGAAAAGCCCCGTCCCATTGTTCCATGACGTTCTGCGCGCATTTGTGCAGATTGCGGGCGCGGCTGTAATAGCCCAGACCGCTCCACAGCGCCAGCACGGCATCTTGCGGTGCAGCGGCCAGACTGGCTACGTCAGGGAATGCATCCAAAAAGCGCTGGTAGTAGCCCAGCACGGTGCTGACCTGAGTCTGCTGCAGCATGATTTCAGACAGCCAGACACGGTAAGGATCACGGGTTTGCTGCCAGGGTAAATGATTGCGGCCATGGCTGGCCTGCCACTGCACGACAGCAGTGGCAATCGAAGGAAAAGTCAAGATTTCAAGCTACCAGGTTGATGTCCAGCGGCGCGGAAGTGGTTTGGGCGCGCTCAGACCATAAAGGCACCAGCAACTGGGCTGATGCGCTGATCAACTGCCTCTGCAAAGAGCCCAGATGAGCCTGCGCATTTTCCATGTCGGCAATGCGCTCCTCCAGATCCGTGGCTGCGCCGCTGATGCGGTCGACCGCTTCCAAGCGGCGCGTGTAACTGCGTTTACGTTCACGTAATTGTGCATCGACAGGCGCAGTCAGTGATTTGCTCCACATTTCCACATCGTTCGATGCCGCTTCAAACACGGTGCGCAGACGCAGCGCCAGCGCCTTGATCAATCGCTGCGAAAAATCTGCACTTGTGAGTTTGAAGGCACTGCTCAAGCCCAGGTACTGGGTGTAGCTGCCTTCGATGCTGTGCAGGTCCTCAGTGAAGTCGGACAGCATCAGCGCTGGCGGCACCTGCAGAGAAAAGCTGAATTCAGCATTGAGCTCTCTGAATGACGTACTCATCAAGTTCTGCATTTCTTCGGCCTGCGCAAGCACCCGGACGGCCACCGCATGCAGTCGCTCAAACGTCTGCTCATAGATCTTGCGCACACCCAACTTGAGGCCACGCTGATCCAGTGCTTCTTTGAGTTCAGTCAGCTCTTTTTTCAAAACCGCCGAGCTGAGCAGCTGAAAAATATCCTTGAGCATGCGCATGTGCACCGTGCGCATGGCCTGAACTTTGGTCGAGCTCTGGTCAAACTCCTGGTTCTCACCCTCGATGCGCGAGCGCATGCCGGCAATCACACTGGCGTTCTTGCCGCGCAAGCCGCACAGCTCAGCCAGCTGGTCGTCCAGCTCTCTGCGGCGCATATTAATAACTCGGTCCACCTGCCCCTGCAGTTGCTGCACATTGGCATGCACTGCGGCCTGCAGCACCTTCTGGCGCTGACCCATGATGCCGTTGGCCAGCAAGTCCTCAAACGCGGGCAGGCCGCTGGCTTGCAGCAAGACATCGTTGCGATTCACCTTTGCGACCAGACCCTTCTGGGCAGAAACAGGTAATACCTTATCGACCGAGACACCCAGCAGATTGGCCGAGTCCTGCTGCTGCCTGCGCAACTGCGCCTGCACCTGCGCGCCAGAGCTGAGGCTGTCCCACAGCGTATCGACCTTGTTGAGCACCACCAGGCGCGATGCAGCCAGCGCATCGTCTCTACCAGCCTTACCTGCACCAGCGGGCAGCACATGATCACGCCAGATGGCAAGGTCGGACTTGGTGACGCCCGTATCAGCCCCCAGCACAAAGACCACGGCATGGGCCTGGGGGATGAGGTTGACCGTCAACTCAGGCTCTGCACCCACGGCATTCAAACCAGGGGTATCCAGAATCACCAACCCCTGCTTGAGAAGCGGATGCGGCATGTTAATGAGCGCATGGCGCCACATGGGCACTTCCACCCAGCCATCGGCATCCACCATGGGGTTATCGGCTTCATCGTCGTCATGCCAGAAGCCCAGCCTTCTAGCCTGGTCGACGGAAACCTTGCGCACATCGGCCACCTTGACCAGCGTGTCTGCAATCTGCTGCGCATTACCAACATCCAGCGGGTACTGCGCCCATGCATCGCTGCGCACACGCCACTGGCCCAGACTCTCTGGCGACTCACGCGTGTCAATGGGCAGAAGGCGCAAGCTGGGCATCAACTCAGCCTCCCAGCCCAGCTCTGCCGGGCACATGGTGGTGCGGCCTGCGCTCGCAGGCATGAGGCGACGGCCGTAGTGGGCAAAGAAGATAGCGTTGATCAGCTCTGATTTTCCGCGCGAGAACTCGGCCACAAAAGCGACCATGACCTTGTCTCCGCGCATCTGATCTTCAAGGCGCTGCAAGCGCTCCTGCACGGAGGAGTCCAGCAAATCCTGCGCCATCAGCCATTCCCGCAGTTCCTGCAGCTGCGAGGCAAAACCTCGTCGCCACGCACCATGTTGGCCAAACTGCTCGTTGAATGAAGCTGTCACGTCTACCTCTCTTGTTTGTGCAAGTCGCCCAGTCAGCGAACACTACCAGCCTGATCAAAATATAGCATTGGCCATTGCCAGGGCTGTCATGCACTGCAGCACACCGAGTATCGGCGCAAGTCTGCTAACTCTGTATCAAATACGCGCGCATCTGGCACCGCACTGTGTCATATCAGACAATAGTGCTGAATTTTTAGTCAAAACAACCTCAAGCGCCCATGAAACAAGCGCTAGCAGCTATCAAATTCAAAGAGCTTTTGCCTCTTTCTGGCAGCGGGCGCAATAAAAGGTGCTGCGCTGCCCCTGCTTCATCAACTTGATGGGCGCGCCGCAATGCGTGCAAGGCAGGCCCTCGCGGCCATAGACCTTGGCCTGCAGCTGAAAGTGCCCTTCCATGCCATTGGCCGCAGAAAAATCTCGCAGCGTGGTGCCGCCCTTCTCCACCGCCAGAGCCAGCACAGAGCGAATCGCCTCATACAAAGTTTTGACCTTGCGTGGCCCCACATCACGCGCCGGTGTGGCCGGGTGAATGCGCGAGTGAAACAGCACCTCAGAGGCATAGATATTGCCCACCCCCACCACCACGCTGCCGCTCAGCAGCAATTGCTTGATGGGCGTGCGGCTGGCGGCCAGCCCGGCCTTGAAGCCATCCAACGTGAAACTGCTACTCAGCGGCTCCATGCCCAAGTGGTCAAGCAACTTGCGCGCCAGTGCATCGCCCTCATCAGGCACATAAATCACGGCGCCAAAACGGCGCGGGTCATGCAGGCGTAAAAGACCGTGAGAAGTTTTCAGGTCAAAGTGGTCGTGCGTACCCGCGCTGCCCAGCGGTGCCTCGTCAACCCCCACAAAGCGCAGGCTGCCCGACATGCCCAGGTGAATGAGGAGCAGCCCCTCACTCAAATCCACCAGCAAATATTTACCGCGGCGACGCACGCCCAGCACCTCGCGCCCGACCAGCGCCTGCGGCAATAGCCCCAGCGGCCAGCGCAAGGGTTTTCCCAAGGCTGCTGCATCAATGCGCGCACCCGCAATGCGGTCCGCAAAAGAGCGGCGCGTAACCTCGACTTCGGGCAACTCAGGCATGCAATCTCTTCTTCACCAAGTGTTCAACAAGCTTGGATTATTATGGGCCGATGGTTCATCCTCTACGTATTCAGGGACTCGCCGTGGCCACCGCTCTGGCCATGGGATCGGCAATCGCATCCGCCCAACCTGCCGACCCGCCACCCAAAGTGGACAGGACCGAGCAAGCGACTGAGCTTGAGCAAAGCATGGAGCGCGAAGGCAATCAGGCCGCCCTCTCTGCCGAGCTGTTCTATGAAATCCTGGTGGGCGAGCTCGCCGCCCAGGAAGGTGCCCTGAACGACGCACAGGCCCTGATGATGGAAGCTGCGCGCAGCAGCAACAACGAAAAGCTCTACCGCCGCGCTACAGAGCTGGCAGTTCAGTCCCGCTCTGGCGATCGCGCTCTGCGCAACGCCCGCGCCTGGCTGGAAGCCTATCCGGAATCACGCGATGCCAACCGCGCCGTGCTGCGCATTCTGGTGGCCATGAATCGCATCGCCGACTCGGCCAGCTACCTGCGCCGCGAAGTAGAACTGACGCCAGCAGCCAACCGCAGTGCCACCTTTTTAGCCATCACCCAGCTCTACAACAATGCCTCAGACAAGTCTCTGGCCGCTGATGTGGTGGAGCAGGCACTGGAAATCGATTTCAAAGACCCCAAGAACGGCCCTATGGCCTTGGCTGCAGTCGGCCACATGCGTCTTGTGGCAGATCAAAAACAGGCTGCACTGCAAGCGCTGCAAAACGGTGCCAAGCTGAGTCCGGATTCGGGCGCCATCGCCCTGCTGGCAATGGAGCTGCTGGAGTCTGGCTCCACCGAAGTCGAGCCACTGGTTAAACGCTATCTTGAAAAAAATGCATCGCCCCAGCTGCGCCTGACCTATGCCCGCGTGCTGCTGGGCCAAAAGCGCAATGCGGATGCCAAGGCTCAGCTGCAACTCATCACCCGAGAGACCCCGGAATTCCCAGAAGCCTGGGTCATTCTGGCCAATCTGCAGCTGCAAGATAGCGAGCTGGATGCCGCAGATACTTCGCTGGCCCAGTTTGGCGCACTGCTGCCCAAGCTGCCCGATGGTGTGGGCCGCAATGCCGGTGAAGCCCAGTTTTATCTGCTCAAAGCTGAGCTGGCCGAAAAGCGCAAGCGCTATGACGAGGCCGACGATTATCTGCAGCGCATTCCTGATGCAGCCAATCTGCTGAGCGTGCAAGCGCGCCGTGCCGATATGCTGGCGCGTCAGGGAAAGGTACAAGAAGGCCGTGCGCTCATTCAGGCCACACCCGTCACCGGCCCCAATCAAAAGCGTCTCAAGCAAATCGCAGAAGTGCAGTTGCTGCGCGACGCGGGCCTGAATCAGGAGGCCTACACACTGCAGGCCGATCTGCAGAGCCAGTCCCCCAACGATGTGGAGCTGGCCTACGACACCGCCCTGCTGGCAGAAAGAGCAGGCAAGTTTGATGAAATGGAGCGCCTGCTGCGCGACATCATCAAGCACAAGCCCGACTTCAAGCATGCGTATAACGCCCTGGGCTACTCCTACGCAGACCGCAATATCAAGCTGGAAGAAGCGCAAGCCCTGATCCAGAAGGCGCTGGACATGCAACCCGGCGACCCCTTCATCACCGACAGTCTGGCGTGGGTGCATTTCCGCCGCGGCAATCTGCCCGAGGCAGAAAAACTGCTGGAGCAAGCCTATGCCACGCGTCAAGATGCAGAAATTGCCGCCCATCTGGGCGAAGTTCTGTGGGCGCAAGGCAAACAAGACCGCGCACTGCTCATCTGGCGTCAAGGCCTCAAGGAAGACAGCAGCAACGACACGCTGCTTGAAACTCTCAAGCGCCTGAACGCAAAGCCATGAAGCCCATTACCCAACTGCGCAAAACTTGGCTGACCCTGCTGATGAGCGGTGCGATTGGCAGCGCTTTGCTGACAGGCTGCGCCCTGCCAGAGCGCCAGCTGACGCCCGATGCGGCCGCGACCAGCCAGCACTGGTCAGGCCGCATGGCCTTGCAGGTACAGGACTCACAGCAACAATCCTTCAGCGCCGGTTTTGAACTGCAAGGCCGACCCGAAAACGGCACGCTACTGGTTTTCAACCCGCTGGGCTCCATCATCGCTCGACTGCAATGGACGCCTGCGGGGGCCACGCTGCAGCAAGGCGCGCAGATAACAACATCCGACTCCCTGCCGGAACTCATCACCCGCCTGACCGGCAACAACATCCCCGTTGCTGCGCTGTTTGACTGGCTGCAAGGCAAAGACACCGCAGTCACCGGCTGGAAAACCGATCTGTCGCGCATCGGCGAAGGCCGCCTGCGCGCTGACCGCAGCAGCCCGCCACCCGAGGCATCGCTGCGTATCGTGCTCGACCAGGAATCACGCTGACCCGCGACTTCTGGCCTGTTCTGGTGCTATCGTTGCGCCGTTTTTCTCCCACATATATTCGCCATGCACTCGCTTTATGACGTGCCGGCTCCGGCCAAGCTCAATCTGTTTTTGCACATCACAGGCCGCAGGCCGGACGGCTACCACCTACTGGAATCAGTCTTCATGCTGATTGACTGGCACGATGTAATGCACTTTGAACGCAGCCACAGCAGCCAGATCAGCCGTGAAGACCTGAACAGCGTGGCCCTGCCCCCAGACGATTTGATTACCCGCGCAGCCCGCGCCCTGCAACAAGCCACAGGCTGCACACAAGGCGTGCACATCGGCATTCAGAAGAATTTACCGGCGCAAGCCGGCATGGGCGGCGGCTCATCGGATGCAGCCAGTACATTGCTTGCGCTCAACCGTCTGTGGAAACTGAAGCTCTCACGCCAGGAACTGCAAACAATCGGTTTGACGCTGGGTGCCGACGTGCCATTTTTCCTCTGCGGTCACTCTGCCTGGGTCAGCGGAATTGGCGAAATCATTGAGCCACTGGATGGCAAAAATACCTTACCAGAGCAGCAGTTCATCATAATCAAGCCCGAGCAGGGACTGGAAACTGGACAGATTTTCACCAGCGATCTCCTGAAACGCGACACAAAGCCTGCTATAGTTGCGGACTTCGCTGCAGAGCACTACGGTTTTGGCCGGAACGACTTGCAGTCAGTCGCTGAAAGCTTGCAGCCTGAAGTGATGAAAGTCAGAAACTGGCTTGAGTCATTCAAACTGCATGCTAGAATGACGGGCTCAGGAAGTGCAGTCTTTGCACCAATGACACAGACAATTGATTTGAATAGTGCACCAAACACTTGGCAAATCAAAATCTGTAAAAATCTCGAATCTCATCCACTTTTGAGTTGGGTTTCTGGATAAAAAGTTTTAGGCTTTTTGTCTTCGACAAAAGACCTGTGTAGGGGAGTCGCCAAGTTGGTTAAGGCACTGGATTTTGATTCCAGCATGCGAAGGTTCGAGTCCTTCTTCCCCTGCCAAACATCTTCTTGCGTCATAGCAACCCACAGCACTGGGACGCACAATGCATTCACATCATTCTGATTTCATGGTCTTCACGGGCAATGCCAATCCAGGCATGGCCCAAGAGATCGTTAAGCACCTTGGCACTACCCTCGGTGCTGCTGACGTTGGCTGTTTCTCCGATGGAGAAGTTGCAGTCGAGATCAAGCAAAACGTTCGCGCTCGTGACGTGTTTGTGGTTCAGTCCACATGCGCCCCCACCAACGACAACCTCATGGAATTGTTGGTCATGGTTGATGCACTCAAGCGTGCATCCGCCGAGCGTATCTGCGCCGTGATCCCGTACTTTGGCTACGCCCGTCAAGACCGCCGCCCCCGCTCCAGCCGCGTGCCAATCACCGCCAAGGTGGTTGCCAACATGCTGCAAGCCGTGGGTGTCGAGCGCGTTCTGACCATGGATCTGCACGCCGACCAAATTCAAGGCTTCTTCGACATTCCCGTAGACAACATCTATGCAACCCCCGTGTTGCTCAATGACCTGCGCCAGAAGAACTACGAAGACCTGATCGTTGTGTCCCCCGACGTTGGCGGTGTGGTGCGTGCTCGCGCCCTGGCCAAGGAACTGGGTTGTGATCTGGCTATCATCGACAAACGTCGCCCCAAGGCGAACGTGTCTGAAGTCATGCACGTGATCGGCGACATCGACGGCCGCAACTGCGTGATCATGGACGACATGATCGACACCGCAGGCACCCTGGTCAAGGCAGCCGAGGTACTCAAGCAGCGCGGCGCCAAGAATGTGTACGCTTATTGCTCGCACCCCATCTTCTCTGGCCCAGCCATTGAGCGCATCGGCAACGGCACGGCTCTGGACGAAGTGGTTGTGACCAACACCATTCCGCTGAGCACCGAGGCTCAGCAGTGCGGCAAGATTCGCCAGCTGTCTGTAGCAGGCCTGTTTGCCGAGTCGATTCACCGGATTTCTACCGGTGATTCGGTGAGCAGCCTGTTTAGCGCTTAAAATCTCTGGCTTTTCGGGCTTGAGCCAAACAAACCTCCTGCGGGAGGTTTGACTGTTTCGAGTCCACCTCAAGAATCCAAGGCCTTTTTCAGGGCACAGGTTCTTTTATCAATAGGGCGAGACTGGTCGCGGTCCGCCCATCTAGGAGTTAGTTATGCAATTCGTCGCAACTGAGCGCGCCAAGCAAGGTACGGGTGCGAGCCGCCGTCTGCGTCTGTCGGGTAAGACTCCCGGCATCGTTTACGGTGCTGGTGAGACCCAACTGATCGAAATCGATCACAACGCCCTGTGGCACGCTGTGCACAAGGAAGCTTTCCACTCCAGCGTTCTGGACATGGAAATCGCCGGTCAAGTGACCAAGGTTGTTCTGCGCGACGTGCAGTTCCACCCCTTCAAGAAGCTGGTGCAACACATCGACTTCCAGCGCGTGGACGCAACCACCAAGCTGCACATGAACGTGCCTCTGCACTTCGAAGGCGCAGAACAGTCTCCCGCCGTTAAGGGTGAAAACTGCACCATCACTCACCTGATGACCGAAGTGCAAGTGATCTGCGAACCCGCAGCTCTGCCCGAGTTCATCAAGGTGGACCTGAGCGCTCTGACTTCCAAGTCCACTCTGGGCGTGCAAGGTCTGAAGCTGCCTAACGGCGTGAAGGCTGTGGTGCGCGGCGCCAACAAGAACCCTTCCGTGATCTCCATCAAGCTGCCCGACGTGGCTCCTGCTGAAGGCGCTGCACCTGCTCCCGTGGCTGCTCCCGCTAAGAAGGGCAAGAAGTAATTCTTGTGACTTCGGTACAGCGCCCGTCGCTGTACTCAAAGAAAAGGCCCACCTCGGTGGGCTTTTTCTTTGGGGTTGAAAGAACCGCTCCCGCCGGCCTTTGCTAGCAAGAAGATAATCAAGTCATGATCAAACTGTTTGTCGGCCTCGGCAATCCCGGCCCTGAATACGAAGACACACGGCACAACGCCGGCTTCTGGTGGATTGATGCGCTGGCGCGCGAACTCAAGGTCACTCTGGTTCCAGAGCGCAGCTACTGGGGCCTGATGGCTCGCACCACCATCCACGGCCAGCACGTCTGGCTGCTGGAGCCTCAGACCTTCATGAATCTGTCTGGCAAGTCCGTGGGCACTCTGGCCCGCTTCTTCAAGATTCAACCCGAAGAAATTCTGGTCGTGCACGATGAGCTGGACTTTGAGCCCGGCGTGGTCAAACTTAAGCTGGGCGGTAGCCACGGCGGCCACAACGGCCTGCGTGATATCCATGCCCAGCTGGGCTCACCCAACTACTGGCGCCTGCGCGTGGGCATTGGTCACCCCGGCAACAAGGGCGAAGTGGCCAACTGGGTACTCAAGAAACCCGCCCCGGATCAGCTGAAACTGATCGAAGACGCCATCACACATTCGCTCAAGGCTTGGCCCGAGATGGTGGCCGGACAGATGGACAAGGCCACACTGGCCATCCACACCACCAAGACCCCGCGCCCCAAGCCACCGCGCAAGCCCGCACCCGATGCATCGTCAGCTTCCGCCGACAACGCCTGAAGCAAAAAAAAAGCTCCTGAAACAGGAGCTATTTACGCTTGATTGATAAGGGTCAGAGGCATAAAACCTCTTGAAAAACCTTAATCCAGCTTCTTGGCCTGCGTCAGCTGCTCGTACTTTCTGAACAGCACCTCGTGGCTTTCCACATACTCGGGGTTCACGGGAATGCAGGCCACGGGGCAGATCTGCACGCACTGGGGCTCATCAAAGTGGCCCACACATTCTGTGCATTTATGGGGGTGGATTTCATAGAACTGCTCGCCCATGTAAATGGCATCGTTCGGGCACTCGGGCTCGCACACATCACAGTTGATGCATTCATCCGTAATCATCAATGCCATGAGCCAGCTCCTCTGCAGTTCTTCGAATAAGTAGCGCTCATTATCCCAAGCCCGCCAAGACATGGCGGCACTCGGGACAAAGCCAATACGCATCGAAGACCGCTCATTCACGGCATATCAACGGCACAATGCCGTTATGCTGCGCAGCACGCAAAAGACCTCTGCGTTTTTCTCACGATGAACCTTCGCCCAAAGCCATGAGCATCTTCTTGCTCAAACGCCTGCTCACGCTGATTGTCACCTTGCTGGGTGCATCCATCGTGGTGTTTGCCGTGCTTGAAATTTTGCCCGGTGATGCCGCCCAGATGCTCATGGGCCCCGATGCCGCCCCCGAAGCCGTGCAGGCCATGGCGCAGCAGCTCGGCCTTGATCAGCCCGCACTCACGCGCTACTGGCAGTGGATTAGCGGCCTGCTGCATGGTGACATGGGCACCAGCTACGCCTATGGCTCGCCAGTTTCCGAGCTGGTGTGGGAGCGCCTTATCGTTACCGTGCCGCTGGCCATCATGGCCATGGGCATCACCGCCGTACTGGCTATTGCGGCTGGTGTATTTGCCGCAGCAAACCACAAGCGCTGGGGCGATGTGGGGATGATGGGCCTGGCGCAGATCGGCATTGCCATCCCCAACTTCTGGTTTGCGATTCTTTTGATTCTGCTGTTTTCAGTCAAGCTGCAATGGTTCTCGGCCGGTGGCTTTCCGGGCTGGAGCGAGGAAGACGGCGGGGGCTTCTGGCCCGCGCTGCAGGCGCTGCTGCTGCCCGCTGTTTCTCTAGCCGTGGTGCAGGCCGCCATTCTGGCGCGCATAACCCGCTCCGCCGTTTTAGAAGTGCTTCGTGAAGACTTTGTGCGTACCGCCCGCGCCAAGGGCCTGTCGCGCGGCGCTGCGCTCTGGAGTCATGTGCTTCGCAACGCCATGATTCCCGTCATCACCGTCATGGGCCTGCAGTTTGCCAACCTGCTGGCAGGCACCATCGTGGTTGAAAACGTGTTCTACCTGCCCGGTCTTGGCCGCCTGATCTTTCAGTCCATCGCCAACCGCGATGTGATCGTGGTGCGCAACTGCGTGCTGCTGCTGGCCGCCATGGTGGTAGTGGTGAATTTTGTGGTCGATTTGCTGTATGCAGCCATTGACCCCCGCATCAAGGCCAGCGATATATGAGCACGCCTGTGCCTGGTTACCCCACCCGCGCCTTCACACGCACGCAGCCGCAAACCTTTGGCCAGCGCGCGCTGCAGAACCGCAGCTTTTTGCTGGGAGCCCTGCTCACCACCTTGCTGATTGCGGCCGCTCTGCTGTCTTTTGTCTGGACCCCCGGCTCCGCCTACGAAATAGACATGGATGCCGCACTGCAAGCCAGCAGCAGCCCGCACTGGCTGGGCACGGATGCCTTTGGGCGCGACATTGCCTCGCAAATTCTCGTCGGTGCACGCGCATCCATTGCCGTGGGGCTGATTGCCGTGGGCATAGGCCTAGCGCTGGGCGTAGCACTGGGGTTGATTGCCGCAGCTCGCCGGGGCTGGGTGGAAGAAATCATCATGCGGCTGGCAGACTTTACCTTCGCCTTCCCCGCCTTGCTCTCGGCCATCATGCTCACCGCCGTCTTTGGTGCGAGCATGGTCAACGCCATCATCGCCATCGGCATCTTCAACATTCCCACGTTTGCGCGCATTACCCGTGCATCGGCCAACGCGATCTGGGCGCGGGATTATGTGCTGGCCGCACGCGCCTGCGGAAAAAGCCGCACCGCCATTACGCTGCAGCATGTGCTGCCCAATATTCTTTCCGTGCTGGTGGTGCAGGCCACTATTCAGTTTGCGCTGGCCATTCTGGCCGAGGCAGCGTTGTCCTATCTAGGCCTGGGCACGCAGCCGCCCCAGCCCTCATGGGGCCGCATGCTCAGCGATGCCCAGACCCTCATGTTTCAGGCACCCCTGCTGGCCGTCTGGCCCGGTGTGGCGATCGCCCTTTCGGTACTGGGCCTGAACCTGCTGGGCGACGGCCTGCGCGACCTTCTCGACCCTCGACTGACACGCGAGCGCTAATGCGTAGGGATACCGACCATGGCTTTGCTTGAAGTCTCCAATCTCACCATCAATCTGCAAACCCATCGCGGCCGCGCTCAGGCCGTGCGCGATGTGAGCTTCACGCTGGAGCGCGGTGCCACTCTGGGCCTGATCGGCGAATCGGGCTGCGGCAAATCGCTGACGGCACTGGCCCTGATGGGCCTGCTGCCCGACCATGCGCAGATCGACGGCAGCATTCAGATGGACGGCAAAGAGCTGCTGGACATGAACGAGCGCCAGCTGTGCGCGCTGCGCGGCAACCGCATGTCCATGGTGTTTCAAGAACCCATGAGCGCTCTGAACCCCGTGCACAGCATTGGCCGGCAAGTGGCAGAGCCGCTGCGCCTGCACCAAGGCCTGAGCCGCGCACAGGCCCGTGCCCGTGCCACCGAGCTGCTGGAACGCGTAGGCATTGTCCAGGCCGCGCAGCGGCTGGACGAGTACCCGCACCAGTTCTCTGGCGGGCAGCGCCAGCGCATCATGATTGCCATGGCGCTGGCCTGCAGCCCCGACCTGCTGGTGGCGGATGAGCCCACCACCGCACTTGACGTCACGGTACAGCAGCGCATTCTGGATTTGCTGCAGGAGCTGGTGGCCGAGCATTCCATGGCTCTGGTACTCATCAGCCATGATCTGGGCGTGATTGCTCAGAATGTGGAGCAGCTATTGGTCATGTACGGCGGCACCGTGGTGGAGTCCGGCATGACGGAGACCGTCTTCAGCCAGCGTGCCCACCCCTATACACGCGGCCTGTTCGCAGCGCGCCCCCAGCTGCATGCTGCCAGCAACACCGACCGCTTGCCCACCATTGCAGGCGCCGTGCCTGAGTTGGTAGACTTGCCTGCAGGTTGCCCGTTTGCAGGCCGCTGCAGCTACACCCAGAGCAACTGCTTTATTGAACGCCCACAGCCCCGCACGCTGCACCAGCCCAGCGTGGCTGCACCTGCATCGCTGGCCTCATGGCGCCAACCGCATCGGGTGCGCTGCCTGTATGAGCAAGCCTTGAAAGCGGGAGCGCTGGCATGATGCAAGACGCTCTCAAAACAGAAGCTGCCAGCGCAATAGTGCTAAGGGCTAGCGGCTTGAAACGCTCATACACGCGCCCCCGCACATCAGTGTGGCATGCTACAGAACCTCTGCAGGCGCTGCGCGGTGTGAGCTTTGAGTTGCAGGCCGGACAAAGTCTGGGAGTGGTGGGTGAATCAGGTTCGGGAAAGTCCACTCTCGCCCGTCTGGTCATGGCGCTGGATACGCCCAGCGAAGGCACGGTCGAACTGCTGGGCCGCAATCTGCACCAGCTGCCTGAAAAAGAGCTGCGTGCGGCAAGACGTGATTTTCAGATGGTGTTTCAGGACCCCTACGGCTCGCTGGACCCGCGCATGACGGTGGAGCGCATCATCAGCGAGCCACTGACCATCTTGCCCGGCAAACCCAGCCGCGCTGCACAGCGCCAGCAGGTGCTGGCAGTGCTCGATCAGGTGGGTCTGCGCGCGCAAGATGCCGACAAGTACCCGCATGAGTTTTCAGGCGGCCAGCGCCAGCGCATTGCCATTGCCCGTGCGCTGATTACCCGCCCCAAGCTCATCGTGGCCGATGAACCGGTCAGCGCACTTGATGTGTCCGTCCAGGCCCAGGTGCTCAATCTCATGCAGGACTTGCAGCGCGAGCTAGGCCTGTCATACCTCTTCATCAGCCACGATCTGGCCGTGGTGCAACATGTCTGCGATCAGGTCATCGTGCTCTATCAGGGCGAAATCGTGGAGCGCGGTACGCCGCAAAAGCTGTTCTCGGCACCCGAGCACCCGTACACACAGACATTGATCAAGGCCGCTCCCCGCGCTCACTGAAACCGCAGCACAAACAGTTGCCCACACTCGCAGCCGCTATCTGCAGCGCTGCGGCCTTGGCGGCCCTCTGAGTGGTGTAAAAACACGCCTGAAACAAGTCCGTACAGTACGCACCGTGCGATGACTTGCAGCGCTTTTACAGGCCGCGCGCGGCCTGCCCCCATTCGGAGACTTTGTTGATGCTCAATCGCCGCTCCTTGCTGGTCAGCTCGGCTGCCAGCTTGCCGTTGTTCACTGCCTGGCCCGCTGTGGCCCAGAACAAAAAAGACAGTGTCACGCTGGCCATGACGCTGGAGCCGCCGGGGCTGGACCCTACGGCCGGCGCTGCCTCGTCGATTGCCGAAGTCGTGCTCTACAACGTGTTCGAGACACTGACCAAGATCAACTCGGACGGCAGCGTCTCGCCCCTTCTCGCCGAAAGCTGGGAGGTCTCGTCCGACCTCAAGACCTACACCTTCCGCCTGCGCAAGGATGCCAAGTTTCAGAATGGTGAGCCCTTCAACGCCGCCGCCGTCAAATTCTCGTTTGACCGCGCAGCCGCTGACAAAAGTACCAACAAGGACAAGCGCAGCTTCGCCAACCTCAGCACCAAGGTGGTGGACCCGTACACCATCGTCATCACCAACAAAGATATCGACCCCGATTTTCTGTTTGTGATGGGTCAGGCCACCTCCGTCATCGTCGAGCCCAAGAGCGCGGCCAGCAACGCCACCAAGCCCGTGGGCACCGGCCCTTACCAGCTGGCGTCGTGGAGCAAGGGTGCATCCGTCACGCTGGCCGCTTGGCCGGACTATCGTGCAGCGCAGAGCATTCGCATCAAGCGCGCCGTGTTCCGTTTTATTTCAGACCCGGCTGCGCAGGTCGCATCCCTGCTGGCAGGCGATGTGGACGTTTTCCCCCGCGTTACGCCGCGCAGCGTGCCCCAGTTCAAGGCCAACCAGCGCTTTCAGGTGGTGGTGAGCAACTCACGCGCCAAGACCATTCTGGCCATCAACAACGCACGCAAGCCTCTGAACGATGTGCGCGTGCGCCGCGCCATTGCCGCCGCCATTGACCGCGATGCCGTCATCGCCGGTGCCGCCGATGGCTATGGCGTGCCCATTGGCAGCTATTACGTGCCCACCGCCTTTGGCTATGTGGATACCACGGGCGTCAACCCCTTTGATCTGGACAAGGCCAAGGCGCTGATGGCTGAAGCCGGCATCAAGACCCCGCTGACGCTTACCATGACCCTGCCGCCCACCCCTTACTCACGCCAGGGCGGTGAGCTGATTGCAGCCCAGCTGGCCAAGATTGGCATCAATCTCAAGCTGCAGAACGTGGAATGGGCACAGTGGCTGTCGGGCACATACACCAACAAGAACTACGACCTTTCCATCATTTCGCATGTGGAGCCGTTTGATCTGGGCAACTTTGCCAAGCCGGACTACTACTGGGGCTACCACTCGCAAGAGTTCAATGAGCTGTTCGAGAAGATCAAGCACACCCCCCGCCCTGCCGACCGAGCCCGCCTGCTGGGCGACGCCCAGCGCCTGCTGGCCCGGGATGCAGTACACGGCTTCATCTACACCCCGCAATGGGTGACCGTGGCCAACAAGAAGCTGCGCGGACTGTGGAAGGACATGCCGGTGTTCGTCAACGACCTGTCTTCTCTCTCTTGGGCTTGAATTTGACCTCCCCCTGAGGCGCTTCCGCGCCTTCCCCCTCTCTCGCTTCGCGGGAGGGGGACGACAGCCTCGCTTAGGCCGCGCCAGTTTTCAGCGTTGCACCATTACCAAGCGTAATGCCAGCGCGCCGAAGACAGTCGCGGCAATGCGGTTGAGCCAGCGCTGGGCGCGGGCAGATCGCTGGAAGATTTGGCCGAACATGCCCGAGCCGCAGGCAATGGAGCCAAACACCAGCAGCGTGGCCAGCATGAAGACACAACCCAGCGCCATGACTTGCAGACCCACGCTGCCACGCGCCGGGTCGGTGAACTGGGGCAAAAAGGCCAGAAAGAAGATCAGTACCTTGGGGTTGGTCAGACTCATGACCACTCCGCGACCTGCCCAGCCCATGGCGGTTTTAAGCGTCAGCACATCACGCTCGGCCTGTGCCTGCGCACCCTCAGTCACGCTGACCGGTGCACACCATGCACCCCATGCCAGATACGCCAGGTAGGCCGCGCCGCAGAACTTGAGCACCGTAAACAGCATGGGCGATGCAGCAACCACTGCCGCCAGCCCCAAGGCCACCGCTACGGTGTGACCCACAATACCGAGGCTCAGCCCCAGCACCACGCACAAGCCCACACGCCAGCCGCGCTGGGCGGACTGCACAAGGACAAACAGATTGTCCGGCCCGGGGCTCAGCCCCAGCAGCACGGCCACACCAAAGAATGCAATCAAAACGTCCCAGGTCGGCATGGTCAATTCTTTATAAAAAAAATAGCTGCTTACGCTTTATTAGCAGGCACCACAGGCCTTTTTGATGCATAGAACTGCATCAACCCAGCCCCAGCGCCGTCACGCCCAGCGCAATCATGATGGCGCCTGCAATACGCAGGCCCCGGTCGCCCTCACCCAGCAGCTTGCCACCGATCAGCGCGGCAAACAGCATGGACACCTCTCGCGCCGGTGCGACATGCGAGATAGGTGCGCTTTGCACCGCATACAGCACCAGCACATAGGCAATAGGGCTGAAGAAGGCGACGATGGCCGCATAGCGCCACTGCAAGCGCCAAAGGCGCTTGGTCTCGGGCCAGTCCCGCACAGCCAGCGGCGCCAGAATCACCAGCCGGATCAGATTGCCCACGTAGTCCACCAGAATGGGCGACATCAGCAGCACCTTGACGGCATAGCTGTCCACCACCGTATAGCTGGCAATGAACATGCCCGTCAGCAAGCCGTAGTAGAGGCCGGACAGCACGCGCTGGCGTGCCTCGTCATCCTTCCCCTCGCGGATAGCAATGATCATGCGCGGGCCACCCGCAATCAAAAACACACCTATCACCACGCCCGCAATACCCGCTGCGCCCAGCGTGGAGATGCTTTCGCCCAGAAACAGTACCGCCACCAGCGATGACATCAGCGGCCCGCTGCCGCGTGCCAGCGGATAGACCACCGTCAGGTCCGCCACCCGGTAGCCGCGCAGCAGCACCACGAAATAAGCCACATGCAGCAACGCGCTGGCCGTGACAAAAGCCCATTCCATCCAGCCCCAGCCCGGCACCACATCCTTGCCCAGCCACCAGCCCAGCGGCAACCAGATGATGGCGTTCCAGACCGAGGTGTAGAGAGAGAAGCGGGCATCGCCGCCCGCCTTCTTGGCCACGATATTCCAGCCCGAGTGAATCAGGCCGGCCAGAATGATGAGAGCAAAGGCTTGCAGTGACATGAGAGACAGAAACGCCAGAAATGCAAAAGGCCGCGCAACGCGCAGCCTTTAAAAAGTCCGAAATCAGGTTTCAGAGAAGCTCTGTATGACCCCTGATGCGGGCCACTGCCCTGTACCCAACCAGAGACACCGAGCAAGAGCCGCCTCGCGGCGAGATTGTCGTCCCCCTTGGGAGAAGGTGCGCAGCGACTCTGGGCGAAGCATTTATTTCCGGGCAGCGATAAGCGACAAGAATTCGCGGCGCAGCTCGGAGTTGGTGAGGAAGGCCCCGCGCATGACGGAGTTGAGCATCTTGGAGTCCATCTCGCGCACACCGCGCCAGGACATGCAGAAATGCGAAGCTTCCATCACCACAGCCAAGCCGTCGGGACGGGTCTTGTCCATGATCAGATCGGCCAGCTGAATGATGGCCTCTTCCTGAATCTGCGGGCGACCCATGATCCAGTCCACCAGACGCGCGTACTTGGACAGACCGATCACATTGGTGTTCTTGTTGGGCAGCACGCCAATCCAGATCTTGCCAATCACGGGGCACAGGTGGTGGCTGCAGGCACTGCGCACGGTGATCGGGCCGACGATCATCAGCTCGTTCAGGTGCTCGGCGTTCGGGAATTCGGTAATCGCTGGCTGGTGCACATAACGGCCGCGGAAAACCTCGTTCACATACATCTTGGCCACACGGCGAGCCGTGGCGCGAGTGTTGTGATCGTTGGTGGTGTCGATGACCATGGAGTCGAGCACCGTCTGCATCTTCTCCTGGACCTCGTCCAGCATTTTTTCCAGCTCGCCGGGCTCAATAAAATCGGCGATGTTGTCGTTGGCGTGAAAACGCTTGTTCGCCGCCTGCAGGCGCTCGCGGATCTTGACCGAAACGGGCGTACCCTCTTCAGTCTGTTTGTCTTTATTCATATCGGCGAGTTCTCTGAACATTCAAGAATGGTACCAGCGAATCAACTTCCCAAAGCCTCAAAGGCTTTGCCATTCAAACGCAGGTTTACAAAGCGCCCGAAGCTATGGTTTCAGTAGCATCAGAGCCTGAATTCAGCAATCAGCGGCAAATGGTCGGACATACGCCACCAAATCCGCCCCTTTGGCACTTGCAGCCCCAGCGGCGTCAGCCCACGCACATAGATATGGTCTAGCTGCGCAATCGGCAGACGTGCAGGGTAGGTGGCGATGCCCCGGGTTTCATCAAACTCGAACAGACCAAAGCCCGCCAGCATGCGCTTGATCTGGTTGCCCCAGTCGTTGAAGTCACCTGCCACGACCAGCGGTGCATTGGGCGGCACCTCGCGCTCGATAAAGCGCTGCAGCAGGGCAATCTGGCGAATGCGGCTGCCGGGAATCAAGCCCAGATGCACAACGATGGAGTGCACGCGCTTGCCGTTGATGTCCAGCTCCACATGCAGCAGACCGCGCTGCTCGAAGCGGTGGTCTGAGATGTCTTCATGCTGGTAGCCAATCACCGGCCAGCGGCTGAGCAGCGCATTGCCGTGCTCGCCATCTTTGGTGTAGGCATTGGTCAGGTAGACCGACTCATAGCCCTCGGGAGCCAGATATTCGGCCTGCGGCACATTGGGCCAGTGGTCGAAGTACTGCTCCTCCTTGCGGTTCATCTTGCGCACTTCCTGCAGGCAGACAATGTCCGCATCGAGCTGCTCCACCGCAAGACCCAGATTGTGGATTTCCAGCCGCCGTGCCGGCCCCAGGCCCTGCACACCCTTGTGAATGTTGTAGGTGGCCACGCGCAGAATCTGCGGCTCTGGCGGCGTAAACAACTGAACTTCAGACATAGGCACTGTTTTTCTCAAAGCGGTTACGGCTTCTGCTGGCTTTGAGCCAACGCCGGTTCAAAGCGCGGCAGCAGCAAAATGGCTTCTGCGTTGGAAGAAGAAAAGCAGCGCTGGGCTGCGTCGCGCCAATCATGCCAATCATGTGCGGTGTGCTCTCTCGGATTCAAGTGCACAGCCATGTAGGACGGCACACGAAGCCCGAACACACGCTCCTGGTTGTGCCACACGCCCGGCGCATAACGGTGCTGCCATTCGGGGTAGATGGCGTAGATGTTCTCAAGCTCCCAGTCGATGAGCTGGCAGCCGGGCGCAAGTGCATCAATGCCGGTTTCTTCCAGCACCTCGCGGGCAGCGGTTTCACGCCAGTCCTCACCCTCGCTGTCTTTGCTGCCCGTCACCGACTGCCAGAACGGCTCGCCGCCCGGCGCAGCAATGGTGCGGCGCAGCAGCAGAACCTGACCGTCCTCACGGTAGATGACCACCAGCACGGACTGCGGAATCTTGTAAGGCTTGATGTCCATCAGCCCATATTAGCGCGCTGGCAATGGCCGCAATGGAAGTTGGTGCTGCGCTTGATGGCTATCAATATTCATAGCAGCTAGCGCCTTCTAGTCATCAAAATAGATCACAAAACTTGCCAGATCCATCCACAGAAAAGCGTAAGCAGCTCTTAAAGCTGTAGCAATAAAAAAGCGCCAGCCGCTTTCGCAGACTGGCGCTTGATGCAGGCTGCGATAAACGCAGTCTGCAAAAGGCTTGGAGATCAGGCCTCGGTGGTCGTCACCACGGTGTTGCGCAGCTTGATGTGCAGCTCGCGCAGTTGCTTCTCGTCCACGGGCGATGGGGCTTGCGTCAGCAAGTCCTGGGCGCGCTGGGTCTTGGGGAAGGCAATCACGTCACGGATGGACTCGGAGCCGGTCATCAGCGTGATCAGACGGTCCAGACCGAAGGCCAGACCACCGTGAGGAGGCGCGCCGTACTGCAGCGCATCCAGCAGGTAGCCGAACTTGGCACGCTGGTCTTCAGGGGTGATGTTCAGGGCGGCAAACACCTTGGCCTGTACGTCTGCACGGTGGATACGCACCGAGCCACCGCCCAGTTCCCAGCCGTTCAGCACCATGTCGTAGGCCTTGGCAATGCACTTGCCTGGATCCGTGACCATCAGCTCTTCATGGCCATCCTTGGGCGATGTGAAGGGATGGTGCACAGCAGCCCAGCGGTTGTTTTCTTCGTCATGCTCGAACATGGGGAAGTCCACCACCCACAGGGGTGCCCACTTGTTTTCGAACAGACCGCTCTTCTTGCCGAACTCGCTATGGCCGACCTTCAGACGCAGGGCGCCGATGGAGTCGTTGACGATCTTTTCCTTGTCAGCGCCGAAGAAGATGAGGTCGCCGTCTTGAGCACCCGTGCGCTTCAAGATTTCAGCAATCGCTGCATCGTGCAGGTTCTTGACGATGGGCGACTGCAGGCCTTCACGACCCTTGGCCACTTCATTGACCTTGATCCAAGCCAGACCCTTGGCACCGTAGATCTTGACAAACTCGGTGTAGCCGTCGATTTCGCCACGCGAGATCGCAGCGCCGCCGGGTACGCGCAGAGCCACCACGCGGCCGCCCTTGGTGGTCGCAGGAATGGAGAAGACCTTGAAGTCCACGTCGCCCATGCAGTCGGTCAGCTCTGTGAATTCGAGCTTGACGCGCAGGTCAGGCTTGTCCGAACCAAAGCGGTGCGCAGCATCCTGGTAGGTCATGATAGGGAACTCGCCCAGCTCCACGTCCAACTGCGTCTTGAAGACTTCGGTGATCATCTGCTGGAAGATGGCGCGAATTTCTTCTTCGTTCAGGAACGAAGTTTCGCAATCGATCTGCGTGAATTCTGGCTGGCGGTCAGCGCGCAAGTCTTCGTCGCGGAAGCACTTGGTGATCTGGTAGTAGCGGTCGTAACCGGCCACCATCAGCATCTGCTTGTACAGCTGGGGAGACTGGGGCAGCGCGAAGAATTCGCCGTCATGCACGCGCGAGGGAACGAGGTAGTCGCGTGCGCCTTCGGGAGTGGATTTGCCCAGCATGGGGGTTTCGATGTCGATAAAACCCAGCTTGTCCAAGAAGTTGCGCACCTGGATCGCGGTCTTGTAGCGCAGCATCATGTTGCGCTGCATCACGGGACGGCGCAAGTCCATCACGCGGTTGGTCAGGCGCACGGTTTCCGACAGATTCTCGTCGTCCAGCTGGAAGGGAGGCGTGACGGAAGCGTTCAGCACGTTCAGCTCGTGGCACAGCACTTCGATCTGGCCGCTTTTCAGCTTGTCGTTGGTGGTGCCAGCGGGGCGGGCACGCACGATGCCCTTGACCTGCACGCAGAACTCATTGCGCACGTCTTCAGCCACCTTGAACATTTCAGCGCGGTCAGGATCACAGACCACCTGCACATAGCCTTCGCGGTCACGCAGGTCGATAAAGATCACACCACCGTGGTCACGGCGGCGATTCACCCAGCCGCACAGGGTCACGGTTTCGCCCATTTGGGCTTCGGTCACCAGACCGCAGTATTGAGTACGCATTGCCATGAAATTCTTCCTGCACCCTTAGGGATGCGACAAGGTTGTTTGTTTGGATTCTTCGATCGCGGTGAGGTCTGGCGGAGCCACTACACCCATCGAAACAATATATTTGAGTGCGGCATCCACACTCATTTCCAGCTCAACGCACTCACTCTTGCGCACCAGCACAAAGTAACCGCCCGTGGGGTTCGGTGTGGTGGGCACGAACACGCTGACATAGTCATCGCGCAGCAAGGCCGCGACTTCGCCATTGGGCTGGCCCGTGACAAAGGCCACGGTCCAGACGCCTTCACGCGGCCATTGCACCATGACCGCAGTGCGAAAGGCGTTACCGCTGTCAGAGAAAACGGTATCAGAGACCTGCTTGACGCTGGAATAGATGGAGCGCACCACAGGAATGCGGCGCACCAGTGCATCACCCCAGCCGACCAGCTTGCGTCCGATGAAGTTGCTGGCAATACCACCGACGATCAGCAGGATCAGCAACGTCAAAATGACGCCAAAGCCAGGAATGTGCACGCCCAGCAGTTTGTCGGGCTGCCATGCCTCAGGAAGAATGGCCAGCGTCTGGTCCAGTGTCCCGATGATCCAGTTAAGCACACCGAGGGTGATCACCAGAGGAACGATGACCAGCAAACCTGCAATCAGCCACTTGCGCAATGCAAACATAGTCTCGAAGAGCCTCAGGAGTTGGCAGTGGCAGGAGCCGCTGCAGGAGCCGGTGCGGGTTCCGCTGCAGGTGCAGCAGCGCTCTCACTGGAGGAAGAAGTGCTTGCAGTCGGCTTGCTGCCGCTATTCTTGAAGTCCGTGGCATACCAGCCAGAACCCTTGAGCTGAAAGCCCGGAGCGGTGAGCTGCTTGGAAAAGGCCTCGGCCCCGCAAGCTGGGCACACGGTCAGCGGCGCGTCCGAGATTTTCTGCAGCACATCCTTGGCATGACCACAGGAGCCACACTTGTATGCATAGATAGGCATAGCGCTAAAACGAGGGAAGTGCAAAAACCCTCAATTATAGGCGTCGCCCCTCGTTTTGCTGCGCTGCACAGGCAAGCCCCGGCATCGCTTATTTACACTTTCAGACCTTGGCCTCGGTAAAGCTCTCAATTTCCCGGTGATGGTTGCTAACCCACTGGGGCAGCAGAGACCCTGCCAGCATGCCAACAACCGCCGCCAAAAGACCAGCCAACTGCTGCGGGAAAGCCTGATGGAGAGCAGGTGTCACCATAAAGATCAGCCAGACCCCAATGCCCAGCACCACGGCGCTGATGGCGCCTTGCGTGGTAGCGCGCTTCCAATACAGACCAAAAACCAGCGGAACAAAAGCCCCCACCAGCGGCACCTGATAAGCGCTGGCCACCAGTTCATAGATGGGAGTGCCTTGCATGGCAATGGAATAAGCCAGCACGCAGGCCGAGAACACCAGCACGCTGATGCGCATGGTCCTGAGGTTGTCCTTATCCGTCGTAAACGGGCGGAACTGACGCCAGATGTTTTCGGTAAACGTGACGCTGGGCGCCAGCAAGGTCGCTGATGCACAGGATTTGATAGCAGACAGCAGCGCACCAAAGAACAGCACCTGCATGGCAAACGGCATCTTGTCCATCACCAGAGTGGGCAGCACCTTTTGTGGATCTTCAGCCAGCAAGGCCGTAGTCTCAGTCGGCATGATGATGAGCGCACTGGCCACGAGAAACATGGGCACAAAGGCAAAAATCACATAGCAGGCACCACCGATGATGGTGCCGCGTACTGCAGATTTTTCAGTATCGGCAGACATCACGCGCTGAAAGATGTCCTGCTGCGGAATCGAGCCCAGCATCATGGTCACGGCAGCGCCAATGAAGAACACGATTTCATGGAGTGAAGGCTCGGGTAGGAACTTGAACAGATCGCGGCTGGTGGCCAGATCGACCACCTTGTCAGCACCACCTGCCATATCACCAGCGAAGAAAGCCAGCGCCAGCAGACCTACAACCAGAATGATCATCTGCACAAAATCGGTCACCGCCACAGACCACATGCCACCGAACAGCGTGTAGATGAGCACGGAAAGAATGCCAATCGTCATACCCATGGGTATGCTGACCGAGCCGCCCGAGAGCAGGTTGAACACCAGCCCCAATGCCGTGACCTGAGCCGAAACCCAGCCCAGATAGCTGAGCATTATGATGAGCGAGCAGATCACCTCAATCGAGCGACCATAGCGAGCACGGTAGTAGTCGCTGATGGTCAGCAAATTCATGCGGTAGAGCTTGGCCGCAAAGAAGGCACCGACCAGAATCAGGCACATTCCCGCGCCAAACGGGTCTTCCACCAGGGCCTGCAGGCCGCCTTCGATGAACTTGGCAGGTACACCCAGAACCAGCTCTGACCCGAACCAGGTCGCGAAGGTGGTGGTGATGATCATGTACAGCGGCAGATGTCGCCCGGCAATAGCGAAGTCCGCCGTGTTTTTCACGCGTTTTGCCGCCCACAAACCAATGCCAATGGTTATCAATAGGTAGACGATTACCAATGAGAGCAGCAAGCTCGCACTCCTCAGACTAAAAAAACAGGAAGCTCAGAAGCGGATGCGCAGCAGAATCTGCAGCACTACCAGCCCGATAACGAAACCAATGCCTGCGCTGAGGATGGCCTGCAGCAAGCGGTTGGTGGTCTTTTGCTGCTGGAGCAGCTCTTTCAGCAAGACATCGTTGTGATTGCCAGCGCCTTGCTTGGCCAGATACTGGTGCAGCACGCGCGGAATATCGGGCAGAATTTTGGCGTAACGCGGGGCTTGCGCCTGAATTTCGCTCCACAGACGCTGCGGGCCCATCTGGTCCAGCATCCACTTTTCAAGAAACGGCTTGGCCGTGCTCCAGAGGTCCAGATTCGGATCCAGCTGACGCCCCAGACCTTCGATATTGAGCAGCGTCTTTTGCAGCAGCACCAGTTGCGGCTGGATTTCGACCTGAAAACGGCGCGAGGTCTGGAACAGCCGCATCAGCACCATGCCCAAAGAAATTTCGGCCAGCGGGCGGTCAAAGTAAGGCTCACAGACGGCTCGAATAGCGGCTTCCAGCTCTTCAACCCGCGTGTGGGCAGGCACCCAGCCACTTTCCACATGCAAAGCGGCTACGCGCTTGTAGTCGCGACGAAAGAAAGCCAGAAAGTTCTGCGCCAGATATTCTTTGTCGAACTCGGTCAGCGTGCCGACGATGCCAAAGTCCAGCGAGATATAGCGCCCGAAGGTATCGGGCTCCAGGCTGACCATGATATTTCCCGGGTGCATGTCCGCGTGGAAGAAACCGTCACGAAACACCTGAGTGAAGAAGATAGTCACGCCGTCACGCGCCAGCTTGGGAATGTCTACACCGGCTTCACGCAGACGCTCCACCTGACTGATGGGCACGCCCTTCATGCGCTCCATCACCATCACATCAGTGTGGCAGTAATCCCAGTGAATCTCGGGGATCAGCACCAGATCCAGCCCTTCCATATTACGGCGCAGCTGCGCGGCATTGGAGGCTTCACGGATCAGGTCCAGCTCGTCATGCAGGTAGTTGTCGAACTCGCCAACCACTTCCTTGGGCTTGAGGCGCTTGCCGTCTTTGGACAGCCGCTCCATCCAGCCCGCCATCATGTGCATGAGCGCCAGATCCTTGTCGATCACGGTCTTCATGCCCGGACGCAGCACCTTGACGGCCACCTCATGCTCAACGCCAGCCTTGTCGCGAATCACGGCAAAGTGCACCTGTGCAATCGATGCACTGGCCACGGGCTGACGATCAAAGCTCACAAAAATCTGATTGAGCGGCTTGCGAAAAGAGCGCTCGATGGTGTCTACCGCGATTTGAGAATCGAACGGAGGCACACGGTCCTGCAGCTTGGCCAGCTCTTCCGCAACATCGGGCGGCATCAGGTCGCTGCGCGTAGACAGCACCTGACCGAACTTCACAAAGATGGGACCCAGTTCCTCAAGCGCTTCACGCAGGCGCACGCCACGTGGCTTGTCAAGCTTGCGGCCGAATGTGAGCACGCTGCGCAGACTGCGCAGGCGCGGGTGTGGAATGCCGGAGAGCACCAGCTCATCCAGACCATAACGAAACACCACCCAGAGGATGGCCCAGCCTCGCAGAAAACGGCTCATGGCTGTGTGTAATCGGCACCGGGCATGGATGCCACAGGTGCGGTGCTTGCCGGGCTGACGACATCTGCATCAGCCGCTTTTTTGCCACCCATGCGTGCGCCAACGAACTGGCGCAGGCCTTGGGCTGCTGTACGGGCAACCTTGGCAATGGTGTGGGCTGGCACATCGCCAACCAAGCGGGCCAGGTCTTCTTCCACATCCCACTTGACGTTGTCGACCAGCCAGTTGATCTCGGCGGCAAACTGCACATCGCCTTCAATGCGGATGCTGGGCTTGCCGCCGCGCAATGCAGTCTGAGCCAGCGACAGAGGCGAAGTCTCAGTGACTTCCAGCATCAGGTCGGGGGCAGCGTCTTCAGGTGCCACATCGAACAGACCAGCGGGCGTGACCAGCAGGGCTACCGAGTACTGACGCCACTGCACGCGGGCAATGCGACCTTTTTGACGCAGAAGGCGATCCATGGCCTCTTTTTCCTGCATCAGCACATGGTTGATGAAAAGCACCAGACGCTGATGCATTTCACTCACCAGCCATTCGGGAGCTTGAGGTCCAGCCATCACGCGTTCGACGAGACCGCTCAGAAAAGAAAAAGGGGACTGTGTTGCCATAGTCCCCGATTATTCATGAAATCAATCCCCCTGAGTCGCTACGCGCCTTCCCTATGAAAACAACGCCTTCGCTGCGGGGGCGGCCTGTGCCTTATTGGAGCGCTTGCACGCCAGCCACCAGCCAGCCGCTGGAGCCACTCTTGGGCTTAGTCATGTTCCAGACTTCGCGGAAGGGGCTTGGACCTGCGGAGGCGTCTTCACGGATCATGCCGGAGAACTCGACACTGGCCATATAGCCATTGCCCAGATCTTCGATGCCCAGTAACTGGGCATCAATCATCAGCACTTCCGTGTGATTGGGTTCGCCAGGGCGCTGCGATTCGCGCTCAGCCAGTTGAGAACGAATTTCCGACAGCATCTCGTCCGTCATCATCGAGCGCAGCGAAGTAATGTCAGAGCGGTCCCAGGCGGATTGCAACGTCACGAAATTACGCTTGGCAGCTGTCAGGAAGCCGACTTGATCAAAGCCTTCTGGCACACCCCAGTTCTGCGAACCCGACAAAGCCGAGCCAATCATGGAGCCACCGGCTGCGGCGGCAGGCTGATAGTCCTGTTCCCAGGGACGCGCAGACGCATCATTGCCAATTTTTTCAGGGTTGTACTGACGTGCCTGAGGAGCATTGACATCACCACCCAGATTGCCTGCACCCTGAAAGGCGAAGGGGCTGTTATTGGCCTGAGCAGCAGGCGCGGCCTTGCGGCGGCGCATGATCATTCCGATGACCGCCATGGCGACCATGGCCAGCAAGGCCATCATCAGAAAGTTGCCAAAGGCTTCACCAAAGCCCAGCGAGTGAGCCAGCCAGGCCAGGCCCAGACCGGCTGCCAGACCGCCAAGCATAGCACCCCAGGGCTTCTTGGGTGCTGCAGCAGGCGTTGCCGGCGTGCCAGCACGGTTTTGCTGAGCCGCATTTTGCTGCGGAGCCTGCTGAGTGTTCTGTGTGGGAGCACGAGAAGCTTCGCGTTGCGTGACATTGCCAGACTGTTTGCCAAACGAAGAGCCTCCGCCCATGCGTTTCGCGTCAGCCTCACCGTGTGCCACAACCAGCATTGCCACCAAGGCAATTGACCAAAGTTTTTTCATCTCATCTCCCTTCTTATAGAAAGTCGCTACAAATCTGCGCACAAGGCGCGCTTAACACTTGATCCCGACATGCAAGGCACAGATGCCACCTGTCATGTTGTGATAGTCCACATGGCCAAAGCCGCATTGCTGCATCAAGGCCTTGAGTTCCTTCTGGCCGGGGTGCATGCGGATGGATTCAGCCAAATAACGATAGCTTTCCGCATCACCGGCAATCATCTGCCCCATGGCCGGCAAAATCTTGAACGAATAAAAGTCATAGGCTTTCTCCAGGGGCTTGGCCACCTTGGAGAACTCCAGCACCAGCAGCTTGCCACCGGGGCGCAGAACGCGGTTCATTTCCTTCAGCGCTGCATCCTTGTGCGTCATATTGCGCAGGCCAAAGGCCACGCTGACCAAGTCGAAGTGGCCATCAGGGAAAGGCAGTTTTTCCGCATCACAGACCAAGGTGGGCAGCAGCACGCCCTTGTCGGTCAGGCGATCACGCCCCACACGCAGCATGGCTTCGTTGATATCGGTGTGAACCACTTGGCCCGATGCGCCGACCTTCTTGGAAAAAGCCAGAGCCAGATCGCCCGTGCCGCCTGCAATATCCAGCGCCTTGTCGCCTTCCTTGAGGTTGGCCACCATCAGGGTATAGGCCTTCCAGGCGCGATGCAGACCGCCGGACATGACGTCATTCATGACGTCGTACTTGGAGGCAACGGAGTCGAACACACCGCGTACACGCGATGCCTTCTCGCTTTCGTCAACAGTCTGGAATCCGAAGTGTGTGGAGCTCATAACAAAGAATGCTAAGCAAGCAGTGCTTGTGCGTACAGCGACAACCCCGTATGACTACAGGCTTTGAAGCACTATGGTTTTTAGAAGAAATTGGCTTTAAGCGCTTATCTCACCTGCGCTACAAGCTATCGGAAATATAGCACCAGCATCAATAACCCTGCGCTTGGCGCATGGCCTGTGTGGTGTCAGAGGGACGTTTGCATAGGCTTTCAGCCAGCAAACAAGCCCCCTCGAAGTCAAATCTCAATGCACGCTGCAGCCGTGACCACCAGCGCCCTTTTCGGGCATCAGCGTGTCGCGGTTCAGGCCTGCATCTTCAAGGCGCTGCAGATACTGCTTCCACAGTTCGTCTTGCTGGCTACCCAGCTGGTAGAGGTATTCCCAGGTGTAGAGACCGCTTTCGTGCCCGTCGCTGAAGAAAGGCTTGATCGCATAGTTGCCCACCGGCTCGATGGTGTTGATCCCCACATCGCGCTTACCGGTCTGCAGGACTTCCTGGCCCGGGCCATGCCCCTGTACCTCAGCCGATGGCGAGTACACGCGCATCAGCTCAAAGGGGATGCGAAAGGTTTTGCCATCCGTATAAGACACCTCCAGCACGCGCGACGCGCCATGCACGGTTAGTGCCTGAGGGGTGGGAGTGTTGGCTTGCAATCCGGCCATGGTTCTCTCCTGTTCAATGCATAAAAGGGCAGCCAGGAGCTGCCCTTTGTCTCTCTGTACTCAATCTCCAGAACGGAGATACGAACATCAGGCGGCCCAGAGGGTCAGCGCCTTTTGCAGTGCAGCGTCTACCACTGGCAGTTGCTGGGCCACCGCCGCTTCACGCGCTTCATCGCGCTCGCGCAAGGCGGGCGCCCAGACCGAGGCGGGAAAGTGGCTGTCCCAGTCATAGCGCGCAATCACATGCCAGTGCAGATGAGCCACCATATTACCCAGGGCCGCCAGGTTGATCTTGGTGGGCGAGAGCTGCTCGCGCAGCACGCGCTCCACCACGGCCACGGCGTCCATGCACAAGGCACGGTCTGCAGCGCTCAAGTCCGAAAACTCGGCAGCATGATCGGCCCAGACTACGCGATAGAAGGCAGGAAAGCCCTCTTCCGCCGCACGAATCACCCGCAGCTTGTCGCCACGCCAGATCAGTGCACCGCCGTCGGTGGTGCACAGAGGGCAGTTGTCTTGATGCGTCATATTTACCTCAGACCAGGACACGCTCGATGCCACCCGCGTTGGCACGCTTGACGTATTCGGGCATCCAGTTCTCACCCAGAATGTCACGCGCCATCTCAACCACGATGTAGTCGGCTTCCAGCAGGCCATTGTTCATGTCATTGCCGTAGCGCGACAGGCCTTGCAGGCAGCTTGGGCAGCTGGTCAGAATCTTGACGTTTTCCTTGGGCGCCAGAGCACCGCTCTCGCGCAGCTCGGCTTCGCTCTTGCGCAGCTCTTCCGTCTTACGGAAGCGAATCTGCGTAGAGATATCAGGACGCGTCACGCCCAGCGTGCCGGACTCACCACAGCAACGCTCGCTCTTGGTGACCTGGTCGCCCATCAAGGCCTTGACGGTCTTCATGGGGTCCTGCTGCTTCATGGGCGTATGGCAAGGGTCGTGGTAAAGGTACGTGCCCTTGTTCTGCAGCGTGATGCCCTTTTCGAGCAGATATTCGTGGATGTCGATGATGCGGCAGCCAGGGAAAATCTTGTCGAACTGGTAGCCCTGCAACTGGTCATAGCAGGTACCGCAGCTCACCACCACAGTCTTGATGTCCAGATAGTTGAGCGTGGTGGCCACACGGTGGAAGAGCACACGGTTGTCCGTGATCATCTTCTCAGCCTTGTCGAACTGGCCCGAACCGCGCTGGGGATAGCCGCAGCACAGGTAGCCGGGCGGCAGCACGGTTTGTACACCGGCGTGCCACAGCATGGCCTGCGTGGCCAGGCCCACCTGGCTGAACAGACGCTCCGAGCCGCAGCCGGGGAAGTAGAACACCGCCTCGGTATCCGACTTGGTGGCCTTCGGATCCCGGATGATGGGCACGTAATCCTTGTCTTCAATATCCAGCAATGCGCGTGCCGTCTTGGTGGGCAGGCCACCGGGCAGCTTCTTGTTGATGAAGTGAATCACCTGCTCCTTGATAGGAGCCGTACCGACCGATGCCGGCGGGTGCGCCGTCTGCTTCTTGGCAAAGCTTTGCAGCACATCGGCAGCCAGACGCTGAGCCTTGAAGCCCACACCGACCATGGCCGAGCGCATGAACTTGATGGTGTCAGGGTTCGTGGCATTCAGCATGGTCATAGCCAGCTTGTTGCCCGGACGGAAGCTCTTCTTGTCCATCTTGCGCAGCAGATTGCGCATATTCATGGTCACATCGCCAAAGTCGATCTTGACCGGGCAAGGGTTCAGACACTTGTGGCAGACCGTGCAGTGGTCGGCCACGTCTTCAAACTCCTGCCAGTGCTTGAGCGACACACCGCGGCGGGTCTGCTCTTCGTAGAGGAAAGCTTCCACCAGCAGCGAAGTCGCCAGAATCTTGTTGCGGGGCGAATACAGCAGATTGGCACGCGGCACGTGCGTTGCACACACCGGCTTGCACTTGCCACAGCGCAGGCAGTCTTTGACGGAGTTGGCAATAGCGCCAATATCCGACTGCTGCATGATGATGGACTCGTAGCCCATCAGGCCGAAAGACGGCGTGTAGGCGTTGGTCAAGTCGGCAAACATCAGTGATTCACGCGGCGAGCGGCCATCGTGGCTCTGGTGCGCCGATGCGTCCCACTCTTCATTGCGAATCAGCTTGCCCTTGTTGAAGCGGCCTTCAGGGTCCACGCGCTTCTTGTACGCAGCAAACGGTGCCAGTTCCTCATCGCTGAGGAATTCCAGTTTGGTAATGCCAATGCCGTGCTCACCCGAGATCACGCCATCCAGACTGCGCGCCAAATCCATGATGCGGGCCACGGCGCCATGCGCGGTCTGCAGCATTTCATAGTCGTCAGAGTTGACGGGCAGATTGGTGTGCACATTGCCGTCACCGGCGTGCATGTGCAGCGCCACCCAGACGCGGCCCTTTAGCACCTTCTGGTGAATATCGTTGACGGATTCGAGCAACGGCTGGAAGGCAGCACCTGCAAAAATCTTGGACAGCGGCTCTTTGAGCTGCGTCTTCCAGCTGGCGCGCAGCGTGTGGTCTTGCAGCTGGGGGAACAGCGTGGCAACGCCATCCAGCCAGCCTTGCCACAGGCCGCGCACGTCAGCGACCAGCGCCAGCGCCTGCTGCACGCGGTCTTCCAGCAGCTCTGCACTGGGAATCTCGCCTGCATCGTCGCTCTTGCCCAACGGAAGATCAGAATTTTTGAAGAATTGGCTCAGCTCGTCGCACAGCTTGAGCTTGTTGCGCAGGCTCAATTCAATATTGATGCGCTCAATGCCATCGGTGTACTCGGCCATGCGGGGCAGAGGAATCACCACGTCTTCATTGATCTTGAAGGCATTGGTATGGCGCGAGATCGCTGCTGTGCGCTTGCGGTCCAACCAGAACTTCTTACGGGCCTCGGCGCTGATGGCGATAAAGCCCTCGCCATTGCGCGAATTGGCAATGCGCACCACTTCGCTGGTCACGCGGGCTACTTCATCGGCGTTGTCACCGGCGATGTCGCCCAGCAACACCATCTTGGGCAGGCCGCCATTGCCCTTTTTGGACTTGGTGGCATAACCCACGGCCTTGAGGTAGCGGTCGTCCAGATGCTCCAGACCCGCCAGCAGCACGCCCGAGCGCTTTTGCTCGGCGAACATATAGTCCTTGATCTCGACAATCGAAGGCACTGCATCCTTGGCGTTACCAAAGAACTCCATGCACACCGTGCGGGTATGGGCCGGCATGCGGTGCACCACCCAGCGGGCGCTGGTGATCAGACCGTCCGTGCCTTCCTTCTGAATGCCGGGCAGGCCAGAGAGGAACTTGTCGGTCACGTCCTTGCCCAGGCCTTCCTTGCGGAAAGTCTTACCGGGAATGTCCAGACGCTCAGTACGAATATGGGTCTTGCCGTCGGCCTCGAAGTACTTCAGCTCGAAGCAGGCCATTTCGGCATCGTGAATCTTGCCCAGGTTGTGATCCAGACGCGTGACTTCCAGCCACTGCGCATCAGGCGTCACCATGCGCCAGGACACGAGATTGTCCAGTGCCGTGCCCCAGAGAACTGCCTTCTTGCCGCCCGCATTCATGGCCACGTTGCCGCCAATGCAAGATGCCTCGATGGAGGTGGGATCCACCGCAAACACAAAGCCGCCGCGCTCGGCCGCATCGGCCACGCGCTGTGTCACCACACCGGCTTCGGAATAAATAGTGGGCACTTCATGATCCACACCGGGGATCATGCGCATCTCGACTTCAGTCAGCGCTTCCAGCTTTTCGGTGTTGATGACCACCGATCGCCATGTCAAAGGAATAGCACCACCCGTATAGCCCGTGCCGCCTCCACGGGGAATGATGGTCAGACCCAGCTCGATACAGCCCTTGACCAGGCCGGCCATTTCGGCTTCGGTGTCAGGGGTCAGAACGACGAACGGATATTCCACACGCCAGTCCGTGGCATCGGTCACGTGGGCCACACGCGAGAGTCCATCGAACTTAATGTTGTCCTTGGCCGTATAAGGGCGAAGCGTCTTCTGCACACGGCGGCGCAGTTGCTCGGCTTCTACAAAAGTGGCATTGAATTCGTGCACGGCACGGTGGGCAGCATCCACCAATTGCCCCACCAGCTGATCACGCACCGAGTCTTCATGAGGCTCACGGCGCTTGTCGATCTCGGAGAGTCGATGCGCCAGCGCCTCGACCAGCGACTTGCGGCGATCAGGGCTGTGAATCAGATCGTCCTGCAGATAGGGGTTACGCTGCACGACCCAGATATCACCCAGCACCTCGTAAAGCATGCGGGCAGATCGGCCAGTGCGGCGTTCCTGACGCAGCTGGTTGAGCACATCCCACATGGATGAGCCCAGCAGACGAATCACGATCTCACGGTCAGAGAACGATGTGTAGTTATAGGGAATCTCGCGCAGTCGTGCGGGTTCAGCAGCCTGCGCCTGCAAGGCGGCAGCCAACGCAATCGGTACATTCATGGGTAGACCGTGTTGGGCGCCCGGGGGCGCCCCGAAGCCAGTGGGACGCTGATTTTAAGCGACCCGGGCTCATTCATGCTTTGCTATGGCTTCTGAGTCACCAGCCCAGCTATCGCAAAAACAGCAAAGCCGCCTGTTTTCAAAGTGAATCAGCCCATGCAAAAACAGCATAAAACTCATCCAAAGTGTGCCAGCACACGACCGCATTCAATCACTTGCGGCCAAAAACCGGCCCTCTGCTCTGGAGACAGCAGATCAGGCAGATCACTTACCTATGCGATTTCCATAAAAACCATACATTTACGAATCAAAAACAACGCAATACGAAAGACTACCAACAACAAACGAAATGACCTTGACCTAGAATGGCGCAGCTTCGCGCACCATCATTTGTCGCACATTCGTCATAAGACGAGCAGTGACTGCGGGTTCTGCCCATGGTGGAGTGCCTAGCCCATGCAAACAATGACATCCATATGTCATACGAATGACTTAGTGTGTACCAGCACATATTTCGTCAACGATCGTTAGAGGAGCCTCATGCAATTCAAGCAACTAGCCATGGCTGCAGCCGTCGCTGCAACCGCCTTCTCGGCACAAGCCACCACCGATATTCAATGGTGGCACTCTATGACTGCCGTGAACAACGAATGGGTCAATGACCTGGCCAAGCAGTTCAATGAAAGCCAGAAGGACTACCGTATCGTCCCCACCTTCAAGGGTGTGTATGACGAATCCATGACAGCCGCCATTGCAGCATTCCGTTCGGGCAATGCACCTGACATCCTGCAAGTGTTTGAAGTGGGCACCGCCACCATGATGGCTTCCAAGGGAGCAACCGTGCCCGTGGGCAAGGTGATGGCCGATGCCGGCGTGTCCTTTGACCCCAAGGCCTACATCCCTGCCGTGGCCGGTTACTACACCGCTCCTAACGGCCAGATGCTGAGCTTCCCCTTCAATAGCTCGACCACCATCTTCTATTACAACAAGGACGCCTTCAAGAAGGCCGGCCTGAACCCTGACGTGGCCCCCAAGACCTGGCCCGAAGTGTTTGACGCTGCCAAGAAGCTCAAGGCCAGCGGCCACAGCTGCCCCATGACACTGGCATGGCAGGGCTGGACTCAGCTGGAGTCCTTCTCCACATGGCACAACGTTGAGTTTGCGACCGAGCAAAACGGTCTGAGCGCCAACGGCTACAAGGCCCGCATGAAGGTGAACTCACCTCTGCACGTCAAGCACATCGACAACCTGGCCGCCGCCGCCAAGGCTGGCGAGTTTGTCTACAAGGGCCGCGCTTCCACCGCTCAGGCGTCGTTCACCGCAGGTGAATGCGCCATGATCCAGACTTCGTCCGGTTTCTACGGCGATGTGGCCAAGAACGCCAAGTTCAACTACGCACTGGCTCCACTGCCTTACTACGCCGATGTGAAGGGCGCGCCCCAGAACACCGTGATCGGTGGCGCATCGCTGTGGGTGATGGCTGGCAAGTCGGCTGAGCGCTACAAAGGCGTGGCCAAGTTCTTCGAATTCCTGTCGCAGACCAAGGTTCAGGCCGCTTCGCACCAGCGTACCGGCTACCTGCCTGTGACGATGGCTGCCTACGAGCTGACCGACAAGTCCGGCTTCTACGCCAAGCACCCCGGTACTGATACTGCGGTGACGCAGATGATCCGCAAGGTCACTAACAACTCGCGCGGTATCCGCCTGGGTAACTATGTGCAGATCCGCACCATCGAGGACGAAGAACTCGAACAAGTGTGGGCTGGCAAGAAGACTGGCCAGCAAGCGCTGGACTCTATCGTGAGCCGCGGCAATGAGCTGCTGGCACGTTTCGAAAAGTCGTACAAGAAGTAAACCCTCCAGCACCCGCAAGGGTGCTGACAGGCCTGCTGTGCCTTCAAACAAGGCACAGCACCCTTAAATGCCCCGTTGACTGAACCCAGGCTCCGGCGGTTTTTTTATTTGTGACTCCTCATGGAAAAACGCGTACTTTTCCGATCCAGATGGCTTCCCTGGGCGCTGATTGCGCCACAGCTACTCATCATCGGTATCTTCTTTTTCTGGCCCGCTGGTCAGGCTGTGCTTCAGTCATTCCAGATGGAAGACGCGTTCGGCATGAGCACCGAATGGGTTGGTCTGGACAACTTCCGTCAGTTGTTCAGTGACCCCACCTACCTGAACTCCTTCAAGCGCACCGCCCTGTTCTCCGTACTGGTGGCTGGTGTAGGCATTGCAGCATCTTTGGGTTTGGCCATTTTTGCCGACCGCATCGTGCGCTTTGCCATGCTCTACAAAACCCTGCTGATCGTGCCTTACGCTGTGGCCCCCGTGATTGCGGGCGTGCTGTGGGTTTTCATGTTCTCGCCTTCGATTGGCGTGATCACGCATTACCTAGGCAAGCTGGGCTACGAGTGGAACCACCTGATGAACGAGAACCAGGCCATGGCCCTGATCGTCATCACCTCGGTGTGGAAGCAAATTTCTTATAACTTCCTGTTCTTCCTTGCGGGCCTGCAATCCATCCCCAAGGCACTGATCGAAGCCGCTTCGATTGATGGTGCCGGCCCATGGCGCCGTTTCTGGAACATCCAGCTGCCCCTGCTGTCGCCCACCACCTTCTTCCTGCTGGTGATCAACATCGTCTACGCCTTCTTTGACACCTTCGGCATCATCGACGCAGCCACCCAAGGCGGCCCCGGCCAGTCGACATCGATTCTGGTCTACAAGGTTTATCAGGACGGCTTCAAGGCGCTTGACCTGGGCGGCTCGGCTGCACAGTCCGTGATCCTGATGCTGATCGTTGTCGTGCTGACCGTGATCCAGTTCCGCTATGTTGAAAAGAAAGTGCAGTACTGATCATGGTTGATCGCAATCCCTGGCTCACCTTCATCTCCCATGCCGTACTGGTCCTCGGCGTGGCCATTGTTGCCTTCCCGCTGTATCTGGCCTTTATCGCCTCGACGCACACGGCCGATGCCATCGTGCAGTCCCCCATGCCGCTGCTGCCCGGCGCCCATATGTGGGAAAACTACAAGGAAGCCCTGCTCGGCTCCGGCAAGCTGGGCTCCAACACCAACGTCGTGCAAATGATGTGGGTCAGCTTCTGCGTGGCCATGATCATCACCGTGGGCAAGATCGCCATTTCGCTGCTGTCCGCCTTTGCCATCGTCTACTTCCGCTTCCCCTTCAAGATGCTGTGTTTCTGGGCCATCTTCTTGACGCTGATGCTGCCCGTAGAAGTGCGCATTCTGCCCACCTACAAGGTCGTGGCTGAACTGGGCATGCTCAACAGCTACGCGGGCCTGACGCTGCCGCTGATCGCCTCGGCCACCGCCACCTTCCTCTTCCGCCAGTTCTTCCTGAGCGTGCCGGACGAGCTGGTCGAAGCGGCCCGCATTGATGGTGCCAGCGCCATGCGCTTTTTCAAGGACATTCTGGTGCCCTTGTCCAAGACCTCCATCGCAGCCCTGTTCGTGATTCAGTTCATCTACGGCTGGAACCAGTACCTGTGGCCTCTGCTCATGACCACCTCGGAAGACATGTACCCCGTGGTTATCGGTATCAAGCGCATGCTGGCCGGTGGCGAAGCCTCTGTGGACTGGAACATTGTGATGGCGACTGCCATTCTGGCCATGCTGCCCCCTACGGCCGTGGTGATGCTGATGCAAAAGTGGTTTGTCAAAGGCCTGGTGGATACCGAGAAGTAATCCTCTCCACCACTGCCCCAACCACCTTCTTTTGACCCATTGAACGAATACCTGGAATACCTCTCATGGCATCCATCTCTCTGAAGAACATCGTCAAGCGCTACGGCACCGGCAAGGCCGCCGTGCCCGTCATTCACGGCGTGAGCGCCGAAATCAAGGACGGCGAATTCGTCGTGCTGGTCGGCCCCTCGGGCTGCGGCAAGTCCACCCTGCTGCGCATGATTGCCGGCCTGGAAGAAATCACCGGCGGCGACCTGATGATTGGCGACAAGGTCGTCAACGACCTGGAACCCGCCAAGCGCGACATCGCCATGGTGTTCCAGAACTACGCGCTCTACCCTCACATGAGCAACTACGAGAACATGGCCTATGGCCTGAAGATCGCCAAGGTGCCTGAGGACGAAATCAAGCGCCGCGTGGACAAAGCCGCCAAGATTCTGGAACTGACCAACCTGCTTGACCGCAAGCCCCGCCAGCTCTCCGGCGGCCAGCGCCAGCGCGTGGCCATGGGCCGCGCCATTGTGCGCCAGCCCAAGGTCTTCCTGTTTGACGAGCCCCTGTCCAATCTGGATGCCAAACTGCGCGGTCAGACCCGCCTGGAAATCCAGAAGCTGCACGCCGAGCTGGGCATCACCAGCCTGTTCGTGACCCACGACCAGGTCGAAGCCATGACGCTGGCCCAGCGCATGATCGTCATGAACGGCGGCTATGTGGAGCAGTTCGGCACCCCCGAAGAGGTCTACCACACCCCCGCCTCAGTGTTTGTGGCAGGCTTCATCGGCTCGCCCCCCATGAACCTGCTGAAGAACGCGCCCAACGGCAAGCCCGGCATGATTCTGGGCATTCGCCCCGAACACATCGACCTGGTGGAAACGGGTGGCGTGGAATTCAAGGTGCAAACCGTTGAACTGCTGGGCGCTGAACGTCTGCTGTACGGCCAAGTCAATGGTGAAGACGTCACCGTGCGCATTGAAGAAGGCAAGCCCTTCCCCAAGCCAGGCGAAACCACCCAGATTGCAGCGCGCGATGACCGCCTGCACTGGTTCAACGCAGAAACCGGCAAACGCGCATAACCCCCTTCAAGGGCCGACGTCTCAGGCGATCGGCCCTTTTGCTTGCAGCACAGTACATTGAGGCACATGCCTTCATTGATTCACTCCACGGCTCCGGTCCTTCCCTCTCTGAATCTTGCAGAGAGCGAAGCGTTTTACGCCCAGCGACTGGGCTTTGCCGTGCTGCTGCGCATGGACGAGTACCTGATCGTGGCACGCGAGGGGTGCGAGCTGCACTTCTGGCCCTGCAACAACCCGGAGCTGCCACGCAACAGCTCCTGCTATATACGCGCAGACACCCGCGCACTGCATACCGAATTCACCCAGAACGGCTTGCCCCTGAACCCACCCCAAGCACGTGAGTGGGGCATGCGCGAGCTGTATGTGATTGACCCACACGGCAACCTGCTGAAATTTGGAGAACCTGTCGAATGACCTCCCTGGCAAATTGGCCCTATCCTCGATGGGTCGCCCACCGTGGAGCCGGCAAGCTGGCACCGGAAAACACCATGAGCGCCTTTCGCCTGGGCGCTCAGCACGGCTATCGCTTCTTTGAATGCGATGCCAAGCTCAGCCAAGATGGCGTGCTGTTCTTGATGCATGACGCTACGCTGGAGCGCACCACCAACGGCCATGGTATTGGCAGCCAACTCAGCATGGGTAAAATCGCCCAGCTCGACGCCGGCAGCTGGCATTCGCGCGCCTATGCGGGCGAGAACCTGCCCACACTGGAAGCCCTGGCCCGCTGGTGCCTGGCCAACCAGTTGCACCTGAATGTGGAGATCAAGCCCACGCCCGGCCAGGAGCTGGAAACCGGCCGCGCCTGCGGTGAGCTGATGAACCGCATCTGGCCCCAGGATGTGGTGCAGCCCCTGTTCACTTCGTTCAAAACAGAATCGCTCAAAGGCGCACGGGAAGTGGCGCCGCATATCCCTCGCGGCCTGCTGGTGGACAAGTTTGCCGACGGTACGGGCGATGCCGATCTGCAGATTGCCAAAGACTTGGACTGCAGCGCCCTGGTGCTGAACCACGCGCTGTGGAACCCTGCACTTGTCGCCAAAGTGCATGGCGCAGGCCTGCGCTGCAGCAGCTACACCGTGAACGACGAATGGGCCGCTCAGCGCCTGATCGACCTGGGCACGGACGGCATCATCACCGACCGCGTGGACTTGTTCAGCCCCGCCCAGACCGGCGCACACATCTAAATTCATAGCTGCTAGCATCTGAAATTAATGGATTTCAAGCCATTAATAAGCTGAAACTCATTGAAATCAAGCGCAAGAAGCTTCTGTACTGATAGCAAACAAAAAGCCCGGCCACTGCAAAGTAACCGGGCTTTTTGCATTCAAGACATCACGACCTTAAGTCACAACCTCTAAAACTGGTGCCACCCCGACAGATAGACGCTCTGCAAGAGCCGCCTCACAGGGAAGGCGCGCCACAGGAGCTCAATCCAGCTTCGTTCCGGAAGCCTTCACCGCAGCCGCCCAGCGAGGTGTTTCGCTGGCCAGGAACTTCGCAAAAGCTTCAGAGCCCATAAAGGCCGGATCAGCTCCCTGCTCGGCCATGCGGCTCTTCACTTCGGGCAAGCTCATTACCTGCTGAAAAGCATTGCTCAACTTGGCCGTCACTTCCTTGGGCAGCCCGGCAGGTGCCAGGAAGCCGTAGAAACCTACCACTTCAAAACCTTTGAGGCCGGACTCAATAGCGGTCGGCACTTCAGGCAGCGCAGGGTTGCGCTCCTTGCTGGTGACCGCCAGTGCGCGGACCTTGCCTTGCTTGTGATACGCGGCGGCCTGAGGAATGCTCTCTGCCATGAACTGCACCTGACCACCAATCAGGTCGGTAAACGCTGGGGCACTGCCCTTGTAGGGGATGTGCACCAGATCCGCTCCGGTCGCGTTCTTGTACATCTCAGGCACCAGATGGCTGATACCGCCGTTACCCGCCGAGCCGAAGTTGATGCGGCCGGGGTTGGCCTTGGCGTAGGTCGTGAACTCGCCCAGCGTCTTGGCAGGCACCTTGTTATTCACCAGCAGCGCCAGCGGCTGCATGGCGGTACGGGCGATGGGCGTGAAGTCTTTGAGCGTGTTGTAGGGCAGCTTGCTGTAGAGCGCAGGATTAATCACCATCACACCGGTATTGGCCAGCATCAGCGTGTAGCCGTCCGCAGGGGAACGCATGACATCCTGCGCGCCCACAGAACCACCTGCGCCGGGCTTGTAGTCCACCACCAATGGCTGGCCCAGCACGCTTTGCAGCTTGTCCGTCAGCAGTCTGGCATGCTGATCCAGCGGGCCACCTGCGGGGAAGCCCAGCACGATGCGAATGGGCTTGGTGGGGAAGGCATCGTTGGCCTGCACACCCACAGACATCAGCAAACCGGCACCAGCCATCAGGCCAGCCAGAGCGGTACGGACGGATTTATTCATTATTTGTCTTCCTTTGGTTTTTAAAACGACTTCTCCGGCGCGAACTGTAGCGGCATTTGGATGCGAAAGACACCCTCATTCCGAGCAGAAGATATGAAAAAACGCTTCTCGAAAGAAGCGTTTTTGAAGCAAGACAGACTGGCTAAGCAGCCACTCTCAGAGTAGCCCAATCAGCGCTTGGGCTGCCAGGCCAGCGCTTTGTTCTGCGCCTCAGCCACTTGGGCAATCGTCAGCTTGTTGGCCGACTCATCACGGCGCTTGGCAGCATCGCCACCCAGCTCCGTCGCGGCCAGGTTGTACCAGAAGTAGGCCTTGCCATAATCACGCGGCACGCCCTGACCCTGCGCATACACCATGCCCAGGTTGTACTGGGCGGCGGCATCGCCTTGCTCTGCGGCACGCTGGTACCACTGCACGGCCTTGCCGTAGTCGCGGGCCGTGCCCTGACCTTCCGCGTACATCACGCCCAGGCGGTTCTGCGCACCAGAATGGCCTTGCTCAGCCGCGGCGGTGTACCACTTCAAAGCCATGGCGGGGCTGGCTGCGCCGCCTTGGCCATCGGCATGCAGACGCGCCAGATTGAACTGGGCCGATGCATCGCCCTTGTCGGCTGCGCGGCGGAACCACTGCATGGCGTTGGCATAGCTTTGCGGTACACCACGGCCTTCGGCGTACAGCGTACCCACGTTGTTGATGGCTGCGGCATGGCCTTGCTCGGCAGCCTTCTGGTACCAGACCAGCGACGTGCCGTAGTTCTGGGGCGTACCCAGACCTTCTGCATACACGGTACCCAGGTTGTACTGAGCGTCGGCATGGTTCTGGTCGGCAGCGCGCTGGAACCACTGGGCGGCATAGGCCGGACTTTGCTCCACACCCAGGCCATAGAGGTACAGACGGCCCAGATTGTTCTGGCCGTCGGCATTCCACTGCTCGGCACTCTTCTGGAACCAGGAGGCAGCCAGCTTGTAATCACGCTGCACGCCCACGCCATCCATATACATACGACCCAGGCTGTTTTGCGCACGGGCATCGCCTTGCTCGGCAGCACGTTGCAGCCACTGAGCGGCCTGCACCGGGTCCAGCTTCACGCCCACCCCATCAGACAGCATGGAACCCAGCTGGTTCTGCGCCTCAGCATGGCCTTGATCGGCCGCCTTTTTGAACCATTCGGCAGCCGTCATGTAATTCACGGCCACGCCATTGCCCTTGAGGAAGCGCTGACCCAGTTCAAACTGAGCTGTCACATGCCCTTGAGCGGCAGACTTTTCCAGCCACTGCGCCGCAGTGCTGAAGCTCTGCGGCACGCCCAGACCATCTTGATAGAGGTGCGACAGGTTGTACTGCGCGATCGCATTGCCCTGCTGGGCTGCGCGGCCGTACCACTGTGCGGCCTCGCGGTAATTTTGTGGCACGCCCTGGCCGTTGGCATACAGGGCACCCAGGCTGTTTTGCGCGCCAGCATGGTTTTGGGCAGCGGCCTTGCGGAACCATTGAGCCGCCGTGGCAGCATTCTGGGGCACGCCCTGACCGTGGACATACATCTCGCCCAGCTGGCTCTGCGCCTTGGCATCTCCGCGCTCGGCCGCTTGCAGCGGGCCGGCTGTGGACGAAACACGCGATCCCGCGATAGGCAGCGGGCCATATTGCAGGCGACTGAACTCAAACTGCGGGCCAGAGGTGGCGGCTCGGGAATCGCGCAGAAAATTCATGCGACCTTCCGCACCGGTTTGCGCTGATGCGCTCTGGGCAAAGACAGCCAGACTCGACATGACCAGCGCTGCGATGGGAGAGAACTTCATTCCGGTACGATTCCTAGATGCGTGTTGTTACATCAGATATACGATGACACTAACCAGCGAGCGTAACTGATTCTGATAGCAGCTTTGCTAAGGAATTCCTGAATCGCGGCATCCTCGCCACAGTTTTATGACATTTAAAGCGCTCATAAAAAAGCCCGGCGACAGCGGGTTTCGGGCAAATCATTGGATGTCAGCGCATGCTCACTCGTTACTTTTACAGGCTTGCTTCCCATCGAAATGTCTCAAAACACACGCTGGCGCAGATACAACACTCACCTTGAGTCAGATCAAGCTTTCAAGCAAAACAGCCTCACCAAAAGCAGCGATTCGGCTCAAAACTCAGCGCCACGCCCTTGAAAGAGCCCACTGACAGAAGGCACTTATACCCACCAGTGCGGCATAGCTGAGCATCTTCCCATCGCGTGAAAACAGCCAGAGACCGGCCCATAAAACTGCAGAGCCGAATATAAAATTGATAGCTGCTTGCGTAATGAATGATTGAGCTCCAGCCTTGTTTAACTGAAAAATTCGGGCGAAGATCGCCAAACCCAGCGCCAGGAAAAAAGCGGGGGCGACGAAGTTGAGTAAATGATTTACGCTCGCAACAAAATCCATGACAGCAATCGTTTCCAAGGCTTTGGACGCAGGGGATGCCCGATCCGGTACTAAATTTTATAATCGCAAGTTATGGCAGTCTGGGCTTTAGGCATCAATCACCACACGGCTCCGCTCGATTTGCGGGGTCGTTTTGCGTTCGCGCTCGATCAGATCGAGCCGACGCTGCAAGGTTTGCGCGCGTCCCTGACCAGCGCAGGCAAAGCCCACAATGCTGTGGAAACCGCCATTCTCTCCACCTGCAACCGCACCGAAATTTACTGCGCGGCTGACGCACCTGCCATGGATCACACCATGCACTGGCTGGCCAATAGCGGCGGTGTAGCGCCTGAGTTGCTGCGCCAGCACTCCTACGTGCTGCAAGATGGTCTGGTCGCACGACACGCATTCCGCGTGGCTTCGGGCCTTGATTCCATGGTGCTGGGCGAGGCGCAAATCCTGGGCCAGATGAAAAACGCCGTGCGCGCCGCTGAAACCGCGGGCGCACTGGGCACCACCCTCAACCAGTTATTTCAACGCAGCTTTGCCGTTGCCAAGGAAGTGCGCTCTTCTACCGAGATCGGTGCGCACAGCATTTCCATGGCAGCCGCCGCTGTGCGCCTGGCCGGTCAATTGTTTGAAGACCTGACCAAGATTCGGGTGCTGTTTGTCGGCGCGGGCGAGATGATCGAGCTGGTCTCCACCCACTTTGCCGCACGCAACCCAAAACAAATCACCATCGCCAACCGCACTATGGAGCGCGGTGAGAAGCTGGCATCCCAGTTTGGCGCCAGCACCATGCGTTTGGCCGATCTGCCCGAGCATCTGCACGAGTACGACGCCATCATCAGTTGCACCGCATCCACCCTGCCCATCATTGGCCTGGGTGCTGTTGAGTCTGCTCTCAAAAAGCGCAAGCGCCGCCCCATCTTCATGGTCGATCTAGCCGTTCCGCGCGATATTGAAGCTGAGGTCAAGCACCTCAACGACGTGTACCTCTACACCGTAGACGATCTGGCCACCGTGGTTCGCACCGGTCAGGCCCAGCGCCAGGCCGCCGTGCAGCAGGCCGAAGTCATCATCGACACCGGCGTGCAGAACTTTATGCAGTGGATGGACCAGCGCAACCCCGTGGGTGGCTCTGTCTCGCTGATTCAGCAGGTCAACGCACAGGCTGACGAATGGCGCGCGCTTGAAATTGCCCGCGCCAAGAAACTGATCGCCAAGGGCGAAGATATAGACACCGTGCTGGAAGCGCTCTCGCGCGGCATCACACAAAAAATGCTGCACGGCACCATGGCCGCGCTGCACAAGGGCGACGCCGACGAGCGTGCCCAGACGGCAGACACCGTCAGCCGCCTGTTCCTGCGCTCTAGCCGCAACAACTCCAACAAGCTTTAGCGGCGCTCGCCCGCTTTCGCGCTGCGCCTGCCCGCAGCGCATAGGCCCGACTGCGGCCAGCCCAGACCTCTTTTCCCTGACTCAACGAAGGCGTCCTGCGTGTCGCCCTTCTCAAGCCCTCGGTACACACCATGCAAGACTTTTTGCGCAACCAGCTCGAACGCTACGCCCAACGCCTGCAGGAGCTGGACTTTCTGCTCTCGCGCGAAGACATCATGGGCGACATGAAACAGTACCGCAGCATCTCGCGCGAGCATGCTGACGTTACCGCCATTGCCAGCCGCTACACCCGCCACCAGCAGGCCGCCGCCGACATCGCTGCCGCCCGCGAAATGCTGGACGACCCTGACATGGCCGAGATGGCGCAGGAAGAAATCACCAGCGGCGAGGCTGAGCTCATCAAACTTGAAGACGAGCTGCAGCGCCTGCTGCTACCCAAAGACCCTGATGAGGCTCGCCCGGCCTTCATGGAAATTCGCGCCGGTACCGGCGGCGATGAATCGGCCCTGTTTGCCGGTGATCTGGCCCGCATGTACACCCGCTACGCCACCACCGTGGGCTGGAAAGTCGAGGTCATGAGCGCCAACGAAGCCGAAATTGGCGGCTACAAAGAAGTGGTGCTGCGCATCGAAGGCGACAACGCCTATGGCGCGCTGCGCTTTGAATCAGGCGGCCACCGCGTGCAGCGCGTGCCCGCTACCGAGACACAAGGCCGCATCCACACCAGTGCCTGCACCGTTGCCGTGATGCCCGAGCCCGACGAGGCCGAAGCCATCACCCTCAACCCCGCCGACCTGCGTATCGACACCTTCCGCGCCAGCGGCGCTGGTGGTCAGCACATCAATAAAACCGATTCCGCCGTGCGTGTGGTGCACTTGCCCACCGGCATCGTGGCCGAATGCCAGGACGGCCGCAGCCAGCACAGCAACAAGGCCAAGGCCCTGCAAGTGCTGCAGGCCCGCATTCAAGAGAAAGAGCGCAGCGAACGCGCCGCCAAGGAAGCCGCCATGCGCAAGGGCCTGATTGGCTCGGGCGACCGCAGCGACCGCATCCGCACCTACAACTTCCCCCAGGGCCGGATGACGGACCACCGCATCAACCTCACGCTGTACAAGCTGCTCGCCATCATGGAAGGCGACCTCGGCGATGTGATGCAGGCCCTGCAACATGCCCGCGAGGCCGAACTGCTGGCCGAACTTCAGGGCGACTAAGCCCTGACTGCTACTTTGGAAGAGCATGACAGAGCCCACCCTCTCCAACCCCCTCAGCGTTGCCCAAGCGCTGACACTGGCCGCCCAGCGAGGCCTGCCGCGCGTGGATGCGCAAATGCTGTTGCTACATTTAATGCAGCAACCAGGGCATGCCCGTGCTTGGCTTATCACCCATGACACCGATATTCTGAGCGCCGAGCAGCAAGCCCGCTGGAATGAACTGTGCGCCCAGCGCCAGCAAGGCGCACCCGTGGCCTACCTTACCGGCCACAAAGAGTTTTATGGACTTGAACTGGCCGTAGATGCCCGCGTACTGGACCCCCGCCCTGATACCGAAACACTGGTGGACTGGGCGCTGGAGCTGCTGCCAGAAGGCGCTGCCCACCGCGTGGTGGACCTGGGCACCGGCAGCGGCGCGATTGCGCTGGCCCTGCAAAGCCAGCGCCCTGCCGCGCAGGTGGTTGCGGTGGATGCCAGTGCCGATGCGCTGGCCGTGGCACAGGTCAATGCTAGGCATCTGAACCTGCGCGTGCAATTTGCCCATGGCAGTTGGCTGGAACCTTTGGCCGGCCAGCCGCCTGCCGACCTGATCGTCAGCAACCCGCCTTATATCCGCGCCGATGATCCGCATCTGGCGGCTCTGACCCACGAGCCGCTGTCGGCTTTGGCCAGCGGTGCCGATGGCCTGGAAGATATTCGCAGCATCATCGACCAAACCCCCTCCCAGCTGAAGGCAGGCGGCTGGCTGCTTTTCGAGCATGGCTGGGATCAGGCCCATGATGTCGCCCAGCTGATGCAGGCCGCAGGCTTTGAGCAGGTGCAGAACCGCAACGACCTGGCAGGCATTGCCCGCTGCACCGGCGGCTGCTGGCCGGGCTTGATTTAGCTACAAGCGTCCCCAGATATCTGTGTGCTGAAGTACAACAAGATTTCCTCACAGCACCGCATTCATTGCGGTCGGTGAAATAATTGCAGACATCGCGGCTGTGGCCGCCACCCCTAGAATCCGGAGCCCACTATGAGCAACACCCAACAACGCATCGACGACCTGGTCAAGAACAACGACATCCTGCTGTTCATGAAGGGCAACGCCAGCTTCCCTCAGTGCGGCTTCTCTGGTCGTGCCATCCAGATCCTGAAGGCCTGCGGTGTGGACACCAAGTCCATCGCCACCGTGAATGTGCTGGAAGATCAGGAAATCCGTCAGGGCATCAAGGAATACAGCCAGTGGCCCACCATCCCTCAGCTGTACATCAAGGGCGAATTCGTGGGCGGCTCGGACATCATGATGGAGATGTACGAATCGGGTGAGCTCAAGCAAATGCTGGCCGCCGAATAAGCCACACCACACCCCAAGCCACCGTTGCCCGGTGGCTTTTTTCATGCCGCCTCCAAAACCTGCCCCCGCCCACCATTGCTGCATTCATATCGATGGCAGCTCTTTGCCCAACCCCGGCCCCATGAGTCTGGGCGCTGTGCTGCGCCTGCCTGATGGTACGCAGCACAGCCTCTCAAAAGCCTTGCACCAAAGCGGCTGCAACAACGAGGCCGAGCTACTGGCCTTGATGGCAGCCTTGACGCTGGCCCATGAACTGGGTGCCCGCTGCCTGACCATTCGCACCGACTCCCATGTGCTGCTGGAGCAGCTTGGCCCGCCCATGGCCAAGCCCTCCCGCCCCATCGCCAGACTCAACCATCTGTTTGAGGAGGCCCGCCAGCAGATGCAGGGGTTTGATGAACTGGTGCTGCAGTGGATACCCAGACACCGCAATACCGAGGCCGATGCATTGGCCAGAGCCGCACACACCCAAGCCTGAGCAAGCCCATAGAGCCGCCCCTTTCCCTGTGCCATGCTTTATGTGGTCGAATGGGGAGTCTTAGATTACAGGCTGCGGGCCCCTTAAAAATCCGCAGCCGCCCTGCCTATGAGTGTGTTCCAAAGCCTTCTGGTGATAGCCCTGCTGATTTTGCTCAGCGCCTTCTTTTCCATGGCAGAGATTTCTCTGGCCGCATCACGCCGACTGCGGCTGCGCCAGCTGGCCGACGATGGAGATGAACGCGCAGAGCGCGCCTTGCGTGTGCAAGAGCAGCCGGGCGAGTACTTCACCGTGGTGCAAGTGGGACAAAATGCGGTCGCCATCCTCGGCGGTATCGTCGGCGAAGGTGCTTTCAGCCCCTCGGCGACACAGCTTTTCTCGCTCTGGTTTTCCCCTGAGCTGGCGTCTACCCTGGGCTTTCTGCTCTCATTCCTGATAATTACCTCGGCCTTCATCCTACTGGCCGACCTGCTGCCGCGCCGCATCAGCATGAACGAGCCCGAGCGCTACATCGTGCGCGTGCTGGCACCCATGCGCTGGTTTGTGTTGATCTTCAAGCCCATCATCTGGTTTTACAACCTCGTCACCGACACCCTGTTTCGCCTGCTGGGTCTGCCCGCCACGCGCGATGAGCGCATCACCTCAGAAGATATTCTCGCCATGACCGAAGCGGGTACCAAGGCTGGCGTGCTGGAGGCCCGCGAACAGCAGGTGATTGCCAATGTGTTCGAGCTGGATTCTCGCGCCGTGGCCTCGGCCATGACACTGCGCGAACGGATTGCCTTTTTCTACAAGGACGATGACAACAACGTCATCCGCGCCCGCATTGCCGAAGAGCCTTTTTCCACCTACCCAGTGTGCGACGGCGATATTGACCGCGTGATTGGCTATGTGGATGCCAAAGACCTGTTTCAGCGGGCACTCAACAACCAGCCACTGTCGCTGATGGATGAAACGCTGATTCACAAGGTCCTCATCGTGCCCGACCGCCTGAGTCTGGCCGAGGTGCTGGAGCAGTTCCGCCAGGTCCATGAAGACTTTGCCGTCATCGTCAACGAGTACAGCCGCGTCGTCGGCGTCGTCACCCTCAACGATGTGATGAGCACGGTCATGGGCGATCTGGTCAGCGCCTCTGAAGAGGAAGAGCAGATCATCCGCCGTGACGAGCATTCCTGGCTGATCGACGGCGTCGCGCCCATCGAAGATGTGATGCGTGTGCTGCAGCTCGACGAAATGCCGCACGACGACGAGTACGAGACGCTGGCTGGCTTCCTCATGGTCATGCTGCGCCGCGTGCCCCGACGCACCGACGTTGTGACCTGGGGCGGCTACAAGTTTGAAGTGCTGGACGTGGACAGCTACCGCATTGACCAGGTCATGGTCACGCAGCTGCCGGTCCATACGCCAGAGTCTGCAGCCCCATCAGCCGCCGCGGCTGCCAAAGTACAAAGCAGCGCTGCACAGGCAGCGAAGAGCAATCACTCCTGAATCAGGAGCTTCCAACGCATGTCTTTCAACGATAGAGATATGGTTTACGGCTGAAACAAATAAAAAGAGAGCGGTAACCGCTCTCTTTTTCATAGTGCAATCTGAACCTGATCAGACCGCCTTGGGCTCATCAACCAGCCAGCGCCGCTGCGCGCCAAAGACGGCGTTCGGGTACTGGGGCTGGCCACGGCTGCCGTTGTAGCGGCCCAGCGCCATATAGGCATCGCCTTTTTCACGGTCCATGTAGTGGCGCAAGATCACGCAGCCAAAGCGCAGATTGGTCTGCATGTGAAACAGCTTGCCAATGTCGCCATCGCCGATCAGTCGCATCCAGAACGGCATGATCTGCATATAGCCACGTGCCCCGACGCTGGAGATGGCGAACTTGCGATAGCCGCTCTCCACCTGAATCAGGCCCATGACCATGGACACATCCAGCCCAGCGCGCTTGGATTCGTACCAGACGGTCTGCAAAAACTCACGCCGCACCTGCGGGTCGGCCTTGCGCTTGACCAGTTTGTCGCTGCAAGCCACCAGCCAGCGCAGATAGCTCATGCGCGCCTCGGTCGAGGTGAACTCCAGCTCGGGCGGTGCGCCCGAGCCAGCCACCGCCGAACTCAAAGCAGTGCGAACGGAATCGGCCAAAGGCTCTTCCAGCTGACCGCCCGCCCATGCGGTTTGCGGCAGCAGCCACCCTGCCGATGGAAGGGCAAGCGAGGCTGCGGCAGTCAGGCAGGAGCGGCGGCTGAGAAGGCTTTCTGGCATTGATACAGCAGCTTACAAGCCCAAACGGCTCTTGAGGTGGTTCAGCACCTCATTCGTCGCCAGCTTTGTAGCTTCTGTGTCACGGCGCTGCTGGTACTCGACCACGCCTTCCTTCAGACCACGGTCACCCAGCACCACGCGGTGGGGCACACCAATCAGCTCCCAGTCGGCCAGCATGGCACCTGGGCGCTCGTCGCGGTCGTCCAGAATCACGTCCACACCCAGAGCCAGCAGGGCGTCGTACAGCTTGAAGGCTTCTTCCTTCACCGCTTCGCTGCGGCCCATGCCGATGGGGCAGATCACCACGGTGAACGGCGCAATCGCGTCGGGCCAGATGATGCCGCGCTCGTCGTGGTTCTGCTCAATGGCAGCCGCCGGCAGACGGGTCACGCCAATACCGTAGCAACCCATTTCGAAGTGCTGTGGCTTGCCGTTGTCACCCAGGAAGGTGGCATTCATGGCCTGCGAATACTTGGTGCCCAGGTAGAACACATGGCCGATTTCAATGCCGCGCTCAATCGCCAGCTCGCCAGCGCCGTCGGGGGACTTGTCGCCAGCCACTACGTTGCGCAGGTCGGCAATCACGGCAGGCTCGGGCAGATCACGGCCAAAGTTCACGCCGGTGATGTGGAAGTCTTCTTCGTTGGCACCGCAGATCCAGTCAGCCATCACGGCCACATCGCGGTCCACCACGATGTTCACAGGCTTCTTCAAGCCAATGGGGCCCAGATAACCGGGCTTGCTGCCGAAGTGGTCTTCGATCTCGGACACAGATGCAAAGCGGAAGCCAGTCAGGCCTTCAACCTTGCCAACCTTGATCTCATTCATCTCGTGGTCGCCGCGCAGCAGCAGCAGCCAGACTTGCGTCTTGACGATCAGGCCCTTGTCGTCCAGCTCGTCGGTGGCCAGCACCAGCGACTTGACGGTCTGGCTCAATGGCAGACCCAGCTGAGCCGCCACGGCTTCGCAAGTGCTGTTACCGGGGGTTGCGACCTTTTCCATCGCCTTGGCGGCTGCAGGACGGGCCTGTGTGGGAGCCAGAGACTCGGCCTTTTCGATATTGGCCGCGTAGTCGCTCTGTGAGCAGTAGACGATAGCGTCTTCACCCGTCGAAGCAATCACCTGGAATTCTTCGCTCAAATCGCCGCCGATGGCACCGCTGTCCGCACGCACGGCGCGGTATTGCAGGCCAAAGCGATCAAAAATGCGCTTGTAGGCTTCGCGCATGGTCTGGTAGCTGATCTGGGCGGTATCGCGATCCTTGTCGAAGGAGTAAGCGTCCTTCATGATGAATTCGCGGCCGCGCATCAGGCCAAAGCGCGGACGGCGCTCATCGCGAAACTTGGTCTGGATTTGGTAGAGGTTCTTAGGCAGCTGCTTGTAGCTCTTGAACTCCTGACGGGCGATATCGGTCACCACTTCTTCGGAAGTGGGCTGAACAATGAAGTCGCGGCCATGGCGGTCTTGAATACGCAGCAGCTCGGGGCCCATCTTTTCGAAGCGACCGGTCTCCTGCCACAGCTCGGCAGGCTGTACCACAGGCATGGTGGTTTCAATGGCACCGGCACGGTTCATTTCTTCGCGCACGATGGCCTCGACCTTGCGAATCACGCGCAAGCCCATGGGCATGTAGTTGTAGATACCCGCACCCAGCTTTTTGATCATGCCAGCCCGTGTCATGAGCTTGTGGCTGACCACTTCAGCGTCGGCCGGAGCTTCTTTGAGGGTGGAGATGAGAAATTGGGAGGCTTTCATGGAACTGGCAATTCAGTGGAAATAGGCATGGCCCGCTTGTCGATCACAAGGGGCCATGCATAATGAACACAATTCAAAAATTTGGGGTTTGATTATGCTTGACCGGGACGGTTTTCGCCCGAACGTCGGCATCATCCTGCTCAACCAAAGAAACCAGGTGTTCTGGGGAAAACGCATTCGCACCCACAGCTGGCAGTTTCCGCAAGGTGGTATTGACCGGGGCGAGACGCCCGAGCAGGCCATGTTCCGTGAACTGCACGAGGAGGTGGGGCTGAAGCCCAATCACGTTCGCGTGGTTGCCCGCACTAGGGACTGGTTGCGCTATGAGGTGCCAGACAGGTATATCCGCCGCGACGCTCGCGGGCATTACAAAGGCCAGAAGCAGATATGGTTTTTGCTTCAATTGGTCGGGCACGACTGGGATTTAAACCTTCGTGCGACTGACCACCCCGAGTTTGATGCCTGGCGCTGGAACGATTACTGGGTTCCACTCGATGTCGTCGTAGAGTTCAAACGCGGTGTGTATGAGATGGCTCTGACCGAGCTGGCGCGGTTTCTGCCGCGAGGCGAGCAGCAGCGCAATCGTTATCTGCGCAGTGGCATGCGGCCACGCGAGCAGGAGACAGGCCAGCCAGGCGCAGTGCCATCTGCGCATCAGACACCGGCTCTGTATCCCGCACGAACTGGAAGCTTTCGCATCAATCCAGGTATCGAGCTGCCGCCCGGCGCCAGTTTTGACCCGGATCCGCAAACAAACATCAACAATCAGCAAGACAACAAGCCTTTGCAATGAAAAAAGCCGTAATGCATCACCTGCATTACGGCTTTTTTGTTGAAGCAACAGACGCTCAGAGCCCTGCCACCACCATATTGTCGCGGTGCATCATCTCTGGGCCAGCCGAGTATCCAAGCAGTGACTCAATCTCTGAAGAGCTCTTGCGGCACAGCAGCCTTGCCTCGGCGCTGGCATAGCTGGCCAGACCACGGGCAATCTCAACACCGCCCTCATCGCGCACGGCAATCACTTCACCGCGAGAGAAGTCGCCCTCCACCGCAATCATGCCGATGGGCAGCAGGCTCTTGCCTTCGTCTCGCAGCTTGAGCGCAGCGCCTGCATCCACCGTCACCGAGCCGCGCAGCTGCAGATGGTCGGCAATCCACTGTTTGCGCGCCTGCGTCTTGTGCGTATGCGTCATCAACAAAGTGCCAATCGATTCACCACGCGTCAGGCGCAGCAGCACGTCTTTTTCACGCCCCCAGGCAATCACCGTTGATGCACCCGAGCCGGCGGCGCGCTTGGCCGCCAGAATCTTGGTGATCATGCCGCCGGTGCCAATGGAAAGGCCCGCGCCGCCCGCCATGGCCTCCAGCTCAGGGTTGCCAGCTTCGGCCACGTCGATGAACTTGGCATCGGGGTTCTTGCGCGGGTCAGCGCTGTAGAGGCCGCGCTGATCGGTCAAGATCACCAGTGCATCCGCCTCAACCAGATTGGCGACCAGTGCCCCCAGCGTGTCGTTGTCACCAAAGCGGATTTCATCGACGACGACCGTATCGTTCTCGTTGATGACAGGCACCACGCCCAGCTGCAGCAGCGTGAGCAGCGTGGTGCGCGCGTTCAGGTAGCGTTCACGGTCAGCCAGGTCGGCATGGGTCAGCAGCACCTGCGCGCTGGGCACACCCTCTTCGCGCAGCTTGGTCTCGTACATCTGGGCCAAGCCCATCTGCCCAACAGCGGCAGCGGCCTGCAATTCATGCACCACGGTCGGGCGCGTGGCCCAGCCTAGGCGCTTCATGCCTTCGGCAATAGCACCGCTGGAGACCATGATGACTTCGCGCTTGACGCCATCTTTGCCTTGCACCAGAGCCGCCAGCTGACGACTCCACTCCTCAATGGCCGCCTCATCCAGCCCTCGACCTTCATTGGTCACCAGACTGGAGCCGACCTTGACCACGATGCGATGTGCATCACGCAACACATTGGAAGACATGAGGATTTACAGTGTTTTAGGCCTCTAACGCTTATGCATCAAGCGCTAAAAGCTATGAAATTAAAAGCAAAACAGCGCACCAAGTGCGCTGCAGGGTATACCGCCTAGCTTATTCCGGATCGTAGGATGCGAAACGGGGATCGGTCATATCCAACTCAGAATCCTCGCCTCCCACAAAACGGGGATCCACTTCCTTCGGAGCCTGCTCAGACAGCTGCTGGTTGTGCACATGTTCGAAGATTTTGCGGATCAGCGGCTCGCAGCCTTCGCGGGTCAGCGCCGAGATCTCATAGACCGGGCCCTTCCACTTGAAGCGCTTGACGAAGTCCTTGACCTTGGCTGCGCGCTCTTCCACGGGAACCATGTCCAACTTGTTGAGCACCACCCAGCGCGGCTTGTTGTAGAGGTCTGCGTCGTATTTCTTCAGCTCGCTCACAATGGCCTTGGCCTGCTCGACAGGGTCCACGCCTTCGTCAAACGGTGCGATATCCACAACATGCAGCAGCAGACGCGTGCGCTGCAGGTGGCGTAGGAATAGGTGACCCAGGCCAGCACCTTCAGAGGCGCCTTCGATCAGACCCGGAATATCGGCAACCACAAAGCTCTGCTCAGCAGCCACACGCACCACACCCAGATTGGGGTGCAAGGTGGTGAAAGGATAGTCCGCAATCTTGGGGCGCGCATTGGACACGGCTGTGATGAAAGTGGACTTGCCCGCATTGGGCATACCCAGCAGGCCCACGTCGGCCAGCACCTTCAGCTCCAGCTTCAGATTGCGACGTTCGCCGGGAAAGCCGGGGGTCTTCTGGCGTGGAGCGCGGTTGATAGCGCTCTTGAAGCGCAGATTGCCAAAACCACCATCGCCGCCCTTGGCAATGGTGATGACCTGTCCGGCCTCCAGCAATTCAAACAGCACTTCGCCGGTATCGGCATCGCTGATGATGGTGCCCACGGGCATGTTCAGCGTAATGTCGTCGCCCGCAGCGCCAAACATATCGGAACCCATACCGTGCTGACCACGCTTGGCATCGTGACGACGCGAGTAGCGATAGTCCACCAGCGTGTTCAGGTTCTCGTCGGCCACGGCATACACGTGACCGCCACGGCCACCGTCACCACCGTCGGGGCCGCCAAATTCTTTGTATTTTTCGTGCCGGAAAGACACGCACCCATTGCCACCGTCACCAGCGGAAATGTCGATAAAAGCTTCGTCAACGAACTTCATAAGGCATCCAGTCTACAAAATCAGTGTGCACCAGAAGCCTCAGGTCACACTTTTACGTGATCAATTCCATGCCCCACCTGTCAACTGGAGCTTTTTCAAACAACAAAGCCCCGACAAGTCGGGGCTTTGTTGGAGTCAAATACGACTTATGCAGCCGAGATGTTGACTGTTTGCTTGGACAGAGCGCCCTTCACTGCGAACGACACGTGGCCGTCAACGAGTGCAAACAGGGTGTGATCCTTGCCCACGCCCACGTTCTCACCGGGGTGGAACTTGGTGCCGCGCTGACGCACGATGATGGAACCAGCTGTAACCAGCTCGCCACCAAAGGCTTTCACGCCCAGCATTTTTGGCTTGGAATCACGTCCATTGCGCGTAGAGCCGCCGCCTTTTTTCTGTGCCATGACTCAGCTCCTATTTAAGCAGCAATTGCCACGATTTGCAGTTCGGTGAACTGTTGACGGTGGCCTTGACGTTTTTGATAGTGCTTACGACGACGCATCTTGAAGATGTGCACTTTGTCGTGCTTACCGTGAGCAACAACAGTTGCCTTCACAGTTGCGCCGGACACCAGGGGAGCGCCGATCTTGATTTCGGAGCCGTTGCCGACTGCCAAAACTTGATCGATCACAATTTCCTGGCCTACGTCCGCAGCAATCTGTTCTACTTTAATTTTTTCGCCAGCAGCAACACGATATTGCTTGCCGCCGGTTTTTATGACCGCGTACATGTAAACCTCTTTACTTTGAGAGTTCTGCAGACGAATTTCCACAGAGCCAGCGATTCTAACACGCACTGAAAAATCACGCTCAAATCAACCCCACAGAGACCGCAAGCAAGCCCCGCGCAAGTCATCAATGAAAAAAGAGCAACACTCTATTTCTATAATCCTTGATCCACTTGGCGGTTCAATCACCTTGACTACAGAAATTTCCACATCCAATCCGCTTGCCCTGATCGCAGATGACATGCGTGAAGTGGATATTGTCATTGCGCAGCGATTGACAACCAGCGTTCCTCTGATTGCACAGATCTCCCAGTACATCATTGCGGCGGGCGGCAAACGTTTGCGCCCTGCGCTGCTGCTCTTGATCAGTGGTGCTCTTGGTTACCAAGGCAAAAACAAGTACACCCTGGCAGCGGTGGTGGAGCTGATTCATACCGCCACCCTGCTGCATGACGATGTGGTGGACGAATCCACGCTGCGCCGCGGCCGTGCAACGGCCAATGAGACGTTTGGCAACCCTGCCAGCGTCTTGGTGGGCGACTTTCTGCACACACGCTCCTTCCAGATGATGGTGGAAGTGGGCAGCATGCGCGTGCTGCGAATCCTGTCGGACGCCACCAATGTGATTGCTGAAGGTGAAGTTCAGCAGCTCATCAACACCCATGACGCATCGCTGGATGAGGCAGGCTATCTGCATGTCATTCGCTCCAAGACCGCCCAGCTCTTTGAAGCCAGTGCCCAATTGGCCGCTGTCCTGGCAGATGCACCTGCCGAAATTGAGCAAGCCTGCGCCGCCTACGGTCAGGCCTTAGGCACCGCCTTCCAGATCATTGACGATGTACTGGACTACACAGGCAACGCGCAGGAAATGGGCAAAAACCTGGGCGATGACCTGCGCGAAGGCAAATGCACTCTGCCACTGATTGCTGCCATGCAACGCGGCACTCCCGAGCAAGCAGCAATTGTTCGCAGTGCCATTGAACAAGGCTCAACCGACCAACTGGATGCCGTTGTTGAAATCGTGCGCAACACAGGTGCTCTGGACATTGCCAGAGCTGCCGCTCACAGCGAAGCCCTGCGCGCCATCGATGCTCTGGCAGCATTACCAAGCAACGCGCACACTGCCAGCTTGCTTGAACTGGCATCTCAGCTACTGGAGCGCCGCACCTGACTCAACAGCTGAGCAGCACACTACATGGGCGCATGGGCGGCCGTTTCGCTGGGCAGAATGCATCGCTCGAAACAAGAGATCCAAGACGGGTGTCTTAAGCTCAATCCATGCAGGCTTTATCACCGTTTCTTGAGCCACATTCAAATGCGTTGCTTTGTCGCCCGTATGCAACTTTGCCTCATCCTTTGAGCAACCACAAGAATGGTAGGATAAGTCTTCCCCTTACCCTCTCAGAACCGGATACATGGCTGCTGCCGATAACCTGCAAAAACCCTCTGCTGCCCCCATCGCCATCCCCGGCCTGGGCAGAGCTCTGATTTCAGCAGGCAAAGTTTCCCAGCAAGCAGCCGAGGCAGCAGTCAAGAAGGCCGCGACAAGCCGCACACCCTTCATCACTGAACTCAGCCAGTCCGGCGAAATCAGTGCACTGGAAATCGCGGAAACCATTTCCACCATGTTCAGCACACCATTACTGGACCTGAATGCTATTGATACCCAGCAACTCCCTCGCGAACTGCTGGACCCAAAGATCAGCACTACCTACCGCGTACTGGCCCTGACCAAGCGCGGAAACCGGATCACTGTCGCTACAGCAGACCCGACACAGCAAGAGGCCGCTGAGCAGATCAAGTTCACGACCCAGTTACTGGTTGACTGGGTTGTCGTCGAAGCAGACAAGCTTCAAAAGCTGATCGACCAGACAGGCAAAAGCGTCAGCGAATCTCTGGACAGCTACTCCAGCTCGGGCGATTTCGATTTTGATGACGTCAAAATCGAAGATGCACCCGAAGAAAAAGACAACATTGGCGCGGACGTTGAAGATGCGCCCGTCGTCAAGTTCCTGCACAAGATGCTGCTGGACGCCTTCAATATGCGCGCCTCGGACTTGCACTTTGAACCTTACGAGCACAGCTACCGTGTGCGATTTCGCGTGGATGGTGAGTTGCGTGAAATCGCATCTCCTCCTATCGCGATCAAGGACAAGCTGGCCTCACGCATCAAGGTGATCTCGCGTCTGGATATTTCAGAAAAGCGCATCCCGCAAGACGGCCGCATGAAGCTCAAAGTCGGGCCTGACCGAGTTATCGACTTTCGCGTGAGCACACTCCCCACTTTGTTTGGCGAGAAGATCGTGATCCGTATTCTCGACCCAAGCTCTGCCAAGATGGGTATCGAGGCACTGGGCTACGAGCCCGAAGAAAAAGAGCGCCTGCTCAAGGCCATCAAGCGCCCTTATGGAATGATTCTGGTGACCGGCCCTACGGGTTCGGGAAAAACGGTTTCACTCTACACATGTCTGAACCTGCTTAACCAGCCCGGCGTCAACATTGCCACGGCTGAAGACCCTTCCGAAATCAACATGCCTGGCGTCAATCAGGTCAATGTGAACGAGAAGGCGGGCCTGACCTTTGCGGCAGCCCTGAAGTCCTTTCTGCGTCAGGATCCAGACATCATCATGGTGGGTGAAATCCGCGATCTGGAAACAGCAGACATTTCTATCAAGGCTGCGCAAACCGGCCACTTGGTGCTATCTACGCTGCACACGAATGATGCACCGACCACACTAACGCGCATGCGCAACATGGGGATTGCGCCCTTCAATATTGCCTCCAGCGTGATTCTGATTACCGCGCAGCGACTCGCCCGCCGCCTGTGCCCTCAATGCAAAGAGCCTGCTGATATTCCGCATGACGCTTTACTTGAAGCCGGCTACAACGAAGATGAACTGGATGGCAGCTGGACCAGCTACAAGCCCGTCGGCTGCCCCGCCTGCAATAACGGCTACAAAGGTCGTGTCGGCATCTATCAGGTCATGCCAATCAGCGAAGAGATGCAGCGCATCATCTTGCGTGATGGCAGCGCATTGGAAATCGCAGCCCAATCCAAGGCGGAAGGCGTCCGCTCATTGCGGGCCTCGGGCCTACACAAAGTTAAATTAGGACAGACCTCACTCGAAGAAGTGCTGGCTGTTACCAACGAGTAAAACAATACCAGCGAGGGAACGCCATGGCAACCACAGCGTCCAAGGGAATCAAGGAATCTCTCTTTGAGTGGGAGGGCAAAGACCGCAACGGGAAAGTCGTACGTGGTGAAACACGTGCCGGCGGAGAAAACCAGATTCAGGCTATGCTCCGCCGCCAAGGCGTGACACCCTCCAAGATCAAAAAGCGCCGAACCCGTGGCGGCAAAAAGATCAAGCCGAAGGATATTGCCCTGTTTACCCGCCAGCTGGCGACCATGATGAAGGCTGGCGTCCCACTGCTGCAGTCTTTTGACATTGTGGGCCGTGGTAATACCAACCCCAACGTCACCAAACTACTCAACGATATCCGACTGGATGTAGAGACCGGTACTTCGCTGAGCACCGCTTTTCGCAAGTTCCCTCTGTACTTCGACAGCCTCTACTGCAACCTGGTTGAAGCCGGTGAGGCGGCCGGTATTTTAGAGGCGCTGCTGGACCGGCTTGCCACCTATATGGAAAAGACGGAGGCCATCAAGTCCAAGATCAAATCCGCGCTGATGTACCCCATCTCAGTCATGATCGTGGCGTTTGTCGTGGTAGCAGTCATCATGATTTTCGTGATCCCAGCATTCAAGGAAGTCTTCACCTCGTTCGGAGCCGACCTTCCTGCACCAACGCTGATCGTCATGGGGATCAGTGAGTACTTTGTGCAGTACTGGTGGCTTATTTTTGGTGTGATCGGCGGCGGCGGTTACTTCTTCATGCAGGCCTGGAGGCGTAATGAGCGCGTTCAGCAGTTCATGGATCGCACCATGCTCAAGCTCCCTATCTTCGGGGTGCTGATCGAAAAATCCTGCGTGGCACGCTGGACTCGTACGCTCTCGACCATGTTTGCGGCTGGCGTTCCGCTGGTCGAGGCTCTAGACTCCGTAGGCGGCGCATCGGGCAACTACCTCTACCAAACCGCGACTGACAAAATTCAGCAGGAAGTGTCCACCGGCACCAGCCTGACAGCAGCCATGGCCAATGCCAATATTTTCCCCTCCATGGTGCTGCAAATGTGTGCCATCGGTGAAGAATCTGGCTCCATCGACCACATGCTGGGCAAAGCCGCTGACTTCTACGAAAGTGAAGTCGACGAAATGGTCGCAGGCCTATCCAGCCTGATGGAGCCCATCATCATCGTCTTCCTAGGCACACTGATTGGCGGCATTGTGGTGTCCATGTATCTGCCTATCTTCAAGCTGGGTCAAGTGGTCTGATGATTTCCGAAATTGCATTGAATGCTGCAGCGGGCGGCGTGCTGGGCCTGCTGATTGGTAGTTTTTTGAACGTCGTGATTCACCGCATTCCTCGCATGATGGAACAGGAGTGGCATGACGAATGCGTGCAATGGGCTGAGGAACAAAAAGAAAAAGGTTCAAAGATTGAGCTTGCACCTGCTCAGCCCTCCATCACACTCAGCAAGCCGCGATCGCGCTGCCCCCATTGCGGGCATCAAATTGTCTGGTACGAAAATATTCCCGTACTCAGCTACCTTTTTCTGCGCGGTCGCTGCGCTGAATGCAAAAAGCCCATCAGCCTGCGCTATCCAGCCATAGAGCTAGTCTGCGCCGCACTGTTCGCCTTCTGCCTCGCCCGCGATGGCCTCACACCAACCGGCTTTGCCTGGTGCGGGTTCAGCGCTGCCCTGCTGGCTCTGGCAATGATTGACTGGGACACTACCTTTCTGCCTGACTCCATCACCCTGCCATTGCTGTGGGGTGGACTGCTTGCATCTGCTCTGCAATGGACTTCCGTGCCACTGCTCAACTCCTTCTGGGGCGCTGTCGCAGGCTATATGTCGCTATGGCTGATCTTCTGGGCTTTCAAGCTAGCAACCGGCAAAGAAGGCATGGGCTACGGCGACTTCAAGCTCTTTGCCGCGCTGGGTGCCTGGTTTGGCTGGCAGGCACTAGTGCCCATCATTCTCATGGCCTCAGTCGTGGGCGCCATCATCGGCATCGCCCTCAAGATCAATAGCAAGCTGCGCGAAGGTGGCTATATCCCGTTTGGCCCCTTCCTGGCAGGCGGCGGCTTTGTGAGCCTGATATGGGGTCCTCAGGCCATCTTGGGCTTTGTGGGCCTGTAAAACCCATGCATGCTGCACCCTCTGCCTCTCCTTTCCGACTCGGCCTGACCGGCGGTATTGGCAGCGGTAAAAGTACGATCGCCCAGCGCTTGCGAGAGTGCGGTGCCACGCTGATTGATGCAGACCATATCTCACGCAGCCTGACAGCCATTGGTGGTGCCGCTCTGCCTAACATTGCGCAGTCCTTTGGTACAGACCTGATTGATACCCAAGGCGCCCTCAACCGCGCACGCATGCGCGAGCTGGTTTTTGCAGACCCAAAAGCTCGCCAGCAACTCGAAGGCATTCTTCACCCCCTGATTGCCGAGCAAACCCGCCAGCAACATGAAGCTGCAATTGCTGCGGGCAGCAAACTCATTGTTCACGACATTCCTTTGCTGGTGGAGTCTGGCCACTGGCGCGGCAAGCTTGATGGAGTACTCGTTGTGGATTGCCGCGAAAGCACTCAAGTGGAGCGCGTCATGGCGCGTAGCGGCCTGACGCAAGATGCTGTGCAAAACATCATTGCCGCTCAGGCCACGCGTGTGCAGCGGCTGGCTGTCGCCGATTGGGTGCTCTACAACGACGAAGGCATCACAATCGATTCCCTCAACGCATATACCGATCAAATCGCTGCATGGTTCGGGCTATGATGCGCGTCATGGGGCTTGGCCTGTGCGTGTGATCGCCGCATGTGCACGTTAACCGCTGATTCCTGTGCGCCCCTAGGAGCCCAGCAAACGTGATCCTGTACGAATATCCTTTTAACGAGCGTCTGAGAACCTATCTGCGCCTTGAGCAGTTGTATCGCCGACTGAGCGAGTTGCTGACCCGCGCGCATGCTGTTGATCATCACTTTGTGCTGATCACTATCTTCGAGATCATGGATGTGGCGTCGCGCAGCGATCTGCGCGCCGATGTCCTCAAGGATCTGGAGCGCCAGAAGAACCTGCTCGACGTTCTGCGCGACAACCCCGATATTTCCCAGCACATGCTGCATCAGGTGGCGCGCCAGGTCGAAATCTGCTTTACCACCATCAATGCGCAAAGCGGCAAGGCCGGTCAGGCGCTGACTGAAAACGACTGGCTGATGTCCATACGCAGCCGCGTGTGCATACCAGGCGGCACCTGCAGTTTTGACCTGCCGGCCTATCACGCCTGGCTGAGCCTGGACCCACGCTTTCGCCAGCGCGACCTGGAGGACTGGGCTTCCGAGCTGACCCCGCTAGGCCAGTCGCTGGAGCTGATACTGCAGCTGCTGCGCGAAACCGGTATCCCCCAGCGCGTAGCTGCCGAACAAGGCGTGTTCCAGCAAGCCATGCCTGCGGGCCGCAGCTTTCAATTGCTGCGCTTGCGCATAGACCCTCACCTCAATCTGGTGCCCGAAATCAGCGGCAACCGCTTGCTGGTGTCCGTGCGCCTGCTCAAGCTGGCCAGCGGCTGCAAGCCCCAGCCCAGCAACGATGATGCTTCTTTTGAGCTGACGCTCTGCGCCTGAGCCTCGTCGCCTGCCTTCATGTACGTTGAGCCGCTGATTGCGGCTCAATTGCTTTCAGGGTCAGTCCACCCGTTTTTTCCAGCTGTGATACACCTGCACCATGAGCACTGACAACCAATCCCCCACCATGGTGAAATGCCCCACCTGCGGTGGCCCCAGCGTTTTTATGCCGACCAACAAATTCCGGCCTTTCTGTAGCGAGCGCTGCCGCAACATCGATCTGGGTGCCTGGGGCAATGAAGAGTTCCGGGTACCCGCCCAGACTCCGCCCGAAGATGCACCATTTGGCGACCCGCGCACCGAAGCCTGAGCCTATTAAGAAAAGAGCGCCTTGCGCTTGATACGTCTAGATTTCAGACTCCATAAAGCCTGAAGTAGAGATATATCAAGCGCAAGGCGCTCTTATTTTTGAAGCAACCTACGTCAAGCTTTGGGCTGACTGGCCTCGTAATAGCTCTGATCGAACAACAGGCCGCGCTCTTCGCTAAGCCATTGCAGCACAGGGTAAGAGCCGGGCAAGACCGGCGCCACATCCAGCGGCAATTGCTGCCATGCCATTTGCTGACCTTCACGCATCTCAAACTCACCCGACCACTGCATCACCTTGCACCAGTGCAGTCGTACCAGCGCATGCGGGTAATCATGCTCGGTCACCTTCCATGCATGGGCCGTGCCAATGGTCACGCCTAGCTCCTCAATCAGCTCGCGGCGCAGGGCCTGCTCGACGGTCTCGCCCTCTTCCAGCTTGCCACCCGGAAACTCCCAGTAGCCGGCATACGGCTTGCCAGCTGGGCGGCTGGTAATCAACAGCGCGCCATCGGATTCGCGCAGCAGCACGCCCACGGCTACGTCAGTGTGCTTGCGTTGCACCTGTGTTTCAGCAGTCACATCAAACTCTTTCTTTACTCAAGATCCGCTTCTTCAGCCAGACCATCGACATCTGCGATGCGCTTATTCACGACCACAGGGCGCTCATTGCGGCCCGCATAGTCGCGTGCAAACTGGTGAGCCACACGACCGCTGCGCGAGCCGCGCTCCAGCGCCCAGACCAGAGCCTCGGGCCGAGCTGCTTCAATCGTCGCCGCATCCATGCCCAGCGCCGACAGCCACTGCGCCACCACGCGCAGGTATTCGTCCTGGCTGAAGGGATAGAAGCTGACCCACAGGCCAAAGCGCTCAGACAGAGAAATCTTCTCCTCCACCACTTCGCCGGGGTGAATTTCGCCGTTCTCGCTTTTTTGCTGCGCCAGATTGTCCGTCATGTACTCGGGCAACAGGTGACGGCGGTTGCTGGTGGCATAAACCAACACATTGGCCGTAGCGGCGGAGACCGAGCCATCCAGCATGGACTTCATGGCCTTGTAGCCGGGCTCCCCTTCTTCAAAGCTCAGGTCATCGCAGTAGATGATGAACTTCTCGGGGCGACTGGCCACCACGTCGACGATATCGGGCAGATCGGTCAGATCAGCCTTGTCCACCTCAATCAGGCGCAGGCCTTGCGGCGCATAGCTGTGCAAGCAGGCACGAATCAGCGAAGACTTGCCTGTACCACGCGCGCCCGTCAGCAGCACATTGTTGGCCGTGCGGCCACTGACAAACTGCTCGGTATTGCGTGCAATCTTCTCCTTTTGCACGTCAATATTCTGCAAATCAGACAGTTGCATGGCACCCACATGGCGTACAGGCTCCAGCACGCCGCAGCCATTGGCGCGCTTGCGGTAGCGCCAGGCGATGGCGTCATTCCAGTCTGCAGGCGCTTGCAAGGGCTGGGGCAGCACGGATTCAATACGCTGCATCAGTTGCTCGGCACGTTCAACCAAGCGCTCCAAAGGGTTCATTACATCTTGCACTGCTCAATCTCCATCTCTATTTTTATAGCTGCCAGCGCTAACCAGATATAAGCTTTAAGCTCAAATCAGCCTAGAACCCAATAAATATTGACGCTAGTGCTTCTAAATTTGATAGCCCACAGCGCTTAAGCCCCACGCACACTGCGCAGCGAGGCTGTCATCCCCTCCCGCTTAGCGAGAGAGAGGGAAAGCGCAAAGCGCCTCAGGGGTGATTCAAGAACGGTAATCGGCGTTGATGGTCACGTACTCGTGACTCAGATCGCAAGTCCACACGGTCTGCACCGCATCGCCTCGGCCCAGCGACACGCGCACCAGGATTTCCTGCTGCTTCATCACACGCTGGCCGTCTTCTTCCTTGTAGGAAGGGTTGCGGCCACCGTTGACCACCACATGCACATCATCCAGATGCAGATCAATTTTGGTCTGATCCAGATCGGCAATGCCCGCATAACCCACTGCGGCCAGAATGCGGCCCAGATTAGGGTCGGAAGCAAAGAACGCGGTCTTGACCAGAGGCGAATGAGCGATGGAGTACGCAGCCAGTCGGCATTCCTCTTCGTTCTTGCCGCCTTCAACCTTCACTGTAATGAATTTCGTAGCGCCTTCCCCATCACGCACAATAGCTTGAGCCAGTTTTTGTGCAACTTCCAGCAGCGCAGCCTTGAGCTGTTCGCCTTCGGTGCTGGTCAGCGACGCGATCTGCGCATTGCCCGCCTTGTGGGTGGCGATCAGCACAAACGAGTCATTGGTGGAGGTATCGCCATCAATGGTCACGCGGTTGAAGGAGCCATCGGCCAGTTGCTTCACCAGCGGCTGCAGCAACTCAGGTGCAATGACGGCATCTGTCGCCAAAAAGCCCAGCATGGTGGCCATATTGGGGCGAATCATGCCCGCGCCCTTGCTGATGCCGGTGATGGCGATGGTCTTGACACCAATGCTCACACTGCGGCTGAAGGCCTTGGGCAGCGTGTCGGTGGTCATGATGCCTTCGGCAGCCGTGCCCCAGTTATCGGCCTTGGCGGCAGCGATGGCTTTGGGCAGACCGGCGACAATGCGGTCCACGGGCAGCTCCTCCATGATCACGCCGGTGGAGAAAGGCAGAATCTCGCCCGCCTTCAGGTTCAGCTCCTTAGCCATCGCATCGCAGGTAGCGCGCGCATTGGCCAGACCTGCAGCGCCCGTGCCCGCGTTGGCATTACCGGTGTTGATCACCATGGCGCGGACGGCGGTAGTCGCAGCCAGATGCTCCTGACAAATCTGCACGGGAGCCGCGCAAAAGCGGTTCTGCGTGAACACACCAGCGACCGATGCACCTTCATCCAACAAGAACACCGTCAGGTCCTTGCGATTGGCCTTGCGCACACCGGCTTCGGTAATGCCGATGCGAACGCCATTGATCGCCAGCAGATCAGCAGCAACAGGGGCGGAGAGATTCACGGGCATTGCAATAGTCCTTGTGATTGAGAGAAAATGCGCTCCATTATCGGAACAATCGAGGGCACGCCGGGCTTTATTCGCATTGCCTATGTAAAAAGCCACGGCACAAATGCAAACACGGGCCTGAGCCCGTGTTGTAAGTGTCGCCTGCCCCTTGATCAACCACAGGCCCAGGCCAGAGGCACCAAGCAAGGGCCGCACTGCAGCGAAGCTGTCATCACCTTCCCGCGTAGCGAGAGAGTGGGAAGGCGCAAAGCGCCTCAGGGTTGATCAGGACAGCTTGCCGTGGCAAAGCTTGAACTTCTGACCGCTACCGCAAGGGCAAGGGTCGTTGCGGCCCACGTGCACGCCTTCTGGCAAGGCCAGAGGTTCGGCCAGCGTCATATCGTCCTCAATGCTCATGGCTTCGGTTTCCGAAGGCGAGGCATAGCTCATGTGTCCCAGACTCTGCGCACCACGCTCGTTCATGGCCACAGCGGCTTCGTCCATCTCTTCGGGTGAGCGCACCTGCACGGTCATCAGCACGCGCGTGACTTCGGTCTTGACCTGATCGATGAGCTGACGGAACAGCTCGAACGCTTCGCGCTTGTATTCCTGCTTGGGCTGCTTCTGGGCATAGCCGCGCAGGTGAATGCCCTGGCGCAGATAGTCCAGCGCCGCCAGGTGGTCACGCCAATTAGTGTCAAAGCTCTGCAGCAGCACAGCACGCTGGAATTGCGTGAAGTTTTCCTGACCGATCACAGCCACCTTGGCTTCGAACATGTCGTGTGCAGCCTTGACGACCTTTTCCAGAATCTCTTCGTCAGTAATGGATTCAGAGGCCGAGACTTCTTGCTGCAGCGGCAGCTCAATCTGCCACTCGCTGGCCAGTACCTTTTCGAGACCGGGGATATCCCACTGTTCTTCCATGGACTCTGCAGGCACGTAGTGACGCACCAGATCGGTAATCACGTCTTCGCGCATAGCGGCCAGCATGCCGCTCAGATCGGTCGAATCCAGAATGTCGTTGCGCTGTTGGTAGATGACCTTGCGCTGGTCGTTGGAGACGTCGTCGTACTCCAGCAATTGCTTGCGCATGTCGAAGTTACGGGCTTCCACCTTGCGCTGGGCCGATTCGATGGAGCGGGTCACGATACCCGCTTCAATCGCTTCGCCCTCGGGCATCTTCAGGCGATCCATGATGGCCTTGACGCGGTCACCCGCAAAAATCCGCATCAGCTGGTCATCCAGGCTCAGATAGAAGCGCGAAGAACCGGGGTCACCTTGGCGGCCCGAACGACCACGCAACTGGTTGTCGATACGGCGCGACTCATGGCGCTCGGTGGCAATGATGCGCAGACCGCCCAGAGCCACGACCTTGTCGTGAGCCACTTGCCAGTCGGCACGCAGCACTTCGAGCTTGCGCTGACGCTCAGACTCGCTCAGCGACTCATCGTTTTCAATGGCCGCGACTTCCTTGTCGATATTGCCGCCCAGCACGATGTCGGTACCACGACCCGCCATATTGGTGGCGATGGTGATCATGCCTTCGCTGCCAGCCTGGGCAATGATGTCCGCTTCGCGGTCATGCTGCTTGGCATTCAGCACCTGGTGCGGCAGGCCTTCCTTTGTGAGCAGATCGTCGATGATTTCGGAGTTCTCGATCGACGTTGTACCCACCAGCACGGGCTGGCCGCGCTCGTAGCACTCACGGATATCCATGATTGCGGCAGCGTACTTTTCCTTGGTGGTCTTGTAGACGCGGTCGAGCTGATCTTGACGTTTGCTGGGGCGATTGGGCGGAATCACCATGGTCTCCAGACCATAGATTTCCTGGAATTCGTAGGCTTCGGTATCGGCCGTACCGGTCATGCCCGACAGCTTCTTGTACAGACGGAAGTAGTTCTGGAAGGTGATCGAGGCCATGGTCTGGTTCTCGGCCTGAATGACCACACCTTCCTTGGCTTCCACGGCCTGGTGCAGACCATCACTCCAGCGACGGCCAGCCATCAGACGGCCGGTGAACTCGTCCACGATCACGATTTCATCGTTCTGCACCACATAGTGCTGATCACGGAAGTACAACTGGTTGGCACGCAACGCTGCGTACAGGTGGTGCACCAGAGAAATATTGGAGGGGTCGTAGAGCGACGAGCCTTCAGCAATCAGGCCGGCATGGCTCAGCAGGCGCTCAGCCGCTTCGTAACCCTGATCGGTCAGGTAAACCTGATGCGACTTCTCATCCACAGTGAAGTCGCCGGGCTTGGTGACTCCTTCGCCCGTGCGAGGGTCAGCCTCGCCTTCTTGGCGCACCAGATTGGGCACAATTTTGTTCATGGCCACATACATGGCCGTGTGATCTTCGGCAGGGCCAGAGATGATCAGTGGCGTACGGGCTTCATCGATCAGGATGGAGTCCACCTCATCGACGATGGCGTAGTTCAGCACGCGCTGCACACGATCATTGGGCTCATAAACCATGTTGTCGCGCAGGTAGTCGAAGCCGTACTCGTTGTTCGTACCGTAGGTAATGTCGGAGTTGTACGCCTGCTGCTTGTCTTCACGCGACAGGTTAGGCAGGTTGATACCGACCGACAGACCCAGGAAGTTGTACAGACGCGCCATGGTCCGGGCATCGCGGCTGGCCAGGTAATCGTTGACGGTCACCACGTGCACACCTTCGCCAGCCAGAGCGTTCAGATACACGGGCAGCGTGGCGGTCAGCGTCTTGCCTTCACCGGTACGCATTTCAGCAATCTTGCCGTAATGCAGCGCCATGGCACCCAGCATCTGCACGTCAAAGTGACGCATCTTCATGACGCGCTTGGAGCCCTCGCGTACCACGGCAAATGCCTCTGGCAGCAGGTCATCCAGGGCTTCACCCTTAGCGACGCGATCTTTGAACTCCTGCGTCTTGGCGCGCAATGCCTCATCGCTGAGCTTTTCGTACTCAGGCTCCATCGCATTGATGCGAGCGACTGTTTTACGGTATTGCTTGAGCAACCGGTCATTGCGGCTGCCGAACAGTTTGGTGAGGAAATTGGTGGCCATGCGTACGTAGGCACATTACTTCTTGCTTCAAATGCAACAAGCAATGTGTCCAGAATCCCTTGATTGTTGGTCTCAGATGGGGCCGTCCCAAAGACAGTCAAGAGCCACACACAAAAAGTGATGAAAACCTCTTGGCACGCCAAATACAGGAACAGGACCAAAAAATGATTCTAACCGCGCAAACCTGCCTTGGTTTTTCGCTGTTTTAGCGTCTGCTAAGGGATTGCGCTGGAACGTGGGAATAGCCAGCCCCACAGCCTTCATTCAGGGCTGGGATAAGCTTGGACCCACTCGTTGATCAAACTATCCCCAACCGTCAGCCCTTCGCATGACCATTGTTCGCCGCCATCACGCTGTTACCGCCATCAATGCCATGGAGTCTTCTCCCACATTGGCGCGCTTGGCTGCGCTAACACAGGACTCCAGTAACCGACTTAAAGCCGTGCTCCCACTAATCCCGCCAATGCTTCGCATGAGCTTGCAGGCCGGGCCTATTGAAGATGACAGCTGGTGCGTGATCGTGAAAAATAATGCCGCTGCCGCTAAAGTGCGCCAACTACTTCCAGCAATGGCCGCTCATCTGCGCACCAAAGGCTGGGACGTGAGAACCATCCGTATCAAGGTACAGACCCAATAAAGCTGTTTTAGAAGCAAGAAAACGCAAAAGGTCTCCAAAAAGACCTTTTTATTGTTTGAAGCAAAGAAAAAGCCCACATGCTTTCACATGTGGGCTTATCTATTTGGTGCCGGTTGTCGGAATCGAACTGACGACCTACCGCTTACAAGGCGGGTGCTCTACCAACTGAGCTAAACCGGCGAAGTCTGAATTCTAACGTAGAAAAATAGACCTAAAAGAAGAAACCCGAAAAATCTTGAATTTGGCAGTAAAAACTAGAAATTCTGGATCTCATGCATTCCTTTACTTCACGCGCGTCAGCGTGGGGCGACCACCTGCGGGTGGAGGGGTACGAGGCGTGTCATCGCCATCCGCCCCATCGGCATCTACCTTGACGGGAACCAACTGCACCACACGTTCATCAACTGCATGCTCTTGGGCAGACTCGGTGATCTGCTCAGCATCTTGCTCCGAAGCATCCGTGACTTTTTCGTCCTCATCGTCTTCCAGCTCATCACCTTCAGGCTGGAAAGCCATGCCTTGGCCAGTCTCGCGTGCATAGATGGCCATTACGTTCGCCACGGGAACCATGATGTCTCTGGGCTTGCCACCGAAACGAGCCTTGAATTCCACGTATTCGTTGCCGATCAGCATGCCGCTGGTAGCGTCATAGCTGATATTGAGCACGATTTGTCCGTCGCGCACAAACTCGATGGGCACCTGAGTCGTGCGATCCACGCGCACGGCAATGTGCGGTGTGAGTCCATTGTCGTTACACCACTCAAACAGAGCCCGCAGCAGATACGGACGGGTTGAAGTCGTTTCAGGGGCTGTCATATCGTTTCCTGACGAGTCAATTCCAAAAGATTGCGAAGACAAAAAAGCGGGCAGATGAAGGAACTTCCTTCAGCATGCCCGCTCGGCGCTCATGTGCAATTACTTGCGCATGACCTTTTCAGAAGGTGTCAGCGCTTCAATGTAAGCGGGGCGCGAGAAGATGCGCTCGGCGTACTTGAGCAGAGGGGCTGCGTTCTTGGACAGCTCGATACCGTAGTAATCCAGACGCCACAACAGAGGAGCGATGGCCACGTCCAGCATGGAGAAGTTCTCGCCCATGATGAACTTGTTCTTCAAGAAGATGGGGGCCATCTGAGTCAGGCGGTCACGGATATGGGCGCGAGCCTTCTCCAGAGCCTTTTCATTGCCCTTGACGTTGCGCTCTTCCAGCGTGTTCACGTGAACGAACAGCTCTTTTTCAAAGTTCAGCAGGAACAGGCGCACGCGGGCGCGGTCCACTGGGTCGCCAGGCATCAGCTGAGGATGTGGGAAGCGCTCGTCAATGTACTCATTGATGATGTTGGACTCGTACAAAATCAGGTCGCGCTCGACCAGAATTGGCACTTGACCATAAGGATTCATCACGGCGATTTCTTCGGGCTTGCTGAACAAGTCCACATCGCGGATCTCGAAATCCATGCCTTTTTCAAACAGCACAAAGCGGCAGCGGTGTGAGAAGGGGCAAGTCGTTCCCGAATAAAGCACCATCATGGTGGAGACTCCTAAAAATCAAAAAGAGTGGGTTGCCCACGGCACCCCACTCTGCACTAACACGGTTTGGTGCAGATGGCATCTGCACGGCAGCAAAACTTACTTCACGTCTTTCCAGAACGCAGCATTCAGGCGCCAAGCCACAAAGATGAAGAAGCCCAGGAAAATCAGAACACCCACGCCGATACGGGTACGAGTATTCTGGGCTGGTTCTCCCATCCATTGCAGGTAATTGACCAGATCGCCAACGGTCTGATCGTACTGCACTGCGGTCATCTTGCCAGGGGACACCTGCTCCCAACCCTTAAAGACTTGGGTCTTAGTGCCATGGTCGTCATGCTCTTCAAAGATGGCGCGGCGCTCGCCTTGCAGCTCCCATAAGGCATGCGGCATACCTACGCTTGGAAAGGCGAGATTATTCCAGCCTGTGGCCTTGGTGTCATCTTTATAGAAAGTACGCAAGAAGGTATACAGGTAATCGGCACCTGAACCACCCGAGCCTGCACGCGAGCGCGCAATCACGGTCAGATCGGGCGGATTGGCACCAAACCACTCCTTGGCCTCCTTGGGGTCAATCGCAGCCTTCATGGTCTCGCCCACTTTGGTGGTCGTAAACAGAAGGTTGTCCTTGATTTCCTGCTCGGTCAGGCCAATGTCCTTCAGGCGGTTAAAGCGCATGAAAGCGGCAGAGTGACAGCTCAGGCAGTAGTTAACAAAGATCTTGGCGCCATTTTGCAAAGACGCCATGTCCGTGGTGTTGACCGGCGCCTTGTCCCAGTGAATGCCGCCCTCGGAGGCGTGAGCGCCCCCCACGATACCCAAGGCCGCAACCAGGGTCAGAATCAGTTTCTTCATTCTTATTCTCTCCCGCTTCAGTGTGGCTTGAAAGTCACGCGATCAGGCACCGGCTTGGGTTCACCCAAGCGGCTCCACCAAGGCATGAGCAGGAAGAAGCCAAAGTAGAACAGTGTTCCGACCTGAGACACCTTTTCACCAATGGGCGATGGAGGCTGAACGCCCAGGTAGGCCAGGACCACAAAGTTCACTACGAACACTGCGTACACATACTTGTGCCAGCTTGGACGGTAGCGAATCGACTTGACCGGGCTGCAATCGAGCCATGGCAAGGCAAACAGGATGATGACCGCACCACCCATGACCACGACGCCCCAGAACTTCGCATCAATGGACAGCATCATCGCAATCGCGCCCAGCGCAACCACGGCAACAGCGCCCTTGGCAAAGCCCGGCAGACGCGACTTCAACACACCGAAGCCAGCACCCAGCACCACGCAAGCGATCAGAACGTACATCATCTCGCCAGTAATGGCACGCAACATCGAATAGAAGGGCGTGAAGTACCAGACAGGCGCAATGTGATTAGGTGTCTTGAGCGAGTCAGCGGGGATGAAATTGTTGTACTCCAGGAAGTAACCGCCGAACTCAGGCGCAAAGAACACCACGGCCGAAAACAGAAACAGGAACACAGTGACGCCAAAAATGTCGTGCACGGTGTAGTAGGGGTGGAAGGGAATGCCATCCAGCGGGTTACCTTTGGCATCCTTGGGTGCGTTGGGACCCTTGATCTCAATGCCATCAGGGTTGTTGGAGCCCACATCGTGCAGCGCCAGCAAGTGCGCAACCACCAGACCCAGCAGCACCAGAGGCACAGCAATCACGTGGAAACTGAAGAAGCGGTTCAGCGTCGCATCACCCACCACATAGTCACCACGGATCAGCAAAGCCAGATCAGGACCAACGAATGGAATGGCCGAGAACAGGTTCACAATCACTTGGGCACCCCAGTACGACATCTGACCCCATGGCAGCAAGTAGCCCATGAAGGCTTCAGCCATCAGCACCAGGAAGATGGCGCAACCGAAGATCCAGACCAATTCTCGCGGTTTGCGGTAAGAGCCGTACAGAAGCCCCCGGAACATGTGCAGATAGACAACGACAAAGAACGCTGAGGCACCTGTCGAATGCATATAGCGGATCAGCCAGCCCCAGGGCACATCACGCATGATGTACTCGACCGAAGCGAACGCTTTATCAGCGTCTGGCTTGTAGTGCATCACCAGGAAGATCCCGGTGACGATCTGGATCACCAGCACCAGCAGCGCCAGCGAGCCGAAGATGTACCAGAAGTTGAAGTTTTTAGGAGCGTAGTACTCCGACATGTGGACGCGGTAGGCGTCGAACGCTGTCGGAAAACGGTTCTCCATCCAGTTCATAGCCTTCGCTCCAGTGGTGGAGTTCGGGTCAATTTGCTTGAATTCGTGGGCCATTGTTCTTGTCTCCCTCAGGCAGCCTTGGTGTCTTCACCAATCAGCAGCTTGGTGTCGGACAGATACATATGCGGCGGCACTTGCAGGTTGTCAGGTGCTGGCTTGTTCTTGAACACCCGGCCGGCCATATCAAAAGTCGAACCATGGCAAGGGCACAGGAAGCCGCCCTTCCAGTCAGCTGGCAGCGATGGCTGGGGGCCGGCTACAAACTTATCGGTTGGAGAGCACCCCAGGTGAGTGCAAATTCCCACCACAACCAGAACTTCTGGTTTGATAGAGCGCACGCCGTTCATCGCATAAGGCGGGGTGAACTCCTCAGGGTGGCGAGCGGAGGCCGGATCGGCCAGCTCGGCATCCAGAGTCGGCAACTCCTTGAGCTGCTCGGGTGTGCGCTTGATGATCCACACCGGCTTTCCTCGCCACTCAACAGTGAGCTTCTCACCGTCCTTGAGGTTAGAGATATCAACCTCTACAGCGGCACCTGCCGCTTTGGCTTTTTCAGAAGGCTGAAAGGAGCTCACAAAAGGGACGGCTGTCGCCACACCGCCCACGGCACCAGCACATGCTGACGTGATGATCCACGTGCGCTTGCTGGAGTCGACTGGAGAGTCACTCATGGATTTCCTCGAAGTACATCGCTTGATTTGGGGTCAACTGGGAATTCTAGCGGCGGGGTCATGGTTATTCCAGCCCCAGTCCGACGTTGACAAGTGCCAAAGTCACGCAATACTGCGCTATCTCAAACTCTCAGTGACTGGAACTGCTTATGGGCATGATGCAAGAATTCCGCGAATTCGCAATCAAGGGAAACGTGATGGATCTCGCCGTGGGCGTGATCATTGGCGGCGCATTCGGCAAGATCGTGGACTCGGTGGTCAGCGACTTGATCATGCCTCTGGTGGGCCTGGTCTTTGGCAAGCTGGACTTCTCCAACCTGTTCGTCGTGCTGGGCACGATTCCGGATGGAATTCCGCGCACCCTGGACGCCCTCAAGAAGGCCGGCGTCCCTGTATTCGCCTATGGCAACTTCATTACCGTGGCTGTCAACTTCCTCATCCTGGCCTTCATCATCTTCATGATGATCAAGCAGGTGAACCGCCTCAAGCGCGAAGCGCCTGCCGCAGCAGAGGAAGCACCCACTACGCCTGAAGACATTCAACTGCTGCGCGAAATCCGCGACAGCCTGAATCGCAAGCAATAAACGCTAGCGCCCATGAAAAAAGCCTGCCGGAGTCACTGCGGCAGGCTTTTTTCATGCTCTTTGCGATCTGAATCCTCCAGAAGACCTCTTATCGACTAACGGCTAAGGCTGCGCGCCATATGCACGGCTTCGAGCAAACTGGCTGCATCAGCCACGCCCTGCCCGGCAATATCAAAGGCCGTTCCGTGGTCTGGACTGGTGCGAACCAGCGGCAATCCAAGGGTGACGTTGACTCCTTTTTCCACACCCAAATATTTGACTGGGATCAACCCTTGGTCGTGGTACATCGCCAACACAACGTCGAATTCACTGGGATTGGAAGCGGTGCTGCGGGCTCGCATGAACACGGTATCGGGGGCAAAAGGGCCAGCAACGTCCATGCCTTCAGCCTGCGCCTGCGCAATGGCCGGGGCGATGATCTCAATCTCTTCTCGGCCAAAAATACCGCCCTCGCCTGCATGTGGATTGAGCCCCGCCACTGCAATGCGAGGAGAACGGCCCAAACTTTTACTCAGCGCCTGATGCGTGATGCGCAGAGTTTGCAGAACCTGCGGCTGGGTGACCGCATTGATGGCATCGCGCAGCGACACATGGATACTGACCAGCACGGTGCGCAGCTCATCGTTGGCCAGCATCATGCGTACGGGCATCTGCTCAAGGCCCACGCCCGCATGGGCTGCCGCCTCGGCCTGCAGCAGCTCGGTGTGGCCGGGGAAGGTCACGCCCGCCAGATGCAGTGCCTCTTTATGCAAAGGTGCTGTCACCAGCGCTGCAATGTCGCCCCGCAAAGCCGCCTGTGCAGCCCAGACCACGCATTGCGCTGCCGCCTGCCCTGCCTCTGCTGAAATTTGACCATAAGGCTGCGGCCCGGCCAGCCCCGGCAGGCTCAGCAAAGGGATAGTGCCTTCGGGTACAGACCAGACATCGGCAGGTGCACCAATCACCGCGACAGTCTGGGCCATGCCCGGCTCGCCGTTGGCAGCTCTGGCCGCCAGTGCCGTGGCGCGGCGCAGCGTCTGCAACTCGCCCACCACAAAGCAGCCGCGCATGGCCTGCGGTGTTGCCTTGAAGGCCTTGGCAATGATTTCCGGGCCAATGCCTGCGCAGTCACCTTGGGTGATGGCAATGGCTTGGGCAGTTGTTGATTCAGAAGCAGACATATAGATCAAAATTGCTTGTAGCCCATTATTGATAAGCGCAAGCAGCTATCAAAATGATGAACACCCGTTCTTATGCAGGGTTGTCAATCTCAATAAACTGGTGCTCCAGCCCGCACTCGCTGGCCACATGTGCGGCCACAGCCGGTGCTCCATAGCGCTCAGTCGCGTGGTGACCTGCGGCGATAAAGCTCACGCCCATCTCGCGGGCCAGATGCATCTGGGGCTCTGAAATTTCGCCAGTCACGTAGGCATCCGCCCCCGCTGCAATGGCGGATTCAAAAAAGCCTTGTGCGCCACCCGTGCACCAAGCCAGCTTGCGAATCGGCTTTTGTACATCACCACTCACCAGCGTGGCCTTGCGCCCCAGCACTGTCTGCACATGCTCAGTCAGCGCTGTGGCATCGGCAAAGTCCACATCAGCGAGCCAGCCAAGATTTTGATCGCCAAATGCAGCTTGGCCTTGGACGCCGAGCTTTAAGCCCAGTTGCGCGTTATTGCCCAGCTCAGGGTGCGCATCCAGCGGCAAATGATAGGCAAACAGATTGATGTCATGGGCCATCAACAGGCGGATTCGCTCTTTGAGCCAGCCCGTGATGCGCCCATCCATGCCTTTCCAGAACAGGCCATGGTGTACAAAGATCGCGTCTGCCTTGGCCTCAATCGCCGCCTCGATCAAGGCACGGCTGGCAGTCACGCCGCTGACGATGCGGCGAATTTCGCTCTTGCCTTCAACTTGCAGGCCGTTGGGCCCGTAGTCTTTGAAGCGCTCAGGCTGCAGCAGCCCATTGAAGACGGATAACAGGTGGTTTCGCTCAATGCTCATGCAGCAATTGTGACCGACAGAGCATGGCCCTGAGTGCACTCAGCCAAGCACAAAAAGGGCAGCCAAAGCTGCCCTCTTGCAAGTTTCCGTGCGGCTTAAGCCTTCTTGGCTTGCCAGCCCTTGCAGGCCAGCGGCCAGAAGGCCATGAGGACACCCAGCACACCCATGGCTGCCACGTAGTGCGCAGGAGCCATCACATCGCGTTGCTGCCACACAGACACCAGCATGGGAGTCAGGCCACCAAACACGGCATAGGCCATGTTGTAGGCGAAAGACAGGCCGGTAAAGCGCACATCCGCAGGGAAGGCGCGCACGCCCACCACGGGCAGCAGCGAGATGGAACCGACAAAGAAGCCTACAGTGGCATAGGTGCAGATCAGCGAGGCTTCAGTACCGGGCAGGTTCAGATAGAACAGGTAGGCCGTCGCTGCCATGCCGCCCCATCCCAGAATCATGGTGAGCCTGGTGCCCAGCTTGTCGGACAGCCAGCCCCAGAACACGCAGCCAATGGTCAGCGTCACAGTGGCCACGGCATTGGCCTTGAGCGCCATTGCCGGTTCAATATGGAAGTTCTTTTGCAGATAACCGGGGGTCATCAGAACCACCACCACCACCGCAGTGGAGAGAATCCAGGTCATCAGTGCAACGACAACGCAGGCTTCGCGGTGGTCACGCAAGATGGTTTTGAGAGGCAGCTCGCGGTCAGCCGCCTTGCGTGCCTGGAGCTCCTTAAAGATAGGCGTTTCATGCAAAAACTTACGCATGTAGACCGAAACCAGACCAAACACGCCACCCAGAATGAAGGGGATGCGCCATGCCCAATCGTGGATTTCGCTCTGGCTATAGGTGCTGTTGAGCCACACACCGATGATGGAACCCAGGAAAATACCGCCGGTGATGCCAGACGTCAGCGCACCAATCGCAAAGCCATAGCGCTTTTCAGGTGCGTGCTCGGCCACAAAAATCCAGGCACCGGGCATTTCGCCGCCGATTGCGGCTCCTTGCAGCACACGCATGAGCAGCAGCAGAACAGGAGCGGCAATGCCAATAGAGGCATAGGTGGGCAGCAGGCCAATGATGAGCGTAGGCACGGCCATCAGGAAGACGGACAGAGTGAACATCTTTTTGCGACCCAGAATGTCGCCATAGTGGGCAATCAAAATGCCGCCAATGGGACGTGCCAGATAGCCGGCCGCAAAAATGCCCAGCGTCTGTAGCTGGCGCATCCACTCCGGCATTTCAGCCGGAAAGAACAGGCGGCCAATCACGTTGGCAAAAAAGACGAACACCACGAAGTCATAAAACTCCAGCGTTCCGCCCAGAGCTGATAGGCCCAGGGTCTTGTAGTCCTCCCGGTTCAGGGGACGATTCTTCGCAGCGGCCGGCGCGGTAGCCGGGGCAGCGTGGTCAAGCGTAGTCATGGTGTTTCCTAGATCGAACAGCAGGACAGCGCAGATAAGGCCGCAAATCACGGGTCAACGTGCAGAGGCAAACCGATTGAGGTGGATTCCTGATACGGAGCCACACCCATCTGGCACGAATGCCTTGTGGGCAATCACTTCAGAAAACGGCTACGTAAGCGCGGTCGAAATTCATTCTAGGGTTTACACGCACATCGACCGCTGGCGCAAAACTTTAGATAACAGTCCCCCTATGCCCCTGCTTCGTGCAGCACCTGACACTTTGGAGTAAGCAAATCAACAAGTTCAAGCGGAATCGCTGCACTGCGGCGACTTGCCATGCCGCACAATGTGGATTAATCCCCTCACTCTCCAGACCCATTACATGAAACGCACCTGGTTGCTGTTTTCGCAGGTAGTCACCGCCCTGGTTGCTATCTATTTTGTAGTAGCTACCCTACAGCCCAGCTGGCTTCAGCGCGGAAGCATCCGTAGCAATGCCGGCATTGCGCTGCTGCAGGCTCCATCGGCCCCGGCAGGTGAAGTTGCTCCCGGCAGCTTCGCGCCTGCTGCACGCAAGGCATCGCCGGCCGTTGTCAGTATCAATACCAGCAAGGCGGTGCGGCACCCTCGTGCCAACGATCCGTGGTTCCAGTTCTTCTTTGGCGAGCAAGGCCCACAGGAGCAATCTGGTTTGGGTAGCGGCGTCATCATTAGTCAAGATGGCTACATCCTCACCAACAACCATGTGGTGGAAGGTGCAGACGACATTGAAGTCACGCTGACCGACAGCCGCCAGGCCAAGGCCAAAGTGATTGGCACCGATCCAGAAACCGATCTGGCCATTCTCAAAATCGAGCTGGACAAGCTGCCCGTCATCGTTCTGGGCAACTCCGACCAGGTCGCCGTGGGCGACCGCGTGCTGGCCATCGGCAACCCCTTTGGCGTGGGCCAGACAGTGACCAGCGGCATCATCAGCGCGCTGGGTCGCAGCCAGCTGGGCATCAACACCTTTGAGAACTTCATTCAGACCGATGCGGCCATCAACCCCGGTAACTCCGGCGGTGCACTGGTGGATGCCAACGGCAATCTGCTGGGCATCAACACCGCCATCTATTCACGCTCGGGCGGTAGTATGGGCATTGGCTTTGCCATCCCTGTCTCCACCGCCAAGATGGTTCTGGATGGCATCGTCAAAGACGGCAAGGTCACCCGCGGCTGGATTGGCGTGGAGCCCAATGAACTCTCGCCCGAGCTGGCCGAGACCTTTGGCGTCAAGGCCGATGCGGGCGTCATCATCACCGGCGTGCTGCAAGCCGGTCCCGCCGCTCAGGCAGGTATGCGCCCCGGCGACGTGATTGTGAAAGTGGGCGAGACGGCCACCCGCAATGTCTCTGAGCTGCTGACCGCAGTTGCCTCCCTCAAGCCCGGCGAAGCCGCCAAGTTTGATGTGCGCCGTGCAGACAGCGAAGTCATGCTGGAGATCACTCCCGGGACCCGTCCTGCGGCCAACACGCTGCAGCAGCAAGGTCGCCGCCGCTAAGCGACTGGCTCACAACAATAAAAGCCAGCATCTTTCGCTGGCTTTTTCATTGGATTTTATGCATCAAATATGCCTCAAGCTCTTATGCATAAAGCGCTACTAGCTATCAAAAAAAAAAGCCCTTGAATTGCTTCAAGGGCTTTTTTCATGAGGCTTAGAAAACGATCAATTGCCGTCTGTGGGCTTATCGGCTGCAGCGCCTGTTTCACCTTCAGCCTCTGGGGCACGCGATGCCTTGCTGAACCAGCCTGCACCCAGAATGCCAATCTCATAAAGCAGGCACATGGGAATCGCCAGCGCCAGCTGAGAGATCACATCGGGTGGCGTGATGATGGCGGCAATCACAAAGGACAGCACCACAAAGTAGCCGCGGAAGGACTTGAGCTTTTCAATCTCGACCAGACCCAGTCGCACCAGCAGCATCACCACAATCGGCACCTGAAAGGCGGCGGCAAAAGCGATGTACAGCGACAGTATCGCTTCAACATACGAGGCAATATCAGGCGTAGCCGCGACGCTGGCAGGCGTGAAGTGCTGAATGAACTTGAACATATTGCCAAGCACAAAGAACTGCACAAAGCCAATACCGACATAGGCCAGCAAGCTGCCAAACAAAATCAGCGGCAGGGCAAACTTTTTCTCGTGGCTATACAGGCCAGGGGCCACAAAGGCCCAGACCTGATACATGAGCCAAGGCAGAGCCATCAGCACAGCCACCATCATCAGCACCTTGAGCGGCACAAAGAATGGCGAGAAAACGCCCACCGCAATCAGCTTTGCGCCGGGGGGCATGTGTTCTTTGATGGGTATGGCGATGAAGTCGATGAGTCCATCCGGGCCGGGCCAGAACATCAGCAGTGCAACGCAGATCAGAACGCCATAGAGGCTGTAGAGCACGCGATCGCGCAGCTCCATCAAGTGCTGCACAAATGGCTGCTCCGTGCCTGAGAGTTCGTCTTCTTTAGAGGGTTCGGACATGGTGCAAAACCGCGCCAGAGCCTGAACAGCTCTGCACGCTTGAAACAACAACGCCCGCAGACACGGGCAAGGGGCTACATACCAGAGGCAAACCTGCGCCCAAGATGGGCAACGGCCTCATGGCCGGCAGGCTGCAGCTGAGCATGCTCAATGGAACTTCTTGGGGCGAAAACGCGCCACGCGCGCCGCACCCGACTGAACTTTGCTACGCACTCCAGCGCGCGACTTGTACCACTGGGGCACGGCACCGCGCTTGAGGCGCCAGTTCTTGCGCGGATGGCTGTAGCTGGGCACCACGGCGCTACTCGTATCAAAACCGGTATAGCCGCCGTCCGCGTCATAGGAATCAAACGACGAAGCCGAAGTCATGTGCGCGTCGTCACGCAGATCCTTGGTCGCATCGCCCCAGTCCTTTTCAAGGTCCGAGGCCTGATTGCGAACGCCGGATTCCACATCGCGTGCCGCGGTCTCGACCGTTTCCTTCATCTTGCGCAGCTCATCCAGCTCCATGGAGCGGTTGACTTCTGCCTTGACGTCGGACACATAACGCTGCGCCCGCCCAAGCATGGTTCCCACCATACGGGCCACGCGCGGCAGTTTCTCGGGACCGATGACCACCAGGGCCACGGCACCGATCAGCGCCATTTTGGACAGGCCAATATCAAACATCTAGATGTCAGTCCTGCAGCGTTCAGCTTTTTTGCTTGGCTTCCACGTCAATGGTGGCCTTGTCAGTGGCTTGCTGGTTGGCCACTTGGCCTGCGGCGGCGCTGGAATCAGCATTCGTTCCGCCTTCCTTCATGCCATCTTTAAAGCCCTTGACGGCACCACCCAGGTCGGAGCCGATGTTCTTGAGCTTCTTGGTGCCGAACACCAGAACCACGATGAGCAGCACGATCGCCCAGTGCCAGATAGAAAAAGAGCCCATGAGAATCTCCTAAGAATTGCAAACCATTTTAGACGGGGCTTTTGACAGATTCGTAACAATCACCCAAAAAGCCTGCTGCTGGCAACTCTATAGCCGCCCGGAACGCATCGTCCAAGATGCGAAGTTACGCAGTTTCTCAGCCTTTGAGCCAGGGGCGCGCACCGCCCATGACATGCAGGTGCAGGTGATGCACTTCCTGACCGCCCTCGGTGCCGGTATTGACCACGATGCGAAAGCCTCCATCAGGATAGGGATTGCAGCCTTGCTCCAGCGCCAGCCTAGGGGCCAGCGCCATCATGCGGCCCAGCAAAGGCGAGTCTTCAGCGCTCAGGTGCGCCATCGAGGCAATGTGCTTCTTCGGGATCATCAAAAAATGCACAGGTGCTGCAGGATTGATGTCGTGGAAGGCGAACACTTCTTCATCTTCATAGACCTTGCGCGAAGGGATCTCACCCTTGGCGATACGGCAAAAAATGCAGCTGGAATCGTAATCGTGGTTATGCATGGTCAATCTTGTATTCAATAAGGGCGCACCTGCACAGCAAGCAGCTCATGCTCTCGCATGCCCTTGATTCATGGACACCGGGCAATAGCCGTCTCACAGCGAGGTGCCGTCCCCCTTGGGGCAAGGCGCAAAGCGCCTCAGGGGGTTATCCTACATTTTCGTTGAAGCGCATTGTCTGCTTCACACCCAGATGCTCGCGGTTCTCCTGCAGCCACTGCTGGCCACGCTCGCGCCCCAAATCAAACAGCTTTCGCACCATGACCATGTCTGCACGCACCTTGCTGGATGCGCCAAAGGGCTTGAGCACCTCACCGCCATCAATGCGGTGCATGAGCACATGCTTGTAGCGGTCAGCATCCAGCCGCTTTTGCTCCAGCAGGCGCACCACAAACCCGATGGCCCGCAGCTCGGCCAACAGGCAAGCATTGAAGGTGATCTCGTTCATGCGATCCATGATGTCGCGGGCCGTGTCGGGCGACACATCAGACTCTTTGGGATTGATCTGCACCAGCAAGATATCGCGGCTCTTGGTCTCGTAGATCAGCGGGTACAGGGCCGGGTTGCCTGAAAAACCGCCATCCCAGTAGCGCTCGCCATTAATCTCCACCGCTTTGAACATCTGCGGCAGGCAGGCCGAAGCCATGATGGCGTCTGCCGTCACCTCCTCGCCCGAGAAAATCTTGCCCCGCCCCGTGCGCACATTGGTGGCGCAAACAAAGAGCTTGGGAACCGCCGTGGGGTGCGCGGGGTTAGCCAGCGTCTCAAAATCCACCAACCCAGTCAGCAACTGGCGCAGCGGGTTGATATTGAGTGGATTGGTCTGATAGGGCGACAGAAACTGATTGAGGATGCCCATGAACTGCTTGCTGCCAGGCAGGGGCGCAGCCCAGAACATCTTGCCCACGCTGCCCATGGTGCCCACACCTTCCCAGAGCTGCTTCAGGGCTTGGCGAGCCAGTTGGCGACCCAAATGTCGGGCGTCGTCCACCTTCTTTTCCTGCGCGGCGGCCTGGGCAAAGCCGTGGGCCAGCACCACGGCGTTCATCGCGCCGGCACTGGTGCCGCTGATGCCCTCGAAGATCAGGTTGTCGTCTTCCAGCAACGCATCCAGAACCCCCCAGGTCAACGCGCCATGCGAGCCGCCTCCTTGCAAAGCCAGATTGATGGTGTGAGAGGTTTCTGAAGCCATTGAACAATCCTGTGAAGCGTTGATAACCCATATCGCGAGCTTATTCAGCCTCTATAGCATCGCACAGACGCTAGAGGCCTATCTGCGTGTCAGCCTGAGTCTGTTGCAGTGCAGCAAAATTCCCTGAAAAAACAAAAAAGCCCCTGCCAGAGAGCAGGGGCTTGGTATCGAATCAGCGCCAATCAGACCTGAATCGCGCGATTTTTGTTCATGGCGATCATGCCGCTGACAATGCGGTAGAGGAACCAGATGGAAATCACTACCCAGGCCGGGTTGAAGATCAGCAGGCCCAACAGGAAGAACGGGAAGGTGATGGCATACATCACCGCCGCCCAGAGAACGCTGCGCAGGCGCCAGGAAAAGTGACTCTCCTGCCAGGTACCGCGCGCATCATCGCGCTTGACCAAATCAATGATGACCGCAATCAGCAAGATGAACACACTGACCTGCGCGCCAGGCAGAACGGCGGCCACAGCCACCAGCAGATGCAGCAAATAGCTGACCCAGCCCCAGGCCTTGAGGCCTTCAATCTCGGCAGAGTTGCTGCTGTGTACGTCAATGATGTCACGATCGTCATTCATCAGGCGTTCCCTTTCTCCTGCGCGGCGCGTTCAGTCGCCTTGCGCAAGGCTTTTTCTTCAAGACCGCTGGTGCCTTCACGGCGCTCCAGCTCGGCCACCACTTCGGTGGGCGTCAGCCCATAGTGAGACAGCGCAATCATGGTGTGAAACCACAAATCCGCAACCTCATAAAGGATTTTGCCTTTGTCGGCCCCTGCATCTACATCCTTGGCAGCCATGACAACTTCGGTCGCCTCCTCGCCAATTTTCTTCAAAAAGGCGTCCGGGCCTTTGTGCAGCAGGCGGGCGACATAGCTCTTCTCAGGATCGCCACCATTGATGGTTTTACGGCTTTCGATGACAGCGGCCAGACGGGCCAGTGCGCCTTCAACCGAGGCGGTGTTTTGTTCAGACATGGCTTTATTTGTAGATGGAAGCAGGATCTTTCAAGACCGGATCAACAGCAAGCCATTGCCCATCCTTGAAAACGCTGTAGAAGCAAGAGTGGCGACCGGTATGGCAGGCGATTCCGGGATCATGCCCCTCTTGCGTAATTTTGAGCAACACCACGTCGTTGTCGCAGTCGATGCGGATTTCATGCACGGTCTGCACATGGCCGGACTCTTCGCCCTTGAACCACAGCTTGTTGCGTGAGCGGCTGAAGTACACGGCGCGCTTGAGCTCGGCCGTTTTCTCCAGTGCCTCACGGTTCATCCAGGCAAACATGACCACATCGCCGCTGCCTTGCTCCTGCGCAATCACGGGCACCAGCCCTTGCGCATCCCATTTGACTTGATCGAGCCAGCTCATAGCAGACCTTTGTTTTGTATAGCTGCTAGCGCAGGCCAGCAGCCAACCTTAAACACAAAACACATCAAAAGCCGCTAGTAACCTGCGCAAGCCGCTCTCAAAATTCATTTACAGGCGTACGGGAATACCGCGTGCGCGCATGCATTCCTTGGCCTGCTGCACCGTGTATTCACCGTAGTGGAAGATGCTGGCAGCCAGCACCGCATCTGCGCCGCCAATGGTCACGCCATCGGCCAGATCTTCCAGGTTGCCCACGCCGCCCGATGCAATCACGGGCACACCCACGGCATCGGCCACGGCACGGGTAAGCTTCAGGTCAAAGCCGCTTTTGGTGCCATCGCGGTCCATGCTGGTCAGCAAAATCTCGCCCGCCCCGCGTTGTGCCATTTCAGCAGCCCAGCGAACCACATCCAGACCCATATTCTTGCGGCCACCGTGGCTGTACACATCCCAGCCCGGACCCATGGGCGTGCCGCCCGGGCCCATGCGCAGCTCGTCTTCAGGCGTGCGGCGCTTGGCATCAATGGCCACCACAATGCACTGCGCGCCGTATTTATCGCTGCAGGCGTTGATGGTGTCGGGGTTGGCAATGGCGGCGGAGTTAAAGCTGGTCTTGTCTGCACCGGCATTGAGCAGGCGGCGCACATCTTCCACCGTGCGCACGCCGCCACCCACCGTCAGCGGGATAAAGACTTGCGAAGCAACGGCTTCGATGATGGGCAAGATCAGATCGCGGCCATCGCTGGTGGCGGTGATATCCAGAAACGTCAGCTCGTCCGCGCCCTGCGCGTTGTAGCGCGCGGCGATTTCCACCGGGTCGCCCGCATCGCGCAGCTCCATAAAGTTGACGCCCTTGACCACGCGGCCGCCGGTGACGTCAAGGCAAGGAATGATGCGTTTGGCAAGCATGGACGAGTCTCGGTGTATCTAAAAACAGAGGGCAAAGATACCACGGCCTCATCATCTCTCTGAGCGATTCCCGATGTCGAACACCATTGCCCCTATTGCAAAACCAATGTAGTGTTTGGTCACCAATATGTGAGGAATGCAAAAAAACTAACACTTCAAATCTACCCACCTAAACCTCTAGAGTCTCAACGAAAACTCATTGATCAATAGAATAAAACTATTAATTATTGACAAACGCCACCCGTTGAAAGGAATGCTCTGTGAATGCTTTGCTGCGAAGCTGTCTGATCTGCTACGCCCTCGTTGCCTCCATGTGGGCCCAGGCGGCCGCACCTTCGGTAGCGGTGTATTACGGCAAAGACGCCTCCATGAGCGAGCTGGCCTTGTTCGATATCGCCGTAGTCGAAGCAGAGCAAGGCTACGACCCCGTCAAGTTCCGCAGCACCTGGCCCTCCAGCGAGCTTTACGCCTACGCATCGGTGGCAGAGGCAGGAGATGAGCGCGCTTATCTGAAAAAAATCCCCTCGGCCTGGAAGATGGCTCGCAACGGCGCCTGGAAATCGGTGGTGATTGACCAGACACCAGAGCCGTGGCCCGCTTTTTTTGCGGATGAAGTCATTGGCCCGCTTTGGCAAAAAGGCTTTCGCGGTTTCTTTCTGGACACGATGGATTCATACCGTCTGGCCGAGAAATTTAACGAAGCCGAGCAGCAGGACGGCTTAGTACGCGTCATCAAGACACTGAACGAGCGCTTCCCCGGCATCAAGCTGATACTGAATCGCGGCTTTGAGATCGTTCCGCGCGTCAAAGATCAGATCCAGATGGTGGCTGCAGAGTCTCTATTCCGCGGCTGGGATGCCAACCTCAAGCGCTATATCGATGTCCCGGCCAAAGACCGTGAATGGCTGCTCGCCCAGCTCCAAACCATTCGCGAACGCGACAAGCTCCCCGTCCTCGCCATCGACTACGTGCCGCCCAATGACCGCGACGCCATGCGAACCACCGCCAAGCAGATTGCCGACCTGGGCATCATTCCTTGGATTAGCGACTCGTTGTTGTTTACTTTGGGCATGGGCACCGTGGAAGCACAGGCTCGCCACATCCTGATTCTCTATAACGGCGCCGACTACCCGACACTGAATGAGGCGTCGGCACATCGTTTTGTGGAAATGCCGCTCAATTACTTGGGCTACATCGCTGATTACGTCGACGTACGCAAGCCACTTCCGCAGAATATTTCGAGTGATCGCTACGCCGGAATCATCACTTGGTTTGGTGGAGCCATCCCGGATCAACGAGTCAAGGACGTTCGCCAATGGCTGGCAAACCAGTCACGGCAAAAAATGCCGATTCTGGTGCTCAATACTCCAGGCTTTCCCATTGACCGCACACTGCCGTTCGATGTGCGCAGCTCCGAGGCGATCCCGGCCCTGCCACTCAAAAAAGCCGAACAAGCCAGCATGTACGGTTTTGAAATGCAGCCTCTTTCGCCACCTATCGATTACGAAGGCTGGACTCTGAACGCGGAGGCTCTGCAAAAAAGCCAACAGTTGCTATCTTTTGACGACGCCAAGGGAAAGCGTTTTGTCTCTGCCGCCATCACTCCTTGGGGTGGCTTCGTCCTCATGCCATATCTGGTGGAGGAGGTGCCCGGCACGGATCAGTCACGCTGGGTGATCAACCCCTTTGCGATGCTGAAGCAGACACTGCGACTGGCTGATTTTCCCGTGCCGGACGTAACCACGGAAAATGGCCGGCGCCTGCTGCTCGCCCATGTGGACGGAGATGCCTTCCCCTCCAAGGCAGAAGTTCCCGGATCGCCATTTGCAGGCGAGATGCTGCGCCGTGAAATCCTTGAGCGATACCGTATTCCTCACACCATCTCGGTCATCGAAGCCGAAATATCGCCCCAAGGTCTATACCCGCAGTGGAGCAAGCAACTGGAGAGCATCGCCAAGCAGATTTTCGCCATGCCTCATGTCGAAATTGCCAGCCACTCTTATTCGCACCCGTTCTTCTGGGACCGCACCGTCTCGCGAAAGGAAGAAGGCAAGGAAGTTGACCTGAACCTTCACATTCCCGGTTACGTGATGGATTTGCATCGAGAAATCAATGGCTCAGTCGACTACATCCAGAAAAATCTGGCCCCCCCGGGCAAGCCTGTAAAAGTCTTTCTCTGGTCGGGCGATACCGCCCCCAGTGCAGAGGCCCTGGCCATCTCGGATGCTGCAGGACTTCTCAACATCAATGGCGGCGACACCTCCATCACGCGCAACAATCCATCGCTGACCGAAGTCAGAAGCTGGGGGATTCGCAAGGGCGGGCATCTTCAGGTTTATGCCCCCGTCACTAACGAAAATATCTACACCAACCTCTGGCATGGCCCGTTTTACGGTTTTGAAAAGGTCACTGAAACCTTTGCGATGACTGACACTCCGCGACGCCTCAAAGCCATCAATATTTACTACCATTTCTACTCAGTCAGCAAAGTCGCAAGCATCAAGGCCTTGCATACCGCCTACAAATGGGCACTGAGTCGGCCAGTTCATCCGGTTTTCGCATCCGAATATGTGCGCAAAGTGCATGATTTCTATGAATTTGCAGTAGGCAAGGATGAGCAAGGTTGGCGCATGCGTGGCCCCGGCCAGCTGAGAACCTTGCGACTGCCCAGTACCTTGGGTACTCCTCTCATGCAGGACAGCGTCAATATCGCCGGGTATCAAGAAGGCCCGGACGGCTACTACGCGCACATGGCTTTCAACTCCGCTCAGATGCAGACCCAGCCGAATGCTGCTCCGTCCAAGCAACCTTATCTGGTGGATGCCAATGCACGCATCAGCGAGTGGAAAGCCCAGGCTGACGGCAGCGTGATCTTTAGCCTTCAGGGGCACCTTCCCCTCGAATGGCGCATGTACCTTCCACAAGGCTGCAGCCTGACCGCCGTTCAGGGTGCCGCTCCGACCAGTGCGGCCACAGATCGATCTTTCATCCGCTCCTTCAAAAGTCCTCAAAACAGTGCCGAACTCAAAGCCCAATGTCGCGCGCTCTGATCGTCCGTCGACGATCCCCTTATGGCTGATCGCGCTGCTTGCGGTGCTGATCAGCGGTGCCCTGTGGCTGCTTTTCCCCAAAGAGAGCCTCGAACGTCAGCTGGCGAATACTCTTGACGATTCCGAGTTGTCGCTGAACTATTTGACGAACCTGCTGAAGAGCGACCCAGGCAACGAGCACCTGCAGGCTTTGCTGATAGCCAAGCAGCAACGCCAGATAGAAATCAAGCGAGCCGCCGAAGAAGCCAGCCGGCAGGTCCTCCCCAGCGCGGCTGAAATGGCGTGGAAACGCTGGCAAGAGCTTTATGTACGTTACCAGGAAGCCGAGAAGCTCAGCTCCAAATCCACACGGCAAATTGAGCAGTTACGCCCCGAAGTACTGCAAGCTTTGCGCGGCATTCCACGACAAGGCTTGAGCCAGGAACAGATGCTTTACCTCGCATCCTCCTCGCTGGTGCTGCACGACATCCCATTGGCAATGAACCTGTACGAGGAACTGGCCGCACTACACCCGGAAGCTGATTCCAAATCCAAGGTCTACGCCGATGCCTCGCGACAACTTCTGGGCTTCTCCGAATACGAGAGTGCCTCGCAACTGCTGCAAAAAGCCAGCAAGACTACGCAAGACTCCAAGCAAGCACGCCAGTACCTGATTGAGGCCTTGCAAGTGTTGCAGTCCGGCAACCGGGCCAAAGACGCATTGGCATTGGCCGAGTCCAATGCCGATATTCTGGGCAATGACCCAGAAACACTGCGAAAGCTGATTGATCTGGCCCGTGCAGCAGGCCAGCCCGCAGCCGCCGAAAAGTATGTCAAGCAATTGCTCAAGTTCTCGCTTTTGCAGCAATGGCAAGGTCTTGAAACCGATGTTGTCGCCTTCAGCATTGCCCCCACGCAAGCCTTTGACGACGGTGCATGGTCGCTTCAGCCTGTCATGTGGCAGTACGCTGGATGGTCAATGCAGAAGACGGCAGCCGCCACAGAAAAACCCAAATCGCCAGCACCATTGTTAGCGTTTGACGACAAGACTTATAAGCTGGCTTACGACGTCTTCCTGGAGAACAAAAATCTGGAGGACGCTTGGCGCATTGCACAGGCAGCCGTCAAACAGGCGCCTCAAGACGCAGCATGGCGCGAACGTCTGGCCAAGGTATCTGAATGGCTAGGTCGCCCTCAAATTGCCTTGGATAACTGGTTGTTTATTGCACAGTCCACGCAGCGTGAGGATGCGTGGCAGTCTGTGCTGCGTTTGTCTCCAGGCCTGTTTGACAACAACGCGCTGGCCGCGGGCATCAAGCATCAATTAACAAAGCGTCCGAATGACCACGCGCTGCTGCTATCACTGATCCAAGCATATGAGCGGCAAGGCAACCCTCAGCTTGCCATCGATTATCTGCAGCGCCATACCGAGACCCCCGAATCTCTGGCGGCTTTGGCACAACTGGCCACGCGCGCAGGGCAGAACAAGCTCGCACTGTCGACCTGGAAGCGCCTGCTGCAAGACCCGGCGCAACGGACTCCAGCCAATGTCATGCCTGCCGCATCCATTGCTCTGCTCGAGGGAGAACCTGACCTAGGCCTGCGATGGCTGGAGGATTCTCAGTCACGCGTGCCTCCGCAAATGCAAGACGAGGCCGACTACTGGCGCTTCATGGGCAGCCTCGCACAAAGACAGCGTGATGAGCGTGTAGCAACACTGGCCTATCGCAAGCTATTGGATACGTCGAGTGCCGATATCAGTGACTACGACGCGCTGATCAACATCATGCTGCGCAACAACCGCGAGGAAGCTGCCCAATTGTCTCTGCGCGCTTGGGAGAAATTTCATGACCTGCGTCACCTGACCCAAGCGTTCTATTTACTGGAAGACAAAGATGATTGGTCACAGTTGGGCAATCAACTGAGGCAGGCCTTGGCGACTCCAGAAACCGCTGAGCGCCTGAAAAAGCAGCCGGCATTCTTTCATGTTCAGGGGCTGTATTACGAGCGAACAAATCGCCCCGCGCAAGCTCGTGAAGCCTTTCTGAGCGGATTAGCCTTAGCCCCGGACTCCACGCAGCTGCAGCAAGCACTGCTCTGGCTTTTGATTGACACGCAGGATGCCGCATCGCTCAAACCATTGCTCGCACGCGTGGAGGAAGTCTGGGCCAAAGATCCAAGTATGCACAGCGCACTGGCTGCTGCCAATCAAAGCCTGTCCAGACCCGCCATCGCTTTGCAGCGCTATCTTCGCCCTCAAGCCCAAGATCACCATGATGACTTTTTGTGGATGATGAATTACGCAGATGCGCTGGAGCAGAACCAGCAAGCTGACTTGGCTTGGCGGTTGCGCCGCAAGCTGTGGATTCGCCAACTGCAACAAACATCTCTCCCCCCTCAAAAGAGTCCAGTGCGCGAGTGGTTGACGCCACAGGGGCTGAACAAGGTTCAGCAACAAGCCCGTAACCGCTTGCTCCTGAACCAGTCTTATGGCGATGACGAGTTGGTACTCCTGCGTGAGCTGATGCGTATGGACCTGGCCTCTTCCGAGCGCAAAGAGTACTCAGCAGCAGCCGCTGAACTAGCCATCGCCTGGTTGCAGGACAAGGGCGAATACGCCGCAGAGCGCGGCTACCTCTGGCAGCAATACGCTCGCAGTCGCAGCAAGCAGGCCAATGCCCCCTTGTGGGCTCAGATTACTGCGGCCCTGGCTGAAAAAGATACCGCTCAGGCAGGTGCACTGCTGGAGCGCCACGGAGAGAATCTTCCCCGTCACGATCACGTCAATGCTGCCGTGATGGTTGGAGATCTGCGCCTCGCGCAAACCGTCGGCTTTGAGGCCATGGTGAATCAACCCGATGACGATGAGCAGCACAGCAGCCTGACCGAGCAGCTCTTGGCAGTCAGTCCCTTTGCCGAATATGGCTTGACTCAACGCCACCTAACGGGCATCAATGAAACAGAGCAGTCACTGAGCTGGCACCTGCCGATCAACTCGCGATGGGCGCTGGAAGTGGATAGCGATTACATCAGGCGCACAGTCAACAACCGCGACTTCATCCAGCAACCTTCCTCTGAACATGCCATTGGACTAAGGTTGCGTCGCATAACGCAGAGCTCGACCACAGATTTTCTGATAGGTGAACGTCGCAGTCTTGACACCTACCACCCTGTGCAGGCCTCGCATAGTCGATCTTTTGGCAATCGCTGGACGCTTCGGGGCTCGCTCGGTAAAGATCTGAGCATGCAAGATTCGCTGGCCATGCGCATGGGCGGCATGAAAGACCGAGCCTCAATGGGGACCACATATCAGCTCTCGCGGCAAGATCAGCTGGGGCTGGAGTTTGCAAGCGAACGCTATTTCGTTCAGACCGGGGCACGCGTAGGGTCTGGCCGGCACACCACGCTTCAATACACGCACACCTACCGAAGCGAAGCCCCGAACATTGAGTTTGGTGCCTTCACCTCGTGGCATAGCTACAGCCGCACAGACCCTGCGTTGCTGACTGGGCGTGATGCCAGCATTCTTCGCTACCTGCCCAATGAGACAACCCCCAGTATTGATTACCTGCTACCCAACAATTTCCGATTCTCGGGGCTACAGATATCCACCAATATGCGCTATTCGCAAGACTACACGCGCAGCCTGCGCCCCTTTGCCAGCCTCGCGTTGACGAATCACAGCCTCAACGGCTCCGGGTATGACTTTCGACTGGGTGTCGCCGGCAGTGTCCTGGGCTCTGACCACCTGATGGCTGCTATCAACTTTTCCAAATCCGGTCTCAACACTACCGGCACCACCCGTGAACTGCAGCTCATCTACCGACTTCACTATTGAGACTTTAAGGAGCCAACTATGAATTCCCTCCCCACCTTCGCATCACGCATCCGCATGCTCGCTGGTGTCAGCCTCCTGAGCCTCCTGACTGCCTGCTCCACCATCGACCGGGGCAGCTCTCCCAGCCTCGTTAAAGATGCGTCCTGGGCCGTTCTACCGTTTGACAATCACACAGAAACGCCTATGGCCGGCAGTCGCGCCGAAAGCATTGCCACAGCCTTGCTTCATGCGCGCGGTGTGGGTTCAGTCAAGCGCTATACCGGTGATGCTCAACAGGAGTCATTGTTTGACGGCCAGAACGGAAAACGCCGCGAAGATGCGTTGAGCTGGGCACGTAGCGAGGGGGTTCGCTACGCATTGCTAGGTGCAGTGGATGAATGGCGCTACAAGGTAGGAGTGGATGGCGAACCTGCCGTCGGCGTGGCGTTAGAAATTGTTGATGTCAGCGAAGGAAAAACCGTGTGGAGCGGTGCAGGTGGCAAAAGCGGTTGGAGCCGCGAAGCTTTATCCGCCGTCGGCCAAAAATTGATCCGGGATTTGCTGGGCACCGGCATCGCCAACGCACGCTAAGAATCGGTTCAATCAGGACAGCAGACTATGCATTCTCAAGAAATACCTGTAACCGCCAATGCAGCCGACTCAGTACAAAGAATCCGAACCTCCGATGAGTTCAAAGGCTCCCCACTTGGCAAGCTCACGGTAGTCAGCGAGAAGCCTTGGGTCATCGTTGCCGAAACTGTCCTGATTCCCGCATTCGCCCTGCTCCTGGGCTATCTCGTGAATCGCCCGGATCCTTTGTGGATTAATGCGGATTTTCCGTGGGCCTGGTTCGCACCCATGATTATTGCCCTGCGCTACGGCCCTATTGCGGGCCTTTTCTCGGCAGGCATTCTTCTGCTGGGGTGGGCTGGTTTGAATCAGCAGGATTTCAGCCAATTTCCACAGCAGTATTTTCTCGGCGGCCTGATCATGGTCATGATCGTCGGCGAGGTATCCAGCGTCTGGCGCAACCATCTGCGCAGAGCACAGACGGCTCGTCATTATCAGGATCAGCGCCTGGAGCAACTCGTTCGCCAGCACTATCTGCTGCGCCTGTCGCATGACCAGCTGGAGCAGCAATTGATTGGTCAGCCTGTCTCCATGCGCGACGCACTGCACCAGCTGCGCGACCTCAAGGGCACGACCAGTGATGCGCAAACGCTGCTGAACTTGCTCTCCCAGTTCTGCCAAATCAATGTGGCGAGCATTGTGCCTTTTCGCAGCGGCCGCCTGAGCGATCAAAGCATCGCTCAAATTGGCGGTGCCCGATCCATCAATCAAGATGATGCGCTGGTTCAGCAAGCCCTCTCCACACAATCTCTGTGCCATATCTCTCGCAGCTTGAAAGATGGCCAGAACACCAGCTATGTCGTTGCCGCCCCCCTGCTTGATCTCTCGGGTGAGATGTACGGCATGCTGGTCGTGGAAGAGATGCCCTTCTTCGCCCTGCAAGAAGAGACTTTGCAAACCGTCAACCTTTTGCTGGGCTACTACACCGACAGCATTGCGGCCAACAATCTCGCCCAGCCCTTGTTGCAAGTACACCCAGAGTGCCCACCCCAGTTCGCCTTCGAGTTGCAGCGCATGGAGCATGTGCTCCAATCGAGCCAGCTGCCCAGCATCGTCCTGGCACTACAGCTCTCACCCAAAGCCATCGCGTTGGACATGCCTCAGTTCATCATGCGCATGGAACGCATGCTGGATCAATCCTGGCTCCTTGAGGGCCGTGAAAAATCCGTGCTGGCCATCCTCATGCCGCTTGGATCCTTCGCTTCCAGCGAAGGCTTTCTGAACCGCCTCTCAACCCGACTCGAGCAACGAGGCTTTCACTCTATCGAGGAGGCCGGGATTATTCCCCACACTCTCCCGATTCAAAAAAATGGTTCCATGCGGGTTCTTGATGAGATTGTCAGAATCGCCCATGCCTAACATCCTGTTTTTCATCTCAGCCGTTCTGCTTGAAATCCTTGCATGGAGCGGCCTGCAGCTGTTCAACAAGGCTGCAGACAGCGTACTGATGACTTACTTCATCGTGCACGCTGTGGCTAGCATTCTTTTTGCATTCAGCATGCGCCCCCTGATCCTCGCATCACACCGGCTGCGCGAGCACCGACTGGCCTTGCTCGGTCTTGTTGCCCTGGTGTCGTTCACTATCCCCATTGCAGGAGCGGCAGGCTGCCTTATCGCAACTCTTGTCCTGTATCGCTACCGAAATCAAGATTCATTCACGAAGTTCCCTTCGGTGACTTTGCCTGAATTTGATCAGCACCAGTCCAGCAGCAACAGCCGCAGACCTTCGGGACTGAAAACGTTTTTGTCCAATCAAAGTGTTCCGACTCCATCGCGCATGCGCGCCATGGTGGCATTGAGCAATGTCTCTGGCCGACTCGCATCGCCCATGCTGCGAACAGCCCTCAGTGACTCCAACGATGATTTGCGCCTGCTCGCATACAGCATGCTTGACAACAAAGAGCAGCAAATTAGCCAAGCTATTCATGATTCGCAGCAAGCTCTGGAGCGCGCACATAAAAACGAAGGTGTCTCTCCACTCGGACCTCAAGGCATTCAGGCGTCTTGGGCTCTTTCAGATCTTTACTGGGAAATGATTTACCAAGGCATCGCTCAAAGCGATGTCCGTGAGCACGCAATCGCCCAGTCTCTGCATTACTGCCTTGCCGTTCTGCAGGAGCAGCCCGACAACGCATTGCTCACCCTGCGCAAAGGCAGGTTGATGCAATTGCGTAAAGACTACAAGCAGGCACAAGACGCCTACGAAGCCGCACTGGAGCAAGGACTGCCTGCAGCTCGCGTCATTCCCTATCTGGCTGAGATTTATTTTCTGCAGCACGACTATTCAAAAACTCAGCGACTCATGCAAATGCTTGACCCCGCTCAAGCCCCGCAAAACCTGCGATCCAGCATGAAGTATTGGAGTGCTGCATGAACGCCCCCATCCCCAAAACCCAGCAGGCCGATATTGCGCTGCTGCTGGAAGGCACCTACCCGTATGTCAGCGGAGGCGTCTCCAGCTGGGTACAGCAAATTTTGCAGGCATACCCGCAATACAAGTTCGCGATCGTTTTCCTCGGTAGCAAGCGTGAAGACTATGCAGAGTTTCGCTACAAATTACCTGCCAATGTCGTTCATTTCCAGGAACACTTTCTCTACGATGGTCTGAGCAGCACGGAAGAACCAGTGACTGTCAAAGGCAGTGCGCAAGAGTTCGAAAAAATCAGAAAATTCCTGTCCTCTCTTGCAACCTGCGACGAATCGAGGGAAGCCAGGCAGAAAATCCTGGATGAAATGCTGGCTATCACGCAAGCAATCCGTCCCAACGGCGGCATACCGCTGGACGATTTTCTGCACAGCGAAGAAGCCTGGAACCTGATCCGGGACAGCTACCGGCGCCACTGCACTGATCCGTCCTTTGTCGATTTTTTCTGGACAGTGCGCATCATGTTCAAGCCCCTGTGGCTACTTTCAGAAATTGCCGAAAACCTGATTCCCGTACGTATTCTGCATACCGTTTCCACCGGCTACGCTGGCTTTCTGGGAGGGCTGTTGCACCACCAGCGCCAGTTGCCCCTGATTCTTTCGGAGCACGGCATCTACACCAAAGAACGACAAATCGACTTGCTGAAAAGCTCCTGGATTAGGGACAACCGCAACCTCTTTCAGCGCGACCCCATGGAGGTCTCGTTCTTCCGTCAGATGTGGATTCAGTTCTTTGAATGGATGGGACGCTTTTGCTACAACGCCGCCAACCCCATCATTGCGCTCTACGAAGCCAACCGCCTGCGCCAGATCAGTGATGGCGCCGAAGCCAAGCGCACACGCAACGTACCCAATGGAATACGCCTCGAACGATTTGTGCCCTTGCGCAGCATGAGAGCCGCGACGACTCCACCGGTGCTGTGCCTGATCGGCCGTGTCGTTCCCATCAAGGACATCAAGACCTTTATCCGCTCCATGCGCCGCATCGTAAACAAGCTGCCTCAGGCTCAGGCCTGGATTGCAGGCCCTACGGATGAAGATCCCAGCTATGTGCAGGAATGCAAAAACCTGGTCGCCAGCCTCAGCTTGCAAGATCACGTCAAATTCCTGGGCATGCAACGCATCGAAGACCTGATGCCTCTCGTGGGTCTTGTCGTCCTGTCTTCAGTCAGTGAAGCACTCCCCCTCGTCATCCTTGAAGCTCAGGCCTCTGGTGTCCCCGTGGTCAGCACCGATGTGGGCTCCTGCAGTCAGTTGATCAACGGCCTCGACGAAGCCGACCAGGCTCTGGGCAGTTGCGGCCGCATTGTTGGTATTGCCAACCCTGAAGCACTTGCCGATGCGTCGCTGGAGTTGCTGACGGACTCTCAGAAATGGCAGGAAGCCAGCGCTGCAGGCATTGCCCGTGTGGAGCGCTACTACACCGACGACTTGCTCTTTGATCGTTATCGCCAGATTTACGACAACGCGCTCGACTCATCTCGGGAGGCCCACTAATGGCTGGCATTGGATTTGAACTGCGCCACATGCTGCGCAAAAACACGCTGTCCAGCGTGCTGCAGGCCTATGCATACGCAGGCGTGATTGGCTCAGGCCCCTGGGTTTTTTCCATCATCGGCGTCCTGCTGGTGGGGATCTTCAGCGTTGGCGTGATTGCACCGCCGCTGCTTATCACACAGTTTCAGACCTCCGTCACCTATCTGGTGGCGTTCAGCCTGATTCTGACGGGACCGGCTCAGCTGGCATTTACACGCTTCATCTCAGACCGCCTTTTCCTCAAGCAAGACAGCGTCGTTCTGCCCAATCTGCACGGGCTGCTGCTGGTGATTGTGGCGCTTGCGGCCATGTTCGGTGGCATTACGCTGTTCACCTTGCTGAGTGAGCAAAGCTTTCTGTACCGCATCCTGATGCTGGCGAGCTTCACATTGATGTGCATGGTCTGGACCATGGCCGTGCTGCTATCGGGCCTCAAGCAATACAAGGCCATCACGGCGCTGTTTGCCTTTTGCTACGCGCTGATCGTGGTACTGGCACTGCCACTGCGTCACTGGGGGCTTGAGGGTCTGCTAATCAGCTTTATCTGCGGCCATGCACTATTGGTTGCAGGTATGTGGTCGCTCATTTTGAAAAGCTTCCCTCTGCCCGAGCGCTGGATCTCCTTCGATTTCAGCAAGCGCTCGATGATCTTCCCCTCCCTGCTTGCCATTGGTCTGCTCTACAACATGGCGATTTGGATGGACAAGATCATGTTCTGGTATTTCTTACCAACATCCCAGCCCATCATTGGCGGCCTGCGCGCCTCGTTGATTTACGACATTCCGGTCTTCCTCTCCTACCTCTCCATCATTCCAGGAATGGCAGTATTTCTGGTGCGCATTGAGACGGATTTTGTGGAGTACTACGATAAGTTTTTCAATGCCGTACGTGAAGGCGGCTCTCTGGAATTCATCGAGTCCATGCGCAATGAAATGGTTTACTCCATTCAGACAGGCCTGAGTGAAATTGCCAAGATTCAAACCATTGCCGTTCTGGTGACTTTTGTCGCTGGGCCAGCCTTGCTTGAGCTGCTTGGAATCTCTCAACTTTACCTGCCACTATTGCATGTCCAGGTGGTCGGAACCGGGCTGCAGGTCGGTGTCATGGCCGTGCTTAATATTTTTTTCTACCTCAATGAGCGCCGCATCATTTTGATGCTCTGCACCTTGATGCTGGTACTCAATATCGCGTTCACCGCCATTTCTCTGGCACTTGGCGCGGCCTTCTACGGCTATGGCTTCACGCTAGCCATGCTAGTGACTTTGTGTGTAGGACTGGTGTGCCTCACACGCTCCATGGACAGACTGGAGTACAGAACCTTCATGCTGCAATAAAGGTGGCATAAAAAAGCCCTTGGCCCGGTGCAAGTTGAACAGGCCAAGGGCTTTTTAATTTCAAAGAGGTATCAGTAGCTCTTCAGCGTTTGTGCAGCCTGCCAGCACTGGCCGGGCGCCACAACCACGGCGGCATTAATGGCCGCGGCTTCTACACACAGCATGTGCTGCCAGCTGTCCGCTTCCATGTCTTTGAGCGTGGCGCAGAGCGCGGGGCCGGGGTTCCAGACCACGGTTTCGCGCCAAGGCTCGTCTTGCGCAATCTCCAGCCATGGCTGGCCTGCTGCCTGTAGCTGCAAAGCATCAGCCGCACGGGGATAGACGCGATCGGTCTCAGCGCCAAAGCGCACTGCGCCTTGCTGCGTGATGTGGGTATCGGGCACTACCGCTGCAGCATCCCAGTAGGTCAGGCCTTGCAGACCATGCAAACTGGCTTGCTCAACCTGCGGCACACGCAGGTAGCTGTGCAGGGCTGCGGTAAAAGACAAATCTTGCAGACCACGGTTATGCACAGCCAGTTGCACGCTCAGCGAACCGGGCTTGAGCTGCACCGTCAACAGCGCTTCAAAGGCATGCGGCCAGACGGCCCGCGACTCTTCGCTGTCCTTCAGTCGCAAAATGAGCTGAACGCCGTCCTCGCCCCAGGGCAAGGCGGCATCGGCCGACCAGTGGGAGACCCGCGCAAAGCCATGCTTGACCAAGGAGCCGCGCTGGTTGAACTGGGGAAAGCAGACGGGAATGCCGCCGCGAATGGCGGTCTGTCCGTCATGCGCCGCCTTGGAGCTGAGGAACAAGCGCTCCTCGCCACGGCTCACCCATGACAGCACCTGTGCACCTTGCAAGCTGACCAAAGCAGAATCGCCTTGGGCCAGCTTTAAAGCGATAGCAGGCAGCCCTTGCCAGTCAACGGCTTGGGCCTGAAAAGCTACATCAGTCACCCGCCAGCTCGTCGGCACGCTCTTGGCCTGCTGCGAAGTCCAGATCGCCGGTGTAAATAGCGCGACCGCAGATCACGCCCTCGATACCTTCGCTCTCTACCGCGCAAAGGGCTTCGATGTCCGCCATGCCCGCCAGACCGCCCGAGGCGATGACAGGAATCTTCAGCGCTTGGGCCAGCTTGACGGTGGCATCCACATTGATGCCGGTCAACATGCCGTCGCGGCCGATGTCGGTATAGATGATGGATTCCACGCCCCAGCCTTCAAAGCGCTTGGCGGTCTCGATCACATCCTGGCCCGTGAGCTTGCTCCAGCCATCGATGGCGACCTTGCCGTCCTTGGCATCCAGACCCACGATGATGTGGCCGGGGAAAGCGCTGCAGGCGTCTTGCAGAAAGCCGGGGTTCTTCACGGCAGCCGTGCCGATGATGAGGTATTCGATACCCAGATCGATATAGCGCTCAATCGTGTCCAGATCACGAATGCCGCCGCCCAGTTGCACGGGGATCTCGCCATCCACCGCCTTGAGAATGCTCTTGATGGCACCCAGGTTCTTGGGCTGGCCCGCAAAAGCGCCATTCAAGTCCACCAGATGCAAACGACGTGCACCGGCTTCAAGCCACTTGGTGGCCATGGCAGCGGGATCTTCGCCGAAGGTAGTGGACTGGTCCATATCACCCTGAATGAGGCGAACGCAGTGGCCGTCCTTGAGGTCGATAGCGGGGATGAGCAACATGATGGTGGTCTGCTAGCAAAGATGGCCGTCTGAGTTGGCCAGTGCATAAAGAAAAAACTTCAGGGCTTCCAGCCCAGGAAGTTGCGGAACAACGCCAGCCCCTGATCCGAGCTTTTCTCGGGGTGGAACTGGGTTGCGAAAATATTATCGCGTGCAACGGCACATGCAAAGAGGCCGCCGTAATCTGTCTCGGCGGCACAATGCTCGCCTTGTTGCACCTGCGCATAAAAGCTGTGCACAAAGTAGTAGAAGCTGCCATCAGGAATGCCCGCCCACAGCGCATGGGGCTGGCCGCCCTGCAGCTTTTGCGATACCTGGTTCCAGCCCATCTGCGGCACTTTGAAGCGGCTGCCATCGGCCTGAGTACGGTCTGCCAGATCAAACTTGCGCACATTGCCGGGGATCAGCCCCAGCCCTGGCACATCGCCTTCATCGCTGTGATCCAGCAGCATCTGCATGCCCACGCACACGCCAAACAGCGGCTTATTGGCAGCCGCATCCAGCACGGCGGGTTGCAGGCCGGACTCGCGCAGCTCGCGCATGCAGTCGGGCATGGCGCCCTGACCGGGCAGGACCACGCGGTTGGCGGCGTAGACCACATCAGGGTCGGCTGTGACGACCACATCCCAGCCAGTATCGGCAGCAGCCGTGCGCACCGCCTGCGAAACCGAGCGCAGATTGCCCATGCCGTAATCGACGACTGCCACGGTGTTGTTCTTCAAATTCATAGCATTTACCGCTTGTGAATAGTAGCGTTCAACATGGTTTTATATTCAAATCCATATTGAACAGGCGCTAGCCGCTCTTGTTTACAGAGCACCCTTGGTCGATGGAATCACGCCCGCCATGCGCTCATCATGCTCCAGCGCAAAGCGCACGGCGCGAGCGAAAGCCTTGAAGATGGTCTCGCACTGGTGATGGGCATTGAAGCCCTTCAAATTATCGATGTGCAGCGTAACGCCCGCGTGGTTCACAAAGCCCTGGAAGAACTCATACACCAGCTGTGTGTCGAGCTGACCAATGCTGCCGGAGGTGAACTTCACATCCATGTGCAGGCTGGGGCGGCCCGAGAAGTCGATGACGACGCGCGAGAGCGCCTCGTCCAGGGGCACATAGGCGTGACCGTAGCGGCGAATGCCTTTTTTATCGCCAATGGCTTTGGCAAAAGCCTGGCCCAGCGTGATGCCGATGTCTTCCACCGTGTGGTGGCCGTCGATGTGCAGGTCACCCTCGCATTCGATGTCCATGTCGATCAGGCCGTGGCGGGCAATCTGATCCAGCATGTGGTCGAGAAAACCGATGCCCGAGTTCAGGCTGGCCTTGCCCGTGCCGTCGAGGTTGACGCGCACCGCCACGCGAGTTTCCGCCGTGTTGCGGGTGACTTCTGCCGTGCGGGGCAGCGGCGCTGCGGTGGAGGGAACGATATTGCTCACAGGGATTCCTTCAATGCCGCCAACATCTGGGCGTTTTCTTCGCGGGTGCCTACGGTCAGGCGCAGGCAGTTATTCAGCAGTGGGTGCATGGCCGATACGTTTTTGACCAGCACGCCGCGTTGTTTCATCTCGGTTTGCGCTTTACCGGCATCGGCCACGCGCAGCAGCACCATATTGGCTTCAGACGGCCAGACTTTTTCTACACCTGTCATGGCGACCAGCGCATCGATCAGCGGCTGGCGTTCAGCGCGAATGGCGGCGGCTTGCTCGGCGTACAGCGATTCATGCTCCAGCGCAAAAATGGCCGTTTCGCAGTTCAGCACGCTGATGTTGTAGGGCGGCCGCACCTTGTCCAGCTCGTTGACGATGGCGGATGGGCCAATCAGATAACCGAGGCGCGCACCGGCCAGACCAAACTTGCTGAGCGTGCGCATCAGCAGCACATGGGCGTTGCGTGCGGGGTCGGCCTTCATGCGGGTAACCCAACTGCGGCTGGCGAAGGGCTGATAGGCCTCGTCCATGATGACCAAACCGCCAATTTGCGCCACGGCATCAATCACGGCCTGCACCTTGTCCTCGGCCCACAGCGTGGCCGTGGGGTTGTTGGGGTAGGCGATGTAGGTGATGGCGGGCTGGTGCTCGGCAATGGCGGCCTGCATGGCGGGCACATCAAGGTCGAAGTCTTCGGTCAGCTGCACGCCCACAAAGTCCAGACCCTGCAGCTTGGCAGACAGCGGGTACATCACAAAGCCGGGCATGGGTGCCAGCATCTTGGCGCGTGCATCGCTGCAAGGCTGGGCCGTGGCCAGCGCCAGCAGCGTGATGATTTCGTCCGAGCCATTGCCCAGCAGCACCGAGGTCCCCGCAGGCGCGCCAGCGTAATCGGCCAGCATTTTTTTCAGCACTTCCTGGCGCTCGCCGGGGTAGCGATTGATTTCGAGTGCGCCCAGATGCTCGCCCAGCTTCTTCTGCAGCTCCAGCGGCAGACGGTAGGGGTTCTCCATCGTGTCCATCTTCAGCAGGCCTTGCGCGGGCTGAATATGGTAGCCCTGCATGGCGCGCACATCGGCGCGAATGCGTTGCAGGGCCTTGGATTGGATGTCTTGAGCAGTCATGGGATTCACTCTTTCACACAGGGCTTGCGTTGGCCAATGCAATCATGCATTTCAGGCACTCAAGCCTCAAGATTCGGATTAGCCGCTTGCTGCAGCGGGTGCAGCACCGTCACGCCGCCAAACTCTGCGCCGTGGGGCAGGTACAGGCTCAGCATCTGGTTGCAACCGCTGTGCTGGGCACAGGCCACAGCCAGACAATCGCCAAAGTCCAGCGCGTGGCGGGCTTGCACAGCCCAAGCGGTTTCCAGCGTGGCGGCGTCGGTTTTCCAGGGCGTCCAGGTCTGATAGCGGCGAATGGCGGCGCGGGCATCGCCCTGCGGCATAGGCACAGCGGCGGTCGTGGCCTGGTCATAAAACTCAACCAGCGCCTGATTGCTGGTGCGGCCGCTGCGGCTGCGCCACAGCAAATCCAGCCATTCCAGCGTGGCGGCGTACAGATCGCCACCGGCAGCATCTTCCGCCGCAATCAGCACGGAGGTATCAACAAAAACGGGGTTCATGGAGCCACCCCAGCTTGAATATTATTTGAGCCTGTAGCGCGCGTGCTGCTTGCGCTACGCGCTATGAGTTTTGCAGGCTCGGTAGCGCTTTGGTTCCAGCTGCGCTCATCCGTGCGCCATGCCAGATAGGCACGCTCATAGGCGTCCTCGCGCTGCATCATCTCGGCCATGAAGTCACCCAGCATGCGCGAGACACTGCTGCCGCGCCGCGCCGCTTCAATGCGGGCCCAGTCAAGCACGCTGTCTTCGACGGTGATGGTGACGTTCTTCATGGCTTGAATGTTACACGAAATTCGTGCAGCACGAAATTCGTGTTGATCAACATAGCCATCAACTACGCATGGAACAGGCTATCGCCCCCACTTGTCGCAAGGCCTGCAGATGCTGCGGCGTCCAGTCTCCCCCCAGACCCAAGCGTATTCCTTGCTTGAAGCGCCCTGCAGCGCCAAACAACGCACCGGGTGCTATCAGAATCTGCTGCGCCAGGCAAGCTTGATGCAAGGCCGCAGCATCCAGCTGCGCGGGCAACTCCAACCACAGCAGCAGGCCTCCGGGTGGGTCGCTGACCCTCGTGCCTGCCGGAAAGCTCTGTGCAATCACCTGCCGTGCCTGCTCCATCCGCGCAGCAATGGCGGCGCGCAGCTGACGCATGGCGGCGTGGTGACCGGCCTGCGAGATCAGGTCGGCCAGCGCCAGCTCCAGCACTGCCGACTGGCCGCCAGCCTGCATCTCTTTGATGTGGCGCAGCCTGTCCGTCCAGCGCCCCGCTTCCAGCCAACCCAGCCTCAGACCCGGCGCCAGCGTCTTGGAAAATGAATGGCAGAGCATGACCTGCCCCGTGCTGTCATAGGATTTGATGCTGCGGCGCATGGCATCGCCTTCGGCCAGATCGGCGTAGATGGCATCCTCAATCACAGGCAGGTCGTGCTGCACAGCCAATTGAACCAAGCGCTTGCGCTCGGCCTGAGGCATGCAACTGCCCAACGGATTACTGAGCGTGGGCACCAGCAGCAGCGCTTTGACGGGCTGGGTGTCCAGAGCCAGCTGCAGCGCATCCAGCGAAATGCCGTGGCGCGGGTGACAGGGAATTTCCAGCGCTTTCAGCTGCAAGGCCTGCAACACCTCGAGAAACGAGAAATGCGTAGGCGACTCCAGTGCCACCACATCACCGGGCTCGGTAACTGCGCGCAGACACAGGGCCACGCTGTCCATGCAGCCGCCAGTGATGAGAATGCGTTCTGGATCGAGACTGCAGCCCAGTCCCAGGGCATAACGCGCCAATGCACGCCGCGCTTCTTCATGCCCGTCCGAAGCGGGATAGGTGCACAGCAGGTGGCGGTGCGTTTGGACCGAGCGCGTGACAGCGCGGCGCACACGGTCGGGGTTGAGCAAATCAATGCCGGGGGTACCGCTGCTGAAGGACACCATGCCCTCGGGCTGCTCACGTCCCAGAACGCGCTGCCCCAGCCAGTCCAGCGAGACGGCCTGCGGGCGACGCATGGGCCGGGCAATCTTGGGCTCCGGCAGTTGCACAGCTCGCGGCGCAACAAAAAAACCGGAGCGTGGCCGCGCAGTGATCTGCTGTGCATCTTCCAGCCAGTGGTAGGCCTGCACCACCGTGGTCTGCGCCACCCCGTACTGCCGTGCCAACATGCGAACGGACGGCAGCTTTTCCCCATGTGACAGTGCCCCTTGTCGTATGGCCTGGCTCAGTCGCCCGGCGATCTGCAGGTAGCGCGGTGTGGATGCATCGAATTCCATAGAGCGTCATTCTGTACTGCCTACATTCAAGCCATACAGCACAGATGAATTGCAGTACAACCAGTACAGAAGGGCTGCAGCCCTCATCTGTACTCGTTCACATTCTGCCGCGCTGTGGTTGGTGAAATGCCTGCTCATTTTGCACAGTCAGGGGCATGCACTCAGCCCTTACTCCCAAGCCCTGGAACACCTTGCCTCTACCCGCTTCCGCAGCGGTGCGGACGCTGCACATCCACGCCGGCCAAAGCCTCTGGTTGCAGACGCAGAGCGGCATCGTCTGGCTGACCTGTGAAGGCCAACTGGCAGATAGCTTTCTGCACCCCGGCCAATCACTGCGCATTGCCGGGCCTGCCAAGCTACACCTCGGGGCCCAAGGATCACAAAAATCTCAGGGTGCCAGCCTGCGCTGGTGCGATGCCGCTGTCGCGCCGCCACCAGCTCTTGCTGCATCTACGACACCAGCCTGACGCTGCCGGCAGAAAAGGCTCGATAAGGTCGAGTCTCTGGCAGGAACGCCACGCACCTTAGCGTCGGTACTGCGGTGGCGGTGCGTACTGACGGCCATCGGCCGGGAAGGCGCTGGGGTCACGCGGATCACGCAGCTCCACCTCTGGCGCACGGCGACGAGGCAGATCGGGGTCGCGTTCATCCAGTCGCACCTCAAACAGCGCCGTGCCAATCACGCCCACATTGCGGGCATCCCCCGCTGGTGTGTTGTTGGCATACGCACGCCCCTTAGCCGAGAAGCGAAAGGCGGCTACTTCGCGGTCACTCTTGCGAAAGCCGTCAATTACCAAGCGCTCACCGGGGCGCAGCAAATAGCCTGCGCTCTGAATGCTGCCGGGCTGACCGCTCAGCACATCCAGCCCGTCCACGGTGGCGACGACTTCGTAATAGCGTTTGCTGCGGTTGGTGTAGACCAGCTCATAACGCTCCCCGTTGCGTCCGGCCACATGAAAATCCTTGGCGCCACGGCTGGAGAAAATGCGCAGCGCAGCACCATTGCCGCCTAGCAGCTGCAGCTCCACATCACCATCGGCCAGCAATGCATTGGTCTGCTGCTCCGCATCACGACCCAGCGCACGGCGAATGCTGTCTTCATCCGAATAGCGCATTTGCCCCATGTCCAGCGGGCGATCTGGCGTCAGCCGTGATGCCTGCACCGCCTTGGTGACCGACTCGCGCCCCTCGCCCCATTGCGTACCCAAGGTGGACTGTGCCTTGGCTGCTTGTGGCGCAGCTATAGGGGCACTGGAGGTCTCGGCCATTACAGCGGTCTGGCTGCCACTATGGTTTCCCTCGCTCGGAGGCGGCATGCTGCAAGCCGCCAGACCCGCTGCCACCAACAACCCCATCAGCGAACGCCACCAGCGCACACGCCACATTGCCATATTTGAACCCATGAACTCGCTCCTTGCTTTTGGATGAATGCCCGCCAGTGTCGCTGCAAAGCCCACAGACATGAGTCATCCAACACCTTGAAAGCCACTCTGACACTTCAAACTGCAAACGATGGACACAAAAAAGCCGCGTTCTGTGACGCGGCTGGGTTCGGGGGCTGAAACGGCTTTACTTCAGGCGCATCTCAGCCGCACGGGCGTGACCCTGCAGGCCTTCACCATAGGCCAAGATCGCAGCCGTCTTGCCCAGCACCTGGGCACCGGCTTCGCTCACTTCAATGATGGAGCTGCGCTTTTGGAAGTCGTACACACCCAAAGGCGACGAGAAGCGCGCCGTGCCGCTGGTGGGCAACACGTGGTTTGGGCCTGCGCAGTAGTCGCCCAACGACTCAGACGTGTACGCGCCCAAGAAGATCGCACCGGCGTGCTTGAGCGAAGGCTCCCAGCGGTGCGGGTCACGGCTAGAGACCTCCAGATGCTCAGGCGCAATCCGATTGCTGATGGCGCAGGCCTCTTCCATGTCACGCGTCAAGATCAGCGCACCACGGTCGTTCAGGCTCTTGGCGATGATGGCCTTGCGGGGCATCTCTGGCAGCAGGCGATCAATTTCGCGCTGCACGGCGTCGATATAGGCGGCGTCGGGGCACAACAGAATGGACTGTGCCAGTTCATCGTGCTCGGCCTGACTGAACAGGTCCATGGCCACCCATTCCGGCGGCGTGGTGCCATCGGCCAGCACCAGAATTTCAGAGGGGCCAGCAATCATGTCGATGCCGACGACACCGAACACACGCTTTTTGGCGCTGGCGACGTAGGCATTGCCGGGGCCGGTGATTTTGTCCACCTTAGGCACGGTGGCCGTGCCATAAGCCAGCGCGGCTACCGCCTGCGCACCACCAATGGTGAAGGCACGCGTTACGCCAGCCACGTATGCAGCAGCCAGCACCAGCGGGTTCTTTTCACCCTTGGGCGTGGGCACGACCATGATGATCTCGGGCACGCCGGCCACATGGGCGGGGATGGCGTTCATCAGCACGCTGCTGGGATAGGCTGCCTTGCCGCCTGGCACGTAGATGCCTACGCGGTCCAGTGGCGTGACTTTCTGGCCCAGCAAGGTGCCGTCTTCGTCGCGGTAGCTCCAGCTTTCACCGTTGGCTTTTTTCTGGGCCTCGTGGTAGCTGCGCACACGGCTGGCGGCCGCTTCCAGCGCTTCGCGCTGCTCGGTGGGCAGGCTGTCGAAAGCAGCTTTCAGCTCTTGCTTGGTCAGCTCCAGAGCGCTCATGGATTCAGCGGTCAACGCGTCAAAGCGGGCCGTGTACTCCAGCACGGCGGCATCGCCGCGCTTTTGCACATCGGCCAGGATGTCGGCCACGCGCTGCTCGATCGCTGCGTCCGTGTCGGCCGACCAATGCAGACGCTGTGCAAAATCATGCTCAAATGTGGCATCAGCGGTTGATAGACGGGCGGGAGCAGCTACGAATTCCATAGTATTTACCAGTGGGGAAAATCAGTTGTTTTTGGCGGCGACGGCTTGCGCAAACGCATCAATGATGTGGCGCAGCGGAGCTTGCTTGAGCTTGAGCGAGGCCTGGTTGACGACCAAACGCGAGCTGATGTCAATGATGGACTCCACCTCGACCAGATCATTGGCCTTGAGGGTGTTGCCGGTGGAAACCAGGTCAACAATGGCGTCGGCCATGCCGGTCAGCGGTGCCAGCTCCATCGAGCCGTAGAGCTTGACCATGTCCACGTGCACACCCTTTTGCGCAAAGAAGTTGCGCGCAATCTCGGTGTACTTGGTGGCAATGCGCAGGCGCGCACCTTGCTTGACGGCGTGCTGGTAATCAAAACCATTGCGCACAGCCACGCTGACGCGGCACTTGGCGATCTGCAGGTCCAGCGGCTGGTACAGGCCCTGGCCGCCATGCTCGATCAGCGAGTCCAGGCCGGACACGCCCAGATCCGCACCGCCATACTGCACATACACAGGCACATCAGACGCACGCACCAGCACCACGCGCACATCGGGACGGTTGGTGTCAAAAATCAGCTTGCGCGACTTTTCCACGTCTTCCGTCACCTCGATGCCAGCGGCAGCCAGCAAGGGCACGGTTTCTTCAAAGATACGGCCCTTGGAGAGAGCAATAGTGATCGTCATTCTGAAACTCTCTCGATATCAGCGCCCAGTGCACGCAGCTTCTCTTCCATGCGGTCGTAGCCACGGTCCAGGTGATAAATGCGGTCCACCAGCGTTTCACCTTCAGCCACCAGACCGGCAATGACCAGACTGGCAGAAGCGCGCAGATCGGTCGCCATCACGATGGCACCAGACAGGCGCTTACCGCCTTCGATACTGGCCACGCGACCATCGGTGATGATGCGTGCGCCCAGGCGCACCATCTCATTGACGTGCATGAAGCGGTTTTCAAAGATGGTTTCGGTCACCACGCTGGTGCCTTCGGCCACCAGATTCAGGGCCATGAACTGGGCCTGCATATCGGTGGGGAAGCCCGGGTACTCGGTGGTGCGGAAGCTCTGCGCCTTCAGCTTGCCATCAGAGCTCACCTTCAGGCCGCCTTGCACAGACTCCACCTTGACGCCCGCTTCTTTCAGCTTGTCGATGACCGCTCCCAGGTGGTCGGCTCGTGCATGGCGCAGCAGCGCCTCGCCACCGGTGGCCGCCACGGCGCACAGGAAGGTGCCCGCTTCAATACGGTCGGCCACCACGTCGTGCTCGCAGCCGTGCAGCTTGTCCACGCCCTGGATAGTGATGCGGCTGGTGCCCTGACCCGTGATCTGGGCCCCCATCTTGATCAGCATCTCGGCCAGATCGCTGATTTCGGGCTCCATGGCAGCGTTTTCCAGCACGGTCTCGCCATCCGCCAGCGCGGCAGCCATCAGGAAGTTCTCGGTGCCGGTCACGGTCACCATGTCGGTGGTGATGCGCGCGCCCTTCAGCTTTGTCCAGCCTTCAGGCAGGCTGGCGTGCATGTAACCGTTTTCCACGGTGATGACGGCACCCATGGACTGCAAGCCCTTGATGTGCTGATCCACCGGGCGCGAGCCAATCGCGCAGCCGCCGGGCAGCGACACCTTGGCCTTGCCAAAGCGGGCCAGCAGCGGGCCCAGAGCCAGCACCGAGGCGCGCATGGTCTTGACCAGCTCGTAAGGGGCTTCGGGCATCAGGCTGTCGGGGGCGACAAAGCTGATGCCGCCGCGCTCGCCATGGGTCTCGGTCGTCACACCCATGTTGTTAAGCAACTTACGCATGGTGGCCACGTCATGCAGACGGGGCACGTTGTGCAGGTGGACGGGCTCGTTGGTGAGCAGTGCTGCGCACATCTCAGGCAGAGCGGCGTTTTTGGCGCCAGAAATCAGCACTTCGCCCTGGAGGGGACGACCACCGTGGATCTTGAGTTTGTCCATGGCTACAAGCCTTGATATGTTTATGTAAGAAAAACGCCTCTAGCGCATATTGGTAAGGCGCTAGCAGCTATCAAATTTGAATTTTTGCTGACCTCAGGCCTGGGCAGCAGCCCACTCAGCGGGCGTAAATGTCTTCATCGACAGCGCATGGACTTCATCCGTCGCAATGCGGTTGCCCAGCGTGCCATAGACCATGCGCTGACGGCCCAGCGGGCGCTGACCTTCAAAGCTGGTCGAAACGATGGTGGCAAACCAATGTCGGCCATCGCCTTCCAGTGCAATATGCTCGCAGGGCAGGCCGGCGGTGATCAGGTCTTTGAGTTGGTCTGCAGTCATGAGTTAGCCTTTAAGCGCAGGGCTGGCGAAACCGGTTATTGTCTCGCAAGCAGCCATGCGTGAATCCTGAAATCAGTTACGAATCTTGTAGCCAATGCGCAGCAGATGCACGGCCAGCGCGCTCACGGCCAGCCAGGCTCCGCCCACAATGGCAAAGCTCAGCCAGGGCGAGACATCGCTCTGCCCAAAGAAGCCGTAGCGGAAACCGTCGATCATGTAGAAGAACGGGTTGACATGGCTGACCGCCTGCCAGAAGCCGGGCAGCGAATGCACGGAATAGAACACGCCCGACAGAAAGGTCAGCGGCATGATCAGAAAGTTCTGAAACGCAGCCATCTGGTCGAACTTTTCGGCCCAGAGTCCGGCGATGACACCCAGCGTGCCCATCAGCGCACAGCCCAGAAAGCCGAAGACCAGAATCCACAGCGGCGCGGCAAAGTCGGGCACGGCAAAGAACAGCGTGACCACGAACACGCCAAAGCCCACCAGCAGGCCGCGCAGAATCGCCGCGCCCACATAGGCACTGAACCAGGCCCAGTGCGACAGCGGCGTGAGCAGCACAAACACCAGCGAGCCCATGATCTTGCTCTGCACCAGGCTGGAGGAGCTGTTGGCAAACGCGTTTTGCAACATGCTCATCATCACCAGCCCGGGAATCAGAAACGCGGTGTAGGGAATGCGGTCGTAGACCATGACGCGGCCGTCGAGCACATGACCGAAGACCAGCAGATACAGCACGGCCGTGAGCACAGGGGCTGCAACGGTCTGAAAGCTCACCTTCCAGAAACGCAGCACTTCCTTCTTGAGCAGGGTTTGCCAGCCGTTCATGCCACACCTCCAGCCGCAGCTGCTGTCATAGAGCCTTCATTCATGATGTGGATGAACACATCTTCCAGATCTGCACGGCGAATTTCCACATCTTCAGGCGTCACGCCGCCCTGGCGCAAAGCGGCCAGCAACTGCTCCACATCGCCTGCATGGGCTGCAGGAATCTGCACGATTCGGCCCGTAACCCGGGCGCGATCGGCCACAGCCTTGGGCAAGGCGCTATCAGTCTTGAATTGAAGAACGTTGCTGGAAGCCGATTTGAGCAGCTCGCTCATGGGCGAAAGCTTGATGATCTCGCCGCGCTTGAGCATGGCCACGCGGCTGCACAGCGCCTCGGCCTCTTCCAGGTAATGGGTGGTAAGCAGGACCGTGTGGCCCTGCTTGTTGAGCTTGGCGATGAAATGCCAAAGCGTCTGGCGCAGCTCCACATCCACACCCGCCGTGGGTTCATCGAGCACGATGATGGGCGGTTTGTGCACCAGCGCCTGCGCGACCAGCACACGGCGCTTCATGCCGCCAGAAAGCTGACGCATATTGCTGTGCGCCTTGTCTGTCAGGCCCAGGCTGTCGAGCAGCTCGTCAATCCAGTCGTCATTGTTTTTGACGCCGAAATAACCAGACTGAAACTGCAGCGCCTCGCGCACATTGAAGAAGGGATCGAACACCAGCTCCTGAGGCACGATGCCCAGTTTGCGGCGCGCATCCGAGAAATTGGCCTGAACATCGCTGCCCTGCACCAGCACACGCCCGCCAGAGGCGCGTGCCAGTCCAGCCAGAATGCTGATCATCGTGGTCTTTCCCGCGCCATTGGGGCCGAGAAGACCGAAGAATTCACCTTCCTCGATATCCAGGCTTACGGAATTGAGCGCCTGAAAATCCCCCTTAGGGGTTCGGTAGGTCTTGGAGACTGATTGGAATGAGACTGCGGGCATGTAGCCCATGATTCTAGAGCTTGCCTGCCGCTTGTGCCGCAGCGGGGCTTAGCGATCCACAGGGATTCGCCAGCCAACCCTGCTAACCCTGCTTGATGGCAGCGTCTGCGCCCGGCACAAGGGGCGGCAGCAACAAATTATCAACCCCATACAGGGTGGCCATGGACTGCAGCCCCTTGGGCAGGCCGCTGACGATCAGCTGCTTTCCCACTTCCTGCGCCGCGCGGCGGCAGGCCAGCAGCACGGCCAGAGCCGCAGAGTCAAAAACCTTGACGGCGCTGGCATCCACCACCACCTGCGAGTCTGCATGGCCTATGACCAGAGGTCGCAGACGCTGCAGGCAATCACGCCCCTGACGGTAGGTCAGTTCCTTGGGCAATTGCAAAGAGTTGGTAGCAGACTTGGCCATGAGGACTAAAGCTTTACGCTTATTTAGTGACGTTCGCAGGCATCGAGCTGCGCGACGCCAGAGTCTTGATCAGGCCATCGATGCCATGGGCATTGATTTCCTGCGAAAACTGGTTGCGGTAGGTTTCCACCAGCCACACACCCAGCACATTGAAGTTATAGAGCTTCCAGCCTTCTGGGTGCTTTTCCAGACGAAAGTCCAGCTGCACAGGCTCGCCACGACCATTGACCTGAGTGCGCACCAGCACATCGGTGTCACCAGCAGCCATGCGCAGAGGCTTGACGGTGATGGTCTGGTCGCCCACTTGCGACAGAGCCCCCGAGTAGGTACGAATCAGCAGTGCCTTGAATTCATCTTGCAGCTTCTGGCGCTGATCAGGCGTGGCTTGACGCCAAGCAGGACCCACGGCAGCCGAAGTCATGCGGCGGAAGTCCACATAAGGCATGACCTTTTCGTTGACCAACGCATTGATCTTGCTGGAATCACCATTGCGCAGCGAAGGATCTTTCTTGATGGTCTCCAGCACATCGGCCGAGACGCGCTTGACCAGTAGATCAGGCGTTTCATCAGCAGCCTGAGCTGGCAGACCCAGATTCAGAACCAGCATGGCACCAGCGGCCATGCCCCATACGCGACGAGTAATTTTCATTGATTTCTCTCCTGGGCCTGCCAGTGTCACCGCACTTGCCCAGCCCGTGGACATTCTTTGTAAGCAGCTGCAGAGCAGTTTATTGACCTTCCGGTGGCAGCTTGCCGGCGTTGTCATCATCATAATTTTCAAGACGACCATCCCCGCCAGACACCGCGCCGCCAATGCGTGAGCGCAGATACACATCGCGTATCAGGCTGTACTTGTCGAGAGCAACAGAGTCCAGCACATCACCGGCCGTGAGCAGTTCGGCACGTCGGTTCACGACACGCAGAGCATATAAGCTGTTTCGCCAGCGCACATCGTCCATGGTATTGGCAGGGTAGCCGAAGGCATCAACCACCATGCCACTGGCATCACGCACGGTGGATGGGCCCCAGAACGGCAGCATCAGGTACGGACCGGTTGGCACGCCCCAACGGCCCAGAGTCTGACCAAAGTCCTGCTTCTTGCGCTGAATGCCGGCTTCGCTGGCAATATCGAACAGACCGCCAATACCGAGCACTGTGTTGACGCTGAAGCGCACCATGGAGTTGTAAGCGCCCTCGCCTTGGCCCTGCAGCACGTTGTTGACGAATGACCAGGCATCGCCCAGGTTGTCGAAGAAGTTGGTCACGCCATCTCTGGCAAGGCGCGGTGTCACGGTCTGGTAGGCCGTAGCGACGGGCTTGAAAACGGCGCTATCCAGACCTTCGTTGAAGGAATAAATGCTACGGTTCATGGACTCCAGCGGGTCGGCTGGATTGGCCGGACCTGTGGCCGTGGTGGTGGCGCAACCGGTCAGCAAAGCCGCTGCAGAAACGCTAGCTACCAGCGCAGTACGTTTGAGGGCTTGCGCCTTGTTTGACACCAATTTCGTTTGTGGGCTTGTTATCGTCATCATTCTTTCGCTCCCCCATTCGTTGCGGAGCCACCGGAGTCACCGCCTTGCTCGGCCTTGCCATAAAGGAACTGGCCAATGAGGTTCTCCAGCACCACCGCGGACTGCGTTGCTGTCACGCGATCACCGGCCTTGAGGTTCTCTTCGCTGGCACCCGCCTCAATACCAATGTACTGATCTCCCAGCAGGCCGCTTGTCAGAATTTTCAGCGAGCTGTCTTTGGGGAAGGCATAACGGTTTTCCATGTTCATGGCCACATCGGCCTGAAAGGTCTGATCGTTAAAGGTGATGGATTCCACGCGACCCACGACCACACCGGCGCTTTTGACTGCGGCCTTGGCCTTGAGGCCGCCGATATTGTCAAAGCGTGCGGTCACCGGATAGGTTTTCTCAAAATTCAGGCTGAGCAGATTTGCCGACTGCAAGCCCAAAAAGACCAGAGCCAGAGCGCCAATCAGCACAAACAGGCCAACCCAGATATCGCTTTTCTTTTGCTGCATGATTTTTTACCTTTGATCTGGCTGTGCAGCCTCAAATACTGAACATGGTTGCGGTGAGCAGGAAATCCAGGCCCAGCACGGCAAGCGAAGCGACGACCACCGTTCTTGTGGTCGCTCGCGAAACCCCTTCGGGCGTGGGACTGGCGGCATAGCCCTCCAGCAGCGCCACAAAGGTCACTGCCACGCCAAAGACAAAGCTCTTGAGCACGCCGTTACCCAGGTCGGTCCACCAGTCAACGCCCTGCTGCATCTGGCCCCAGAAAGCGCCGCTGTCGACACCAATCATCACCACACCCACCAGCCACCCACCCAGTACGCCGACTGCGCTGAACACCGCTGCCAGCAAAGGCATGGTGATCAGGCCAGCCCAGAAGCGGGGTGCCAGAATGCGTTTGACAGGGTCAACCGCCATCATTTCCATAGCAGATAGCTGTTCGCCCGCCTTCATCAGGCCGATTTCAGCCGTCAAAGCCGTGCCGGCACGACCGGCGAACAGCAAAGCTGTAACGACGGGGCCAAGCTCGCGCAGCAGACTCAGTGCGACCATCATGCCCAGCGCCTCGGCCGAGCCATAGCGCTGCAGGATGTAATAGCCCTGCAGGCCCAGTACAAAGCCCACAAACAGGCCAGAAACACCAATGATGGCCAGCGAGTAATTGCCCAGAAAATGAATCTGATCGCCAATCAGGCGCGGGCGCTTGAGCGCCGGGCCCAGCAAGGTCAGCAGACGCCAGAACAGACGCGCGCCTATGCCCATATTGATCAGCTGGCCGCGCACAGCCGCGCCAATGCGTGCGATAAAGTTCATGCACGCCTCCCGCTGCCAAAGTCTTCATCGGCGCTGACGCCGGGATAGTGAAACGGCACAGGCCCGACAGGTCTGGCATTGATGAATTGCTGCACCAGTGGATCAGTGCTGGCGCGCACCTCATCGGGTGAGCCCTGAGCGGCGACCCCGCCAGCGCCCAGAATCACCACATGGTCGGCCACGCGGAAGGTTTCTTCCAGATCGTGAGAGACCAGAATCGAGGTCAGGCCCATGGCGTCATTGAGCTGACGAATCAGCTGCGCCGAGGTGCCCAGAGAAATCGGGTCCAGACCGGCAAACGGCTCGTCATACATGATGAGTTCAGGATCCAGCGCAATCGCCCTGGCCAGCGCCACACGGCGCGCCATGCCGCCAGACACCTGCGAAGGCATCAAATCGCGTGCACCGCGCAGGCCCACGGCATGCAGCTTCATCAGAACGATGTCGCGAATCAGCTCTTCGGGCAGGTTCGTGTGCTCGCGCAGCGGGAAGGCCACGTTTTCAAACACGCTCATATCGGTGAACAACGCACCGAACTGGAACAGCATGCCCATGCGACGACGGGCCGCGTAGAGCTGGGCGGCATCCATGGTGGTCACATCCTGGCCATCAAACAGCACCTGCCCTTGCTGGGCATGGTTTTGACCGCCAATCAGGCGTAGCACCGTGGTTTTGCCGCCGCCCGAGGCCCCCATCAGCGCCGTGACCTTGCCACGCGGCACTTGCAGGGAGAGATCGCGCAGGATGACGCGCTCACCATAGCCAAAGGTGACATTGCGCAATTCCACAAAGGGTGCGTTAGGTGACATGCGTGAGGAGCAAATGAGAGATGGCAATCGAGTATTGTGCCGGTAAGCACGGCAAAAAGCCCGGGTTAGCCCGAAGTAAACATTCATCAACGAATGTTTATTCGAACACCTTTATGCCTGACAGAGCCCTCACTCCTATTTCAGGAGCTACCAACGCTTGTTATAAAAGCACTAGCTGCCATTTTTGCCATATGAAATCACATAGACAGTTGTAACGTTTTTACAACATGTTGTGCAAAAATGCCTTGGTCCGCTCGTGCTTGGGGGCTGCGAAAAACGCTTCCGAAGGACCTTGTTCGACGATGTGACCACCGTCCATGAAGATCACCCGGTTAGCCACCTCGCGGGCAAAACCCATTTCATGGGTCACCACCAGCATGGTCATGTGCTCTTCGGCCAGCTCGCGCATGGTGCGCAGCACTTCGCCGGTCAGCTCGGGGTCGAGCGCCGATGTGGGCTCGTCGAACAGCAAAATATCAGGCTCCATGGCCAGCGCACGGGCAATGGCCACGCGCTGCTTTTGACCGCCGGAGAGGTGATTCGGGTAGGCATCGCGCTTGGCAGCCAGGCCCACCTTGGCCAGCAGAGCTTCGGCCTTGGGGATGATTTCCTCGCGCGTCATGCCCTTGACGATGACGGGTGCCTCAATGATGTTCTCCAGCACCGTGAGGTGGGGGAACAGATTGAAGGACTGGAACACCATGCCCATCTTGCGGCCGATCTTGCGAATCTCGGCATCGCTCACATACTGAGCCTTGGCCTCGCCTTCGGATTGGGCCAGCACTTCACCTTCGATGGTGATGGTGCCCCGGTCAATGGTTTCCAGATGGTTCAGGCAGCGCAAAAACGTGCTCTTGCCCGAGCCTGAGGGGCCGATCACCGCCACCACTTCGCCACGCAGCAAATCCACCGAGACGCCGCGCAGCACTTCGTTGCTGCCAAAGGCCTTGTGAATGCCTTGCGCAGAAATCATTACGTCAGAGGTAGACGTCATTACAAACTCTCCATAGCGCCCGGCGCAGAAAACTGGCACGGCTCTACCGGCAAGATGCCGGGCAAGAGCCGCCTTGCGGCGCAGCCGCACAGGCGGTCACGCTTCATACTTGGCATACTTCTTCTCAAGATGCTGGAAGCCCCAAGTCAGCACCAGTGTCATGAGGAGATAGAAAGCCGCAGCCACGATGAACGGGGTGAAGCTGAAGTCACGCTGCACCACGCCGCGCGCCACGCGCAGCAAATCGTTCAGCGCCAGCACATAGATCAGCGATGTGTCTTTGACCAGCGTAATGGTCTCATTGCTGACGGGCGGCAGAATGCGGGCCCACATCTGAGGCAGCACAATGCGGCGCATGGTCTGTGCATAAGTCATGCCCAGTACCTTGGCGCCTTCATACTGGCCGCGGTCCACGGACTTGATGCCCGCGCGAAAGATTTCAGCAAAGTAGGCGGCGTAGTTCAACGCAAACGCGACCACGGCAGCAGGAAAGTCGGGCAGGCGCACGCCAATCACGGGCACAAAGGGCAGCGCGAAATAGACGAACAGCAACTGCAGCATCAGCGGCGTGCCGCGCATCAGCCAGATATAGGCACCCACAGCGCTACTCAGTGGCTTGATGCTGGAGATGCGCATCAGCGCCAGCGCCAGCCCCATGGGGATGGACAGCATCAGCGTGATGAAAAACAGCTTGAGAGTGACAAGGGCACCAGCCGACATGGGCCCCAAGAGCGAGATTACATATTCCATCAATTGGCCTTCAGTGTGGCACCGCAGCTATCAAAAGCCCGCCACAGGCACAGGGCGTGCACCGGAGGGAGTGTTTACCACCATCTTCCAGCACCGCATTGTCGTCGCAAAAAAAACCGGCAATGCCAGGCATTGCCGGTGCAGTACGCTAAAAAAGATTAGTGCTTGATAACGTCAGCGCCAAACCACTTCTGAGCGATTTCGGCGGCCTTGCCGTCCTTCTTCATTTCTGTCAGCACGTCGTTGACCTTGTTGCGAGTGGCTTCGTCGTCCTTGCGGAAGCCCACGCCATAGTCTTCGGTGCCGAAGTCTTCGGACAGAACCGTGTAGTTATCAGGCTTCTTGTTGACGTAGTAACGACCCACGACTTCGTCCACCACCACCACGTCCAGACGGCCTGTTTCCAGATCCATCATGGCGGCGATGTTGTCACCGAACAGCTTGGTTTGCTTGAACTTGTCGGACAGTTCCTTGTCCTTGGTCATGGCGGTCACAGCGCTGGAGCCTTCCTGGGCGCCAACAATCTTGTCAACCATGTCAGCCTTGCCCTTGATGGGCGAGCCGGCCTTCACGATGATGATCTGCTTGTTCACCATGTAGGGGTCGGAGAACAGAATCTTTTCCTTGCGCTCTTCCAGAATGGTCAGGCCATTCCACAGAGCGTCAACGCGCTTGCCCAGCAGCTCGGCTTCCTTGGCGTTCCAGTCGATTGGCTTGAATTCCACTTCGATGTTGGCGCGCTTGGCCACTTCACGGGCCATATCGATGTCAAAACCAACCAGCTCGTTCTTCTCGTCACGGAAACCCATGGGAGGGAAGTTGTCGTCCAGACCCACCACCAGCTTGGTAGCAGCAGCCACAGGAGCCGGTGCAGGAGCTGCAGCAGGGCTGGATGCGGGTTCATTCTTGCCGCAGGCAGCCAAAATGGCAGTCAGGGCCACGGTGGCCAGCAGGGTACGTTTTTTCATGGCGTCGAAAAGAGTGAAGTGAAAAAAACCGAGGAGCATTGACGGCACTCGCTTACCCCAACATCGCTGAAGCCAGGCCGGGCTGCCGCCAGCGCCGAATCCTCTATTGTCGCGCAGACCGGCCACGGCGTCACCCGCGCGCAGCAAAACCATGCGCTGGCTTTCAGAAAATCACGACCATGCCGCCCATACAAAGCTCCAACACCAGCCAACTCCCCCCAGCCCTGCAGCAGGCCTACCGCGCAGCACTCTACCGGGTGGATGCAGAGGGAGCGACCTCTCAAACCCTACGCGTGGGTGAGCGTAGTGACTGGCTGCATCAGCAGCTGAGCCAGCGATCAACGCCAGCCGCCTGCTACCTCACGGCCTGCAATCCTTGGGGAGTCGTCTTAAGCGATGCGGCCAATGCAGAGCGCATGACCGCCCTGCGCCAAGCCTTAGATTCAAACGGATGGCAATACCTGAACGGCTGCGGCCAGGACGCAAAAAGCCAGTGGCGCGAAGATAGCCTGCTGATCTGGGGCATGGATGCCGCCACCGCCCTGCTCTGGGGCCAGCAATGGGAACAAAACGCTGTTTTGTGGAGCGCAGCAGATGCCGTGCCGCAGCTGCTATGGCTGCGCTGACTTTATTTTGATAGCTGCTTGCGCCTGCTATTGCTCAAAATAATCATCAAACACTGCCAAAGCGTCTTCAACATAAGCGGTGGCCGCTATGAAAAAAGGCATTCCTAAGAATGCCTTTTTTAGAATTTTCCTGATTAACGGGGCAGCTCGCTCGCGCCCATCAGGAACTCATCAACCGAACGTGCAGCCTGGCGGCCTTCACGAATGGCCCAGACCACCAGCGACTGACCGCGGCGTATGTCACCCGCCGCAAACACCTTGCTCACATTGGTGGCGTAGCCACCGATGAAGTCCGTACTAGCCTTGACATTGCCGCGTGCATCCTTATGGACGCCAAAGGCTTCGAGCACGGGCGAGACAGGATGGACAAAGCCCATGGCCAGCAGCACCAGGTCAGCGGGCCAAACCTTTTCAGTGCCTGGCACTTCGGTCAGCTTGCCGTCCTTGAACTCCACCTGCACGGTGGTCAGGCTCTTGACCTTGCCCTTGTCGCCCGTGAACTCCTTGGTGGAGATGGCGAACTCACGCACCACACCTTCGTCGTGACTAGAGCTGGTACGCAGCTTGATTGGCCAATAAGGCCAGACCATGGGCTTGTTCTCCTGCTCAGGCGGCATGGGCATGACTTCAAACTGCGTCACGCTCTTGGCGCCGTGGCGGTTGGAAGTGCCCACGCAATCAGAGCCAGTGTCGCCACCGCCGATGACGATGACATGCTTGCCTTCGGCACGGATCTGGCCCTTGAGCTTGTCGCCGCCGTTGATCTTGTTTTGCTGAGGCAGGAACTCCATCGCGTAGTGCACGCCATCCAGCTCACGGCCGGGCACTGGCAGGTCACGCGACTGCTCGGAGCCGCCAGTCAGCAGCACGGCATCAAACTCGGCCTTGAGCTGCTCGGGGCTGATAGTTTCCTTAGCCCAGTTAGTGACCTTGGAATCCTTACCCAGTCCGTCCTTGCCCGCAATCAGCACGCTGGTGCGAATCTTCAGGCCTTCGGCTTCCATCTGCTCCACACGGCGGTCGATCAGGCCCTTGTCCAGCTTGAAGTCGGGGATGCCGTAGCGCAGCAGGCCGCCCACGCGGTCGTTCTTTTCAAACAGCGTCACATCGTGACCAGCGCGCACCAGTTGCTGGGCAGCGGCCATGCCTGCGGGGCCGGCACCCACCACGGCTACCTTCTTGCCGGTCTTGTGCTTGGGCAGCAGAGGCTTGACCCAGCCTTCGTTCCAGGCACGGTCGATGATGGAGTGCTCAATGGACTTGATGCCGATGGCATCGCCATTGATGTTGGCCACGCAAGCTGCTTCGCAGGGCGCGGGGCAGATGCGGCCGGTGAACTCGGGGAAGTTGTTGGTGCTGTGCAGCGTAGCGATGGCGTTCTTCCAGTCATCGCGATACACCAAGTCGTTGAAGTCCGGAATGATGTTGTTGACCGGGCAGCCGTTGTTGCAGAAAGGCGTGCCGCAATCCATGCAGCGCGCAGCCTGAACCTTGGCCTGGTCAGTCGTCAAACCGATGACGAATTCCTTGTAGTGCTTGAGGCGTTCCGCAACGGGGGCATAGCCCTCTTCGATGCGCTCGTATTCCATAAAGCCGGTGGTCTTGCCCATGATCTGTATTCCTTGAAATCTGTGTTCGCTTGCAGTGCGGTGGCAGCTGGCCGCCACCGCTTCAGGCCTTGTTACTTGGCTGCCACTGCTTCTTTTTGAGGAGCTGTCAACGCTTTCACTGCTTGCGATTGCGCCTTTTCAGCTTTCTGTTTGCGTTCAAAGATCTCGCCCAGAGCACGCTGGTACTCGGTCGGGAACACCTTGACGAACTTGGCACGCGCTGCGGCCCAGTTGTCCAGCAGGTCACGGGCACGCTTGGAGCCCGTCCAGCGGCTGTGCGCTTCCACCATATTGCGCAGTTGCTGATCGTCGCTCTGGCCACGGTGCCAGATGGCGGGGTCAATACGCGAGACAAACTCGTCGTGCGGCAACACTTTTTCCAGCTTCACCGAAGCGGTGTTGCAGCGCTCGGCAAACTTGCCGTCTTCGTCGTACACATAAGCCACGCCGCCGCTCATACCAGCCGCAAAATTGCGACCTGTCTTGCCCAGCACCACGGCCGTGCCGCCGGTCATGTATTCGCAGCCGTGGTCACCCACGCCTTCGACCACTGCCGTCGCACCCGATAGGCGCACGGCAAAGCGCTCGCCGGCCACGCCGCTGAAGAAGGCTTCACCGCTGGTGGCACCAAACATCACGGTGTTGCCCACGATGGTGTTGGTGGTTGTCGAGCCACGGAATTCATGGCTTGGGTGGACCACCACGCGACCGCCGGACAGACCCTTCCCCGTGTAGTCGTTGGCTTCGCCAGTAAGGTTCAGCGTGATGCCATTGCACAGGAAGGCCCCGAAGGACTGACCGCCAGTTCCCTCAAAGTGGATGCGGATGGTGTCGTCTGGCAGACCTTCGGCATGCTGCTTGGTCACCGCACCGGAGAGCATGGCCCCCACGGAGCGGTTGACGTTGCGCGCGACTTCCATGATGCGAACCTTCTCACGGTTTGCAATGGCGGGCTTGCAGCGCTCGATGAGCTTGACGTCCAGCGCCTTGTCCAGCAGGTGGTCTTGCGACTCCACATGGTAGCGAGCCACATCGGCAGGCACTTCGGGCTGGTAGAACAGGCGGCTGAAGTCCAGACCCTGAGCCTTCCAGTGTGCGATGCCCTTGCGGGTGTCGAGCAGGTCGGAGCGGCCGATCAGGTCGTCAAACTTGGCGATACCCAGCTGAGCCATGATCTGGCGCACTTCTTCAGCGATGAAGAAGAAGTAGTTCACCACATGCTCAGGCTTGCCGGTGAACTTGGCGCGCAGCACGGGGTCTTGTGTCGCCACCCCCACGGGGCAGGTGTTGAGGTGGCACTTGCGCATCATGATGCAGCCCTCGACCACCAGCGGCGCGGTGGCAAAGCCGAATTCATCCGCACCCAGCAGAGCGCCAATGATCACGTCGCGGCCAGTCTTCATCTGGCCATCGGCCTGCACGCGCACACGGCCACGCAGGCGGTTCAGCACCAGTGTTTGCTGGGTTTCAGCCAGACCGATTTCCCAGGGGCCGCCCGCATGCTTGATGGAGGACCAGGGAGAAGCACCAGTGCCACCGTCATGGCCGGCGATCACCAGGTGATCGCTCTTGCACTTGGTCACGCCAGCCGCAATCGTGCCCACACCGACTTCAGACACCAGCTTGGTGCTGATGCTGGCGTGCGGCGCCACGTTCTTCAGATCGTGAATCAGCTGTGCCAAGTCTTCGATCGAGTAGATGTCGTGGTGCGGAGGAGGCGAAATCAGGCCGACACCGGGCACGGAGTGACGCAGCGCGCCGATGTATTCGGACACCTTGCCGCCGGGCAGCTGACCGCCCTCACCAGGCTTGGCACCTTGCGCCATCTTGATCTGGATCTGATCGGAAGAAGCCAGGTATTCCGCTGTCACGCCAAAACGACCCGAAGCCACTTGCTTGATCTTGGAGCGCAGGCTATCGCCAGCTTGCAGCTCGATGTCTGACTCGACCTTGTCAGCTCCGATGATGGAGCCCAGCGTCTCGCCCTTGTTGATGGGGATGCCCTTCAACTCGTTGCGATAGCGCTTGGGATCTTCGCCGCCTTCGCCGGTGTTGCTCTTGCCGCCAATGCGGTTCATGGCCACGGCCAGCGTAGCGTGGGCTTCGGTGGAGATAGAGCCCAGGGACATGGCACCGGTGGCAAAGCGCTTGACGATTTCTTTGACCGACTCGACCTGATCTACAGGAATAGCCTTGGCGGGATCAAACTTGAACTCAAACAGGCCGCGCAGCGTCATGTGGCGCTTACTCTGATCGTTGATCAGCTGGGCGTATTCCTTGTAGGTGTTGAAGTTGTTGGAACGAGTGGAGTGCTGCAGCTTGGCAATCACGTCCGGTGTCCACATATGTTCTTCACCACGGGCACGCCAAGCGTATTCGCCACCGGCGTCCAGCATGGATTCCAGCACAGGGTCGTCGCTGAAAGCGGCTACATGGTTGCGAATGGTTTCTTCGGCGATCTCAAAGACTCCAATACCTTCCACACGGCTGGCCGTGCCAGTGAAGTACTTGTCCACGGTTTCAGTGTTCAGGCCCACGGCCTCAAACAGCTGGGCACCGCAGTACGACATATAGGTAGACACGCCCATCTTGGACATGATCTTGGACAGGCCCTTGCCAATGGCTTTCACGTAGTGATAGATAGCCTTGTCAGCCGTGATAGGTGCAGCTTCGCGACTGAAGATGTCGACCAGCGTTTCCAGTGCCAGATAGGGGTGCACGGCTTCTGCGCCGTAACCAGCCAGCACGGCAAAGTGATGCACTTCACGGGCGGTACCTGTTTCCACCACCAGACCGGCGGTGGTGCGCAGACCTTCCTTCACCAGATGCTGGTGAATGGCGGACAGCGCCAGCAACGCAGGGATGGCCACTTGCGTAGCGCTCATACCGCGGTCGCTGATGATCAGGATGTTGGCTCCGCCCTTGATCTCGTCAACCGCGTGAGCGCACAGCGAAGCCAGCTTGGCTTCCACGCCTTCCTGACCCCAGCTCAGGGGGTAAGTGATGTCGATGGTCGAGCTCTTGAACTTGCCGTTGGTGTGCTTTTCAATATCGCGCAGACGGGCCATGCCTTCGAAGTCGAGGACAGGCTGCTGCAGCTCCAAGCGCATGGGTGGGTTGACCTGGTTGATGTCCAGCAGGTTGGGCTTGGGGCCCACGAACGACACCAGCGACATCACGATCGCTTCGCGGATCGGGTCGATGGGCGGGTTCGTCACCTGCGCGAACATCTGGCGGAAGTAGTTATACAGCGGCTTGTTCTTGTCGGACAGCACGGCCAGCGGGCTATCGTTACCCATGGAGCCAATGCCTTCTTCGCCCAGCTCCGCCATGGGGGTCAGCAGGAACTTGATGTCTTCCTGTGTGAAGCCAAAGGCTTGCTGGCGGTCCAGCAGCGACAGGTCAGTCTTGGCCACGGGGGCTTTGAAGTCCGCAGGGATTTCCACCTCGTCGAGCTTGATGCGCAGGTTTTCAATCCATTGCTTGTAGGGCTTGGTGTTGACGACGTTGGCTTTGAGCTCATCGTCTTCAATCATGCGGCCTTGTTCCAAGTCGATCAGCAGCATCTTGCCGGGCTGCAGACGCCACTTGCGCACGATCTTGCTGTCAGGCACGGGCAGTACGCCAGCTTCAGACGCCAGAATCACCAGATCGTCGTCGGTCACCACATAGCGCGAAGGACGCAGGCCGTTGCGGTCCAGCGTGGCACCAATCTGGCGGCCATCGGTGAACACAATGGAAGCCGGGCCATCCCAGGGTTCCATCATCGCTGCGTGGTATTCATAGAACGCGCGGCGGCGCACATCCATGGCTTCGTGCTGCTCCCATGGCTCGGGAATCATCATCATCACGGCCTGGCTGATGGGGTAGCCAGCCATGGTCAGCAGTTCCAGGCAGTTGTCGAAAGTGGCAGTGTCAGATTGGCCAGCAAAGCTGATGGGATACAGCTTTTGCAGGTCTTCACCCAGCACGGGGGAAGCCATCACGCCTTCGCGCGCCAGCATCCAGTTGTAGTTGCCGCGCACGGTGTTGATTTCACCGTTGTGCGCCACATAGCGGTAAGGGTGAGCCAGAGGCCACTCAGGGAAGGTGTTGGTGGAAAAACGCTGGTGCACCAGACCGATGGCGGAGACGCAACGCTCATCCGACAGATCCTTGTAGTACACACCAACCTGATCGGCCAGCAGCAGGCCTTTGTAAACCACGGTACGGCTGCTCATGCTGGGAACGTAGTATTCCTTGCTGTGCTTAAGGCCCAAGTTCTGGATAGCGGCAGATGCAGTCTTGCGAATCACATACAGCTTGCGCTCAAGCGCATCCTGCACAATTACGTCGGTGCCACGACCGATGAAGACTTGGCGCAGGATAGGTTCCTTTTCCTGCACGGTGGGCGACATGGGCATATCGCGGTTGACCGGCACATCGCGCCAGCCCAGCAGAACCTGGCCTTCGGCCTTGATAGCACGCTCCATTTCTTGCTGGCAGGCCAGACGCGATGCGTGCTCCTTGGGCAGGAAGATCATGCCCACGCCGTATTCACCAGCCGGGGGCAATGTCATACCCTGCTTGGCCATCTCTTCGCGATAGAGCTGGTCAGGAATCTGAATCAGGATACCTGCGCCATCACCCATCAAGGGATCGGCACCGACGGCACCACGGTGATCGATATTTTCCAGAATCTTGAGCGCGCCCAACACGATGTCATGACGCTTCTGGCCCTTGATATGTGCCACAAAACCCAGACCACAAGCGTCATGCTCGTTGGACTTGGAATACAGACCGTGGTCTTGGAGATGCTTGATCTCGGCAGCCGTCGTCATGGGGGAATCCTCTTATATCAATCGCGGGGAATGCAAGATTACGACAGGGCATAGAGTTATGCAATAAATTTTAATTAGGGTCAGACACTAATTAATTTCAGACTATTTTTATTTGGATTTAATTGGGGACATATATAAATTAAACCCGATCATCCAATAAAAACAAAGAGATAGAAATTTAGCTTTGACTCTCGCGCACCAAAGCTGTGCGTGCAGGCGGCCTGCCGGCCTTCTGTCGCATGACCCGGCGCTCGGTTTTTTGTTGCAAATTTTCAATAAATTCAGGCTCACCCAGGGCCCATCCACGCAGGGCAGCGTGGCTGATCTGCTCCTGGGTGTCTCGATCAAGCCCGGCTTCCACCGCTTTGACATAAGCAGCATCGCGCGCAAACGGAGTGTTACCCAGCACCCAAAAAAGCGCGTGCGGGCTGATGAGTCCATCGTGCTGAATGCCCGCGTTATGCGCATAGCTGGACCAGGGCCAGTCCAATGCCCGGTGCACCAGCCCCGCACGCACGGGGTTTAAATCTATGGACACCATCGTGGGCAGTAGCCATTGCTCAGCCTGCAGCAAGGTGCCACGGTAGCGCCCTTCCCACAAGGTGCCGGTGCGCCCATGGCGGTTATTGAAGTAGCGCACATAGCTACGCCCCAGCGCCTGCATGAACTGGGGAACGCCCTGCTCTGTCTTGGGCGTCAGCAGCAGGTGAAAGTGATTGGGCATGAGCACATAAGCATGCACATCGACATCAAAACGCCGCGCCATCTCGCGCATCAGGTCCAGCATGGTAAGGCGGTCCTGCGCATCCACAAAAATCTCGCCGCTGTTATTGCCGCGCTGAATGATGTGGTGCGGCATGTTTGCCAGCGTTAGACGGGGAAGACGGGCCATGATGATGAGCTGTAGTACCCAGCAATTATCTGGCGCAGCGCGGCAATGCGCACGCGGCGATCGCCACAAGCCAAGAAATCATCACTGTCACAGAGGTGGCGCCAAAGCCACCATCACGTGCCTAGACTGATGCGGACAAACTACGCCAGTCAAATCTGAGTAATGGAGACATGGAATGAGCCAGCCACACGCTTTTATCTGCGACGCCATTCGCACCCCCATCGGCCGCTACGGCGGCGCACTGTCATCCATACGCACGGATGACTTGGCCGCAATTCCCATCAAGGCATTGATGGAGCGCAATCCGGGTGTGGACTGGAAGGCCGTGACCGACGTGATCTATGGCTGCGCCAACCAGGCCGGCGAAGACAACCGCAATGTGGCCCATATGGCATCTCTGCTGGCGGGCCTGCCCGTGGATGTACCCGGTGCCACGATCAATCGACTCTGTGGATCGGGGCTAGACGCCGTAGGTACGGCGGCACGCGCTATCAAATCAGGAGAAGCAAGACTAATGATTGCAGGCGGTGTGGAAAGCATGAGCCGCGCGCCATTCGTCATGCCCAAGGCTGATTCCGCCTTCAGCCGCAATAACGCGATTTATGACACCACCATTGGCTGGCGCTTCATCAACAAACAAATGAAAGCCCTGCATGGAGTGGACTCCATGCCAGATACGGCTGAAAACGTCGCTGACGATTTCAAGATTGAACGCGAGGCGCAAGATCGCATGGCCCACGCCAGCCAGCAAAAAGCGGCAGCAGCCATTGCTGCAGGCTATCTGGCGCAAGAAATCGTGCCTGTGCACATCCCCCAGAAGAAGGGTGACGCCATTGTCGTAAGTCAGGACGAGCATCCTCGTACAACAACGCTTGAAGCGCTGAGCAAACTCAAAGGCGTGGTTCGTCCCGATGGATCGGTCACCGCAGGCAATGCTTCAGGCGTCAACGATGGCAGTTGCGCCCTGCTGCTCGCCAATGAAGAGGCCGCCTTGCAATATGGACTGACGCCCAAGGCCCGCATAGTGGGCATGGCTGCTTCCGGCATCGCGCCGCGCATCATGGGCATGGGCCCCGCCCCTGCCACGCGTAAGGTGCTGGAAATGACTGGCCTGACGCTGGAGCAGATGGACATCATCGAGCTCAACGAAGCGTTTGCAGCCCAAGGGTTGGCGGTGCTACGCGATCTGGGGCTTAAGGATGACGATTGCCGCATCAATCAGTGGGGTGGTGCGATTGCGCTGGGTCATCCTCTGGGTGCATCAGGTGCAAGACTGGTCACCACCGCCACCAATCAGCTGCACACGCTGGGCGGCCGCTATGCGCTATGCACCATGTGCATAGGCGTTGGTCAGGGCATCGCGCTGATTATCGAGAAGGTATAGCGGAGGGGATAGCGCTCTTAATTGAAGAGCTATTACCCTGTGTAGCGCTTGGCTCTGAGGTTGTTTTTCATCTGTTCCAGCGCTGGCTGCAGCGCTGGACCAATGCGCAAGGCTACGCAGGTGGCCAGCACGTCAATGATGAGCAAGTGCAGCAGGCGCGACACCATGGGGCTGTAGCGGTCATAGCCCTCGGGGTGGTCTGCCGCCAGATGGATCTGACAGGCCGATGCCAGCGGGGAGCCACTGGCGGTAATGGCAATCGTGGTAGCGCCGTTTTTACGCGCAATATCAGCGGCATCCATCAAATCGCGCGTACGGCCAGAGTTGGAAATAATCACCACGCAATCACCCGGCCCCAGCAAGGTGGCACTCATCACTTGCATATGGCCGTCGCTGGTGGCAAGGCTGGTGACACCCAGGCGAAAAAACTTGTGCTGAGCATCCAGCGCCACAATGCCTGAATTACCCGCGCCATAAAACTCAATGCGTTTACCGGTCTGCCAGGTCGCAGCAATGGCCTGCGCAGCCTGCTCTATGGCCGCAGTGCTGGCTGCATTGCGATATTGCAAAAAGGCTGCGACGGCGTTGTCCACCACTTTGACCATGACGTCGCTGGTTTTATCGTCACTATCCACACTGCGGTGAATAAACGGCACACCTTCGCTGACACTGCCTGCCAGCTTGAGTTTGAAATCTGCCAGTCCGTCATATCCCATGCTGCGGCAAAAACGCACCACCGTGGGCTTGCTGACATGGGAGCGCAAAGCCAGCTCACGCACCGGCAGATGCGCAAATGCCCTGGGATCAGCCAATACCAAGCGTGCAACACGCTGCTCTGCAGGCGCCAGAGACGGAAGGGAGGCGGTAATGCGATCAAGCATATTGGCAGCAGATAAGGCAAAAACCGTTAGTAAACACCAGAACGATAAAGCATAAGACCGAAGCGACTCACCACCCAGCAAATGGCTGCGAAACTTGGCTATTTCCGCAAATAAATGCAGAAAGTCATTCTTGTTTCTACAGGGTTTGCCTTGGGTCTGCGAATCTCATATGAGCGACCCACATTATTCTCCACACAGGTTTCACGCTCTACACTTGTTAATTCGTTTACAAAACATCAAAGGATGGTCATGAATCAGTTGGAGGCGCTCAAGCAGTTCACAGCCGTGGTCGCAGACACCGGTGATTTTCATCAGCTGGCACAGTTTCAGCCGCGTGATGCGACCACTAATCCATCCTTGATTCTCAAAGCCGTTCAAAAGCCCGAATACGCGCCACTGATGCGCGCTACGGTTGCGCAATTCAAGGACAGAACGCTGGATGAGATCATGGATCGCATCCTGGTCCGCTTCGGCTGCGAGATTCTGAACACCATTCCCGGCCGCGTCTCCACAGAAGTCGATGCCCGCCTGTCCTTTGATACTGTTGCCACCGTCACCCGAGCCGAGCGGCTCATTGAGCTTTATCAGGCCGCCGGCATTCATACCAGTCGCGTGCTCATCAAAATTGCCGCCACCTGGGAAGGCATTGAAGCCGCACGTATTCTGGAGCAGCGCGGCATTCACACCAATCTGACGCTGCTGTTTTCCTTCTGCCAGGCGATTGCCTGCGGCCAGGCAAAGGTCCAGCTGATTTCACCGTTCGTCGGCCGCATCTACGACTGGTACAAAAAACAGGCTGGTGCCCAATGGGATGAAGCAGCAATGGCAGGCGCCAACGACCCCGGCGTCAGCTCAGTGCGCCAGATCTACGACTACTACAAACACTTCGACATTGCGACCGAAGTCATGGGTGCAAGCTTTCGTAACACCGGGCAAATTCTGGCTTTGGCCGGATGCGACCTGCTTACCATTGCACCTGAACTACTGGCGCAACTGTCAGCGCAAGACGGCTCCACCTTGACTCGCGCCATGGATGCCAACTCGGCCAAGACTCAAAATCTGCAACGATTGCTGCTGGACGAGCCCTCTTTCCGCTTCGCTCTGAATGAAGATGCGATGGCTACCGAGAAACTGGCCGAAGGCATTCGCGCCTTTACCGCTGACACTCTGAAGCTGGAAGCATTGATGCAGCAAGCCGCTGCATGATTTACTGGGATTTCTTTTGACACCTCTCTGTCACGAATTGCCTGCCTGGCAGGTTTTGCAAACGCATTACGAGTCACAAATCCAACCACTGGATCTGTGCCAGGCATTTGCACAGGACCCACAGCGTCTTGCATCGCTGAGCTTGCAGGCACCCCATGTATTCGCAGATCTATCCAAAAACCTGCTCAATACAGACACACAAGCTCTGCTGCTGCAATTGGCGAAAGAAAGCCGGCTTGTGGCCAAGCGCGATGCCATGCTGGCAGGCGATGCTATCAACTCGACCGAACAGCGCAGCGTCATGCACTGGCTGCTGCGAACACCTGCTAACCGGGGCGAAATCGCGAATGCGCCAACGGTTCAAGCTTGGCCCGCTGAAATGCATGCCGCTTTGAATGAAGTGCATGACAGTCTGGATCAAATGCTCGCCCTGGCCGATCAGGTCAGAGACGATAAGCAAATCACCGACATCGTCAATATCGGTATCGGCGGCTCTCACCTGGGCCCTGAGGTCGTGGTCAATGCGCTAGAGGACTGGATAGACACGGGTAAAAACTTCCACTTTGTCTCCAACGTCGATGGTCATGAGTTAGGGCATGTGCTGCGCCGGGTCAAACCGGAAAGTACGCTGTTTCTCATCGCCTCTAAATCATTCACGACCGCCGAGACTATGCTCAATGCACGCTCGGCCCGTCAGTGGTTTCTGGAACACGGCGGCCGCGTCGATCCGCAAGCACCCTGCTCGATTAACAAGCACTTTTTCGCACTGACCACCAACCAGCAAGCTGCCGCAGAATTCGGCATTCAGCGCACTCTAGGGTTCTGGGACTGGGTAGGTGGCCGTTTCTCACTATGGTCAGCCATTGGTCTACCTATTGCCATTGCCATTGGTTCAACGCAGTTTCGCGCCATGCTTGGCGGTGCACATGCGATGGACGCTCACTTTTTTAAAGCGCCATTAGAGAGCAATCTTCCAGTCCGCCTGGGTCTTCTGGATGTCTGGTACCGCGATTTTTGCCAATTCTCCAGCCGCTGTATCGCCCCTTACAGCCATGGCTTGCGCCGCTTGACCGCATATCTTCAGCAACTGGAGATGGAAAGTAATGGCAAGAGCGTGACCAAGGATGGCACGCCACTTTCAACACCTACCGCCCCAGTGATATGGGGTGAGCCCGGCACCAATGGCCAGCACGCATTCTTTCAAATGCTGCACCAAGGGCAGGATGTGATTCCCGTCGAATTCATTGCCCTTCGCGATGGAGGCAAGTATCTCGGCGAACACCATCAAAGTCTGGTGATCAATGCCATCGCACAAGCTCAGGCATTGATGGTTGGGCGTGCAGGAGATGGATTGGAAAAGGATTGCCCTGGTAATCGCCCCAGCAGCTTTTTGCTACTGGAGAGGTTAGATCCAGGCTCGCTAGGCGCACTGATCGCCCTGTATGAGCACCGGATTTTTGTCTCCGGTGCTATCTGGAATATCAACAGCTTCGACCAATGGGGTGTGGAACTTGGCAAGCAGCTTGCCAAACAACTTCAGACCCGCCAAAGCAGCAATGACTGGAATGGTGTCGATTCCTCAACACAAGCGTTGATGACACGTTTGATGCAGAACTCTCAATAAAACCACAGGCTGACAGCTGCCTGCGGCTTTTACGCGACCACTGCTTCCTGCGGCAAATGGGGGTAGCGCACCCCCTCCAAGCTGGCCAAGCCAAACTCGGCCAGCAACTGGCGCAGGCGCTGGGCAGAGTTACGCTTTTTCTGCCCTGTGTAACGCGCCACGATCAGCTCGTTTTTCATGCTGTGCTCCCAACCCACCAGCTCCGTCACGGTCACCTGATAGCCACAGGCTTCGAGATACAGACAGCGCAGCACATTGGTGATCTGGCTCCCCATCTCGCGCGTGTGAATGGGGTGACGCCATAGCTCTGCCAGCGGAGTGCGTGAAAGACTCATGACCTTGGTCTGGCGCAGGCAGGCGGCTACTTCGGCTTGACAGCAGGGCACCAGCACCATGGCCTTGGCCTTTTTCTCCAACCCAAAGGCAATGGCGTCATCGGTGGCCGTATCACAGGCATGCAAAGCCGTGACCACATCAAACTGCGAGGGCATAAAATCCACATGCGTGGATTCAGCCACCGACATATTGAGAAACTCCATGCGGTCAAAAGCCAGATCGGCAGCCAGCTTCTGCGAAGCTTCAACCAGCGGCGCACGCGTCTCAATGCCGTAAATCTTGCCTTGACCCAAGGCCTTGAAATACAGGTCGTAGAGAATAAAGCCCAGATAGGACTTGCCTGCACCATGGTCAGCCAGCGTCACCGCATGGCCATCCTTGGACAACTCATTCAGCAACGGCTCGATGAACTGATAAAGGTGATAGACCTGCTTGAGCTTGCGACGCGAATCCTGATTGAGCTTTCCCTCGCGGGTCAGAATATGCAGCGCTTTAAGCAGATCAATACTCTGACCGGGCTTGAGCCCTAATTGGGTGGCAATATCTTGAACGCCAGCACCCGCAGGCTTCTGAGTCGCCTGCTTTTTATCCGTTTTTGCCATTACTTCTCTGCCTTTGCTGAGCCATGGCCTGTGACTGGGCAACGCGCACCCACATCCAGATCCAGCCAGCCTTCAATACCAATTTTCTCCAGCGTTTCCATATTGCGCTCGTAAATCGATTCCGCCTCGGGAAACACTTCTACGGCTTTGTCGATGCTGTCTTCGCGCAGCAGGTGCAGGATGGGATAAGGCCCACGATTGGTGCAGTTGGTAACGTCATCCACATCTGTTCCCTCAAACTGAAACTGAGGGTGAAAAGAGGCCACCTGGAGAATGCCACCCAGATCCAGCTCCTCGACCATGGCATCCGCCACCTCGAGGAAATCGTTGAAATCCAGAAAATCCTGCAGCGCATGGGGCAGGATCAGCAATGTGGTGTCGCGCTTTTCTGCGTTGGCTTCAGCCAGCGCTTCCAGCTCGCGGTGCAAGTCTTCGGCGACCGATTCGGCATCCATCGCCTCGCTGACCACGTAATGAATCTGTCCCTTGACATGGACACCCTTGGCAAAGGGACAGAGATTGAGGCCAATCACAGCCTTCTCCAGCCAGCGCACAGTGTCTTCAATGACGAGATCCGGCGGAAAGCCCTGCTCGGCGATGGTTGAAGTTTCGGTCATGACAAGGCCCTCCAAAATGCAAACGGGGGCAATCGCCCCCAAAGATTGCGCACTGGGCGGGAAAAATTCCGGCTCTAGATACACAGAGTCATATTTTAGCGAGCCATCTTTAACGCTGCATGACAGGCCCAGCAAACCCGGTAACCTTCAAGCTCCTGCGGCTTTTATCAAGGTACACCCAACAAGCTCAGTCCCGTAATCTGCTCATGTTCACGTGCCGCATAGCGATCTGTCATGCCCGCAATAAAGTCCGCAACCACGCGCGCTCGATCATTCAGGGAGCTAGCCGCCCGCACCCGCTGCACAAAACGTGGCTTCATGCGCTCTGGCTCAACCAGATAGGCTGCAAATAACTCGCGCACGACTTGCTGTGCACCATCCATGGTCTGGATGACCTGTGGATGGCGGTAGAGCTGCTTGAACAGGAATTGCTTAAGTCTCTGAGACTCAGCCTTCATTTCATCGCTAAATGCGATTAGCACCTGTCCATGCAAACGTACATCCTGCACTGAACTCACTTTTGCTGACTGCAACTGCGCACGCGAGCTGTTGATGACGTCATAGACCTGCTCACTTAGCATGCGGCGAATACTTTCGTACAGGAGCTTGCGCTGGGCATCCGGCACAAGCAATTGAGGCCAGTCCGCCAAAGTCGTCTCGTAATAACGGGCAAACAAAGGCACGGAATCACGCAGCTGAGCCATGGTGATCAATCCCGATCGAACGCCATCATCCACATCGTGGGCGTTATAGGCAATGGCATCAGCCAGATTGCACAACTGCGCCTCCAGCGAAGGCTGAGTACCGTCAATAAATCGCTGTGCCACGCCGCCGGGCTCACGTGCGTTCAATAGCTCGGCGTTGCTGCGCGAGCAGTGCTTGAGAATGCCCTCCCGCGTTTCAAAAGTCAGATTGAGGCCGTCAAAGGCGGGGTATCGCTCCTCCAGTCTGTCCACCACACGCAGGCTTTGCAAGTTGTGCTCAAAACCTCCATGGGGCCTCATGCATTCATTGAGCGCATCCTGGCCCGCATGGCCAAACGGCGTGTGGCCCAGGTCATGTGCCAAACAGATCGCCTCGACCAGATCTTCATCGAGTTGCAGCGCACGGGCAATGGAGCGACCCAGCTGAGCGACCTCCAGCGAATGCGTGAGCCGCGTACGAAACAGATCACCCTCATGATTTACAAAGACCTGTGTCTTGTAGACCAGCCGCCTGAAGGCCGAGGAGTGAACAATACGATCCCGATCGCGCTGAAAGTCGCTGCGCGTGGGCGCAACCGGCTCAGCAAAACGACGTCCCTTGCTGTGCAAGGGATTACAGGCGTAAGAAGCCAGAGTGTTCATGCAAGCTGCCTCAACAACGGAATGAAGTCACTCTAGCAGCTCATTTCCTGCCTAGAACAGCACCAGATGCGTCCTTGGTGCAGGCACCTGATCTTCTGCGCTTCAGGCGCAGCAGCAATCAATGACTTCACGCACCAGAGCATCGGGCGCAGAGCGCATCACCGCCTGACCCGCTCTATCAATCAGCACAAAGCGAATTTCACCCGCTTCCGACTTTTTGTCGACGCGCATCAGCTCCAAGTATCGACCCGCATTGTCCTTCGCATCAATGATCGCGCCGCGCACGGGCAAACCTGCACGCTCAATCAAAGTGCGCAGACGCAAGACAAAGTGCTCATCGACCATGCCCAGACGCCTGGAAAGCTCTGCCGCCATCACCATGCCTGCGGCAACGCCTTCGCCGTGCAGCCAGTTGCCATAGCCCATGCCCGCCTCAATCGCATGACCAAAGGTATGACCAAAATTGAGGATGGCCCGCAGTCCAGCCTCTTTTTCATCCTGCCCAACAACCCAGGCCTTGATTTCCACGCTGCGTTTGACGGCATGCGCCAACAGCGCGCGGTCACGGCGCAGCAAGCCATCGATGTTTTGCTCAAGCCAGTCAAAGAACTGCATGTCAGCAATCGGGCCGTACTTGATGATTTCGCCCAGCCCTGCACTCAGCTCGCGCTGCGGCAAGGTATCCAGCGTCGCCAGATCGCAGACCACCAACTGAGGCTGGTAGAACGCACCAATCATGTTCTTGCCCAAGGGGTGGTTGATGGCGGTCTTGCCGCCCACAGAGGAATCCACCTGCGAGAGCAATGTGGTCGGCACCTGCACAAAAGGCACGCCGCGCATATAGCTGGCGGCGGCAAAACCGGTCATATCGCCGACTACCCCACCGCCCAAGGCAAACAGCACAGTCTTGCGATCACAGCCATTGGAGAGCAAGCCGTCAAAAATCAAATTCAGTGTCTGCCAGTCCTTGTGGGCCTCACCATCGGGCAGAACCACTTCATGTACCTGCGCATATTGCTGGCTCAAGATTTGCTTCAAGCGGGCAAGGTAGAGCGGTGCCACTACATCATTAGTCACGATGAGGGCAGCAGCAGACTTGGGCAACGACGCCCAAGTCTGGCGTAAGTCCATGACATTTTGAGAAATCACAATGGGGTAGCTGCGCTCGCCCAAGTCAATTTGCACCGTTTCCACAATATCCCTTTGAAATCATTACTTAAAAGCTCAGCTGGTCAGCTGGATGCACCCAGTTCCAGCTGCATCGCAACCCGCTGCGCAACCTGGGTAGCCGATAGACCCGTCCCCACCACAACAAACTCAGCAACTTCCCTGTACAAGGGATCGCGCACGCCGTGCAAATCCAGCAGTCGCTGTAAAGGGTTATCCACTTGCAGTAAAGGCCGCTGCGTATCTTTTTGAAGCCTGCGCGCTATCTCATGCGGCGATGCACTTAAATACACCACCCGTGAATGAGCCGCTAACTGCGCACGATTTTCGGATTTAAGCACTGCACCGCCACCGGTTGCGATGATCATTTTGATGGGCTTTGCCAGCAACTGTTCCATGACATCTTGCTCCACCGCACGGAAGCGCGCTTCACCTTCTTTGGCAAAGAATTCGCGAATGCTGCAGTGAATCTGCTCTTCAATCGCGGCATCCACATCCACAAAAGGCACGGACCAACGTCGAGCCAGATAACGACCAATGGTGGACTTTCCACTTCCAGGCAGTCCTACCAGGGCGATATGGGCATCCATCACAAAATTCATTGCAGCATCAAGCCTGCGGCCTGTATCGAACATCAATGCGAGAGATTGTCGCAGCCTTGTGAGACCGCAAGAAAAAAGGACTGCATCATTCAGGATGCAGTCCTTTTCAAATCACATAGAAAACTCTCTTATTTGCCGGAGTTTCGAACCTGACTGAGCATTTTTGGCGTGATGAACACCAGCATTTCACGCTTGCTAGAAGCCTTTGTGTTGTTGCGGAAAAGATGACCCAACACCGGCAAATCGCCAAACAAAGGCACCTTATTGACCTGATTGGTCTCTTCCATCTCAAAAATACCACCAATCACCACCGTTCCGCCGTTCTCCACCAGCACCTGCGTCTTGATGTGTTTGGTATCGATGGCAACCCCCTGTGTCGTCGTCTCTCCGCGGCTATCCTTGTTCACATCCAAATCGAGAATGATGTCGCCTTCGGGCGTGATCTGAGGTGTTACTTCCAACTTCAGGACAGCCTTCTTGAACGAAATGGTGGTCGCTCCATTAGGCGCCGTGACTGAATATGGATATTCCGTACCTTGCTCGATCAATGCCTTGTTCTGATCGGCCGTCACCAGACGTGGGTTTGAAATGATCTTACCGTCGCCTTCAGCCTCCAAAGCAGATAGCTCCAAGGACAGGAAACGGCTCATTGAGCTATTGAAGACAGAGAAAGCCAGCTGCCCCACCGTGTTAATACCCGAAATGCTTGCAGGCAGATTTACAAAATTTCCGCTAGGGAACTTTGTGTTCGCACCATCAGGTAAAAACTGAGATGAAGTCATTGATGCGTTGCTGCCAACAGCCCCTCCACCAAACTTAACCCCAAGCGAGCGTCCAAAGGTATCTCTAGCCTCCACAATCCGGGCTTCAATCATGACCTGGCGCACCGGCACATCCAAGGTCGCCAGCAGGTTTTTCATCTCCTCAAGCTTGGTTGGAGTGTCCGTCACAAACAGCTGATTGGTACGTGGCTCTGAAATAGCAGAACCACGAGAGGACAGAAAGCGTGTGCTATTGCCAGCCCCACCTGCTCCACCCGACGAAGTAGTAATCTGCTGAAGAATATCTGCCGCCTTGGCATAGTTCAGCTGAAAGCCCTGTGTCCGCAATGGCTCAAGCTTCTGGATTTCCATGGCTGCTTCATAGTCACGCTTGGTACGCGCATCAATCTCATCCTTGGGCGCGATCCAGAGCACAGAGCCCGACTTTCGCATACCAAGACCCTTGGCATCCATGATGATCTGCAGCGCCTGATCCCACGGAACATCTTTCAAGCGCAGCGTCAAAGCGCCAGTCACCGTATCCGAAGTCACGATATTGAAGTTGGTGAAATCTGCAATGACCTGCAACAGCGAGCGCACTTCAATATTCTGGAAATTCAGCGACAGCTTTTCACCGCTATACCCGGGGCCTTGCGTCAGCTTGCTGGTATCGACCTTTTTCTGGCGCACCTCGACCACAAACTGATTGTCACTCTGGTATGCGCTGTGCTCCCAGTCACCCACAGGCTCAATGCGCATGCGCACATGATCACCCTGCTGGCTGGTAGAGATGGTTTGTACCGGGGTACCAAAGTCAGCCACATCCAGTTTTTTGCGCAAGTTTTCCGGCAATGCAGTGCGCAGGAAATCAACGGTCAAGCCCTTACCTTCCTGGCGCAAGTCCACTCCTACCTGGCTATTGCCTAGACTCACGACAATCCGCCCCGAGCCATCGCTGCCGCGGCGGAAATCCACGCCTCGGATGGGCACCATATCAGACGATGTTGACTTGCTCTCAAAAACTGGCGTCACAGCTGGCACCGAGCCTGCCGCAGATGCGGCCGCACCAGCAGGGTCAAGCAAAATCAGCAACGACTTGCCTTGGCGTTGCAAGCGATACGTTGTGGCCGCCTTGAGATTCAGTACCAGACGTGAACGACCAGAGGCCTCCACGAGGTTGGCAGAGCGCAAATTGCCCTGATTAAATTCAAGGAGTGATTTTCCGGAACCATTCGTCACCCCCGGAAAATCAAGTGCAATTCGTGCAGGGGTCTGCACCACAAACCCGGTCGGATCTGCGGCCAATGGCTCAGACAGTTCGACTCGAATGACCTCGGAACCAGACTGTAACGCTCCAGTCACAGACTCAATACGAGCCTGTGCCCAAGCCGCGGAAGAAAGCAAAAGACTGCCCAGTGTCAGTCCCCAACGGGCCTTCGCCAAAGTCCTGCGATTACTACCCATCATTTGCTAACCTCCTGCAACTCTAAAGTGCTTGTTCTCTCAATCCAGTCACCACCACCATCCTGAACAATTTCGCGCAACTGGATGGAGTTCTCAGTGATCTTGGTAATTTTTCCGTAGTTTTGCCCCAGGTAGTTGCCAACGCGCACCTGATAGAGCAACGCACCCACCTTGATCAAGGCCGTCGGCACACTCTTTTTATCTAAGCTGCCCACCATGCTCATGGCATCCAGCGGCTCAGCTTCCAAAGGCTCCTTGCGTCGATTCAATTCAGGTGTCAGCAAAGCGGTGCTGATATTGGACTGCGCTGACTCCTTGCGCAGCACCTGAATCAGTTTGAGCGGATTGAATGGATCCATCCCCTCTGCCCCCGTGTACATCTGAGGCTTAAAGGGCTTGGGCTCCTCTAGGGGCTTCACATTTGGCTTGGCATTGGCACGCTCTTGAGCCATCCACTCTCGCAATTGATCTTCTTCAGATGAAGTGCAGCCCATTAATAAGGCAGTACCCATCAAAGCCAGCCAGAGAGGGTTCAACCGTAGCTTGCTCATTTCTTCCCCTTAGCCGCATCACGCTGTGCCTTCACCTCGTCCGCATCCAGATAGCGGAAAGTACGCGCTGTGGCATCCATAGTCAGCACCTCACCATCCTTGCCTGCAGGCGCAATAGACAAGTTATTCAAGGTCACGATGCGAGAAAGAAAAGCGACATCTGAAGCGAAGGATCCAATGTCGTGATAACTGCCAGTCACCTTCAGAGTAATGGGTAGCTCGGCGTAGTACTCCTTGGCCACCATGGCTCCGGGACGGAACACCTCAAACTGAAGACTTCGACCCAAGCCAGCCTGATTGATATCCGAGAGTAAGGCTGCCATTTCTGCCTTACTGGGCAATTGTTTTTCCAGCTGCGTCACATACTGCTGCACCTGCTCACGCTGCTTCTTCAAGCCTTCAAGACTCACGGCCTTGAGCATCTTCTTGGTATAGTCATCGCGCAAAGTCACCTCGGTTGCGCGCTCGGTTTCCAGCTCTGCTTCGTAGTCCTTGAGCATGACAAACCACAGAACTGCAGCAACGGCGATGGCAACAACGGCATATAGCAATGCCTTGGGCAACGCTGGCCAGACGGATGGATCATTGGGATCCAGGTTACGAAACTGCCGCTGAATTCTTTCTTGCAGCGCAGCGAAATCAATATCTGAAGACTTCTTCTTTTTTGCCATTACTGCGCCTTCACAGAAGAAGTGGCAGCGGTCAGACTCTTCTCTGCATCGCTGGCTCTTGTCAGATTGAAGCGCAATGTGAATGCAGCTGCGCGGCGCTTGTCCTTGGCAGTCACATCGACGGTCTTGGCCACAATCTCCATTAACTCCGGCTTGGAGAACCACGCCGTGCCTTCGGTAAGATTGCGCAGCATCTCGGAAATGCGCTCATTCGACTGCGCAGTTCCCTGCATAGTCACCAGCAAACCGTCTTGCTTGATGCTGCTGAGGTAGACGCCATCTGGCAATTGCTTCACCAGCTCATTGAGCATGTGCACCGGTAAGTTGCGATCAGACTGCAAGTCTTCCACAGCCTTCTGACGGGCACGCAACGCAGCAATTTCAGCCTCCAGGCCGTCAATTTCCTTGATCTGGGTTTCCAGAACCTTGATCTCGGAGCGCAGCAGATTGTTCTTGTTCTGCTGGCCTTCAATCATGATCTGGAAATACCAGTAAATCAGGCCTGCAATCAGCAGACCTGCAATCGCAGCCATCACCATATTGACCTGAAATGCCTCTTTTCGACGTTTCTTGGCGGCTTCGCGGTGCGGCAAAAGGTTAATCAATATCACTCTTGAAACCTCCGCATGGCCAGACCGCAAGAGGTTAAATAAGACGGTGCCTCACGCGCCATCTTCTTCAGGCGCACAGCACTGCCAATTTCCATGCCATCAAATGGGTTGGCAAGACTGCAAGCACATCCGGTCTGCTGACTGACGGCCTCTGCCAAGCCAGGCAAGGACGCAGAGCCCCCTGCCAGCAAGACATGGTCAACACGGTTGTACGGCGTGCTGGTAAAGAAAAACTGCAGCGCGCGAGCCACCTCCTGCGTCAGGCTCTGCACAAAAGGTTTGAGCACGCCTGTTGCGTAATCGTCAGGCAGTTCACCACTACGTTTTTTTGCCTCGGCCTCTTCCGGTGAAAAGCCGTACTGCCGCGCAATCAGCTGCGTCAGCTGCGCGCCACCAAAGGCCTGATCACGCTCATACAGCACTTCGTCGTTGCGCAGCACCTGCATACTGGTGGTCATAGCGCCCACCTCAAACAGCGCAACCACGGCATCCTGCCCGGCGTTGCTCAGTCTTGAGACCAGGCGTGTCGCAGCCATTCGAGCCGCATAGGGCTCAATATCCACCACAACGGGCTTCAAGCCAGCGGCTTCTGCCAAGCCCTGACGGTCTTGAACTTTTTCCTTGCGCGAGGCGGCAATCAGCACATCCACGTCACCCGAAGATACCGACGATGGGCCGATGACACAAAAGTCCAGACTCACCTCATCAAGTGAAAACGGAATGTACTGATTGGCCTCAGATTCGACCTGCACTTCCATTTCCAACTCAGACAAGCCGGCGGGCAAAGTGATTTTCTTGGTAATCACTGCGGCAGCAGGCAGAGCCATTGCCACCTGCTTTGTGCGTGTGCCGCTTTTTTTAACCAGACGACGAACAGCCTCTGCGACTTCGTCAAATTTTTCAATGTTGCCGTCGGTAATCCAGCCTTTTTCAAGAGGCTCGATCGCACAACGCTCAAGTTGCCACTCACCTGACTTGCTTTTGGTCAGTTCAACCAACTTCACGCTGGAGGAGCTGACATCAATGCCAAGCAATGGTGCAGGCTGACGGCTGAATAAAGAACTCAGAGCAATCAACGTGCCCCCCTAGATTGTAAGAATGGAAACAAAAGCCAGCAATACATGGGAATCCTAGCAGCAAGCTATAGCAACACACGCTTTGCTGTAGCCATTTCCCAGGCATTTCGTGGTCAAAAAAAGACAACCTTGTGTAACATCAAACAGGCATACAGCAGCATCCACTCATGCAACAGTGCTTACCCTGTGCTTTAGGATTCAGCCAACGTGTGACATCCACATCGTCACAAAGATGCTTTTCTGGAGGGGATTTCTATAATGCCCCACCCCTTGCTCATACTGCGAAATGCCGCCATCAGAACATTCTGCTCATCAGGCTCCAGCGCCTGGCTCCAAAGCTCCTAAAAAACGCATGCACTGGTTGCTACGCTCCATCTTCTGGCTCATGGGCCTTGCAGTTGCGGGCGCGCTGGCAGTGTTGCTGGCTGTCGCTGTAGCGCTGGCCATGGCCTACCCTAACCTTCCTGACGTCTCCGAGTTGGCGGATTACCGTCCCAAGCTGCCGCTGCGGGTGTACTCCAGCGAAGGTGCTCTGCTAGGCGAATTTGGTGAAGAGCGCCGCACACTGACGCCGATTCAAGAAATTCCCAAGGTCATGACCAATGCGGTGCTGGCCATTGAAGACACGCGCTTCTTTGAGCATGGTGGCGTGGACTACAAGGGCATGCTGCGCGCCGCACTCGCCAATCTGGGCAAGGTCAAAAGCCAAGGCGCATCCACCATCACCATGCAGGTGGCGCGCAATGTGTACCTGACCTCCGAGAAGACATACACCCGCAAGATCTACGAAATTCTGCTGACCTTCAAGTTAGAGCACCTGCTCACCAAGGAGCAGATTCTTGAGATCTACATGAACCAGATCTTTCTGGGCAATCGTGCCTATGGCTTTGCTGCGGCCAGCGAAGCGTATTTCGGCCACCCCCTGAAAGACATCACCGTTGCTGAAGCCGCCATGCTGGCGGGTCTCCCCAAAGCCCCGTCTGCTTACAACCCGATCAGCAACCCCAAGCGCGCCCGCATTCGCCAGCTCTACATCATTGAGCGCATGGAAGAAAACGGATTCATCACCGCCGAGCAAGCCAAGCAGGCCAAAGAAGAGCCACTCAAGCTGCGAACCGCCTCCAATTCCACCCGCGTTCATGCTGAATACGTGGCGGAAATGGCGCGCCAACTGATCTTTGCCCAATACGGCAACGATGCGTACACGCGCGGTCTGAACGTTTACACCACCCTTAATGCAGGTGAGCAAGAAGCCGCGTACAAAGCTCTGCGCGAAGGCATCATGAACTACGAGCGCCGCCAGAAGTACCGCGGCCCTGAAAAATTCATCACCCTGCCCAGCAATCCGCAGGAGCTGGAAGAAGCGATTGACGATGTGCTGGCCAATCACCCCGACAACGGCGATGTGATTGCCGCCGTGGTGCTCGAAGCCTCACCTCGCAAGATCATGGCTGCACGCGCTGACGGCACACACTTTGACATTACCGGCGACAACCTGAAACCAGCCGAGTCCGGACTTAGCCCCAAGGCACCTCCGAACATCAAGATCCGTCCTGGTGCGGTGATCCGTGCTGTCAAAAATGCCAAGGGTGCATGGGAAATCACCCAGTTGCCTGAAGTGGAAGGCGCATTTGTCGCTGTGTCCACCCAATCCGGCGCAATCCGTGCCTTGGTGGGTGGCTTTGACTTTGAAAAGAACAAGTTCAACCACGTGACTCAGGCTTGGCGCCAGCCCGGATCCAGCTTCAAGCCCTTTATCTACTCGGCAGCGCTGGAGCATGGCTTCTCGCCCGCAACCATGATCAATGACGCGCCGATCTTCTTTAGCGCAGCAACCACCGGCGGCCAGCCTTGGGAGCCCAAGAACTACGACGGCACCTATGCAGGCCCCATGACCATGCGCACGGGCTTGAACAAGTCCAAGAACATGATTTCCATTCGCCTGCTGCAGGCAATTGGCCCCAAGACCGGCCAGGAATGGGCTACACGCTTTGGCTTTGAAGCCTCCAAGCAGCCCGCTTACCTGACCATGGCTTTGGGTGCAGGCTCCGTCACGCCGCTGCAAATGGCAGGTGCCTACTCGGTCTTCGCCAATGGCGGCCACCGCCTCAATCCCTGGCTGATTGCTCGCGTCACAGACCACAAGGGCCGAATCCTGTCCGAGTTCACTCCCCCACCCCTCAGTGACCTGCCCCAGGCCATTCCTGAGCGCAATGCCTTCATCACTGGCACCTTGCTTAACGATGTGGCGCGTGTGGGTACCGCCGCCAAGGCTCAGGCCACGCTCAAGCGCCCCGATCTGTACGGCAAGACCGGTACGACGAATGATTCTGTGGATGCCTGGTTTGCCGGTTATCAGCCCAGCATCTCGGCCGTCTCATGGATTGGTTACGACACGCCCCGTAATCTGGGCTCCCGTGAAACCGGTGGCGGCCTGAGCCTGCCTATCTGGATTAGCTTCATGCAGCACGCACTCAAGGGTGTCCCTGTGGCTGAGGTACAAGTACCTCCTGGTGTGGTCAATATGGGCGGCGACTGGTACTACGAAGAAAATGCCCGCAGTGGCGGCATCTCCAGCCTGGGCATGGAAGCGTCTGTGCCTTCCAATGGCGATAACGCAGGACCCGGCGCAACACCTGCACCCGCTTCTGAAGAACGCAGCCGAATCTTGGATCTGTTCAGGAATTAAGCCCGCAAAAACAAAAGCCTGCCTCTCATCGAGGCAGGCTTTTTTCATTCAGCACCTAAGATTTATTAGCCCAGCGCTTTGAATTCCAGCGACATAGCCGACTGCTCGCTTGCATATTGCGTCAGGTTGGCAAAGAACTCGCCTGCGCCCTTGGTGTCCATCCAGGCATTTTTCTCTTCGTCAAAGCGATAGTGAAAGCCGCCCGCCTTGGCCGCCAGCCAGATTTCGTGCAAGGGCTTTTGCTGGTTGATCACAATCTGGCTACGGTTCTCAAAAACCAGTGTCACCAGGCCACCCACGCGCTGTGCATCAAGGTCAGCATCGGTTTCGTCGTTGATGCGGTCACAGCATTGCTCCACAGCCATCAGTAGTTGATCAGCGCGGTCCAGATATTCAAGGTCAGTCATTACAATTTGCCCATGTTGAAAGCCACCCAAATTTTAGTCAGGAGCATTGCCCTTGCAGCTTGTGCGGCGTCCATCGCTTCACTTTCCGCCTGTGGACAAAAAGGCCCGCTCTTTTTACCGACCGATCCAGCCGCTCAAGGCCGAGCCACCTTGCCGGAAGCACTGGGCATTTCGTCTCCTAAAACGCCCGGCACAGCAGCGCCTGTGGTGAAGCCTTCATCGCCAGCAGATACAGAGAACTCCGCCGAGACAGATGCCAAGCCCTGAGGCTTGATAAACATCAACACTCTGTTCAGGGTTCAACTCTAGAGTGAGGCATCTTGTCCTTTGACAACCTGCCATGCCCATAGAGCTTTACCGCGACAAAACCCATGCCTGCCTGATGTTCACCGACCTCATCGAGGAAGACGGTCAGGCCATTCAGGCCAATCAGTTCCTGATCGTGGACAACAGCACAGGAGCCATCATCGACCCCGGTGGTAATCTGGCCTTTAACGAGTTGTTCATGGGCATGTCCCGCCACTTTCCACCGCAAAAGCTCGCCTATGTGGTCGCGTCGCATGCGGACCCGGACATCATCGCCTCGCTTGATCGCTGGATGACCAGCACCCGTGCCCAGCTCGTCATCTCGCGGATCTGGGAGCGTTTTGCGCCGCACTTCACCAAAGTGGGCAAGACGGAAAACCGCGTGATCGGCGTGCCAGATGCCGGTGGCCGTTTGCCGCTGGGCAATAGCGAGCTGGTACTGCTGCCTGCACACTTTTTGCATGCAGAAGGCAACTTCCACTTCTACGACCCCATCAGCAAGATTCTGTTTACGGGCGATCTGGGGGTGTCTTTGACTACTGGCGCTGAGGCACAAAAACCTGTGACCGACCTGGTGCCCCATATTGCGCGTATGGAAGGCTTTCACCGCCGCTACATGGTCTCCAACAAGATTTTGCGGTTGTGGGTTCAGATGGCACGCCAGCTGCCCATCGAAATGATCGTGCCCCAGCACGGCGCGCCCATCATGGGCAAGCAGGCGATTGGCGATCTGTTCAACTGGCTTGAAGGCTTGCAGTGCGGTATTGACTTGTTCGATCAACGCGCCTACCAGCTGCCCAGCGCAGAGATTGACCCCGTGTCGCGCCAGGTGCGCCCACCGCTGCGTGCCGTGGCAGGCTGATCATTTTTTGATAGCACGCACCGCACGCCAGGCAAGCAAAGTACTGAGAATGGCTGCATAAACAGCCACCTCGGCAAAGTTGTTCTTGCCAGCGCGCATCCAGAAGAAATGCAGCAGTGCCAGCGGCACCGTGGCGTAGACCGCACGGTGCAGCCACTGCCAGCGCTTACCGCCCAGCGCCTTGAGCATGAACTTGGGCGAGGTTGCGGCCAGCACCAGCAGCACCAGCCAGGTGGTGAAGCCCACCAAAATAAACGGGCGTTTGGGAATATCGGCCACGATATCGCCCCAATCCAGCCCCATGTCAAACCATGCGTAGCAAAGCAGGTGCAGGCAGGCGTAGAAGAACACGTACAGACCCAGCATGCGCCGATAACGCACCAGCAGATTCCAGCCTGTGAGCTGACGCAGCGGCGTCACCGCCAGCACGATGCAGAGAAAACGCAAAGTCCAGTCACCAGTCTGGCGCAGCAAAGCCTCCGCAGGGTTGGCCCCCAGCCCATCGGTAAATGCCGCATAGAAAAGCCATGCGAAGGGCAGCAGGCACAGCGTAAAGACCAGCGGCTTGGCCCAGGGCTTGAGCAACCAAGCCTGCATCAGTAGAACTTCTTCAAGTCCATGCCTGCGTACAGCTGCGCGACCTGATCGCCGTAGCCGTTGAACATCAGCGTTTTGCGCTTTTTGGCGAACAAGCCGCCTTCGCCAATACGGCGCTCGGTGGCCTGGCTCCAGCGGGGGTGATCCACCTCGGGGTTCACGTTGGAGTAAAAGCCATACTCATTGCGCGCGGCCTTGTTCCAGGCGGTGCCGGGCTCTTTGTCCGTCAGGCGAATCGCCACCAGTGACTTGGCGCTTTTAAAGCCGTATTTCCAAGGCACAACCAGCCGCACCGGCGCGCCGTTCTGGTTGGGCAGTACCTCGCCATACATGCCAAAGGCCAGCAGCGTCAACGGATGCATGGCTTCATCCAGTCTCAACCCTTCGGTATAGGGCCAGTCCAGCACACCACTTCTAAGGCCTGGCATCTGCGCCTTGTCGGCCAGGGTGACAAATTCCACATACTTGGCGCTGGAAAGTGGCTGCACCTTTTTGAGCAATTCAGACAGCGAGTAGCCCACCCACGGGATGACCATGGACCAGCCCTCTACGCAGCGCAGACGATAAATGCGCTCTTCCTGCGCGCTTAGCTTGAGCAGGCTGTCGATATCCAGCGTCTGCGGCTTTTGCACCAGACCTTCGATACGTACCGTCCACGGCCGGGTCTTCAGCGTGCTGGCATTGCGGGCCGGTTCGCCTTTATCCAGTCCGAACTCGTAGTAGTTGTTGTAGCTCGTGGCGTCTTTGTAGGCCGTGGCGGCTTCCACCGTCATTGCACCTGAGACTTTGCTGGGCTGGCCTTTCAGAGCGGGAAGGTGAGCGCGCTCAGCCTCCGCTGCCAATGCATCGCGCCCGGCCCAACTGGCAAGTGCAGCGCCTGCGGCCCCCGTGGCCAATGTCTGCATAAAGGCTCGTCGCTGCAGATATTGCGTCTGCGAGGTGATTTCGCTGTTCAGCGAATGGACAAAGCCTTGGTTGTTATTGCGTATCAGCATGTTGTGCTCCAGGTACTCACAACAGAGTACCAATGACTTCAGAGCAGCGCCAGTCAGCAAAGTTCCACGCCTGCAGTTCTATAAAAAAGGAGCTTCTCACGCCTGTTATCTATAGGCTTCAATACCAAAAGATATTGAAACCCATAAGATTCAAGCGCAAGAAGCTCCTTTTTTGGGAGTGCTTGGTTTAAGACTTACAGCTCGCCGTAGCTATGCAGACCGGACAGGAACATGTTCACACCCAGGAAAGCGAAGGTAGTGACAGCCAGACCGGCCAGCGCCCACCAGGAAGAGACTGTGCCGCGCAGGCCCTTCATCAGGCGCATGTGCAACCAGGCGGCGTAGTTGAGCCA